>NZ_JBHUFV010000082.1:0-70910 GCF_042681425.1 Nonomuraea mangrovi | reverse complement strand
GGGAGGGTGTGGGAGAGTAGGTCGCCGCCGCGCAATTCTTGTCAGTTAGGCCCTGCCGGGTTATACCCGGCGGGGCCTTTCTGCATTTCCGGGTATGCGCTTTCCCGGCGTTTTCCGCAGGCGTTTCACGGGGTTTCACCGGCTGGGTGAGACCCCCTTGTTGTATTGCTGGGATCAGAATGGCGGCGGCGTCAGACGCGTTGCCAGAGCGCTGGAGTGTTGGGCGGTTCCCAGCCCGCCTGTGCCGTGTGGGCCTGGAGGCAGCGGTACGTCTGCCCGCCGTACACGACCTGGGCGCCGGTCGGATAGGTGGTGCCGGCCCGCCACGTGCCGCCGCCCGGAGGAGGTGACGACGGGGGCGGTGATGACGGAGGGGTTCCAGGAACGTTCAGCACGAAGTCGAACGTGGCCGTGCCCGGTTGCGGGACGTTCATGAGCAGCGCGGGGTCGAAGATGGTGTCGGTGTTGTTGCGGGGCTCGCCGGGGAAGTAGAGCTGCGTGGTGAGGACCGGACGGTTCGGCGCCTGCAGCTTCACGTGCAGGTGCCTGGTCCTGCCCGGGTAGAGGCCTGGGACGATGGTCGTCAGCCGGAAGGCGCCCTGCGCGTCGGTGAACTGGTGGCCGCGCAGGCCGTAACCGAGGTTGTCGTAGGCGCCTTGGGGGTCGGCCTGCCAGAAGTCCATGAGCACGTTGGCCAGCGGCTGGCAGGCGAGGCCGAAGACGTAGCCGCTGACTGTCAGAGCGGTGCCTGAGCCGGGGAGGACCGAGCGGCGTGGGGAGTTCGGCTTGAAGTAGGGACCTTCGGTCTGCGGCGGCGTGGGGTCGTCGCCGTCGTCGCACGAAGGGGTGAGGGCGGGCGGCGCTCCGGCCAGGGCATTGGCCTGGCTGACGACCAAAGGGAGCGGGGCGGCTAAAAGAGCCGCCTTCAGCACGGTTTTCCTGGTGATTCCTTCGCCTTCCATGGGCCAAGAATGGCAACGGCCGTAGGCGCGGCCTACCCTCCAAACGTGCATACGACCGACGTTATGGAAGGGCCTGCCGTACGACCGGATAGGGTTGTGATGTGGATTATCGTGCGGTCGAGCGGGCCATCATGGAACGCGGCGTCGAATGGGACTTCGAGCCGACGCTGGACAGAATCGTGGCCCTTCTGGACCTGCTCGGCTCCCCGCAGCAGGCCTACCCCGTCGTGCACATCGCCGGCACGAACGGCAAGACGAGCACGGCGCGGCTGACCGAGTCCCTGCTGAGGGAGCGCAACCTGCGCGTGGGGCGCTTCACGAGCCCCCACCTGATCACCATGCGCGAGCGCATCGTCGTGGACGGCGAGCCGCTGAGCGAGGAGCGGTTCGCCGAGGTCTACGAGGAGATCGCGCCCTATGTGGAGCTGAACGACACCAAGGGCAGGCGCATCCAGTACTTCGAGCTGCTGACGGCGATGGCCTACGCGGCGTTCGCCGACACGCCCGTCGACGTCGCGGTGATCGAGACGGGGATGGGCGGCACCTGGGACGCCACCAACGTCGTGGACGCCGCCGTGTCCATCATCACGCCGATCTCGCTGGACCACACCGACAGGCTCGGTCCCGACATCCCGTCGATCGCCGGCGAGAAGGCGGGCATCATCAAGCCCGGCGGCACCACGATCCTCGCGCAGCAGGATCTCGAGGCCGCCGAGGTGCTCATGCGCAAGGCCGCAGAGGTGGGCGCGGTGGTGGCGCGCGAGGGGCTGGAGTTCGGCGTGCTGAGCCGCGAGGTGGCGATGGGCGGCCAGCTGCTCACCCTGCGCGGCCTCAAGGGCGTCTACGAGGACGTCTACCTGCCCCTGTACGGCGCGCACCAGGCCGGCAACGCCGTCTGCGCACTGGCGGCCGTCGAGGCGCTGACCGCGGGCGACGACCCCCTCGACGTCGAGCTGGTACGGCAGGCCTTCGCCCAGGCCTCCTCGCCGGGCCGGCTGGAGGTTGTCCGCAGGAACCCCACGGTCGTCGTCGACGCCGCGCACAACACCGGTGGCATGGAGGCCACGCTCGACGGGCTGCACGAGGCGTTCGACTTCGCCAAGGTGATCGGCGTCATGGCGGTGATGGCGGACAAGGACGTCAGCGGCCTGCTCGAGCTCCTCGAGCCGGTCCTGGACGAGATCATCGTCACCAGGAACTCCTCACCGCGGTCGATGTCCGCGGAGGAGCTGGGCGAACTGGCCGAAGGCGTGTTCGGCGAGGACCGCGTGCACGTCGTGGAGCGTCTCGACGACGCCATCGACAGGGGCATCGGCATCGCCGACGCCGCGGGCGAGTTCAGCGGCACCGGCGTTCTCATCACCGGCTCGGTCGTGACCGCGGGCGACGCTCGCCTGCTGTTGAAGGTGGACAAGCCATGAACTTCGAGGTGACGCCCGGCATGCGCCGACTAGGCGCCAGCGTGCTCGGGATGCAGGCGATCGTGGTCGCGCTCATCA
Source organism: Nonomuraea mangrovi (assembly GCF_042681425.1). NCBI lineage: Bacteria > Bacillati > Actinomycetota > Actinomycetes > Streptosporangiales > Streptosporangiaceae > Nonomuraea > Nonomuraea mangrovi. The sequence continues at coordinate 68,449 of NZ_JBHUFV010000082.1, read as the reverse complement.
CTCCCGTCGCCATCCAGATCCAGGGGATCCCTGTCGGGGTCGCGGTGACGGTCGGCATCGGCCTCGCGGTGCTGTGCGTGGTCGCTGCGGGCCTGCTCAAGCGGCCTGTCGGCTACATCATCGGCAGCATCGTGCAGGTGCTGGCGATCGCCACGGGGTTCCTGGTGCCCATGATGTTCGTCCTCGGAACGATCTTCGCGGCACTGTGGATCACGGCGATATTCGTCGCTCGCCGTGTCGAGGGCGTGACTTCCCGCTAAAGTCGGCCAACATGGCCGTCCCCCCAATCGAGCGGTCCCAGGCCATGGGCCTGCCCGGACCCGCCACAGGCGCCAGGTTCGCCTGGCTGCTTGACGTGATACTCGGGCTGCTGATCGTCGCCGCGCTACCCCTGGCGATCCTCTCCATCCCCAACACCGTGTCCCTGGTCTCCGGGTTGCTGCCGCCGGAGTTCGACAAGCTCGACCTGATCAGGGCGCACGGGCTGGCGCTGCCCGCGATGATGCTCACCGTGCCGCTGGCCTCGGTGCTCGTGCAGCGGATGAAGGCCGCGCCGATCCTGCTCACCGGGCTCGCCGTACTGGCGGTGGCCGACGCGGCGGGCGGCTTCGCGGGATCGGCCTTCCTGGTGGGGGCGCTGCGCGTGGTCCATGGGGTGGGCGCGGGCCTGCTGGTCCCGGCGCTGCTGATGGCCGCCTGGGAGCGGGCGCCGCTGCTGCGCGCGCTCTGGACGGGCATGCTCGCCGTCAGCCTGCTCGCCGCCCAGGCGCTGGCGCTGTGGCCGCTCGACGACGTGCGTGACTGGCGGATCACGCTGCAGCCGTACCCGCTGCTCACCGGCATCGCGCTCGGGCTGGCGGCGATCTACCTCGCGGTCGGCGTCGCGACGGGCGCCCCGAGCACGCCGGGGCCGCGCGCGGTCGAGCGCACCAGGCTGACGCTGACCGCCGTCCCCGCCGCGGGGCTGGCCGTGCTGGCCGTCGGCACCACGTTCGGCTGGCCGCCCGCGCTGGTCATCCTGGCCGCGCTGTTCTCCGTCGCCGCGTTGCTGACGCTGGCCTCGATCGGCACGTTCGAGGGGCCCGCGGGCCGCAGTCTCGCCTACGCGATGCTCGCGGTCGGGGTCGTGGTGCTGCCGACGGCCGCTCAGGTCACCTACATGGAGCTGGGCGGGGTCGGCGGGCCAGGGCTGAACGGCCTGTGGCTGCCCTTCCTGGTCTGCGCGCTCATGGGCGCGGGCGCGGCGCTGGCCGTCGGCATGCTTGACATGGCGTCGATGCAGCGGCTGTCCAGGGCGGGCCTGGTCACGATCGTGCTGGGACTGTGCACGGTTCGGCTCATGGTGCCCGCCGGCGACGGGTTCATGCTCGTCGTGCCGTTCGCGCTGCTGGCGGTGGGTGCCGCGGTGGCGCTGACGGCGGCACTGCGGATGTCGGGGCCGGGGGCGGCACTCTACGGGCTGACGCTGTGTTTCCCCGGCGTACTGGCCGGATACCTGCTCGGCACCGGCATCCAGATGGTGCTGCTCGGCAGGCCGCAGTCGGCGCAGCAGCTCGTCGACAGGTTCGTGGAGGCGCTGCACCTGTGGGCGCTCATCGGCGGATTCCTGGTGGTGGCTGTGATCGTGCTGGCTGCCCTGCTGGGGCGGCGCTCGGCAGCCCGCGCCTCCGAGACCGAATCCGAGATTCCCTGCGGAGTTCCCGGGGATGTGGAGGGTACGGCTCCCGCGGCCGAGGCGGTGCCGGCGACCACCGCCGAACAGGCGGGCCTGGGCGCCGTCGACGGTCATCGGCGGGAGTGGCCGGACGAGTTCCCCGTGGCGGGCGACGGGATCGCGCCGGAGGAGCCTGATGGGACGACTGCCAGGCCGAACCCCACCGCCCAGGACGAGGACGCGCCGACGGGAGAGGTGCCCAGGATGCCCTCCTCCCGCGCCAAGCCGGCTCGACGGGAGGTCGCGGGTGACCGGGCGTCCGCTGACGGGGCTTCCTCTGGCAGGAGCCGCCCGGGCTCCGCGTCCTCCTCTGAGGGCGTCACGCCGCGGCGCGTGCACGGCGAGGACGGATCCCCCCATGCCGCAGGCTCGTCCACGGGTGAGGCCTCGAACAGGCCCCCGCACGGCGCGGGTTCGTCCAGGGGTGACGCGTCCCCGAGCGCAGGCTCGTCCACGGGTGAGGCCTTGAACAGGCCCCCGCACGGCGCGGGAACGTCCAAGGGTGACGCGTCCCCGAGCGCACGCTCGTCCACGCGTGACGCCTCGGACAGGCGCCCGTATGGCACAGGCTCTTCCAAGGGCGAGGCGGCCGACAAACCCTCGTACGGCAGCACGGGTTCGTCCGAGGGTGGGGCAGTGGACAAGCCCTCGTACGGCGCAGGTTCGTCCGAGGGCGGAGTGCCGGACGGGACCCGGTACGGCACAGCCTTGTCCGGGACCGACGTGCCGGAGAGGACGCCCAACGGCGGCACCAGCAGGACGTCTGAGCGCAAGGACGCCGCGGACGGAGAGCCCTCGCCCGACGGTGCCGCGTCGGACGGGGCGGTCAGCGAAGGGCCGGCCACGGGAAATGGCCAGGCGGAGCGGCCTGGTGAGGGGACGGGGCCCGTGCCGGTGGTGCCACCGCCCACCCAGTCTCCCGAAGACTCCGACGCCGACTAGGTGAGCGCCGTGGCGGACGGGGCAGTCGGCCTGGTGGACGCCGTCGAGCGCGGGGAATTCGTGAGAGGGCGGTAAGCTTCGCGCGTTCGCCGCATTTCGCGACCAAGACATCCAGTTCAAAGGAGAACCACCAGTGTCCGAGCGCACTCTTGTCCTGATCAAGCCCGACGGGGTGAAGCGCGGCCTCATCGGTGACGTGATCGCTCGCATCGAGCGCAAGGGCCTCAAGATCGTGGCCATGGAGCTGCGCCAGCTCGACGCCGAGACCGCCAAGGCCCACTACGCCGAGCACTCCGAGCGGCCGTTCTTCGGCGAGCTGGTGGAGTTCATCACCTCCGCGCCGCTGGTCGCCCTCGTGGTCGAGGGCCCCCGCGCCGTCGAGGCGTTCCGTTCGCTGGCCGGTCTGACCGACCCGGTGAAGTCCGCCCCCGGCACGATCCGGGGCGACCACGCTCTGGAGATCGGCGAGAACGTCGTCCACGGCTCCGACTCGCCCGAGTCGTCCGCGCGCGAGATCAAGATCTTCTTCCCGGACCGTTTCTGAGGTTCGACCACGGACGCCGGCCCCGCACGAACGCGGGGCCGGCGTTCGGCGTTTCGAGGGCTTGGCCGACGGCTTTGCGGGGGAGATCTCCTGATGCCTGCCTTCTGTGGTGGTGGGCTCTGGAGGCACCGGTTCCCGGGCGGAGGGTGTCTCCGCTGGGCGATGGTGTCCGCCATGCGGCGCTCTCGGGGCGGCGCCGCGCCTGCGCGGGCTGCCATGGGTTCTCCGCGACGGCGGGGACGGTGGGTGAACCCGTGGCGCGCAGGGTGAGGCTGTGGTCCGGGCGGTGAAGCGGTGGTCCGGACGGTGAGCCGTGGGTCGGGCGGTGAAGTGTGGTGGGTCCGGGCGGTGAGGCCGTGGCGCGCGCGGTGAGGCAGCGGTGCGGGCGGAGTGAGAGGCCATGGTCCGGGCGGTGAGGGCGTGGCGCGCGCGGTGAGGCAGCGGTGCGGGCGGAGTGAGAGGCCATGGTCCGGGCGGTGAGGGCGTGGCGCGCGCGGTGAGGCAGCGGTACGGGCGGAGTGAGACGCCGTGGCGTGAGCAGTGAGGCCGTGTTCGGTGCGCTGAGGCCGTGGTGTGAGTCGTGGGCTGGGCGGGGAGATCGTGAGCTTGGGGGTGAGATTGTGGGCTTGGGTTTGGGCTTGCCGCGGCGGTGATGGGCTCCGGGTGGCGGCGGTGATGGTCTCCGGGTGATGGTCTCGGGGGTGACGGTCATAGGGGATGACGGTCATGGGGGTGACGGGCATGGACCGGGGATGGTCATGGGCGGTTCGGGCCGGAGGCGGCGCTCGTAGGGTGACGAGGCGGGCGTGATCTCAGTGATCGTCCTTGGTGTGATTTTGCATGGCCCTTACCGTGCAAGAATCCGGCGAAACGGACTTATCGCCACCTCGTAAACCCCTGACAAATCGGGCTATTCCGCACCTCGGCCACCCCGTCGAGGGGCCCTCGGTGACGGCCCTCGGGCGCGGCGCTCGCGGCGTGTCTGAGCTGATGGTGGTTTGCGGGCAAACGGGTGGTGACGGGGAGGCGACAAGATTTTTGTGGGGCACCCGGGCTCATTGCGCTCCCAGGAGGGTACGTCACGTTACGATTCAAATGCGATCCGTAATTATTCGCGAACGACGTTACGGGGCTCCCCATGAGCAGCAGGCTCGCCTTTCTCGGCCGTGACATGGCAGTCGATCTCGGTACCGCCAACACGTTGGTCTACGTGCGTGGCCGCGGCATCGTGCTCAACGAGCCGTCCGTCGTCGCGATCAATACCACCACCGGCAAGATCGTCGCGGTTGGCATCGAGGCCAAGCGGATGATCGGCCGGACGCCGGGCAACATCGTCGCCGTGCGCCCCCTGAAGGACGGGGTGATCGCCGACTTCGACGTGACCGAGCGGATGTTGCGCTACTTCATCCAGCGAGTCCACAAGCGCCGCCACTTCGCCAAGCCGCGCATCATCATCGCCGTGCCCAGCGGGATCACCGGTGTGGAGCAGCGGGCGGTGAAGGAGGCCGGCTACCAGGCTGGCGCGCGCAAGGTCTACATCGTCGAGGAGCCCATGGCCGCGGCGATCGGCGCAGGTCTGCCGGTCCACGAGCCGACGGGCAACATGGTCGTCGACATCGGCGGCGGCACCACCGAGGTCGCCATCATCTCGATGGGTGGCGTGGTGACCAGCCAGTCGATCAGGGTCGGCGGCGACGAGCTGGACCAGGCGGTGATCACCTTCGCGAAGAAGGAACACTCGCTGATGCTCGGCGAGCGCACCGCAGAGGAGATCAAGATGGCCATCGGCTCGGCGTGCGCGTCCGAGGACGAGTTCCACGCCGAGATCCGGGGCCGTGACCTGGTCAGCGGGTTGCCCAAGACGATCGTGGTCTCCGCCGAGGAGATCAGGAAGGCGATCAGGGAGCAGGTCAACACCATCATCGACGCGGTCAAGACCACGCTCGACAAGTGCCCGCCGGAGCTGTCGGGCGACCTGATGGACAGGGGCATCGCTCTCACCGGTGGCGGAGCCCTGCTCAAGGGGCTCGACGAGCGGCTGAGGGACGAGACCGGCATGCCCGTGCACATGGTGGAGAACCCGCTCGACTCCGTGGCGCTCGGCTCAGGCAAGTGCGTCGAGGAGTTCGAGGCGCTCCACGCCGTGCTCGTACCGGAACCACGTCACTGAGATGAGAGATACGCGCCGGGCAAGGCTGATCCTCGGACTGCTGCTCGCCGTGGCGCTGGTGGTGCTGACCATCGATCACCGCGCGAACGGGAGCTCGCCCTTCGGCCTGCTGCGCGGAGTCGGTTCGTCCCTGTTCGGCACCGCGGAGCGGTTCGTCGCCGGTGTGGTTACTCCTGTCAGCGACTTCGTCGGCGCGATCGCGGGGGCCACCGGGGCCCGCGACAGGATCAAGGAGCTGGAGGCCCAGAACGCCAGGCTCCGTGCCGACCTCGCGGCGGAGAGCCTGGACAAGGCCCGCTCGGCGGAACTGCGCAGGCTGCTCGGCACCTCCAAGCGCGGCGGCTACACCATCGTGCCCGCGAACGTGGTGGCCCGCAGGGGCCATCCGGGGTTCGAGGACGCGATCGAGATCGACGCCGGCACCAGCGACGGGGTGCGGCCGGAGATGACGGTGATCAACGGCGAGGGACTGGTGGGAAGGGTGGTGCAGGCGACGGCGAGGAACGCGACCGTCATGTTGCTGAGCGATCCCGCTTCGTCGGCGGGTGCCAGGCTCGAGGGCGGCAACGAGATCGGCGTCATCCACGGCGTCGGCGAGTACGGCAGGCTGGTGCAGTTCCGGTTGCTCGACTCCACCGCCCAGCTGACCCCGGGCACCAGGATCGTCAGCTTCGGCTCGCAGCGCGGCGTGCCGTACGTGCCGGGGGTGCCGATCGGGGTGATCGAGCGGGTGGAGGCGACGCCGGGCGAGCTGACCCGCATCGCCTACGCGCGCCCCTTCGCCGACCTCAGCGCTCTCGACGCGGTGGGGGTGGTGATCGCCGCGCCGCGGCGCGACCCGCGCGACGCGGTGCTGCCCAGACTGGCGGGCGAGCGATGATCGCTGTCCTGGCCGTGCTGGTCGCGCTGCTGGTGCAGGTCACGGTCGTCAACAGGTTCCCGCTCCCGCCCGGCGGCGGGCCCGATCTGGTGCTGCTGGTCGTGATCGGGATGGCGCTGGCCAGGGGGCCCTCGGCGGGGGCGATGATCGGGTTCAGCGCGGGGATGCTGGTGGACCTGATGCCGCCGACGGCGCACGTGCTCGGGCAGTACGCCTTCGTCTACGCGCTGGTCGGCTACGTCGCGGGACGCGGGCTGGGAGGGACGGTCCCGACCGTCATGCTGTGCGTGCTGGCGGCGCCGCTGCTGGCGGGCGCCGTGGGCTGGTTGATCGGCGATCCGCGCGTGACGGCGGCCTCGATCGCGTCGGGCGTGCCCGTCACCGTGTTCTACTCGCTGCTCGCGGCCCCTGTGGTCATCTGGCTGCTCACCGTCGGCAGATCGGAGGAGTTCGCGGCATGACCAGGATGCGCACCAGGCTCCTCGTGCTCCACGTGCTGGTCGTCACGATGCTGGCGGTGCTGGCGGTACGGCTGTGGCAGGTCCAGATGATGCGTGGCGCGGAGTTCGTCAGCGCCGCCGACGAGACCAGGAACAGGAACGTCATCGTGCCCGCCGTACGAGGGCAGATCCTCGACGCGTGGGGACGGCCGCTCGTCCGCAACCGGACGGCGCTGGTGATCTCGGTGGACAGGACCGCGCTGATCAGGATGAGCGACGGCGGCGCCGCGGTGCTCCAACGGCTCGCGGGCGTGCTCGGCACTCCCGCCAAGCTGCTGGAGAAGCGCATCCAGCCGTGCGGGCCAGGCGTGACCAGGCCGTGCTGGACGGGCTCGCCGTACCAGCCGATCCCCATCGACCAGAAGGCCACCACGCGCGAGGCGCTGCAGATCCTGGAGCGCCAGGAGGAGTTCCCCGGCGTGACGGCCGAGGTGCAGGCCGTCAGGGAGTACCCGGGCGGCAAGGCGGGGGCGCAGATGCTCGGCTACCTGCAGCCGGCCACCGAGGAGGAGCTGGAGAAGCGCGCGGGGCTGAAGGCCGAGTTCTCCGGCGTCGACGTGGTGGGGCGGGACGGCCTGGAGTTCGTCTACGACGAGGCGCTGCGTGGCAAGACGGGGCTGCGCAAGGTCCAGGTCGACCGGATGGGCAAGTCGCTCGGGGTGGAGCAGCGCGTGGCGCCCATTCCCGGCGACACGCTGATCACCAGCATCGACGCGCGGATCCAGGGCATCGTGGAGAAGGCCATCAACGGGGCGATGAAGAAGGTGCCCCAGGCGGACGGCGCGGCGGGGGTCGTGCTCGACCCCCGGTCGGGCAGGGTGCTGGCGCTGGCCAGCGCGCCCGGCTACGACCCCTCGATCTGGACGGGCGGGATCTCCGAGAAGGAGTACCAGCGGCTGCTGTCGGAGAAGGAGGGCAAGCCACTGGTCTCGCGGGCCATCAACGGGCAGTTCGCGCCCGGCTCGACGTTCAAGGTGTCGTCGGTGTCGGCGATGCTGCGTGCGGGGTACCCGCTGCACGGCCAGTACGCCTGCCCGGGCTCCTACATGGTCGGCAGCCGGTCGTTCAGCAACTTCCGCGGGATCGGCCTCGGCACCCTCTCGCTTCACACCGCGCTGGTGAAGTCGTGCGACACGATCTTCTACAGGTCCTCCTACGAGCAGTGGATCAAGGACGGCGGGCTGCGGCCGAAGAAGCCGCCGAAGGAGCGGTTCGCCAACATGGCACGGGCCTTCGGTTTCGGCAGTCCCACGGGCGTCGACCTGCCGGGAGAGTCGTCGGGCAGGATCCCCGACAGGACGTGGAAGAAGGAGCTGTGGACCGCCACCAGCGCCAACAACTGCCGCCGCGCGCGCACCGGCTATCCGGAGGTGACCGACAGGGCCAGGGCCGCCTTCCTCAAGCGCCTGGCCTACGAGAACTGCCTGGAGGGCTACCTGCTGCGGCCGGGAGACGCCGCCAACTTCTCCATCGGGCAGGGCGACGTGCTCGTGACGCCGCTGCAGCTGGCGGCCGCGTACGCGGCGCTGGTCAGTGACGGCAAGGTGCGCAGCCCGCGGATCGGGTGGGCGCAGGTACGGCCCGACGGCACGCTGGTGAAGAAGATCGAGGTCCCGGTCAGGGGCAAGCTGCCGCTGAGCGCCACCGAGCGGGCCTACATCAAGAAAGCGCTCAGCCAGGTCGCCTCCGACGGCACCGCGGCAGGCGCCTTCAGCGGGTTCCCGATGGACAAGGTGAAGGTCGGCGGCAAGACGGGCACGGCCGAGGTGTGGGGCAAGGCCGACACCTCGTGGTTCGCCTCGTTCGCGCCGACCGAGAAGCCCAGGTTCGTGGTCGTGGTGATGGTGTCGCAGGGCGGAATGGGCGGTTCCACCGCGGCGCCCGCGGCCCGGGAGATCTACGAGGGGATCTACGGCTTCGAGTCGGGGGCCGACGGCCAGACCAAGGATCCGGCCAAGGACCAGGCCAAGGATCCGGAGAAGGGCCAGGCCAAGGGAGAGGGCAAGGGCGGGCGGCCCGAATTGCCGACCGGCCAGCTTCCGAAGATCAAGAGTGACGGCACGGTGGCGCGATGACGGCCCGCACGCATCTGAGGCCACGCAGAGCCTTCGCGTTGAAGGCCGTGGACGCGCAGTCGGCGCTGTGGCGGCTCGACTGGGTCATGCTGGTGGCGGTCGCCGCGCTGGGCGTGATCGGCACGTTGCTGGTGTGGTCCTCGACCCGCACGTGGGCGCTGGGGTCCACGGGACTGGTCAAGAAGCACGCGCTCAACCTGATCATCGGCGCGGTGATGTGCGGCGCGGTGGCGATGATCGACCACCGGATGCTGCGGGCCTACGCGCCGATGGCGTACCTGGTGACGGTGGCCGGGCTGGTGCTGGTGGCGACGCCCGTAGGCACGACGGTCAACGGCTCGCACTCGTGGATCATGCTCGGCGGCGGATTCGCGATCCAACCCTCGGAGTTCGCCAAGGTCGGGCTGATCCTGATGCTGTCGATGCTGCTCGCCCAGCCGGCGGAGGGCACCGACCGGCCCCGCGGGCTCGACGTGCTGTTCGCGCTGGTGCTGGCGGCGGGGACGATGGGCCTGGTCATGCTCCAGCCCGACCTCGGCACCACCCTCGTGCTGGCCGTCATCGCCGCGGCGGCGCTGGTCATCGGGGGGGTCCAGAAGCGGTGGATCATCCTGCTGACGCTGTCCGTCGTGGCCGCCGGGGTGTGCGTGTGGGTCTTCGACCTGCTGGAGCCGTACCAGATCGCGCGGTTCACCGCCTTCCTCGACCCGAGCGTGGACCCGCGGGGAGTCGGCTACAACAGCACGCAGTCGCTGATCGCGATCGGCTCGGGCGAGCTCTTCGGCAAGGGTCTGTTCATGGGCGGCCAGACGACGGGCAGGTTCGTGCCCGAGCAGCACACCGACTTCATCTTCACCGTCGCGGGCGAGGAGTTCGGCTTCCTCGGCTCGGTCACGGTCGTGGCGCTGCTCGGCGTGGTGCTGATGCGCGGCCTGCACATCGCCAAGCAGTGCGAGGACCGCTTCGGCACGCTGGTGGCGGGCACGATCGTGTGCTGGCTGGCGTTCCAGTCCTTCGTCAACATCGGGATGACGATCGGGATCATGCCGATCACTGGGCTGCCGCTGCCGTTCGTCTCCTACGGCGGCACCTCGACCTTCGCCAACCTGATCGCGGTGGGAATGCTGCAGGCGATCAGGATCAGGGAGAGACCCTTCTGACGGCGATCCTCGGGCCCGACACAGTGGTGTTGTCGCTCCATTACCCTTGGTGCTATGTCTGTCGAGTCATTGTTCCCACGCCTGGAAGCGCTGCTGCCCAAGGTGCAGAAGCCGATCCAGTACGTCGGGGGTGAACTCAACTCGACGGTGAAGGACTGGGACGAGGCGTCGGTGCGCTGGGCGCTGATGTATCCCGACGCCTACGAGGTCGGCCTGCCCAACCAGGGCGTGGCCATCCTCTACGAGATCCTCAACGAGCTGCCCGACACGCTGGCCGAGCGCACCTACTCCGTGTGGCCCGACCTCGAGGCGCTCATGCGCGCGGAGGGCGTCCCTCAGTTCACCGTGGACGGTCACCGGCCCGTGCGCGCCTTCGACGTGCTCGGCGTGTCGTTCTCCACGGAGTTGGGCTACACCAACATGCTGACCGCGCTCGACCTGGCCGGCATCCCGCTGATGTCGGTCGACCGCGGCGACGACGACCCGATCGTGCTGGCCGGCGGCCACGCCGCCTTCAACCCCGAGCCGATCGCCGACTTCCTCGACGCGGCCGTGCTGGGTGACGGCGAGCAGATCGCCATCGCCATCAGCGAGGTCGTCCGAGAGTGGAAGGCCGAGGGACGGCCGGGCGGTCGTGACGAGCTGCTGATGCGGCTGGCCGAGTCGGGCGGCGTGTACGTCCCGAAGTTCTACGACGTCGAGTACCACCCCGACGGGCGCATCAAGCGCGTCGCTCCCAACAGGAGCAACGTGCCGTGGCGCGTGCACAAGCACACCGTCATGGACCTCGACGAGTGGCCATATCCGAAGAAGCCGCTCGTCCCGCTGGCCGAGACCGTTCATGAGCGGTTCAGCGTGGAGATCTTCCGCGGCTGCACCAGGGGCTGCAGGTTCTGCCAGGCCGGCATGATCACGCGTCCCGTCCGCGAGCGGTCGATCACCACGATCGGCGCCATGGTCGAGAACGGCATCCGCGAGTCCGGCTTCAACGAGGTCGGCCTGCTGTCGCTCTCGTCGGCCGACCACTCGGAGATCGGCGAGGTGGCCAAGGGCCTGGCCGACCGCTACGAGGGCACCAACACCTCGCTGTCGCTGCCCTCCACCAGGGTCGACGCCTTCAACATCGACCTGGCCAACGAGTTCTCGCGCAACGGCCGCCGTTCGGGCCTGACCTTCGCGCCCGAAGGCGGTTCCGAGCGCATGCGCAAGGTGATCAACAAGATGGTCACCGAGGAAGACCTGATTCGCACCGTCACCACGGCCTACAGCCAGGGCTGGCGTCAGGTGAAGCTCTACTTCATGTGCGGCCTGCCCACCGAGCAGGACGAGGACGTGCTGGGCATCGCCGATCTGGCCAAGAAGGTCATCAAGGCGGGCCGCGAGGCCACGGGCTCGCGCGACATCCGCTGCACGGTCTCCATCGGCGGGTTCGTGCCCAAGCCGCACACCCCGTTCCAGTGGGCCGCGCAGGCCGATCACGAGACCGTCGACCGGCGGCTCAAGGCCCTGCGCGAGTCGCTGCGCGGCGACAGGGAGTACGGCAAGGCCATCGGCTACCGTTACCACGACGGCAAGCCCTCGATCGTGGAGGGCCTGCTCTCGCGTGGCGACCGCAGGGTCGGCGCGGTCATCAGGGCCGCCTGGGAGGACGGCGGCCGCTTCGACGGCTGGAGCGAGCACTTCTCCTACGACCGCTGGATGACCGCCGCCGAGAAGGCGGGTGTCGCGGTCGACTGGTACACCACGCGTGAGCGCGAGGAGAACGAGGTCCTGCCATGGGACCACCTCGACGCCGGTCTCGACCGCGAATGGCTCTGGCAGGACTGGCAGGACGCCGTCACCGAGACCGAGGTCGAGGACTGCCGGTGGACTCCCTGCTACGACTGCGGCGTCTGCCCCACCATGGGCACCGAGATTCAAATCGGTCCGACGGGTAAGAAGCTGCTGCCGCTCACTGTGGTATAGAGACAGCCTTATCCTGAAAAAGAAGTAACTCTGACACGGGAAGGAAGACGACGTTCTGAAGCCTGTTCCCGAGGGGCCTCCGCCCGCGCCCACGGTGCAGCGCGTACGCGTGCGCTACGCCAAGCGCGGACGCCTGCGCTTCACCAGCCACCGCGACATCTCGCGGGCCGTCGAGAGGGCGGTTCGCCGTGCCGGCATTCCTGTGGCCTTCAGCGCGGGTTTCTCTCCCCATCCGAAGATCTCCTACGCGGGTGCGGCGCCGACGGGTGTCGCCAGCGAGGCCGAATACCTCGAGCTCGGCCTGACCGAGCCGTGCGATCCCGGGAGGATCCGCGCGGATCTCGACGCCTCGCTGCCTCCAGGCCTCGACGTCCTCGACGTCGTCGAGGCGCGTTCTGGAGCGCTCGCCGACCGCCTGGAGGGTTCGGCGTGGGAGCTGAGGCTGTCCGGCGCGGACAGTGAGCTCGCGCGCGTGGCAGTGGAGAAGTTCCTCGCGGCGGGCACCGTCGAGGTCGAACGCCTCACCAAGAAGGGGATGCGGCGATTCGACGCCCGCGAGGCGGTGCTGACACTGGCTTCAGAAGGAACCGCAGCTCAGGTGCCAGGACAGTCGTGTGTCATACTGCGCATGGTTGTTCGGCACGTGACTCCGGCCGTTCGACCCGACGACGTGCTCACGGGCCTGCGCCTGGTGGCCGACTTCGCGCCGCCGGTCCCCCCCGAGGTGACCAGGCTGGCGCAGGGGCCGCTCGACGCCGTATCCGGTGAACCCGCCGACCCGTTCGACCTTGACCGCGACATGACGCGCGGCGGCGAAGCGGGACCGGCAGGCGCGCACGTCGACGGCTAGTGAGAGATGTGACCTGCCGCACTGGCACGAACGTGACATGGCGGTCCCGCGTCTCACACGAGAAGGGAGAGCTTTGCGAGCCCCGCACGGTGGCGGGGTTCGGAGGGCTCGACCGCTGACAGGACTTGGCGTCCATGCCTTCGCAGGCGCGGACGGACAACGAGACACGAGGGCTCCTGCGCGGCGCGGCGACGCGCCCGGGAGCTGACGGGAGAGCGCCCGCATGCTCGACAACGAGCCCGGTACCGGGGCCCATGGCCCCGACGGGGAAACAACAGAACAGACTGCCGCGCCGAAGCGCCGGCGCTCGGCGAGCAGGCCCGCGGGGCCGCCGCCGGAGATCGACGATGTTCCCACGGTAGTCGTCACCACGCAGGCTTCCGGCCCGGCGGGGCCGGCGTCAACCGGTTTTTCCGCCCCGGCCGAGGCGGCCGCGGCCCAGTCCAACGGCACGGCGTCCGGCGGCACGGGATCCGACGGCCCGGCGGCCGACGCCGCGGGTTCCAACGGCGCGGCGTCCGGCACTTCAGGGCGCGACGCCACGGAAGGCGCCGGCGCGACGGCCAGCGTGGTCGAGGAGGCCGTGGCCGAGGCCGTCGAGGCGCCCGCCCCCAAGCGCGCCACCAGGTCCAGGTCGACCGCCACGACGGCCACGCGCCGCCGTACCACCAAGAAGGCCGCGGAAGAGGCTCAGGCGGCCGAGGAGGCCGCCGCGGGCGAATCCGCGGGCGTGCCCGAAGGCGGGGACGCGGCTGCCGTGGAGGAGGCGCCGAAGCGGCGCCGTACCCGCAAGAAGGCCGAGGCGGCCCCCGAGCCTGAGCCCGAGTCGCCGGTCGAGGCCGTCGTGGCCGCCGAGCTGGTGGACACGCTGCCGGAGAGCGAGCCGCTCGACGACGAGCCGGCGGGCGAGGACCTCGACGAGGAGCCGGTCGGCAGGCCCGCGCTGTTCGCGGACCCGTTCGGCGTCTCCGCGCAGGCGGCGCAGGAGCCCGGTACCACCTTCCAGCGGCCCGCCGCCGTCTTCACGCCCCTGTTCCAGGCACCCGACCCCAGCCAGGCGCAGCCCGTCAGGGTCGAGCCCGCGCAGCCCGTCAAGCCGCAGGCGGCCGACGAGGCCGAGGCGCTGTTCGACGAGGAGAGCGCCGAGGACGTCGACGAGACCGAGGACGAGACCGAGGGCGACGAGACCGAGGACGACGGCGGCAGCCGTCGCCGTCGTCGCCGCAGGGGCGGCAGGGGCCGCGGCAAGTCGCGTGAGCGCGACGAGGACGCGGGCGACTCCGACGAGCAGGAAGAGGACGAGGAGGCCGCCGACGGCGGCGAGGAGGCCGAGGAGTCGCAGGCCGACGAGGAGGAGTCGACGGGGTCGCGGCGCCGCAGGCGCAGGCGGCGCAGGGGCGGCGACGAGAGCCCCGAGCCCTCCAGCGACGACCCGCCGAACACGGTGGTGCGCATCCGCGCGCCGCGCGCGGGCAGGTCGAGCTCGCTCGACACCTCCGCCGACGGCGTGCAGAGCGTGCGCGGCTCCACCCGGCTCGAGGCCAAGAAGCAGCGCCGCCGCGAGGGGCGCGAGCTGGGCCGCCGCAGGCCGCCGATCATCACCGAGTCGGAGTTCCTGGCCCGGCGCGAGTCGGTCGACAGGATGATGGTGGTGCGCCGCCACGGCGACCGCACCCAGATCGCGGTCCTGGAGGACGGCGTCCTCGTCGAGCACTACGTCAACCGCGAGGCCAGCCAGTCCTACGTGGGCAACGTCTACCTCGGCAAGGTGCAGAACGTGCTGCCCTCGATGGAGGCGGCGTTCGTCGACATCGGCAAGGGCCGCAACGCCGTCCTGTACGCCGGCGAGGTCAACTTCGACACCGCGGGCCTGGAGGGACAGCCCAAGCGCATCGAGGCCGCGCTCAAGTCGGGCCAGTCGGTGCTGGTGCAGGTCACCAAGGACCCCCTCGGTCACAAGGGCGCCAGGCTCACCAGCCAGATCTCGCTGCCCGGCCGCTACCTCGTGTACGTGCCTGACGGGTCGATGACCGGCATCAGCCGCAAGCTGCCCGACAAGGAGCGCACGCGGCTCAAGAGCATCCTGAAGAAGGTCATGCCCGAGAACGCCGGCGTCATCGTGCGCACGGCCGCCGAGGGCGCCTCGGAGGAGGAGCTCGGCCGTGACGTGGCCAGGCTGTCGGCGCAGTGGGAGGCCATCCAGAAGAAGGCCAAGTCCGCCAGCCCTCCTGAGCTGCTGTCGTCCGAGCCCGACCTGACCGTCCGCGTCGTCCGCGACGTGTTCAACGAGGACTTCACCTCGCTGGTCGTGCAGGGCGAGGACGCGTGGGAGACGGTCGACGAGTACGTCAAGTACGTCGCGCCGCACCTGGCCGACCGGCTGTCGCGCTGGGACGAGGAAGGCGACGTCTTCGAGTCGTACCGGATCGACGAGCAGCTGGCCAAGGCCCTGGAGCGCAAGGTGTGGCTGCCCTCCGGCGGCTCGCTGGTGATCGACCGCACCGAGGCGATGACCGTCGTCGACGTCAACACCGGCAAGTTCACCGGCCAGGGCGGCAACCTCGAGGAGACCGTCACCCGCAACAACCTGGAGGCGGCCGAGGAGATCGTCCGCCAGCTCAGGCTGCGCGACATCGGCGGCATCATCGTCATCGACTTCATCGACATGGTCCTGGAGTCCAACCGCGATCTGGTGCTGCGGCGGCTGCTGGAGTGCCTGGCCCGCGACAGGACCAAGCACCAGGTCGCCGAGGTCACCTCGCTCGGCCTGGTCCAGATGACCCGTAAGCGGGTCGGTCAGGGCCTGCTGGAGGCCTTCTCGACGCCGTGCGACTGCTGCAACGGGCGTGGCCTGATCGTCTCCTCCGAGCCGGTCGAGGGCAAGCCGGAGCCGCGCGGCACGCAGGGCAAGATGGCCATCGAGAAGGCGGTCGCGGAGAAGGTCTCCGCGGCCAACGACTCCCTGAGCCGTGATACCGTGACCGGTGCGCTTGATGACGTTCCGGGCACGGAGGACGACCAGGCGAACCAGACTTCAGGCAGGGGGCGGCGACGCTCCCGCCGAGCCAAGTCGGCCGACTAGCGCCGTCTTCGGCGGCGCCCCGCTCCGGCGGGGCGCCAACCGAGCCGGCCCTCCAGGCACGGCGTGACCTGCCCTTGAACGGGTGGAGCGCCGGCGGGAACGGCCGACTTGTCCGACGATCCAGCCGGTTCGACCGGGGGCCGCTAATCCGGTAACCTAGTCAATCGGTGCGTCCAGTGACGCGCCCTGTTCGCGCGCCCACTCGGTTCGTCGGTTCCAGACAGTGATCGAATGCCGGGCGCAGCATTCAGAGAGTCAGCAGAAGGGTTCCGCGGTGTACGCGATCGTTCGTTGCGGCGGCAGGCAGCAGAAGGTCTCCGTCGGTGACGTCCTCGAGGTGGACAAGGTCGCCGGCGAGGTCGGTTCTTCGGTTTCGCTGCCGACGGTGCTCGTCGTCAACGACGGCGACGTGACCACGGAGGCGGGCAAGTTCACGGTCAGCGCCGAGATTCTCGGCGAGACCAAGGGCCCCAAGATCCGCATCCTCAAGTACAAGAACAAGACCGGTTACAAGAAGCGCCAGGGTCACCGCCAGCGGTACACCCAGGTGAAGATCACCGGTATCAACCAGGCCTGATCGGGAGTTTGAGAGATGGCACACAAGAAGGGCGCGTCGTCCACCCGGAACGGCCGTGACTCCAACGCCCAGCGCCTGGGCGTCAAGCGCTTCGGTGGCCAGCTGGTCAACGCGGGCGAGATCATCGTCCGCCAGCGCGGCACCCACTTCCACCCCGGCGACAACGTCGGCCGTGGTGGCGACGACACGCTGTTCGCGCTGGCCGCCGGCCACGTGCAGTTCGGCGTCAAGCGCGGCCGTCGCGCCGTGAGCATCGTCCCGGTCGCGGAGTAAATCCGCCGCCGACAGGCGTTGTAGCAAGGGGTGGATCGTCATGGTCCACCCCTTGTTCGCGTTCCCGGGCCCTGCGAGGTCCGGTACGGCACGCGAGCGGCGGAACAGACGGCGGCCACGCGGACCGCGTGACCGGCCGGACGAGCCACGACAGTGAACGGCGACAGGCCCGCAGAGGGCGAGCGGCTCACCGGGGATCCCGGTGAGCGGCGGGGGCGGGCCGCGTGACGGCGGCCGGCCACGCGCGCTGGAGGAGCGTCTCCCTGGAGGGACGCCGGCCACGTGGGCAGGGTGGGCTCGCGTCGGCTTGCCGTACCAGACAACGAAGAAGACCCGGACGGGATGGAGAGCGGGCTGTGGCGGATTTCGTGGATCAGGTGATCCTGCATATCAAAGCCGGTGATGGCGGGAACGGCTGCGCGTCCGTCCACCGGGAGAAGTTCAAGCCGCTCGGCGGCCCTGACGGTGGCAACGGCGGCAGGGGCGGTGACGTCATCCTGGAGGTCGACGCCAACACCTCCACGCTGCTCGACTACCACCGCCGCCCGCACCGCGGCGCCGCCAACGGCAAGCAGGGACAGGGCAGCAACAGGGAAGGCGCCAACGGCGGTGACGTGGTGCTGCCGGTCCCCAACGGGACCGTGGTCAAGGACGCGAAGACCGGCGAGGTGCTGGTCGATCTGGTCGGCGCCGGCACCCGCTACGTGATCGCCGAGGGCGGTCACGGCGGTCTCGGCAACGCCGCCCTGGCGACGGCGAAGCGGAAGGCTCCGGGGTTCGCGCTGCTCGGCGAGCCCGGCGACGCGCTCGACGTGGTGCTGGAGCTCAAGAGCGTCGCTGACGTGGCGCTGGTGGGCTTCCCCAGCGCGGGCAAGTCGTCGCTGATCGCGGCGCTGAGCGCGGCCAGGCCGAAGATCGCCGACTACCCGTTCACGACGCTGATCCCGAACCTCGGCGTGGTCACCGCGGGGGAGACGGTGTTCACCGTGGCCGACGTGCCGGGGCTCATCCCGGGAGCGTCGCAGGGCAAGGGGCTCGGCCACGAGTTCCTCCGCCACGTCGAGCGGTGCGACATGCTCGTGCACGTCATCGACTGCGCGACCATGGAGCCGGGACGCGACCCGATCACCGACTACGAGGTGATCGAGGCCGAACTGCACGCCTACGGCCAGCTCGAGGACAGGCCCAGGATGGTCGTGCTGAACAAGGCGGACGTGCCCGACGCCCGTGACCTGGCCGACATCGTGCGCTCCGACCTGGAGTCGCGCGGGCTGAAGGTGTTCACGATCTCGGCGGCCACGCACGAGGGGCTGCGGGAGTTCACGTTCGCGATGGGCGAGTGGGTGGCCGCGGCGCGCGCCAGCAAGCCGGTCCAGGAGCCGACGCGGCTGGTGCTGCGGCCGAAGCAGCTCGGCACGACCGGCTTCAGCGTCCGCAAGGTCAACGACGGCCTGTTCCAGGTCACCGGAGAGAAGCCGGAGCGCTGGATCAGGCAGACCGACTTCACCAACGACGAGGCCGTGGGCTACCTGGCCGACCGCCTGGAGCGGCTGGGTGTCGAGGAGGAGCTGGTCAAGGCGGGCGCGGTCGCGGGCGCCGAGGTCGTCATCGGGTCCATGGAGGACGGCTACATCTTCGACTGGCAGCCGACGCTCAACGCCGAGTCCATTCACACGGGGCCGCGAGGCACCGACAACAGGCTCGGCTGAGTTCATGATCGCGGACAGCGGTAAGGTGTCCGCACGGCTCGGGGGAGTCCCGGGCCGCACAGCGGGCGCCGGATAGGGTCAGGACGTGCGGGAACAGATCAGCTCAGCGTCGAGGGTCGTCGTCAAGGTCGGCTCCTCCTCGCTCACCACCCCCCAGGGCGTCATCGACGTCGACCGGGTCGACGCGCTGGTCGACGTGCTGTCGGCGCGGCGCCGTACCGGCACGCAGATCGTGCTGGTCTCCTCCGGCGCGATCGCCGCGGGGCTCGGCCCGCTCGGGTTGACCGCACGTCCGCGTGACCTGGCCACCCAGCAGGCCGCCGCCTCCGTCGGTCAGGGCGTGCTCGTCGCCCGCTACACCTCCTCCTTCGCCAGGTACGGCATGCGCGTCGGCCAGGTGCTGCTGACGGCCGACGACATGATGCGCCGCTCGCACCACGCCAACGCCCAGCGCACGCTCAACCGGCTGCTGGAGCTCGGCATCATGCCGGTCGTCAACGAGAACGACACCGTGGCCACCGACGAGATCCGCTTCGGCGACAACGACCGCCTGGCGGCCCTGGTGGCGCACCTCATCCACGCCGACGCGCTGGTTCTGCTGTCCGACGTCGACGCGCTGTACGACGGGCCGCCCTCGCGCGCGGGCTCCACGAGGCTGGCCGAGGTGCGCGGCCCCGAGGACCTGGCGGGTGTCGAGCTCGGCAAGAACGGCGCGGCCGTCGGCACGGGCGGCATGGTGACCAAGGTGCAGGCCGCGCGCATCGCCACGGGAGCGGGTGTGCCAGTGGTGCTGACCGCGGCCGCGCACGCCGCGCAGGCGCTGGCCGGAGCCGACGTCGGCACGTTCTTCCACCCGGGTGGCCGCCACCCGGGCACCAGACTGCTGTGGCTGGCGCACGCGACCACCGGGCGCGGGCGGCTGACGCTCGACGAGGGCGCGGTCGAGGCGGTCGTCTCGCGGCGCAAGTCGCTGCTGCCCGCGGGCGTGGTGTCGGTGGAGGGCGAGTTCGCCGCCGGCGACCCCGTCGACCTGTGCGGGCCCCGCGGGCGGGTGGTCGCCCGCGGGCTGGTCAACTTCGACGCCGTGGAGATCCCCGGGCTCCTTGGGCGCTCGACGAAGGAGCTGGCCAGCGAGCTCGGTCCGGAATATGAACGTGAGCTCATCCACCGTGACGACATCGTCATACTGGAGTCCCACAGCTGACAGACGCGGAGAGAGGACGGGCGCGATGTCCGAGGAGTTCCTGAAGGTTGCCCGCGCGGCACGCGAGGCCGCCGCCGAGCTGGCCCCGCTGCCGCGGGCGGCCAAGGACAGGGCACTGCGCGCCGTCGCCGACGCTCTGGTCGAGCACGGCAAGGAGATCATCGAGGCCAACGCCGTCGACGTCGACAAGGCGCGCGAGGGCGGCACCTCCGAGGCGATGATCGACCGGCTGCGGCTCGACGAGGCCAGGATCGAGGCCATCGCGCAGGCCGTACGCGACATCGCCGAACTGCCCGACCCCGTCGGCGAGGTCGTGCGCGGCGGCACCCTGCCCAACGGGCTGGAGCTGCGCCAGCTCAGGGTGCCGCTCGGCGTGATCGGCATCATCTACGAGGGCCGTCCCAACGTCACCGTCGACGGCGCCGCGCTGTGCCTCAAGAGCGGCAACGCGGTCCTGCTGCGCGGCTCCTCCAGCGCCTACTCCTCCAACACCGCGCTTGTGAGGATCATGCAGGAGGCGCTGGAGGCGACCGAGGTGCCCGCCGGAGCCGTCCAGTTGGTGCCCGGGCTGACCCGCGACTCGGTCAAGGAGCTGATGCGGGCACGCGGCCTGGTCGACGTGCTGATCCCGCGCGGCGGCGCCTCACTGATCAACTCGGTGGTCGAGGAGTCGACCGTCCCGGTGATCGAGACAGGCGTGGGCAACTGCCACGTGTACGTCGACGCGGACGCCGACCTCGATCTGGCCGTGCAGATCCTGGTCAACGCCAAGGCCCAGCGGCCCTCGGTGTGCAACGCGGCCGAGACGTTCCTCGTCCACGTGGACGTGGCCGAGCGCTTCCTGCCCATGGCGCTGGCGGCGCTGTCCGAGGCGGGTGTCACCGTCCACGGTGACGAGCGTGTGGCCGCCCACGGCGGGGTGGTTCCGGCGACGGAGGACGACTACTACGCCGAGTATCTGTCGCTCGACATCGCCGCCGCCGTCGTCGACTCGCTGGAGGCCGCGGTCGCCCACATCAGGAAGTACGGCTCCGGCCACACCGACGCGATCGTCACCCGCTCGCAGGGAGCCGCCCGCAGGTTCGTCCAGCGGGTCGACTCCGCCGCCGTCGCGGTCAACGCCTCCACCCGGTTCACCGACGGTGGCGAGTTCGGGTTCGGCGCCGAGATCGGCATCTCCACCCAGAAACTCCACGCGCGCGGACCCATGGGTCTTCCCGAGCTGACCTCTACCAAATGGGTCTACACCGGAGAAGGGCATCTTCGCACGTCAAAGGGTACGGTCATCCCGGCCTCCGGCGGCTGAGACGCGTGTCTGAGTTGGCACCGGACCCCGTTCATGGTTTGACTGGCCTCCATGGCATTGGTGATAGCGATCATTTTCGCGGGTGTGGTGCTGTTCGCCGCCGACCGGTTGCTGCTGTGGTTGGAGAGTCGCGGACATATCAACTGGCGCAGGAAAGGCCGTAAGAAGCTCGCCGAGGAGCCCACGACAGGGCTCGAGGCGATGCTGTCCGACACTTCCCATCGATGACCGGCGCGCCGCGAACGTAAACGGGCGGCGCACCGCTAAGGTTGTGCCCCTTATGGGCGCGCCGAGCGGGGAGGGAGCGTGAGCAAGCTCGGCAAGGTCGGGCCTTACACCTTGCTCGAACGGCTCGGCCGTGGCGGCATGGGTGAGGTGTATCTCGCCAGCACCCGCAGGGGTGAGCACGTCGCCCTCAAGGTGCTTCACGACCTGATCGAGGATTCCGCCTCGCGCATCCGCCTGGAGCGCGAGGTACGGGCGTTGCGCAGGGTCGAGAGCCCGTACGTCGCCCGGGTGCTCGACGCCGATCTCGGCTGCGCCAGGCCGTACCTGGTGATGGAGCACATCGAGGGTGACACGCTGCTCGACCGGGTACGGCGCAGCGGGCCGCTGCGCGGCGCCGACCTGGTGGAGGTGGCGCAGGGGGTGGCGGCGGCCCTGGCGATCGTCCACGCCGCGGGAGTCATCCACCGAGACCTCAAGCCGGCCAACATCCTCATGGGCGCCGAAGGACCCGTGCTGATCGACTTCGGGATCGCGCAGGTCATCGACGCCACCAGGCTGACGATGACGGGCACCTTCCTCGGCACGCCCGGCTACGCGGCGCCCGAGCTGTTCGCCGACGAGCACGTGGGCGAGCCCGCGGACGTCCACGCGTGGGCGGCGACCGTGGCCTTCGCCGCGACGGGGCGGCCCACGTTCGGGCGGGGCACGGTCGAGGCGCAGATGTACGCCGTTCTCAACGGCCAGGCCGACCTCAAGGGTGTGCCCGCAGGGCTGCTGCCGCTGGTGCGGGCCGCGCTCAACAGGGAGCCGGGCAAGCGGCCCACCGCCGCGCTGCTGGCCGACCGGCTGGCCAGGCTCGCCAGGGCCACGGTCGCCGCGACGGACGACGACGTGAAGGCGCTCAGGGGGAGGGCGGCCGACGCGGCCAAGGCGGCGCGGACTCGCGCCGACGAGGAGGTCAAGGCCGCCAGAGGCAAGGCCGAGGAGCCCAAGGTCGTCAAGCCGCGAGTCGTGGAGGACGGCAAGGCGGTCCGGCCGAGGGCGGGCGAGGAGGGCAAGGTCGTCAGGCCGCGCCCCGCCCCGGACGACGGCAAGCCGGTCAGGCCCAGAACCCCCGACGACGGCAAGCCCGTCAGACCCAGGATTCCCGACGACGGCAAGCAGGTCAGACCCAGGATTCCCGACGACGGGAAAGCGGGCAGGTCCAGGAGCGGCGAGGACGGCAAGGCCGGCCGCTCCAGGGCCCTGGAGGAGGGCAAGGTCGTCAGGTCGCGCGTGGCCGACGACGCCAAGACAGGGCGCGGACGGGTCGCCGAGGAGCCGAAAACGGCACGCGCGCGGGCGGCGGAGGAGCCGAAGCTCGTCCGGAGCCGCATGCCGGGCGCCTCCCGGAGCCGCGCCACCGACGACGGCAAGGCGGCGGCGCGAGCGCAGGCCAGGGCGGCGCGGGTCAGGCGGACCCCGGCCGCGCGGGCGGAGGCGGCCTCGACCACCCTGCCCGCCGGTAACGCGGCCCTGCTCCTGCTGGCGGTGCTGGCGGTGCCGTGCGTGGTGGCGACGGTGATCTGGCCGATCGCGGGCGTGGCGATCACCGGGGTGTTCGTGGTGCTGGTGCGCACCGTGTGGACCGGCCACTGGATGGTGAGGAAGCGCACCTCGAAACGGGTGCGGGTGTCGCTGCGGGTGCTGCTGTTCCCGGTCGCGCTCGCCGGATCGGCGCTCACCGCGGCGGGCTGGCCCGGGCTGCCGGTCGCCGCGGCGGCCGGCGGGGTGCTGTGGATGGTGGCGGGCGGCGAGCTCGGGCCCGACTGGTGGCAGCAGCCCGCGCCGGTGACCGCGGCGGGCGTCGTGTTCGGCGTGTTGTGCGGGGCGATCACCGGCAGGGAGGTCGAGCGGGTCGGCACCCACCTGCCCGACCTGCGCAAGGAGGGTCTGCGCGCCTTGGCGGTCCTGGGCGGTTTCGTCGCCCTCTGCGCCGCCGCGGTCCGCGCGATCGCCCTCCTGCTCTAGGCCACGTCGGCGGGCTCGGCGGCCCAGGTGTTGCACGCCGCGGGGTCGCCCTCGGCGTAACCGTTCTTCGTCCAGGCCACGCGGGTGCTGCCCTTGCCGAGCCAGCGGGGTTCTCCCGGCTCGTCGCCGCCCGTCTGGGTGTAGCCCAGCACCACCTGCCAGTCCTCCGCGGAGCGGCCCTTCATCGGCCACACGCTCCGGACGAACGCGCCACCCAGGCAGTCGGACTGGAGGTTGACCCGCCGGTCCTGCTCATACATCTCGCTCTTGTTGGCGTAGGTCAGCTTCAGATAGGCCTTCTCTATGCCGACGAGGTTCTGTACGTGGATGCCGTACATGGCGGCCGTCATGTTGAACAGCCACATGTCTCCGGCGTCATCGAGCCAGTCCGCGCCCAGCTGGAAGACCAGCGTGCCGGTCTTGGGGCAGTAGTAGCTCTGCGAGTTGGAGTCTCCGATGTCGTAGCCGCAGTACTTCTTCGGGATCTTCGCCACGTGCTTCACGGTGATCTTGCGGAACGGCAGCCCCGCGGCCTTGAGGTGCCGTCCCCATGTGCGGTCCAGGCATGCCACGACGCCGTTGATGTAGGCGCGGGCCAGCGCCTTGTCGTTGCGCTTGATCGGCTTCTCCGTGCACGACGTCGCGGGCAGCGGTCCTGCCTCGTAGAGAGGGTTCGCGATGAGCTTGGCGTCGTCGATGGGACTCGCGGTCGCGGCGGTGGCCGTACCGGAAAGGGGAAGCATGACAGCGCAGGCCAGCGCCGCCATGGCGAAAGATGATCTCATGGTGCGCGACAGTAGAGGCGTGAGGTGCGCATGGAAAAGGTCTGGAAGATCTCACTTCCAGACCTTTTTCGTGGTTGTGTTGGTCAGTTGCCGTCGCGGCGGGAGAAGCGGTTGAAGATGCGCTCGCCCGCGTTGACCGCGCCCTCGGCGACGTCGCGCAGGACGCCGATGAACGGGTCCTGGGACTCCGACCAGGAGCGGCGGTAGGACTCGGCCGCCGCCTTGACCTCGTCGGTGACGCGGGCGTTGGAGTCGTCCTCGCGGCGAGGGTAGTCGCCGCCGATGATGCGCTCGTACTCGCCGCTGCGCTGCCACTTGTCGAGCTCGGCGACGCGGACCACCGCGAAGGGGTGGGTGGTGCCGAGCAGGTTGAGGACTTTCAGGAAGCCGTCCCGCAGGTCGCCCGCGGTGTCGTACTCCTGGTACTGGGCCAGGAAGGCCTCGATGTTCATCTCGTTGGTGTAGTCGCCGCCGGCGAGCTTCATCAGCGCGCGCTTGGCGGCCTCCGGGTCCTGCCCGGTGAGCAGGCCGCCGCGGTCGGCGGACAGCTCCGACTTGCGATACCACTCCTCGAGGCCCGCCACGATCGCGCGCAGGCCGATGTAGCCGAGCGGGATCCAGGCCACGCGGGTGGCCAGGCGGGTGAGGATGTCGAGCATCGTCCGGTAGACGGCGTGGCCCGACAGGATGTGCGCGGTCTCGTGGCCGATGACGAAGCGCTGCTCCTCCTCGTTCATGAGGTTCAGCAGACCCGTCGTCACCACGATGAACGGGTCGTCGAAGCCGATCGCCTTGGCCTGGACCTGCGGATCCTGCTGAACGTAGATCTCAGGGACCCGGTGCAGGTCAAGGATGTAGGCGGCGTCGCGGCCCATGTCGTACAGGGAGCGGAACTGTGTCTCGCTCACCCGCACGGCAGAGGCGAGGTACATAAGGCGCAGCCGGCGCTCGCTGATCAGCCCGGACATCTGCTTGAGAACCGTGTCGAACCCACTGAGCTTGCGCAGAGCGACCAGAGCGGACCTGTCTGCGGGGTGTTCGTAGGCACGGGACGAGATGCCGGGCAATTGCACGCGGTTGCGATCCGGGGTGGTCGTCATGTCCGGCATGCTACGTCGGCGGCGGGTGGGATGCGCGTTTCTCAGCAAGGGGGGTGCTTAATGCTTGCGTGAGGCATCCGCGTAAGGTCCGTTTCATGATGAACGCGCCCAGTGTCCAGGGAAAGAGACGCGTGGGGGTGATGGGTGGAACCTTTGACCCGATCCACCACGGTCACCTGGTCGCGGCGAGCGAAGTGGCCCATCACTTCGATCTCGACGAGGTCGTCTTCGTCCCGACGGGCAGGCCGTACCAGAAGGCGGCCAGGGAGGTGTCGGCGCCCGAGGACAGGTACCTGATGACGGTGATCGCGACCGCGTCGAACCCGCGCTTCTCGGTGAGCAGGGTGGATGTGGACCGGCCGGGGCCGACGTTCACGATCGACACGCTGCGTGACATCAAGGAGATCTACGGCCCCGAGGCCGAGTTGTTCTTCATCACCGGCGCCGACGCGCTGTCGGCGATCCTCGACTGGCAGGACGCCTCCGAGTTGTTCGAGCTCGCCCATTTCGTGGGTTGCACCAGGCCGGGGCACACGCTGCGCGATCCCGGGCTGCCGGAGGGAAAGGTGAGCCTGATCGAGATCCCCGCGCTGGCGATCTCCTCCTCGGAGTGCAGGCACAGGGTGTCGGAGGGCGAGCCGATCTGGTATCTGGTGCCGGACGGAATCGTGCAATACATCGGGAAGCGCGGCCTTTACCACGCGGGTTAGCCTCCATGGAGTGTCTGAGGAGACGCTCGACGGATCGAGCTGAAGGAAGAGTCGTGGTGGGCGCACGACGCGGAGGCCGCCGCGTCGGGGTTGTTCACGATGGTGCGCAGGTTGCCCGCGCTGATCCGCGACATGCTGGCCCTCACCTGGCGCACCAGCCGGGTGGACACGGTGGTCATGGTGGGGTGCGGCCAGTGGCAGCGCATCGCCGTGGCCGGGCGGACCGCATCTACGTCCTCGACCAGGGCAGGGTGGCGGAGGAGGGCGACCACGCGTCGTCGATGGCGCTCGGCGGGATTTAGGCCGAGATGTACGGCCTGCAGGCGCGGAGCTATATCTAGCGGCGGCCGGGGATACTATCAGGGTAAGCGTGGGCTATACACGTAGTCACACAGGAGGACAGACCCGCATCGTGACAGCATCCGAAAGATCCGTTCAGCTCGTCAGAGTCGCGGCCGAGGCCGCCGCCGACAAGCTGGCCGACGACATTCTCGCCTACGACGTGAGCGACCAGCTCGTCATCACCGACGCCTTCGTGCTCTGCTCCGCCACCAACGACCGTCAGGTGCGCGCCATCGTCGACGAGATCGAGGACAGGCTGCGCATCGAGTGCGATGCCAAGCCGGTCCGCCGCGAGGGCGAGAGGGAGGGGCGCTGGGTGCTCCTCGACTTCATCGACATCGTCGTTCACGTGCAGCACGAAGAGGACCGCACCTTCTACGCGCTCGAGCGCCTCTGGAAGGACTGCCCCGCCATCGCGCTGCCGGAGAGCGTCACCCAGACGGCCGCCCAGAGGGCCCGTACGTGAGCAAGCGGATCGTCTGCCTGCGCCACGGCCAGACCCTGTGGAATGTGGAGCACCGTTTCCAAGGCCACACCGACATCCCGCTCGACGAGACCGGCCTCGCCCAGGCGGCGAGGGCGGCTTCATTGCTGGCGTCGCTGCGGCCCACCATGATCGTCTCCTCCGACCTGCGGCGGGCCAACGACACGGCGCTCGCGGTCGGTCGCCTGGTCGGCCTCGACGTCTCGGTCGACAAGGCCTTCCGCGAGCGCGGTGGCGGCGCGTGGGAGGGCCTGACCCGCGAGGAGATCGCCGAGCGCTGGCCCGCCGAATACGTCTCGTGGGAGGCGCCCGACGGCGAGCCCGTGCCGGAGGTGGCCGACCGGGTCGGGGCGGCGCTGCGCAGATGGGCGGGCAAGCTCGACGACGACGGCCTGCTGGTCGTCGCCTCGCACGGGGCGGCGCTGCGACTCGGCATCGCCCACCTGCTCGGGCTGCCGCAGGAACTGTGGTCGGCGCTGGGCGGGCTCGGCAACTGCTCGTGGTCGGTGCTGGAGGAGGGGCGCAAGGGATGGCGCCTGCTCGAGCACAACGCGGGCACGCTGCCCGAGCCGATCAACAGCGACGACACCCCAGACGCCGCGTCCTGACCGTCGGGGGGCGTGCATGCGCTCCCTGGCGGCGGGTGAACGGCGCCCGAACTCTCGATTATGCGAATCGAGAGGGAAGGTTATATGCTCTGCGAGCGCCGCAACGGGAGGACTCGGAGCGGTGACCAGGGGCTATAGCGCAGTTGGTAGCGCACCTCCATGGCATGGAGGGGGTCAGGAGTTCGAGTCTCCTTAGCTCCACCCAAGACGTGCTGCTCGAACACCGCTCTTCGAGGGCGGAAGCGAGTACTACGGAAATGTGATCAACGGTGGTGTCCTTCAGGGCACCGCCGTTTCTGTGTTGGAGGTACAGAAGCGGGTCGCTCAGGAGATCCAGCACGGTTGCGGGCGCACAGCGGAAGTCGATGACGCGCGGGCCGTCGTGTGCCAGCAGGATGTTGGCGGGTTTCAGGTCGCGGTGGATGACTCCGGCGCGATGAATGGCCTCCAGCGCTTCCGCCAGGCCGACTGCGAGGATATGCAGAGAGTGTTCGGGCAACGCGCGGTGATGATGGAGGACGGTGCTGAGGGAGGGACCTGGCACGTACGCGGTGACCAACCAGGGGGGCTCGCCGTCAGGATCGGCGTCCACCACGGGGGCGGCGTGGAAGCCGCTGACGCGCTTGGCCGCCTCGACCTCCTGGGCGAACCGTCGCCGGAACTCGATGTCGCGACCCAGTTCACGCCGTACGAGCTTGACGGCGACGGCCCGGCCGGACGGCGACAGCCCCCAGAAGACCTCGCCCATGCCGCCGGCACCAAGCCTGCCGCCCAGTCGGTACCGTCCGACCTGCTGTGGATCGCCTGGAGCCAGTGGATCCATGGATTCCCCTCGTCGGCCGAGCGTCACGCGTACATCTCTGGCGGGTTCCCTTCCGTTACGGGCTGTATCCCTGACCGGTCGGACCTTGCTCAAGGCGCCGAGGAGTTCGGTCCTGGTGGCGTTGACCGATTCGATGAGCTGACGGATGGGCTTGAGGAACTGCTCGCCCCGTCCCCGGACGGGGACGGAGCGGCCGCCGCCGCGCCGGTGAGGCAGACCACACCGGCCGACGAGATGATGATCGGGAGAACGCCTCATGGCGAACTCCGGTCGATACAGGGTCAGACACCGAGCCGATCGACCCGGACGAGGTCTCCCTTGACCTCGACGCGCACCTTCGCCGACTCGTCGGTGAAGACCTGGCCGGGGCCGTAGGCGCCGTCGTCGAGGGCGTGGCAGCCGGCCGGCGGGACGGCGTCAGGCTTGGCGTCCATCACGCGGATGGGCCCCTCTCCGGTGGCCACCGCCGAGTCGACCTTGTAGATCACCATCCCGCCCGAGCACTCGCTTCCCTTCCGGGACTCGATGGCGTAGGCGCTCGTGTCGCCGGTCCTGACCACGACGAGCTTGCGCCCGCCAGGCCGCTCGACGGGCGTGAGCCGGTAGGTTCCGCCAGAGGCGGGCACGCACGCCACCTGGCCGTCGGAGATCCAACCGAGCTTCCACGCGTGCCACGCGAAGGGCTGCGGTGAAGGGCCGCTGATCAGCCCCATCACGTCCCAGCCGCCGACGAAGCGGTGGTAGTCGGGCCCGGTGAAGGAGTAGAGGTCGGGCAGGCCGAAGATGTGGCCGGTCTCGTGCGCGAGCACCTTGTGACCCCAGCGCCACATGTCCTGGCCGAACGTGACGCCCCACTTCACCTCGGCGCCGTCGGCGACCACGCCGCTCTGGGCCGGGTCCCACAGGTAGGTCGGTGAGAACCGCACCGCCGCCGCGTTCCTCGAAGGGACGATGTAGACGATGTCGTAGGCGGAGAAGTCCACCTCGGCGTCGGCCGCGGCCACCGCCTGCCGGACGTAGAGCCGGTGCTGCTCGTAGCTGATCCCCCTGTCGAAACCGTACGTGGTGCTGTCCTGCGGCATCCTGAACCACGTGTGCACCGGGGTGATGCTCAGCCGCGCCCTGCCGTACGACGCGGCCGCGAGCCACTTCTCGGCGGGCGCGAAGTGATCGGCGTACTGCACGGTGCCGCCCTCGGCGGCCGCGTCGGGGAAGTCGACGAACAGCATGACGGCCCTGATCCGGCCGGTCGCGGCGCGGAACTGCCGGTGGTCGGTGTCGTGGCCCTCGTCGGTCCAGCCGGTACGGCCGGGCAGCGCGCACGCGCGAGTCTCAGTGGCGCGAGTCTCAGCGGCGCGAGTCTCAGTGGCGCGGGGCGCGGCGGCGTGGGCGGACGCCGGGACCGCGAGGACGGACGCGGCGAGTGCGGTCGCCAGCACTAACGGACGCAACATCGGAAGTCCTTTCAGATCGCTAGTTCCATGAGACGGGCGAGCACGCGTTCGCCCGAGGCGGTGACCCCGTCGTGCTCCCACTCGTTGGTGACCCAGGCGCGCACGTTGCCGACGGCCTGAACGGTCTCCAGTGACAGGCCCGCGTCGACGTACATGTCGTCGTGGTACACCACGGCCGCGACCGGCACCTGGTTGGCGGCCAGGCGGTCGAGGTCGTACAGCGCGGGCCAGTCCTCCACGCGGGCGAGCCGGTCGGCGGCCTCGGCGAAGGGACGCAGCGCCGCGACCTCCTCGAACATCCAGGGGTAGATCATCTCGCCGGTGAACAGCAGGGAGTCGGCATGCCGGCCGAAATGGGGGAAGTCGGCCAGGGCCCGCTCGGCCGCCCAGGCGGTGGGCTTGGCGCCCTGGCCGTAGATGCTCTCCTGCAGCACCGCGAAGAGCGGGTTGCCGGTGAAGCCGGTGAGCTGCATGACCTGGTAGAGGAAGTCGTGCGACAGCTCCGCACCGTCGAAGGCGTCCTCCATGAGCCAGTGCACCCGATCGAACCCGTTCCCCATGCCGAAGGCCAGGCCGAGCGTCCTGAACCTGTGCGGGGTGAGCAGGTCGCCGTCGGGCAACCTGACGCCGCCCTCGTGCAGCCGGTCGAGGACGCGCCCGACCCTGCCGGTGTCGGAGGGATGGCGGGAGTAGTACTGCCTGACCTTGGCCGCGACCCTCGGGTAGGTACGGGCGTAGACCTCGTCGGCGGTGGCGGTCAGGCCGGGCAGCCCGCCCGTGACGTAGCAGGCCTTCAACGCCTCGGGCGCCGTCGACAGGTATGTCATCGTCAGGAAGCCGCCGTAGCTCTGGCCCAGCGTCTCCCACCGCTCGACACCGAGCCGCCGGCGGATCAGCTCGCAGTCGGCCACGATCGAGTCGGCCCTGAAGTGCCGCAGGTATCCGGCCAGGTCGCCGACCCGCTCAGGGGTGCGGGGCGTGACGGGGGTGCTGCGGCCGGTGCCGCGCTGGTCGAGAAGCAGCACCCGGTGCGTCCTGAGCGCGTGAGCGAGCCAGCCGTCCGTGCCCAGCGGCCTGGGCGAGCGACCACCGGGACCGCCCTGAAGGTAGAGCAGCCATGGCAGGTTCTCCGCCGCCCGCGCGGCGTCGGCCACCTCACGGGCGAACACCTCGATGAAAGGGCCGCCTGGGTCGGTGTGGTCGAGCGGGACGGGGAAGACGTGGTCGGCCAGGTGAAGCCTGGTCACGGGACTCCTTTCGCCGGGCGGGGGCCGATCATCGGGTGGTGTCGCGGGGCGGATCGAGAGGGAAATGGCAGGCGACCCGATGGCCGGGTGCGACTTCCGCCAGCGCGGGCCGCTCCAGCGCGCATCTCTCGGCCGCTCGCGGACATCGGCTGCGGAAGGGGCACCCGCTGGGCGGGTTCGCCGGGCTGGGCAGGTCGCCGGAGAGCACGACGCGGGGCCTGGCCCGCTCGATCCTCGGGTCGGGGATGGGTACCGCGGCCAGCAGCGCGGCCGTGTACGGGTGGGAAGGACGGGCGAAAAGCTCGTCACGGTCGGCGATCTCCACGACCGTGCCGAGGTACATGACCGCGATCTTGTCGCACACCTGGCGTACCGCGCCGAGGTCGTGGGCGATGAACACGTAGCTGAGCTCGAACTCCTCCTGCAGGTCGCGCAGCAGGTTGAGGATCTGCGCCTGGACCGAGACGTCGAGCGCGGACACCGGCTCGTCGCAGACGACCAGCTTCGGGCGAAGAGCCAGCGCGCGGGCGATGCCGATGCGCTGTGCCTGCCCGCCGGAGAACTGGTGCGGCAGCCGTTCGGCGTGCTCGGGGCGCAGCCCCACCCGTCGCAGCAGCTCGCCGATCCGGCCTGGCTCCGGCTTGAGGCCCTGGTAGCGGAAGGGGGCCGACAGGATCGCCTCGACGGTCATGCGGGGGTTCAGCGAGGAGAACGGGTCCTGGAAGATCATCTGGAGGTCGCGGCGGACAGGGCGCAGGGCGACCTCGCCCATCGTGGTGATGTCCAGCCCGTCGAAGCGGACCCTGCCCCCGGTCGGCTCGGCCAGCCGGGTGATCAGCCTGGCCGTGCTCGACTTGCCGCAGCCCGACTCGCCGACCAGGCCGAGCGTCTCGCCCCGCCGTACGGTCAGGGAGACGTCGTCGACCGCGGTCAGGTGGCCGGTGACGCGGCGGGTCAGCGGGTGGCGCATGGGAAAGCGCTTGACCAGGCCTTCGGCTTCCAGCAGGGGGGTCAAAGGGTCTCCAGACGGTCGGGCACGGGCCGGTCGATCCTGGGGACGGCGGCCAGCAGGCGGCGGGTGTACGGCTCACGAGGGTCCTCGAACAGCGCGTGCACCTCTCCCCGCTCGACGGCCCGCCCGCCGTACATGACGACGACCTCGTCGGCTGTCCCCGCGACCACGCCGAGGTCGTGCGTGATCAGCAGGACCGCGGTGCCGTACTCCTCGCGCAGCGTGTCGAGCAGGGCGAGGATCTGCGCCTGCACGGTCACGTCGAGCGCGGTGGTCGGCTCGTCGGCGATGATCAGCTCCGGCTCCAGGCACAGCGCCATCGCGATCATCACGCGCTGCCGCATGCCGCCGGAGAACTGGTGCGGGTAGTCGCGGGCGCGCCGCTCCGCCTCGGGGATCCCGACGCGTTCCAGCATCCGGACCACGATCGCCCGCGCCTGTCTCCTGCTGGTACGGCGGTGCGCCCGGTAGGCCTCGGCGATCTGGAAGCCGACCGGGTAGTAGGGGTTGAGCGACGACAGCGGATCCTGGAAGATCATCGCCAGCCGGTCGCCGCGCAGCCTCCGGACGGCCCGCCGGTCGCCGGCGAGCAGTTCCTGGCCGTCGAACCAGATCTCGCCGCCGGTCGTGGCGCCGTTGAGCAGGCCCATGACGGCGAGGCTGGTCACCGACTTGCCGCAGCCCGACTCGCCGACCAGTCCGAGCACGCGTCCTCGTTCCAGGCTGAAGGACAGTCCGTCGACGGCCCTGGTCTCGCCGAAGGAGACCGTGAGGTCCTTGACGTCGAGCAGTGTCACGAGGCCCCCAGCCTGATCCGCGGGTCGAGCACCGCGTAGAGAAGGTCCACGACCACGTTCGCGAAGACGATGAAGGCCGCGGCGAACAGCGTCACGCCGAGGATCACCGGCTGGTCCGAACTGTTGATCGCGTCGGCGGCAAGCTTGCCCACGCCGGGCAGGCCGAACACCGACTCGGTGATCAGCGCGCCACCGAGGAGCGCGCCGAGGTCCATGCCGAAGACGGTCACGACCGGGGTGAGCGCGGGCCGTAGCGCGTGCCGCCGTACGACGACGTGTTCGGGCAGGCCCTTGGCCCGGGCGGTGCGGACGAAGTTCTGGTTCAGCGCGCCGATCAGCTCGGTGCGCGTCAGCCGGGCGTACATGCCCGCGTAGAGCGCGGCCAGTGCGATCCACGGCATCAGCATCGAGGCGGACCAGCCGGCCGGATCCTCCAGCAGGCCGACGGCCCTCGGATACGGCAGGACGTCGAATGCCACGACGAGGAGGTACTGCAGGACGAGCGCGGTGAGGTAGATCGGCAGCGAGATGCCGCCGAGCGCGGCCCCCATCGCCGTCCTGTCCCACCACGAGCCCTTGCGCAGCGCGGCGAGCACCCCGGCGGCGACGCCGACGAGCAGCCACAGCACGGCCGCGCCGATCGCGATGGACGCGCTCACCGGCAGTCTGGCGACCAGAAGTTCCTGCACGGGCACATTGGTCTGGAAACTGAAGCCGAGGCAGGGAAAGGGACACTCGATCGCGGTCGATCCCGTGCCGTAGGTGCGCCCGGCGAAGATGCCCCGCACATAGGAGGCGAACTGTTCGGGGACCGGCGCGTCGAGGCCGAGCTGGCCCCGGATCTGCTCGATCCGCTCGGGGGTGCAGGCCTTGCCGCACGCCTTCTGAGCGGGGTCGTCCGGCGCGATGTAGAAGATCGCGAAGGTGAGCGCGCAGACGACCAGCAGGATCGCGGCGGCCGCGCCGAGCCTCTTGAGGAGATAGGCGATCACCGGACGTCTCCGAACGCGTCGCCGACCAGATTGAACGCCAGCACGGTGACCAGCAGGAACAGGCCGGGAACGAGGAAGTAGACGGGGTCGGCCGCGTACCAGGGCACGGCCGAGGCGATCATCTGGCCCCACGAGGGGGTCGGCGGGCGCACCCCCACTCCCAGGAAGGACAGGCCCGCCTCGGTGGCGATGTAGCCGGGGATCGACAGCGTCGCCACGACCATGATCGGCCCGGTGAGGTTGGGCAGGACCTCCCTGAACAGGATCGTCCTCCGGGTGGCGCCCAGCACCCTGGCCGCCTCGACGAACTCCCTGCCGGCCAGCGCCATGGCCTGACCGCGGACGATCCTGCCGATGTACGGCCAGCCGAACAGGCCGAGCACGGCGACCAGCATCAGCTCCCTGTCGCCGTCGGGGGCGACGGACATGAGCGCGATCATGAAGATCAGGCTCGGAAAGGACATCAGCAGGTCCATCACACGGCCGATCACCATGTCGGCCCAGCCGCCCAGGAAACCGGCGACGAGGCCGAGCACGGTGCCGATCGTGGTGGACAGTACGGTGGCCAGCAGGGAGATCAGCAGGGAGAGGCGGGCGCCCCAGACGACGCGGGCGAGCACGTCGCGGCCCGTGGCG
Organism: Nonomuraea mangrovi; assembly: GCF_042681425.1. NCBI lineage: Bacteria > Bacillati > Actinomycetota > Actinomycetes > Streptosporangiales > Streptosporangiaceae > Nonomuraea > Nonomuraea mangrovi. The sequence goes on along the minus strand of NZ_JBHUFV010000082.1, from coordinate 34,270 downwards.
GGTTCGACGCCGAGGGGGTGTTCGGCGCTGATCCCGCCCCACGGGCCCTTCGGCAGGCCGCCCAGGGCGGGGTCGATCGCCTCAGGGTGGAACTCGGTGGGCGACTGGCCGGTGAGGGCGGTGATCAGAGGGGCACCGAGGGCCATGAGCACGAGGAGCGCGATGACCGTGACACCGGCGGTGGCGGCGCGGTCGGCCAGGACGCGCCGGGCGAGCTGCCGCGCCGGTGAGACGGCGACGTCGGGCTCGCCCGCTGGTATGCCGGCCGCCTGGGTGAGCGTCATCGGGCGCTCTTGAGACCGACCGTGGCGAGGTCGACCCGCCCGACGTAGGCGACGTGCCCGTAGGCGCCGGTCACGTTCGCCCCGGTGAGGAAGGCCGACTTGTCCCACAGGAACGGCACGATCGGCGCGTCCTGCATGATCCGTGTGGCCAGCTCGCCGTAGGCGGTCGCGGCGGCGTCGGCGTCCGTCATCGCGGCGATCTCGTCGAAGCGCTTGTTGACCTCGACCGAGTCGTAGTGCGCCCGGTTCTGGTTGCCCTGCTTGACGATGAGCCGCCCGTCCAGGATGTTCGGCAGGTAGGTCGAGGCTCCTGTCCAGTCCGGCGTCCAGCCGTCGATGACCAGGTCATGCTGCTGGCTTGCGGTACCGACCGTGCTCCAGAACGCCGACGAGCTGATCTCGTTGATCTTCACCCTGATGCCGGCCCGGCCGAGGGAGGCCTGGATCGCCTCGCCTTGCGCCTTCCCGCCGGGCGTGGCGGGGGCGTCGAGGGTGAGGTCGATGCCGGAGGCGAATCCCGCCTCGGCGAGCAGTGCCTTGGCCTTGGCCACGTCGGCCGGGTACGGATCCTCCTTACGGTGGCCCGGGATCGCCGGTGGCAGGAGGGTGGTCGCGATGTCGCCCGCGATGGGCCCGCCGCGCACGGTCCGCAGCGCCTCCTTGTCCAGCGCGTAGGCGATCGCCTGCCGTACCTTCACCTGGTCGAGGGGTTTCCTGCTGGTGTTGAGCGAGAGGAACCTCGTGTTGATCGACTCACCGGTGACCAGGCGTTCCTTGAGCGCCGGGTCGGTGAGCACCTGGGCGACGGAGGCGGCGCCGATCGGCTCGTACTGCACGGCGTTGGCGTCCTCGCCCTGGCCCGCGATCATCCGCTGATCGATCACGGCTGGATCGAGGTTGAGATCGATGACGATGCGGTCAGGCAGTCCCTTGCGCACGGTGTCGGTGGCACGGTTCCAGTGGTCGTTGCGGACGAGCTCTATCCGCTTCTTCGGCTCGAACTTCTCGATCTTGTAGGGGCCTGAGGAGAAGGGCCGGTTGTCGTAGGCGACCCCGGCCTCCTTGTCCTTGGGCACGGGCGCGAAGAACGGCATCGAGACGGCCGAGCCGAAATCGGCGACCGGCCGGTTCAGCCGGAACACGATCGTCCGGTCGTCGGGCGTCTCGATCGACTTCAGGTCCTGTCCGTTGAGCGGGCCCTTGTACGTGTCACCGCCCCGCAACCACATCCGCGCGTACGGCGGGCCTTCGGGGAACTCGGGGGCGAAGGTGCGCTCGACGCCGTACTTGACGTCTTTGCTGGTGATCGGCCGCCCGTCTTCGAACTTCACGCCCTCCTTGAGGGTGAAGGTCCAGGTCCTGGCCCCGTCGGCGGGGGTGCCGAGATCGGTCGCCAGGTCGGGGACGATGTCGCCGCCCGCGGGACCGGGCGCCGCGGCGTTGGTGGTGAGCGTGCGGTAGATCAGCCTGCCGACGTCCATCGACGAGGTGACGTAGTTGCGTGCCGGGTCCAGGTGCTCGAGGTCGATGCTTGCCAGCACGTGCAGCACACCGCCCTTGGCGCTCGCCGTGCCCTGCGGAGCCGCGGCCGTACCGGCACCCTGACCGCAGCCGCTCGCGACACCGGCGAGACCGATCACGAGGGCGACCAGGCCGCGTTTTCCTGACATGTCGCTCTACCTCCCGTTTTGTACCATTGCCATATGAAATGGCACATATCGTTATGGGCCTCCCGGGTGGGTAGATAGTCGTCGATCCGTTCACCAGGATGAAAGCTCCTATTTCCCCATAACATTGGGTTATGGAGGTGGAGATCCGGCACCTGCGCATCATCTGCGCCATCGCCGAGTCAGGCAGTCTGACGAGGGCAGCCAAGACGCTGCGCCTGTCCCAGCCCGGCCTCACCGCGCAGCTCCGCCGCATCGAGACCATGCTCGGCGGCACGCTGTTCGAGCGGGCCGCGCAGGGCGTGCGGCCCACCGCGTTCGGCGAACTCGTGCTGGCCAGATCGCGAGCCGTCCTGCCCGCCATCGACGACCTGGTCTTCGGACTGCGCGCGTCCGCCCGGAACAGGACGTTGCGCATCGGCACGGTGAACGCTCCGCTGCTGGCCGGGCTCTTGACGTGGCTCGAGGCGACCCATCCGGAGGCCGTGGTGACCACCGTCACCCGCGGCGCCTCGACCAGGCTCGTCGAACTGGTCGAGGCCGCCCAGCTCGAGCTCGCGGTCGTGGGCGACTGTCCCGGCTTCGAGCTGGCGGCCGGCCCCGGCGTCGTCCTGCAGCCGGTGGCGAGCGAGCCCGTCTTCGCGATGATGGCCGTAGGCCACCCCCTCGCGGCCAGGACCGAGGTCACCCTCGCGGAACTGGCCGCCGAAGACTGGATCGCGCCACCGCCCGACGACGACCGGATCAGGGAGTACTGGACGACGATCTTCCACGACGCGGGGCTGGCCATCAGGGTCAGGCACGAGGTGGAGGGGACGGTCCTGCTCGACCTCGTGCTCGCGGGGCGGGGAGTCAGCCTGTGCCAGGCGACCTCGCGCCAGTCGCCCGGTCTGGCGATCAGGCCGATCGCCGGCAACCCGCTCTGGTACCGGCACCTGCTGGCCTGGCACCGCGACGGCCCCTTCCCCGCGGTGGCCGCCGAGGTCGCCGAGCAGGCCCGGCGCGCCTACGACGAGGCGAGCAGGCGCAACGATGCCTACCCGGCGTGGCTGGCCGGCGATTCGAACCGGCCGAACGCGCCGCGCCACTCGAGATGATCGAGAGAAATCGACATGTACGGACGCACCCCCAACCCCCGCCACGCGTCCGGTGGTGCGCATGCCCGACCAGGGTTCCAACAGATCCTGATCGCCGTCGGTGTGACTGTCTCCGTCGTCATGTCGGCCGCGGTCGGGTTCGTTGTGCTGCGCGCGATTCAGGAGGACGCCTGACGCGATGGTGACTGAGCCTCCCAACGCGGTTGCGTGTGAGGGGGCGAAGATCCTCTGGTATGCGAGCGACGCGGATCGTGATCATCAGGGTCGGCAACGCCATGATCGCGCTGGAGCACAGCGGCTTCTACGGCCGGTTCGATCCCGATCTCACCAGACCCGCCGCCGAGAAGGCGGCGACGAGGCTCCACGAGGCTCTGGAGAGCTCGTCGCGCGGCTAGGCGACCGCCCCCGGCATCGGAGTCGGGCCTTTTCGCTGGTCGGGTGACGAGCACGCCGACGAGTCGGTCACCGTGGGCAGCCGGAACACGAGTTCATCGCCCGGCTCCGGTCGAGCCGGGTTTCGGGCTTCGTGACGTCCTGGACTCCCAGGCCCAGCCCATGGCGATGAGGACGATGACGGTGATGACGATCAGTGAGACCGTCGCGGCGGACTCATGGTCGTGGCTCAGCATCGTGCTCAGGAAGATCTCGGCGGCGCCGTCAAGAGCGGAGGCGAAGGCACCGCCGCCGAAGAGGAATCCGGTGACGCCGACGACGGCGGTGACGGTCTGGCCGGCGCTCGGCGGTACGAATCGAGCGACCAAGGCGCCTTCGACTGCCATCTCGCCGGGCTTTCCTGTGCTGTGAGGATCCTGGTGCCGCGCTGCGGGTGGACATGAGTCGCCGGCTGCTCTCCGGTCATGGTCAGAGCCTCGGCGACCGTCGGCCTCTTGTCCGGGTCCTTGTCCAGCAGCCGGGTGACGAGCTGGGTGAGCCGCCCTGCGCGTTGCGGCACCGGGGGCTCCTCCAGCAGGACCGCGGTCAGCGTCGCGGTCTGGGTGTCGCGCTGGAACGGCGAGACGCCCTCGACGGCCTGGTAGAGGGTCGCGCCGAGGGAGAACAGGTCGCCGGCGGGGAGTCCGTCGGCGCCGCGCAACCGTTCGGGCGCCATGTACTCAGGGGAGCCGACGAACATCCCGGTGGCGGTCAGGGCGGTGTCGGTGCTGTGGACCGCGGTGCCGAAATCGGTGAGCAGCACCTTCCCGTTCCCTGCGAGCATGACGTTGGCCGGCTTGATGTCGCGGTGCACGACACCTTCCTGGTGTGCCACGCCGATCGCCGCCAGCAGCGCCACGGCGACGTGCGCGGCCCTGTCCTCCGGCAGCGGTCCGTGCGCCTTGAGGTGCTCGTTCAGCGAGCAGCCGTCGATCAGCTCCATGACGATCCATGGCAGGCCGTCCTCGACGACGACGTCGTGGATCGCGACGATGTTCTCGTACGTGCGCAACCGGGCGGCGTTGCGGGCCTCACGGATGGCGCGCTCCAGCCGCTCGGCCTGCTCGGCCTGCGTCATCCCCGGCGGCAGGCGCAGTTCCTTGATCGCCACGTCGACGTCCAGGGTCTCGTCCCTGTCCTTCCAGACCCGCCCGAAACCGCCGGACCCCAGCTCGGCGACCAGCCTGTAGCGGCCGCCGACCACATGACCGGCCCGCGTCGATGTCATGGCCACTCCCGCCCTGCCAGCGCGACGGTTGATCATCGTACATGCGCCGGTGCGAGCGTCGTCGCCGCTCGCCTGAAGTCACCACCGGGCTCCCGGGAGGAAGCCGCTCCTCACCTGGGCGACGGCCCCTGCCCGCCGACGGGCGTGGGCCGGGGCCGTCTGACAGGTCAGCCGGTCACGCGCAGCGAGCGGTCGGCCTCGGCCTGGACAGCGTCGAGCGAGCCGGCGATCTCGGCGCCCGCCACCGCGTCGGGAAGGTCGTCCTCCATCCGGCGCAGCGGGCGGTACCACAGCCCGAGCGCCCCCCACACCACCAGCAGTGCGCCGGTCACCGCCAGCAGGAGCCCGATGCCCCGGCCTGACCCCACGCCCACGATCGTGCCGACGACGGTGTCGGCGAGTGCTCCTCCGGGTTCCAGCAGCGGCGAGAAGAACGCTGTGAGCGGCGGCGCCGTGAGGAACGCCAGCGGCGTCATCGACACCGCCAGCATCTGGTTCGTGGCGAGCACGCGTCCCTGCAGCTCCAGTCCCACCTTCATCTGGATGAGCGACAGCCAGTGCGCGTTGAGGACGCTCAGGAACAGCCACGACACCAGGCCGCCGACGGCGGCCAGCACGACCGAGGGCCGCAGGCCGATCAGCAGCACGCCGAGGCCGAAGCCGCTGACGAAGCCCACCATGCCGATCGCCCGGCGGGAGGTGCCGCCCCAGAACACCATGACCAGGCTGCCGAGGACGGCGCCGAGACCTTGCGCGGCGGTGACCGTCCCGACGGCGGCGACGTCGCCGAACGACAGCAGCGTGGGTACGGTCACGGCCAGGGCGAGCATGCCGAGGTAGTTCTCGACGACGAAGAACCCGATCATGATCATGAGCGGGCGACGCCGTACGAGGAAGCGCCAGCCGCCCACGATCGCCTGCGTGAAGGTTTCCTCGAGCCGGTGGAACAGCCGGTCGGGGAAGCGGACGGCCAGCAGCGTGGCCAGGCCGATCAGGAAGGTGACGATGTCGATGGCCACCACGCCGTGCAGGCCGAACAGCGTCACCAGCGCCGCACCCGCCATGGGCGCAAGCAGCATGCCGAGCCCCGTGCCGAGGTTGGCGACGGCGTTGGCCTGCATCAGGTACGGCTTGGGCACCAGCTGGGCGACCGCCGCCAGGTAGGCGGGCCGGTGGAAGGCGGTGACCAGTGACAGCGTCCCCGAGATGACCCCGACCTGCCAGATCCGGAGGTCGCCCGACCACAGCAGCAGGACCAGCGCGGCGGTGGCCAGAGCGGAGACGGCGTCGCAGGCGAGCATGACCAGCCTGCGGTCGACCCGGTCGGCCATGGCGCCGCCCAGCGGTGAGGCGAGCAGGGCGGGCAGGACCGCGAGCATGGTCACCAGCGCGTAGTCCGCCACGCGTCCGCTGCTCTGGTAGGCCCACACGCCCAGCGCGAACGAGGTGAGCGCGCTGCCCAGGAGCGAGGCGGTTTGTCCCGCGGCGACGGTGTAGAAGCGGCGCAGGTCGCGGCGGGCGCTGTCGCCGGTGACACCGACCTCACCGACCGGTTCGGGCAGGTCGCCGGACGACCACGCCGACAGGCTGCCGTCGATGAGCGCGGCGACCTGGGCGGCCTGGTGCTTGAGGAAGTAGTGGCCTGCCTTGGGGATCACCGCGAGCGAGACCCTGTCGGCGAAGGCGCCCCACTCCTTGTAGCGCTCCTGGTAGAGCTCGGTCGCCCGGTCGCGCTCGCCGATCACGCACATCACGGGCGCGTCGAGCCTGCGAGGGACGGCCAGTTGCTCGGTGAACCAGGTGGTGGCCTCCTCCACGTCGTGGCGCAGGGCGCGGATCATGAGGGAGACGTCTCCGGCGTCCTCCTCCAGTCCGAGCGTGCGCAGGAAGTCGCGTTGCGAACGGTCGGAGCTCCACCGCGAGGCGGGGAAGCGCCGGTTCCACCACGCCGAGAGCCTGCCGGGCAGCTGGGCGTCGGGGAAGCTGCCGCCGACGAACAGCCCGGCCACGGGCACGCCCGCCTGCTCCAGCCGTAACGCGACCTCGGTGGCGGGCGCCGAGCCCACGCAGTGGCCGTAGAGCACGACCTGGTCGCTGGGCGGCAGCTCGGCGAGGATGGTGGTGACCAGCTCGGGCAGCGACAGCATGGGCTCGTCGGGTCTGCCGGGGTCGTGGCCGGGCAGCTCGACCGCCAGGACCGCGGTATCGGCGTCCAGTTCGGCCAGCGCGGTGGCCAGCGGCCCGTAGGCGGCGGCCGAGCCGCCTCCGTAGGGCACGCACAGCACGGTACGGCGGGCCGTGGCGGGCCCGGCCAGCCGGTGAAGGATCCCCGCCTCGCCCGCGTCGGCGGACAGGTAGGCGGCGAGCTCCCTGATGGTCGGCCTGGTGAACAAGTCGATGACGCGCAGGGCGGGGTCGATCTCCCTGACCGCGCGGACCGCCTTGAAGGAGTCGCCGCCGAGGGCGAAGAAGTCGTCGTCGACGCCGAGGTCGTCGGTGTCGAGGACCTTCGCCCACGCCGCGGCCACTCTCAGCTCGGCGGGGGTGCCGGGAGCGATCCTCTCACCCGCCGCGGCCACCTCCGGAATGGGCAGCGCGGCCCTGTTGACCTTGCCGAGCGGGGTGAGGGGAAGGCTGTCGAGGACGACGATGGCGGGCGGCACCATGTACTCGGGCAGCCGCTCGCGCAGGCCCGCCCGGATCGCCGCCAGGTCGACGGTGGCGGGAGCCACCCAGGCGGCCAGCCGCCGGTTGTGCGCCTCGCCGATCGGCAGGACGGCGGCCTCCGCGACGCCCGGCTGGTCCTGGAGCGCCGCCTTGACCTCGCCCAGCTCGACCCGGAAGCCGCGGATCTTGACCTGGTCGTCGACGCGGCCGAGGAACTCGACCTGGCCGCCGGCGTTGAGCCTGACCCTGTCGCCGGTCCGGTAGACGCGCTCGCCCGCGTGCTGGACGAACCTGTCCTCCGTCAGGTCGGGCCGGCCCAGATAGCAGCGGGCCAGACTGGGGCCGCCGATCCACAGGTCACCTGGCACGCCCGCGGGCAGCGGGCGGCCGGCCGCGTCGACCACGTAGCAGGTGACGTCGGCCAGCGGGGTGCCCAGGGGGACCGCGGCCGAGCCCGTCGGCTCGGGCGGCGCCACACACGCGAGCACGGAGACCGTCGTCTCCGTGGGGCCGCAGTGGATCTGCAGCTCCAGGCCCGGTCTGGCGGTCCTGACGCGCTCGGCCAGCTCCCACGAGGTCGCTTCGCCCGCGAGGATGAGCAGCTTTTCGGGAAGCACGCTCGCCAGGTCGCCGTGCGCAGCCAGGAGCTCCAGGTGGCTCGGAACCATCTTGATGACATCGATCGGGTGGGACCGCAGGTAGGCGCCGTAGGCCTCGGGATCGGTGGCGGTGTCCTGGTCGACCAGGTGAACGGTCGCGCCGCTGATGATCCCGCCCAGCAGGCAGGTCAGGACCAGGTCGGAGGCGAACGTGGAGACGACGCCGTAGGAGGCGTAGTCGCCGGTCAGGCGTTCGGCCACGGCGAGCAGGTAGTGGACGACGGCCCTGTGCTCGACGGCCGCGCCCTTGGGCCGTCCGGTGGAGCCCGAGGTGAACAGCACGTAGGCCAGATCGGAGGGGGAGACCGCCACGTCGGGTGGGGTGTCCGGCAGGTCCTGCGCGAGGACGTCCTCCAGCGCCAGCGCCCCCGCGATCCTGGGGGCCAGGTCCCGCTCGGCGAGCACCAGGCGGGCCTCGCCGCTGGAGACCATGTAGGCCAGCCGGTCATCGGGGTAGGCCGGTTCGAGCGGCAGGTAGGCCGCCCCCGCCTTCAGAACGCCGAGGATGGCGGGGACGAGCGGGGCGCGCCGCTCGAGGAGCAGGCCCACCACGTCCTCGCGGCCGACGCCCTCGGCGACCAGCCGCTGGGCGATCCTGTTGGCCTGCCTGTCCACCTCGGCGTAGGTCAGCTCGCCCACGGCGATCGCGTCGGGCGTTCTGGCCGCCCAGTCCTCGAACAGCGCATGGAGGGGTCGCGACAGGTCGAAGTCCCGCTTCGGCCCGCTGATCAGCGGGCCCGACATCGGTTCGAGCGGTACGGCCGCGGCAGGGGAGTCGAGGTCGGCGAGCATGCCGTCCAGGAGCGTGACGTACCAGCTCGCCATCCTGCGCGCGGTGTCGTCGTCGAACAGGTCGCGGCGGAAGGTCAGTGAGCCCACATAGGACTCGCCCGCGTTGTTCAGCGCGAGGTTGAGGTCGTACTTGGCCGTGCGCATCGGCGGCTCGAACACCTCGGCGTCCAGACCAGGGAAGCACGGCGCGGCGGCGGGGGAGTCCAGGACGTTGAGCACGGCCTGGAAGATCGGCGTCGTTGCCGGGTTCCGGTCCGGGTTGACCAGCTCGACCACCCGCTCGAACGGCGTCTCGCGGTGCGCGAACGCCTCGATCGCGACGTCGCGGGTGCGGGAGAGCAGCTCGCGCCCCGTCGGGTCGCCCGACCTGTCGACGCGCATGACCAGCGTGTTGACGAAGCAGCCCAGCATACGCTCGGTGTCGGGATGCAGCCTGCCCGCCTCCAGCACGCCGACGGGCACGTCGTCGGTGGCCGAGACGCGGCCGAGCAGCTCCTGCCACGCGGCCAGCAGCACCATGAACGGCGTGCACCCCGTCTCGCCCGCGGCCCTCCTGATCGCGGCCGCGTCGACGCGGACCGGGACCTCGCCCGCCGCCCAGTCGGCGACCGATGGCCGTGGCCGGTCTGTGGGCAGGTCCAGCACCGGTTCGAGACCCGCGAGGCGGTCCGCCCACCAGGTCGCGTCGGGCTGGGGCCGCCCGGCCAGCCACTGGGCGTAGTCGGCGTACCGGACCCTCGGCGGCTCAGGAGGCTCGGCGAGGCCGAGCCGCGCGGTGTAGAGGGCGGCCAGCTCGGTGATCGCCAGGTCGCGCGACCAGGCGTCGAAGGCGACGTGGTGGACGGTCAGCAGCAGGACGTGCTCGTCCACGCCGGTGCGGAACAGCGTGGCTCTGGTCGGCGGTTCCGCCTCAAGCCTGAACGGACGATAGGCCTCCGCCTCCAGGTCGGCGGACTCGTCGGCGATCCCGACGGGCACCTGGTCGGCGGCGACGACCGTGGCGCCGTCCTGGCCAACCAGGGTGCGCAGCACCTCGTGCCGCTCGACCAGGTCCCTGACCGCGTCGAGCAAGGCCGCTGTGTCGAGCGGGCCGCTCAGCCGAACCGCGGTGGGGATGTTGTAGGCGGTGCGCTCGTCCAGCTGGGACAGGAACCACAGCCGGGACTGAGCGGGGGACAGCGGCGCCGGTCCCTCGCCGGTCCTGGCGGGGATGCCGGGCTCGGCCCGCGCCGCCGTACGGCGGGCGGCGGCCAGCCGCTCCGCGAGCCGGTTCTGAAGGTCGGTCACTGGCCTACCTCCAGGTCCGCGATGAGCAGCGCCTCCACGGCTGAGGCGAAGCCCCCCAGCGTGGGATGTTCGAACAGCAGCCGGACGGGGACCTGCAACGCGAGTGCCTCCATGAGCCTGCCGGTGACCAGCGTCGCGGCCACCGAGTGGCCGCCGAGGGCGAAGAAGTCGTCGTCGGTGTTGACGGTGTCGAGGCGCAGTACCGCCTGCCAGACGTCGGCGACCAGCAGCTCAGCCTGCGTGGCCGGCGGGGCGGGTTCCCTGGCCGTGCCGAGGTCGGGTTGTGGGAGCGCTCCCCTGTCGAGCTTGCCGGAGGAGGTGGTGGGCAGGCCGTCCAGACGGATCCAGTGACGGGGGATCATGTGGTCGGGCAGGCGCCGCTTCAGCGACTGCCTCAGGTCGGCGTCCGAGAGCGCCGCGTGGGAGTCGCCGACGAGGTAGCCGACCAGTTGCTCGCCGTGGACCGCCACGGCCGCGTCGGCCACGAGCTCGCGCAGGGCGGTCTCGATCTCGCCCAGTTCGATGCGGTGGCCGCGGATCTTCACCTGCTGGTCGCGGCGGCCGAGGAAGTCGAGACCCCCGTCCTGCCTCCACCGCACCAGGTCGCCGGTTCGGTAGCGGCCCTCGGCGAACGAGGGGGAGCGCAGACCGCGGTAGCCCCGCGCCACGCCCGCGCCGCCGATCCACAGCTCACCCTGGACGCCCGGCGGCACGAGCCTGCCCGCCTGGTCGAGGACCTGGACGTACTCGCCGGGCAGCGGGCCGCCGATGGAGACGCTGTCGCCGACCGGCTCCTGCAGCAGCGTCATCGTGGAGTAGATGGTGGTCTCGGTCGGGCCGTAGGAGTTCCACATCTCGCCGACCCTGGCCAGCAGGTCGCCGGCCAGCACCGGGTCGAGGACCTCGCCGATGCTGACGGCGCGGACCCGCGGGCCGCCCTTCCACCCCGCCGCGACCAGCATGCGCAACGTGGTGGGCGTGGCGGTGAACAGCGTGACGCCCGACTTCTCGATCCTGCGGGCGATCGCGTGGCCGTCGACGGCGTCGTCCCTGCCGAGCAGCTCCAGCCGCAGGCCGCAGGCGAGGCTGACCCACAGGTCGAAGCCGAACACATCGAAGGAGAACGGGGTCAGGCCGAGCATCACGTCGTCGGGCCTGACGCCGGGGGTGACGCGCATGGCCTGGACGAACGCGGCCAGATTCGCGTGCGTGACCTCGACGCCCTTGGGCCTGCCCGTCGAGCCCGACGTGTAGAGGACGTAGGCCAGGTCGCCGGGGTCAGGCAACCCCGCGTGGTCCGTGCCGTCCGGCAGCTCGGCCAGGTCGAGCACGGTCGCGTCGGCCGCCAGCTCACGGGCCATGGCGAGAGCGTCCCCCGCCGAGACGATGGTCGTGACGCCCGCGTCGGCCAGCTGGTAGCGCAGCCGTTCGACCGGTTGGTCGGGCTCGACCGGCACGTAGGCCGCGCCCGCGCGGGCCACGCCGAGCAGCGCGGCGGGCAGGAAACGGTCGCGGGGCAGGCACACGCCCACCGTCGCGCCCGCCGCTGCCGCGCCGAGCGCGGAGGCGATCCGGCCGGACAGCGCGGCCAGCTCGCCGTAGGTGAGCGTGCCCTCGTCGTCGACCACCGCGGGTGCCCCGGGGCGACCGGCGGCCACGTCGAGCACGGCGTGCGCCACCGTCGGCGGGCCGCCGTCGGGCAGCGGCGCGCCCACGCCCCAGTCCTGCAGCATGGCCCGTTCCTCCGCGCTGACCAGTTCGAACGCCGACACCGGCAGGTCGGGCCCGGCCAGAGCGGCGTCGAGCAGCCGCATCAGCCGGTCCGCGAACGCCTCGGCCTCCGACCGGTCGAACAGGTCGAGGTCGTACTCCAGCTGCATCTCCACGCCGTCCACCGTCGTGTTGACGAACACGGTGTACGGTGCCTGTGCCCCGCCGCCGCTCAGCTCGCCGAGCAGCTCGACGGTCAGGCCGTCGCCGGTGGCGGTCACGGGCACGTTCGGCGGCTGGAGGGACAGGACGACGGGGGTGAGCATGGCGCCGCGCGGGCGCTCGATGCCGGAGACGGCCAGGCGTTCCTGCGGGGACAGGCCCAGGTTGTCGAGCGAGCCGGCGGTCGCGGCCGCGGTGCGCGCGACGGCTTGCCGTACGGGGAGGTCGGGGTCGAATCTGACGCGCACGGGCAGCACGTCCACGAGGGGGCCGACCAGCGACTCCAGGTCAGGGTGGGCGCGGTCGGCGACGGCCGCCCCGAGCAGCACGTCGGGGCGATCGGTCTGGGCGGCGACGAGTAGGCCGAGCGCGGTGAAGTACACCGCGAAAGGCGTGGTGCCCGTCGCGGCGGCCAGCTCGTGCACGCTCGCCACGGTCGTCGCGGGGACGGGGCGGGTCAGTCGCGCGCCGCGGAACCTGCTGGGCCCGCCGTCGGCACGACCGGCCAGCTCGTACGGCGGAGCCGCCCCCGCCAGCTCCTCTGCCCAGAACGCGCGCAGCGGCCCCGGATCGACCTTCTGCTCCATGAGGGCGACGTCGCCCACCTGGAGCGGCGGCTCACCGGCCGTCCCGGTGAGGGCCGCCATGAGCGTGACGTTCGACCAGCCGTCGTAGGCGATGTGATCGGTGACGACGACGAGTTCGGCGGTGGTGTCGTCCTGCCACAGGAGGGAGGCGCGCAGCAGCGGCACCTCGGCGGCCAGGTCGAAGCCGTAGGTGATGTCGGGCTCGCCGCCCTCCTCGAACGGCACAGGAGCAGGCGGGCGGACCTCGGCGAAGGGCTCGCCGTCCTCGCCCCTGACGATCACGCTGCGGAGGACCTCGTGGTCACGCACCAGCCCGTCGAGAGCCTCCTTGACGGGGGTGGCGTCTGTAAGGCCGGTCAGGCGCAGCCGGAAGGCGAGCGTGGTGGCGTTGCGGGTGTGACTGACCTCGCGCAGGAGCCACATGCCGTGCTGCGCGGCGGTCAGGGGATAGCGGGTGTCGCCGTGATGGCGGACCAGGGCGGCGGAGGGTGCTGCGGGTTCGGCTGCCTCGACGAGAGGAGCCAGCTCGGCGACCGTCGGCCGGCCGAGGAACGCGGTCAGCGCCACCCTGGCGCCGAGGTCGCGCTCGATCATCGCGCAGGCGCGGGCGGCGGCGAGGGAGTGGCCTCCGAGGTCGGTGAAATGGTCATGGACGCCCACGCGGTCGAGGCCGAGGACGGCGGCGACGATGTCGGCGAGGCGGCGTTCGGTGTCGGTCGAGGGAGCGGTGTACTCACCGGTGACGCTGGAGAAGTCGACGGCGGGGAGAGCCGCACGGTCGATCTTGCCGGTGGGACCGAGGGGGATGCGGTCCATGATCGCGATGCGGGAGGGGACCATGTAGTCGGGCAGGCGCTCCCTCAGCCACTCCCTGAGTCCGGGCTCGGTGAGGGGCCGGGATCCGTCCGCGGAGGCGCCGCCGGTCTCGACGTAGGCGATGAGGCGGCGGACGTCGCTGCCGTCGGCCTGGGTGAGGACGACGGCGTGGTTGACCGACGGATGCCTGGCCAGCGTGCCCTGGACCTCGCCGAGCTCGACCCTGAATCCCGCGACCTTCACCTGGTCGTCGTTGCGTCCGGCGTAGAGGTGAACCTCGCCTTCGCGGCGGACCAGGTCCCCGGTCCTGTAGTGCCGCACGCCTTGGTCGTCCACGACGAAGCGTTCGGCGGTCAGGTCGGGCCGGTTCAGATAGCCGCGGCCGACCAGCGGCCCCGCCACCCACAGCTCGCCGATCTCGCCATCGCCGAGCGGGTTGCCGTCGCCGTCGCGCACGGACAGGCTCGATCCTGCGTAGGCGGTGCCGATGGGCGGCTCGTCGCCGGAGTCGCGGAGCACCTCGTGGGAGGTGCAGGTGACCGTGCACTCGGTCGGGCCGTACACGTTGACGACGCGGCGCACGCCCGGGTTGGCGTAGACGCGGTCGGCCAGCGCTCTGGTGAACGGCTCGCCGCCGGCGATGACCATCCGGACGCTCGGGGGGAGCGGCTCGGCGAGCAGGGCGATGAGGGCGGACGGCGCGCCGTACACGCCGGTCACCTCGTCGCGGGCGGGGAGCGAGGGCAGCGACAGGAGGGTGTCGGCGACGATCACGGTGCCGCCGGTGATCAGCGGCAGGAACATCTGGGTGACGCTGGGGTCGAAGCAGACGGAGGTGGCGAAGAGCATGCCGTCGAGCTCGCCCGCGTAGTGCTCGGCCTCCCAAGAGAGCAGGGCCATCGCGTTGCGGTGCTCGATGACGACGCCCTTGGGGCGTCCGGTGGAACCGGAGGTGTAGATCACGTAGGCGGCGTCGGAGCCGCTGCCCCGATCGTCCGTCACGTCGGGCGAGGGCCGGCCCTCGGTGTCGGCGAGGGTGTCGAGGAGCAAGGGCGTGGCGCCCGAGGCGCGGAGGACGGCCTCCTGGCGCCGGGCGACGGGCGTCGATGTGATCAGTTGCGCCATCTGGGCATCGGAGGCGATGAACTCCAGGCGATCGGCAGGGTAGGCCGGGTCGAGCGGCACGTACGCCGCGCCTGTCTTCAATACGCCGAGCAGTGCCGCTAACAGCCCTTCGTCCCTGTCGAGGCACACGCCCACCGAATCGCCCCGGCCAGTCCCCCGGCGGCGCAGTACGGCGGCGATCAGTTCGGCTCGTTCGTTCAGTTCGGCGTAGGTCAGGCGGGTGGTGCCCGCCACCACCGCGATGTGCTCAGGAGTGCGTCGCACCTGCGCGGCGAAGGCCTCATGAACTCGTTCGACCACCAAGGGATCTCCCCCAGCAAGAGTGTCGGCTTTTTCGCGGGACACATTTGCACTGTTCAGGGAGCGTTCGGTGCTTATGACACCTTTCGTTACCGTAACGATGATCTTGTCAGAAGGTAAGAAAGCTTCCTCTGACAGAGTCCGGTAAGAACCTTCCTTCTCGGGGTCAGTGGGGTCACGCTGTCGGGTTGCGCCCGGTCGCGCGCCCGCGTCGGACGGCATGCGTCCATCCGTGCCAGGGCGCGGATGGACGCATGCCGTGATTCCTGGTGATGTCGGTGCCGAGGCTCACCGCGCCCATGGCGGGACGAACGGCTCCATTCCCGGCATGATCGCCTGGCCGCCGACCGGCAGTACCGCGACGAGCTCGGCCGGCTCGTCGTGCGGGTTGCCGACGGCGAACGGGGTGTGCGGCGGGACGATCAGCGCGTCGCCGGCGGTGAGGAGGTGCTGTTCCCCCTCGAGCGTCGCGGTCAGACCGCCGGACAGGACGACGAAGATCTCCTCCCTGTCGACCATGTGGACGTTGTCGGCGGGCGTACCCGCCGCCATCGTGAAGCGCCACGCGCAGGTCTCGCTCGCGCCCCTGCTGGGAGCGGCGAGGCCGATGGCGGTGACATGCGGCACGGTGAAAGTGGGCGCGTCGGCCCCGCGGATGACGCCCATCACACTGCCGCGGGGGGAACGATGGTGGTGCCGTCGGACAGACGCGCCAGGGCGCCGACGGGCAGCGCGACCACCAGCTCGAGCGGCTCGTCGTGCGGGTTGCTCAAGGCGAAGTTCACTCCGGCGGGTACCACGATCCCGTCACCCGCGGTGACGGGGTGCTCGGTCCCGTCCAGGTGTGCCACGCCGCCGCCGGCGACGACGATCAGGACCTCCTCGCGGTCGAAGGAGTGCGGGTTGGGCTCGGTGCCCGGCGCGACGATGGTGCGCCAGACGCAGGTCTCGGTCGCGCCCCTGCTCGGCGAGGCGAGGCCGGTGAAACGGGTGGTGCCGATGGTGAAAACGGGTGCTGTGGCTCCGCTGATGACGGGCACGGGTGTATCCTTTCCTCAGATCTACAACCAAGGTTTTCAACCATGGTTGTCTATCTTGAGAGGAATGTCAATGGACTTCGGAGTCCTGCTCGGGCTCGCCTACAACCAGTTCGTCGCCGAACTGCACGAACACCTGGCCGAACACGGGTTCACCGACCTGCGGCCGACGTTCGGCTACGCGTTCAAGGTGCTGGCGATAGGGCCCATCACGACCAGCGGTCTCGCGGCGAAGCTGGAGATCACCCCGCAGGGCGCGGCCAAGACCGTCGAGGAGATGGTGGCCGCCGGATACGTCGAACGGGTGCCCGACCCCGCCGACGGGCGGGTCAAGATGCTGCACCTCACCGACGCCGCGCGGGCCCTGATGGCGGTCGCCCACGACTTCCACGTCGACTACGAGCGGCGGATGGCCGCCGAACTGGGCGAGGCCCGGGTGGCGACGCTGCGTGAGGCGCTCACCGCGGTGGTGGCGCGCAGCGACTCGCCCGAGGGCCTCGCCCGCACGCTGCGTCAGCTCTGAGCGACGACCTTCCTGTCCGTGTGGTTGAACAGCAGGTTGAGCAGGATCACCGCGACACAGCCGGCGCTGATGCCGCTGTGCATGATGATCTGGAACCAGTGGGGGAACTTGTCGTAGATGCCTTCGGCGCCGAGCGGGACCAGCGCGATCCCGATCGACAGGGCCACGATGAGCAGGTTGGAGTTGCCGGAGAATCTCACCCTCGACAGGGTGCGGATGCCCGTCGCGGCGACCGTGCCGAACATCGCGATGCCCGCGCCGCCGAGCACGGCCGGCGGCACCGCGGCCACGACCGCGCCGAGCATGGGGAACAGGCCCAGCAGTACCAGGATGCCGCCCGACACCGCGACCACCCAACGGCTCTTCACGCCCGTCAGGCCGACCAGGCCGACGTTCTGCGCGAACGCGGTGTAGGGGAAGGTGTTGAAGACGCCGCCGAGTGCCGTGGACAGGCCGTCGGCGCGCAGCCCGTCGGCCAGCCGTCCGGGCGGCAGGTCCGACTCGGTGATCTCGGCGACCGCGATGAAGTCGCCCGTCGTCTCGGTCATCGACACCAGCATCACGATGATCATCGATACGATCGCCGCCACCTCGAAGGTGGGCAGCCCGAAGTGGAACGGCGTGCTGACGCCGATCACGTCGGCCCGGCCGACGTGGGAGAAGTCGGTGAAGCCGAACGGGATCGCCGCCAGCGTGCCGATCACGATGCCCAGCAGCACCGCGATCCGAGCCAGCGCGGGAGGCGCGAACCTGTAGAGGGCGATGACGAGCGCGAGGACGGCCGCGGCGAGCGCGATGTTGCGCGGTTCGCCGTACGAGGGAGAGCCGGCCCCTCCCGCGGCCCACGTGGCGGCCACCGGCAGCAGCGTGATGCCGATGATGGTGATGACCGTGCCGGTGACCAGCGGCGGGAAGAAGCGCAGGAGCCGGCTGAAGAACGGCGCCAGCGCCACGACCAGCAGACCGGAGACGATCACCGCTCCGTAGATCGCGGGCAGCCCGCCGCCCGTGGTGCCGATGAGCACCATCGGGGTGACGGCGGCGAACGTGCAGCCCTGCATGATCGGCAGGCGGACGCCGAAGCGCCACACGCCTACGCACTGGATGAGGGTGGCGACGCCGGAGACGAGAAGGTCGGCGTTGATGAGGTAGGCGAGGTCGTCGGGCGGAAGCTTCATCGCGCCGCCGACGATGAGGGGCACCGCGACCGCTCCCGCGTACATCGCGAGGACGTGCTGCAGGCCGAGCGCGACCGTTTGGGGGAGGGGCAACCGCTGGTCCACCGGGTGTGTCATGTGGCTCTCCGGGGGTCGGGGGGATGCGGTCAGTACATCAACCGCGTGTTTCCCGCGCGTGTCCCCCGCTCACGAAACTCCGGCCTGTGGAACGTGGCGGTTTTGGAGGATCCTCCATGCCCGCAAGGAGACGTCAGCGACCGTCCATGGCGGCCGCGGCGGCGGCGCCGGCCGAGGCCTCGTAGAGCTTGAACGCCCCGAACACCAGGGCGCCCAGCAAGACGAGGAAAACGATCACTCCGATCACCACCCGGTGCCGGCGCGCTTTCGGCGGCGGCGCGTAGACGACGGGCGGCAGCTCGTCCGGCGTGTACGGCAGGCGCACCGTCCCCGGCCCCTCGAAGGCGGGGTGGCTGTGCGGTCCGGTCGGCTGTCCCTGGTGCGGTGGGGCGGGAGGTCCGGCCGGCGGCGGGGGCTGGACCGGCAGCGGCTGGCTGACCTGGCCGGGCTGCGGTCGGCGGATCCGGACCGTGCGGTTGGGATCGCCCTCTGACGTCATGTGTGCCCCCGCGAGCTTCGCCGATCTCTAACGCCGAATATAGCCAGCTGTCACAGATCGCGATACCGATCCGTCTTTCCGCACATGACACGAATTCTGGTGACGGGTGCCAGCGGCAGGCTGGGCAGGGCGACGGTACGGCGGCTGGCCGAAGCGGGCCACGAGGTGCGGGCCACGAGCCGCAGGGCCGGGCAGACGGGCGGAGGGGTGGCCGAGTGGGTCGTGGCCGACCTGGTCACGGGCGCGGGCGTCGAGGAGGCGGTTGAAGGGGCGGCGGCGGTGCTGCACCTGGCGTCCGCGCCGTACAAGGGCAGGTACACCGAGAAGGTCGAGGTCGACGGCACCCGGCGGCTGATCGCGGCGGCGGCGGAGGCCGGGGTGGGACACCTGGTCTACGTCTCGATCGTGGGCGCGGACAAGGTTCCGTGGGGCTACTACAGAAGCAAGGTCAGGGCCGAGCGGATCGTCGGGGCCGGCGTCGTGCCGTACTCGATCGTGCGGGCGACGCAGTTCCACGAGTTCGCCGACGAGATTTTCACCAGGCTGCCCGTGCTGCCGGTGGACGCGGGCATCAGGGCGCAGCCCGTCGACGTGCGGGACCTGGCAGGACACCTGGCCGAGCGGATCGCGCTCGGCCCCTCGTCGGGGATCGGGGAGTTCGGTGGCCCCGAGGTGCTCACGATGGCCGAGCTGGTCGGGCGGTGGCGCGCCGCGCGCGGGGCGCGCAGGCCGGTGCTGCGGATGCGGGTGCCGGGGGAGTTGGGACGCGCCTTCAGAGCCGGGCACCTGACGACGCGGGCCGAGCCGCGCGGGCGGATCGGGTGGCGGGACTACCTGGAGGGCCACTGACCGGGCGGCGGCGGCTGCTGCCAGCCCTGCGGAGCCTGAGGGTACTGCGGGGCCTGCGGGGGGTTGCGGCGGGCGACCACGCCTCCGATGAGGAAGCCGGTGCCGACCAGGTCGACCACCACGAACACGAACCCGACGACGGCGTTGACCACCCCGAAGATCGCGAAGCCGCCCGACTGGACGATCGAGGGCAGGATGACCTGCCAGGCGCCCTGCAGTATCGCGCCCAGCAGCAGCACGATGCAGCCGACCATGCCGAAGGTCGCGGCTCTTCCGTGCTCGGCGCGGGCGCGGGCGGTCAACACGATGCCCAGGACCAGGAGGATCACCATCGGGATGATGAACAGAAGTCCCATGAAATCGGCGCCTATGCTCATAAGCCGTGGATGCTACGGCATCGGGCACGGCTCGCGCAGGACCCCTCGGCGGCGCCGACCGCCGGGAGCACGGCGGGCACGAGGGTCCGTGCTCCCTGCGGGCCGTGCTCCCGGCGGATCGTCAGAGGGCGCGCAGGTAGGCCAGGGAGGGCATGAAGAAGTACTCCCCGCCCAGCATCGTCACGGTCTGCTGGATCTGGGTCTGCGGGGGTGACATCTCAGGCTTGCCCCAGGCCTTGGGGAAGCTCACCTTGATGTCCCTGACCCCCTGCCCGATCACCGGGTCGTGCCCGGTGGCGGGGTTGAGGAAGTCGGGGTTGTTCGCCCAGTCGCGCTGGGTGAACTCGAACTGGTTCTCCAGGCTCGAGTTGAACGCCATGAACAGCAGCCCCACGCCCGCGCTCGGCCTGGTGCCCGGCGCGGCGTCGTCCCACGGCTGGTCGGAGCGCTCGCCGTACGTCTGGCCGCGCCGGGCCATGAGCACGTTCCTGATGCCGTCGAAGCGGGGGTTGGTCTTGCGGATGTGCCCGCTGAACGGGCACTTGTCGCCTGGGTCGGCGTCGAAGGTGAAGTCGTTGGCGACGGGGCCGCCGCCCGCCCTCGCCTTCGATGTGACGGGCGTGCCGTCCTTGAAGCGGCCGACGAGCATCGCGCCCGCCCTGTCGCGGTCGGCGCCGGTCAGTCCGAGGGCGTCGGCGAGGTCCTGCTCGATCTCCTTGAACGCCCTGACGTTCTGCTCCAGCTTGCGGAAGACGAAGTAGCTGCCGAAGTGCCGGTCGGCGTTGGGCGCGAAGGGGTCGGCGACCAGCACGTTGCCCAGCGGGAAGGCCGGGTTCCAGTGCCGGCGCGGCTCCTTGTCGACCTCGTCGGCGACGAACAGCGGCTGGCTGCGGCCGTCGACGTAGCCGAAGTGCTCGATGCCGTCGCCCGCCGGGTTGCGCATGCCCTTGCCCGTCTCCTCGCCGAGCACGCGGGCGGTGCCCGGCAGCAGCTTGAGGATCTCCCCCCGCAGCTTGGCGACGGGTTCGGGGCTCGCGTCGCCGATGAGGACGACGGCGTGGATCTCGCGCTGGTAGGTCGCCTCCCATTCGGGCACGGCGGGGTCGTTGATCTCGGCTACCCTGCGCTTCATGCCGTCGCGGAAGGTGCGGTCGCCGAACCTGCGCAGGTCCTCGACGCTGTGACCGAGGTCGCGGTAGCCGGCCTTGCTGATGCCGAGCCCCACGTACGGCGTGCCGGGCTTCCTGTCCTCGGCGAAGCCCCTGACCTCTTCGAGGTGCTTGCGCGCGGACTTCATGTGCCTGGTGGCAATTGTCCGCAGAAAGCGCTTCCCATCTGAAATGTCATTAAATCGGATGAAAAGTAGAGAAAGGTGCTCGCGGACGTGAGCGCGCAGAATGTTCGGCTGGAGATTGTCGAGCATCTCCTTGGTGTCCGCGTCGAGCGTGGCCGAATCCCAGGCCAGGGGTCGTGCGTTGTCGAGGTCGACAGGCATGCGTCGATTCCCTTCCCCGTAGCGATGTGTCGCCGGGCCCCCAAGTCCGGTGTGAACTGTTTGACTGAGGAATGCGGGAAAAGGTTCCGGTTTTTCGTGGCGGAATGAGAACTCACCGGTTGAGGTGCCGCACGAACCACGCGCTGGCCAGCTCCGCCACCACCTGCAGCGTGCCCGGCTCCTCGAACAGGTGAGTCGCGCCCGGCACGATCTCCAGCTTGTTCGGGCAGTGGAGCCGCTGCTGCGCCGCGCGGTTCAGGCCCAGCACCTGCTGGTCGCGCTCGCCCACGATCAGCAGCGTCGGCGCGGTGACCTCCGGCAGGCGCGGGCCCGCCAGATCGGGGCGCCCTCCGCGCGAGACGACGGCGGCGATCTCGTCGCCCAGCTCGGCGGCGGCCAGCAGCGCCGCCGCCGCGCCCGTGCTGGCGCCGAAGTAGCCGATCCGCGCCGCCGGCATCCGCTCGCGCACCCACGCCGTGCCTCTGAGGAGCCGCTCGGCGAGGAGCGGGATGTCGAAGACGTCCTCGCCCTCGCGGGTCAGGTCGAACAGCAGCGTGCCCAGCCGCGCGTGGTTGAGCGTGGCCGCGACCCGCTGGTTGCGCGGGCTGTGCCTGCCGCTGCCGCTGCCGTGCGCGAACACCACGATCCCGCCGGCGCCCTGTGGCACGGTCAGCTCCACCTCGCCCTCGAAGGCGTCGGTGTCCGACACCGTCTCGTGCGGGGCGGCCACGGCCGCCCTGTCCAGCAGGGCGATGACCTCGTCGTCGCTCACCTGGCCGAAGTCGTCGTACCACTCCGAGATGGACCGCAGCCCCTGCGGCTCGCTCAGGCAGACGACCTCGTCGGCGTCGGGCAGCGCCGTGCCCGGCGCGCGCACCGGCGACGCCACGACCACCTTCGCCGCCCTGTGCGCTCTGGCCACCCCGCACGCCGCCCTCGTCGTCGCGCCGGTGGCGATCCCGTCGTCCACCACGATGACGGTACGGCCGGCCAGCGGAACCCTGGCCCGCCCCGTCCTGATGCGCGCCGCTAGCTCCTCGATGGCGGCCCGCTCCCGTTCGGCCACCCTCGCGGCCTCCTCGGACGTCACGCCGGCCGCCCGCATCACGGACTCGTCCAGCACACGCACGCCGTCCTCGCCCAGGGCGCCGAACCCCAGCTCGGGTCTGCCCGGCACGCCCAGCTTGCGCACGAGCGCGACGTCCAGCGGCGCGTCGAGCGCCTTGGCGACCTCGAAGGCGACCGGCACCCCACCGCGCGTCAGTCCCAGCACGACGGGATTCTCCCTCGCCAGGTGCCGCAGCTGCGCGGCGAGTCGCCGCCCCGCGTCCGCGCGATCGATGAACATGTCTTGGAGCTTCCCCGCCGCCCGGGTTTGACACCGAGCACCCTGGTGGCGCGGGTCAAACCTGGGATCTCGCCCGCAACAGCTCGTCCAGGACGGCCTGCGGGGTCTCCCAGGCGTCAGGGGAGTCGTAGCGGCCCGCGGTGATGACCACGACCAGGCCGAGATCGGGGTAGACGACCAGCCGCTGGCCCCCGTTGCCGTTGCCCGCGGCGAACGGCGGCCGTCCCGTGCCCAGCCACCACTGGTAGCCGTAGGCGGCGCCCTCGTCGATCTCCACGTGCGGGCGCAGGGCCCTGTCGAGCCACGACGAGGGGACGACACCCGCTCCGCCGTCGAGGACGGCCCGCCCGATCCTGGCCAGGTCACGCGGCGTCAGCCGCAGGCCCGACGCCGCTGAGTGCACCCCGTCGTCGCCCGCCAGCCACTCGAAGGAGCCGATGCCGAGCGGCTCGAACAGCCGCTTGCGCGCGAAGTCCGGCAGGGGCTCGCCGGCGCCCTTTACGATGAGCCTGGCCACGATCGCCGACGCGCCGCCGCAGTAGTGCCACCGTCGTCCAGGCTCCTCCACGATCGGCCGCTCCAGCACGAAGCGGTGCCTGTCGGGCGCGAGCTCCATCGCGATCTCGCTGTTCTCCGGCGTCGTGTACGGCAGGTCCTCACGCCACTCGACGCCGAGGGTCATCGTCAGCGCGTGCTCGACCGTCAACGCCGCCCTGCGCGTGTCGGCGGCCAGGTCGGGGTACTCGGGGAAGTGCGCCAGCAGCGGCTCCTGCGGCGCGGGCACCAGGCCGTCGGCCAGGGCGATGCCGTACAGGAGGCTGACGACGCTCTTGGTCACCGACCTGAGGTCGTGCAGCGTGCCGGGACCGAAGGAGACCACCCCGTGGGAGACGCCCCACGACTGGTCCTCGCCCTCGCCGTACCGCTCGAACAGCAGCCTGCCGTCCTTGAGCACCACGAACCCGTGCAGATCGCCGAACCTGGCCGCCAGCCGCTCCTCCAGGTCGGGTGCGAAACCGGCTTCGCCGGGCGTGATGCGCTTCATGGGCTCCATGTCCTCAGAGGTAGCGCCTGACACGGTGTCAGGGTCAAGCCGGCCATGGTAGCGGGAGGAACCCGCCCCCTATCGGTACGCCCTGCGGTGTAGCCGCGATGCCCACGCCCGGGGGATTCCGCCGGGCCGCCGGATTGCCAGCGTGGGGCTGTGAACACTCTCAGGAACAGCCTCGCCGTGCTCGCCGTCGTCTACGCCGTCAGCTTCTACCTCGGCGCCGTCCTGCACGCGGGCATCGCCATCGGCCCCGTCACCGAGCCGGTGGTCCCGCCCGCCGTCGTCGTCGAGACCGTCTGCGGCACCGCGCTGCTCGCCGGCGCGTACGGCGCGCTCGCCGGCAGGCCGTGGGCGTGGACGGGCCTGCAGCTCGGCCACGCCGTCGCGCTGGGCGGCGTGCTGCTCGGCGTCGTCGCCATCACGTTCGCGGGAGGGGAGTCCACGCCGCTGAACGACTGGTACCACCGGATCATCGCGACCCTGCTCGTGCTGGGCCTGGCAGGGTCGCTCTACGCCTCGAGAGCGCGCAGGTAGTCGCCCGCCTCGGCGATGTGTTCCTCGGTGAAGACCTTGATGCCGTGCAGCTCCAGCAGGCTGGTGGTGACCCCCTGGCCCGGCAGCCTGCGACCGCGGAAGGTGCCGTCGTAGATGGCCAGCGCGCCGCAGGAGGGACTGCCCTCCTTGAGGATCGCCATCTTGATGTCGAAGGAGCCCGCCACCGCGAGCGCGGCCTGCGCTCCGGCGAGGAAGGCGCCCGTGACGTCCTGGCCGTCGGTGGCCAGCACACGGGCGGCTCCCGCCAGGACGGCGGCTCCGCCCGCCCCGCCTTCGATCTCGGCGGCCGGGCGCGGCGTCGGCAGCCCGCCTTCGACCTCGGGGCAGAAGGGCACCAGCCTGCCCTCCTCGCGCCACTCGGCGAGCAGGGCGTCCGTGCTGGTCTTGGCGCCGCCGTCGTAACGGACGCGGCGACCCATCAGGCAGGCGCTGACCAGAATGCGTTCCACTCCATCAATCGTATGCGCGGGCCCGCGGCAGCAGCAGCACGGGTGCCAGCGCGATCGCGACGAGGGCCAGCGCGCTCCAGAACGTCACCGTGAACGTGGCCGCCTGCAGCACGGCCGTCAGCCCGGCCACGCCGAACGGCCCCGCCGCCCGCACCGCGATGCTCATGAGCGTGGTGGCCGAGGGGATCGCGCCCTGGTCCAGGGTGCGATAGGCGGCGGCGGACAGCGACGGCGCCACCATGCCGTGGCCCAGGCCCAGCACGAACATCGCGACGTACGGTGCGTCGGACACGACGAGGATCACGATGCCCAGCGCCGCGAGGAGGATGCCCGCCGTGCCGACGCCTCGAGGGCCCGTGCGATCGGTCAGCCTGCCGGCCGGCGCCATCGTGAGGGCGGCCCCCGCTCCCATCGGCGCGAGCAGCAGGCCCGCGTCGAGGGCGTCGCCACCCCTGGCGAGCTGGGCGTAGAGCGGGACGAGCACCGTCACGCCGAGCACCGCCGCCGAGTAGCACACCAGCGCGACCACGGCGGAGCTGAAGGTCCTGTCGGCGAACAGGCGCAGGTCGAGCAGCGGCTGCGCGGTCCTGACCGCGCGCACGGCGAAGCAGGCCATGAGTGCCGCGCCCGCGACCGCGGGCGGCCCGCCGTACATCAGGAGGGCCAGCCCCGGTGACAGCAGCGCCAGGCCGGTCGCGTCCAGCCGTGCCCTGGGGCCGGGCGCGGGGGAGCGGGGCAGCAGCGTCAGCGCGGCGACCAGGGCGGCGGCACTGATCGGCAGGTTGACCAGGAACATCCAGCGCCAGTCGAGCGCGTCCACGATCACGCCGCCCAGCAACGGCCCCAACACGGGCGCGAGCATCGAGGGGATCGAGATCCAGGCCATCGCGGTGCCCATGCGCTCCTTTCCCGCCGCCATGGCCAGCATGCTCTGGCCGACCGGCATGAGCAGCCCGCCGCCCAGGCCCTGGATCACGCGGAAGGCGATGAGGCTGCCCACCGACCAGGAGGCGGCGCACAGCGCGGACCCTCCGGCGAACAGCACGAGCGAGACGAGCCAGACGGCGCGGGCACCGAAGCGGCCGATCGCCCACGCGGTGATGGGAACGGTCAGGGACAGGGCCAGCAGGTAGGCGGTGACGACCCACTGGATGGTGGTGAGCGAGGTGTCGTAGTCGCGGGCCAGCGCGGTCAGAGCGACGTTGACGATCGTGCTGTCGAGCATCGTCATGATCACGCCGAGGAGGACGACGAGAGACGTACGACGTAGCGTCATCCGTACACTGTAGCGCATCGTCCGTACAGTGTAGCGGTTTGGCGTACGCCGTATGCTGGCCTGGTGAACGTCTGGTCCCGCCCCGAAGCCCCGCGCCGCCCCGCGCTCTCCCGCGAGGCGATCGTGGCCGCCGCCATCGCCATCGCCGACGTCGAGGGGCTGGCCGCCGTCTCCATCCGCCGCGTGGCCGCCGAACTCGGCGCCAGGGCGATGAGCCTGTACACCTACATCGAGCGCAAGGAGGACCTGTTCGACCTGATGGCCGACCAGGTCAGCGCCGAAGTGCTGGTCGACGAGCCGCTCCCGGCCGGCTGGCGCGAGGCGCTGCTCGCGATCGCCCGCAAGGAGCTGGAGGCGGTCACCAGGCACCCCTGGCGGGTGGACCTCGTCGCCCAGCGCGTCAACGTCGGCCCGAACGGGCTGCGTCACCTGGAGCAGTCCCTCGCCGCGCTGGACGGCCTCGAGATCGACAGGACGGTCGCGTTGCGCATCCTCGCGGCCGTCGACGACTACGTCCTCGGCCACATCGTCCGCACCTCGCCGCGCATGGGTGTCGCGGGTGGCGACCGGCAGCCTCACCTGCCCGACCTCTTGGCCACGGGCGAGTTCCCCCGCCTGAGCGAGGCCATGAAGGCGGAGCCGGACGCGGCCGGTTTCGAGCAGGGGCTCGGCTGGCTGCTGGACGGTATCGAGACCGGCCTGGGCGCGCGGTAGCCTGTCCCGCGATGAACACCACCCTGGCGACCTGCGTGATCGTCGCCGCCCTGCTGCTGGCCCTGGTGAGCCTGATCGTCGCGATCCGCAACCGCGCGATGGGCATGGTCCTGCTGATCGGTTTCGCCGTGCTCGAAGTGGCCGTTCTGGTGCAGGCCGGCGTGGCGCTCGCCGCCGTGGCGGGCGGGCAGGGGCCGGAGGAGAAGGCGACGCTCTTCGGCTACCTCGCCGGCACCGCGCTCATCCCGCCGGCGGGCGTGTTCCTCGCGCTGGCCGAGCGCAGCAGGTGGGGTTCGGCGATCCTGGTCGTCACGGGGTTCGCGATCGCGGTGATGACGGGACGGCTGCTGCAGATCTGGCAGGGCGTCGCATGAGCGACCGCGTCGGCATCGCGAGCGGCCCCGGGCGTGCGCTGCTGGCCCTCTACGGGTTGTTCGCGCTGGCCGCCGGCTCCCGCGCGGCCGTGCAGATCCTGACCAAGTTCGGCGAGGCGCCGCTGGCGTACTCGCTGTCGGCCTTCGCCGCCGCCGTCTACATCCTGCTGACCGTGGCCCTCGCCCGGGGAGCGCGCCGCCTGGCCCTCTGGGCACTCGGCATCGAGCTGGCCGGCGTCCTGGTCATCGGCACGGCGAGCCTGCTCGCGCCCGCCGCCTTCCCGCACGACACGGTCTGGTCCGGTTACGGCAAGGGCTACCTGTTCATTCCCCTTGTCCTCCCGCTCGTCGGCCTCTACTGGTTGCTGCGCAGGCGTTAGCTCCGTCCGCTGACGGGCAGCTCACGAATCCATGAGCACCATCGAACATTCAGTTGACGTCAACGTCCCCGTCCCCGTCGCATACAACCAGTGGACGCAGTTCGAGAGCTTCCCCGAGTTCATGGAGGGTGTGGAGTCGGTCAAACAGCTGACCGACACGCGCACCCAGTGGCTGGTCGACATCGCGGGTGTCACCAGGGAGTTCGAGGCGGAGATCACCGAGCAGCACCCGGACGAGCGGGTCGCCTGGCGCTCGGTCGACCGTCCGCACCAGGCCGGTGTGGTGACCTTCCACCGCCTCGACGACACGACCACCAGGGTCACGCTCCAGATGGAGTACGACCCCGAGGGCTTCGTCGAGACCGTCGGCGACTGGCTGCAGATCGTGCGCGCGCGGGTGCGCGGCGACCTCGACAGGTTCAAGGACTACATCGAGGCACGCGGCGGCGAGACCGGCTCGTGGCGCGGCGACGTGCCGGGCAAGCACCACCGCGGGTCCGGCTCCGGCGCAGGGTACGGCGAGCCGATGCCGCCCGGCACGGTCGGCAACGACTACCCGCCGGAGGTGCCGCTTCCCCCTCCAGGCCCCGGCCCCGTCCCTCCCGCCGGGCGCCGTCCTGGCGAGGAGCCGCCGCCCGCCCCCGGTCCGATCCTCTGACCGCTCGTCGCACGGCATCCCGTTCGGACCGGCCGTCGCCGGTCGACGGGGTCGCCTCCTGTACGGCTTCGCTCTTCGCACGGCGTCGCGCCGTCCGGCGGGCGCGTGGGGCGCCGCGTCACAAGGCCCCCGTGGCGTCCTCACGTGAACGCGCGGACACGCGGACGCGAGAAGGGCCGGGCTTCGCCGTCCGGTCCGTCGAGGAGCGGGTCCCCGAGCCCCCATCCCACCCCCGGGATGGGGGCTCTCTCATGTCCGGCCCACGGGGTGCGGGCTTGGGGAAGCGTCCGTGGACGGCAGACGAACATCCGCCCCACGGTGGGTTTTCTCTCAGGGATCAGGAATAAACGGGTGTTTCACTCCTGTTAGGCTGGTGACTCATCAAGTCATCCCATGATTCAACAACTGGAGGAATTGGTCCCGCATGAGCGTGCTCACCCAAGAGTCCAGAGGCGGCAGAACCGGCTCACTGGCCTGGCTCCTCGTGCTGGGAATCGTCCTCGCGGCGCTCAACCTCCGCACCGCCGTCACCAGCGTCGGCCCCCTGCTCGACCAGCTCGCCGCAGGTCTGGGCATGTCAAGTGTCGGCACGGGACTTCTCACCACCCTACCCGTGCTCGCCTTCGCGACGGTCGGCGCGATCACCCCGACGCTCGCCCGCAGGCTCGGTGAGCACCGCCTGCTGCTGCTGGCGCTGATCACGCTCGGCGTCGGCCTGGTGATCAGGGCGTCGGTCGACTCCGCGCCGGTGTTCCTGGTCAGCAGCGCGGTGGCGCTGTCCGGCGGCGCGGTCGGCAACGTGCTGATCCCCACCCTGATCAAGCGCCACTTCCCCGCCCGCGCGGGGGTCATGACCACCGTCTACACCACCGCGCTCGCGGTGGGCACCATGCTCGCCGCCTCCGCCACCGTCCCGATCGAGCGCGCCACCGACGGCAACTGGCACGTCGCGCTCGGCGTGTGGGCGGCCCTAGCGGTTGTCGCCGCCATTCCGTGGCTTGCGCTGTTGCGCAGTGAGCCGGAGCGGGACAACAGCAGGTCGGAGGCGAGCCCCGGCCGCCTCGTGCGCAGCAAGCTGGCGTGGGCGGTGGCCGTGTACTTCGGCACCCAGTCGATGATCGCCTACATCATGTTCGGCTGGCTCGCCAAGATCCTCACCGACGGCGGCTACACCACGAGTGAGGCCGGGGTCATCCTCGGCGTCTTCACCGCGCTCAGCATCCCCGTCTCGCTGGTGCTGCCCTCGCTGGCCACGCGGTTCCGCGACCAGCGGCCCGTCGTCGCGGGTCTGGTGGGCTTCTACGTGGTCGGTTTCCTCGGCCTGTGGTTCGCGCCGTCGTCGACCGCGTGGGTGTGGGTGCTGTTCGTCGGCATCGGCATGGGCTCCTTCCCGCTGGCGCTGACCATGCTCGCGCTGCGCACCCGCACCGCCTCCGCCACCGCGGCGCTGTCGGCCTTCGGGCAGAGCGTGGGCTACCTGATCGCCGGCGCGGGCCCGCTCCTGGTCGGTGTGCTGTACCAGGCCACCGGCGGCTGGCAGGTGCCGTACCTGATGATGCTCGCCGTCGTCGGCGTCCAGCTGCTCACCGGCTGGTACGCCGGAGGCAACCGCTTCCTGGAGGACGAGGGCGCCCGCCGCCCCGCCAGTGTCGAGCAGGAAAGGGCTGAGAAGATAGCGGTGTGAGATCCACTGTTGTCACTTTCCCAGAAGGCCAGGTCAGCGGGCATTCGGAGATCGTCGGGTCCGTGTCGGTGGGGGTGCGGCACGGCCTCGTCACCGCTCTGACGCCCTTCCACCCGCTCGACCACACCTGGCCCGACCAGCCCGCCGATCTGGGCACGATCGGCGGGCTTCGTGTCGTCGACTGCGTGACGGGCGCCATGTCGGCCGACGGCGAGGTCTTCCTCGGCGAGGACATCCCCGTACGGCGGGGCACGGAGGGCTGGGAGTGGCTGGTCGTGCACGTGACCGACGCGCCTGTCGAGGTCGGGGCCCAGGTCGAGCTCTCGGTCGACGCCGCCTACCGCCGGTCGCTGTCGGCCGGGCACACCGCCTGCCACCTGGCCGCCCTCGCCCTCAACGCCGCGCTTGCGGCGCACTGGCGTAAGGAGGCCAGGCCCGACGCCCTCGGCCACCCCGACTTCGACCAGAGCGCGATCACCTCCTCCAGGATCACGCCGAACGGCAGCCTGGACGAGTACCGGCTCGGCAAGTCGCTGCGCAAGAAGGGCTTCTCCGCCGAGGGGCTCGACCTCGACGTGGTTTCGGCACGCGTCAACGACACGCTCAAGGCATGGGTGGGCGCCGACGCGCCGGTCTGGATCGACGTGCCCGATCCCGGGCTCACCGCCCGGCGCACCTGGCACTGCGCGCTGCCCGAGGGGGAGGTCTCCATCCCGTGCGGTGGCACGCACGTGGAGCGCACCTCCCAGCTCGGCACCGTGACCGTGGCGCTGAACCGGTCGGAGGACGGGAGCGCGCTGACCATGCGCACCAGCGTCGCCCCCGGAGCCTGAGGACACCGTTCCGGACTTAGCGGTATACCATTAATCGCATGACGACCGAGCTGCTGCTGCGCAACGCCAACCTCTGGGGCAAGGGCCTCGCCGACGTACTGATCAGGGACGGGCGCATCGCCAGGACGGGGGCCGGGCTCACGGGCCCGGCCGACGTCGAGGACCTGGGCGGCAAGCTCGTCATCCCCGGCCTCGTCGACGGCCACGCCCATGTCGACAAGACGCTGTGGGGCGGCCCCTGGACGTCCCACAGCTCCGCGCCCGGCCTCATGGGCAAGATCCGTGGTGGCCAGGAGCGCCGACCCGAGCTCGGCATCCCCAGCGCTGACTACATCTCCGCCCTTCTGGAGAACATGATCACGCTCGGCACCACGCACGTCCGCACGCACGTGGACGTCGACACCGTCATGGGCCTCGACGCCGTCGACGCCGTCCGCGAGGCGTTCAAGCGCCACGAGGGCCGCATCACCGGCCAGCTCGTCGCCTTTCCCCAGGCGGGCCTGCTCATCGCGCCCGGCACCGACCGGCTCCTTGAGGAGGCGCTCAGGCAGGGCGTCGACCTGATCGGCGGGCTCGACCCCGCCGGGCTCGAGAACGACGCGACCAAGCACCTCGACGTCGTGTTCGGGCTCGCCGAGAAGTACGGCGTCGGCGTCGACATCCACCTGCACGACCGTGGCTCGCTCGGCGAGTGGCAGTACCGCCTCATCATCGAGCGGACCAGGGCGCTCGGGCTCCACGGCAAGGTCACCGTCAGCCATGGGTTCGCTCTCAGCGACGCGGCGCCGGACGTACGGGCCGAACTGCTCGACGGGCTGGCCTCGGCGGGGATCACCATCGCCTCCATCGCGCCGCCCGGGCGCGCCATGCCGCTGAAGGAATTGGCGGCGGCGGGCGTGGCGATGACGCTGGGCAACGACGGCGTGCGCGACCTGTGGAGCCCGTTCGGCACCGGATGCATGCTCGACCGCGCGCTGCTGCAGGCCCAGCAGACCGGGCCGCTCGACGAGGACATCGAGCTGGCCCTCGACGCGGCGACGTACGGTGGCGCGCGCGTCACCGGGCTCGCCGGCTACGGCCTCGACGTGGGGGACGTCGCCGACCTGGTGGTGGTCGACGCCCGTAACGCCGCCGAGGCGGTCTGCGTCCGGCCCGTCAGGTCGCTGGTGCTGAAGGCGGGCCGCGTCGTCGCCCGCGACGGCGTCCTCGCCTGACGCGCCTCACGGCGAGGCCCGTTACCTTCGGGGATGTCAGCTTGTGTTGACAAGCACCCGCTTGTCAGCACATGCTGACACCTATGAACGTCACCGAACTGGCCGAGGCGGCCGGAGACAGGGACCCCGGCGTGGGGCTCGCCGCGGTGGCGGCGCTTCGCGGCCTGCTGGAGGAACTGGAGGCCGTCCACGTCACCAACGCACGGGCGCAGGGCTGGTCGTGGGAGCAGATCGCCGACGTGCTGGGCGTCAGGCGGCAGTCCGCGCACCGCAAGCACGCCCGCAGGATCGGGAGGTAGCCGTGTTCGCCAGATTCACCGACCCCGCCCGCCGCGCCGTGATGCGCGCGGGACTGCTGTCCATGGACGCGGGCCGTGCCGCACTCGCCCCCGACCTCCTGCTGCTCGGCCTCGCCGAGGAGTGCCCGCTGCCCCACCTGCCCGCCCCCGAGGCGCTCCGCGCCCACCTCGACACCGGCCGCACCCGCGAGCTGCTCGCCGCGATCGGCATCGACGTCGACGAGGTACGGCGGCGCACCCGCCACGGCGTCGACGACCCCGCCCTCTGGAGGCTGCGCCGCTCCCGCGCCAACCCGCTGCGCGTCACGCTGTCGGGCCCGCTCGGCGTGCTGCCGCTGGAGACGCACACGCGGAAGGCGGTCGAGGTGGCCATGTGGAAGCCCGGTCCCGTGACGGGGGAGCGCCTGCTGTGGGGGCTGCTGGCCGACGGGGCCAACGGCATGGCCCGTCTCCTGCACCTGACCGGCGGCGATGTGCCCGCGCTGGTGCGGGTGGCGGGCATCCCCGTCCACCGGCCCCGCCGTACCGCCTAGCCGCGCGCCCCGCCTCCCTGCCTGGCGCCTCCGGTCCTGGCTCGGTGTCCCGGTCCTAAGTCGATGTCCCGGTCCTGGCCCGCGCTCCAGGGCCGGCCCGCGACCTGGTCGGTCTCCGCCCGGTCCAGGCTCCGCGTGAGCGGGGCCAGGACCGGGGAGGACGGGCGCTCACGAGGGCGGGGTGAGGTGCTCCATCTTGTCGGGGTTGGCCATGACGTAGATCGTCTCGATCTTCCCGTCCGAGATCACCAGCGACACCACCGAGATCACCCGGCCCGCGGCGACGCCCAGCATGGCGGGCCCCCCGTTCAGCTCGGTGATCACGAACTCGAGACCCCCGTGCTCCTGCATCCCGATCGACGCCATGAACTTGTCCATCCCCTCCGCCGTCGTGACCGAGGTGAGGAAGCGGACCACGTTCATCTGGCCCGACAGCACCTTCAGCGGCGAGCGAGCCTTGCCGCCGCCGTCGCTGACCAGCGTGACCTCCTGCGACAGCAGCGCGATCAGCCCTTCGAGGTCGCCGCCGGCCGAGGCGTCGATGAACCGCTCGGTGATGTCCCGGCGCGTCGCCCTGTCGGTGTCGAACCTGGGCCGCTTGTCGTTCACATGGTCACGGGCTCGCTTGGCCAGCTGCCTGGTGGCCGCCTCGTTCCTGCCGACGACCTCGGCGATCTCGGAGAACGGCAGGTCGAACGCCTCGCGCAGCACGAACACCGCCCGTTCGAGCGGCGACAGCGTCTCCATCACCACCAGCAGCGCCAACTCCACGGTGTCGGTCAGCTCGGCGCGCTCGGCCGCGTCCGGCGTGGTGCCGAACGGCTCGGGCAGCCACGGCCCGACGTACGACTCGCGCCGCGACCGCGCCCACCGGAGCCGGTCGATGGCCACGCGCGAGGCGACGCGGATGAGGTACGCCTTGGCGTCCTCGACCGTCGCATGGTCCACCCCCGCCCACTTCAGCCACGTCTCCTGGACCACGTCCTCGGCGTCGGCGACGCTCCCCAGGATTCGGTAGGCCACCCCGGTGAGAAGCCTCCGATGCTCTTCGAAAATCTCCGTCGACATGGACAGAGCGTTGCACAGCCGCTGATTCGTGGTGAGCGGCGGATTCGGCTACACTGGCCAACGTCGCAAGGGGCTATAGCGCAGTTGGTAGCGCACCTCCATGGCATGGAGGGGGTCAGGAGTTCGAGTCTCCTTAGCTCCACCCAAGCGGTGTTACTCGACACCCCTCTTCGAGGGCGGTGGCGGGTAACCGAGGTACCAGTAGCGGCGGTGTCAGCGATGACACCGCCGCTCTTGCGTTTCCGGCCCTGGTGACGTGGAGCAGTGGGGCGATCGGGTCGGTGGGGTCGTCGGAGCCGACTCGGGGCGTGTCGTCGGTGTCGAGGTAGAGCCGGTGGAAGAACGCCCGGTTGAGCGGACGGCGGGCCGGGTCGCTTGCGATGCCGTACAGGTCGCGCGGGCTGGTGAGCAGGTCCAGCACGGTTGTCAGGGCAGCGCGGCGTGCGCTGCCGTCGTCTGTCCGGCCCTTGCTTCGGTGGTCCGGTTTGTTCATCGCAGGGTGAGCGGGGTCTCGGATGCGATGCGGGTCAGCTTCCGCGGGTTGCGGACGTAGTAGAGGCCGGTGATGCGGGCGTCCTCGACCTGGATCGTCATGACGCCGTCGATCTCGCCGTTCACGTGGAGGAGGAGTGCCGGGTTGCCGTTGACCACGGTGGGCTCGCCAGTGAGCGCGACCTGGGCCTTGACGATGCCGCCGAGGATGAAGCGGGCCACCTTGCCGGCGCCGGTGATGGGCCGCGGCGCGGCCTGCTTGACGCCGCCGCCGTCGCTGATGAGGACGATCTCGGGGGCGAGCACGTCGAGCAGGCCCTGCAGGTCCCCGGCGTCGAGGGCGCGCTGGAACGACTCCAGGGCCGCCCGGGTCTGGCCGGAGGAGACCGTCTCG
>NZ_JBHUFV010000081.1:0-24434 GCF_042681425.1 Nonomuraea mangrovi | reverse complement strand
GACGACGTCGAACAGGCCGGTGTAGGTCGCCAGGTTGGAGCGCGGGGTACGGCCGATCGGCGACTGGTCGACGTGGACGACCTTGTCGACCTGGTCCATGCCGTTGACCCTGGAATGGCGGCCCGGCACCGTGCGGGCACCGTTGAGCTCCTTGGCCAGGGCGTTGTAGAGAATGTCGTTGACCAGCGTCGACTTGCCGGAACCCGACACTCCGGTGACGGCGGTGAACACGCCGAGGGGGAAGTCGATGTCGACGCCCTTCAGGTTGTGCTCGCGCGCGCCCTTCACCGTGATCTGCCGCTTCCTGTCCCGCTTGCGGCGCTTGGCCGGCACGGCGATCGACCTGCGGCCCGACAGGTAGGCGCCCGTCATCGACTCCTCGCTGGCGAGGAGGTCCTGCACGGTGCCCGAGACGACGACCTGACCGCCGTGCTCGCCCGCGCCGGGACCGATGTCGACCACCCAGTCGGCGGCGGCGATGGTGTCCTCGTCGTGCTCGACGACGATCAGCGTGTTGCCCATGTCGCGCAGCCTGATCAGCGTGTCGAGCAGCCGCATGTTGTCGCGCTGGTGCAGGCCGATGGACGGCTCGTCGAGGACGTAGAGCACGCCGACCAGGCCCGAGCCGATCTGCGTGGCCAGGCGGATGCGCTGGGCCTCGCCGCCGGCGAGCGTGCCGGCGGCACGGTCCATGGTGAGGTAGTCGAGCCCGACGTCGAGCAGGAAGCCCATCCGGGCGTTGATCTCCTTGACCACCCGTTCGGCGATCTGCATGTCGCGCTCGGACAGCTTCAGCGCGGCGAGGAACTTGGCGCACTCGCCGATGGACATGCCCGACACCTCGGCGATGGACTTGTCGGCGACGGTGACGGCCAGCGAGACCGGCTTGAGCCTTGCCCCCTGGCAGGCCGGGCACGGGATCTCGCGCATGTAGCCCTCGAAGCGCTCGCGCGAGGAGTCGCTTTCGGCCTCGGCGTGCCTACGCTGCACCCAGGGGATCACACCCTCGTAGGTGGTGTAGTAGGCGCGCTGCCTGCCGTACCTGTTGCTGTAGCGGACGTGGACCTGCTCGTCGTGGCCGTACAGCAGCGACTTCTGCGCCTTCTTCGGCAGCCGCTCCCACGGGGTGTCGAGGTTGAAGCCCATGGCCAGGCCGAGCGCCTCGATGAGGCGGATGAAGTATTCGCTGGTGTGGCCGCCCGCCCACGGGTTGAGCGCGCCGTCGCCGAGCGTCTTCTCCGGGTCTGGTACGACGAGGTCGGGGTCGACCTCCATCTTGGTGCCGAGGCCCGTGCACTCGGGGCAGGCCCCGAACGGCGAGTTGAAGGAGAACGAACGCGGCTCCAGCTCCTCGAACGACAGGTCGTCGTAGGGGCAGTAGAGGTGCTCGGAGTAGAAGCGCTCACGGCCGGGGTCGGTCTCGGGCAGGTCGACGAACTCCAGCGTGATCGTGCCGCCGGACAGCTGCAGCGCGGTCTCCACCGAGTCGGTGAGCCGCCTGCGCGAGGACTCCTTCACCGACAGCCGGTCCACGATGACCTCGATGTCGTGCTTCTCGTACTTCTTCAGCGTCGGCGGCTCTTCGAGACGGATCACCGTGCCGTCGACCCTCGCCCTGGCGAAGCCCTTGGTCTGCAGCTCGCGGAACAGCTCGGCGTACTCGCCCTTGCGGCCCCTGATGACAGGGGCGAGCACCTGGAAGCGGGTGCCCTCCTCCAGCTCCATCACCCTGTCGACGATCTGCTGCGGCGTCTGCCTGGCGATGGGGCGCTCGCAGGCCGGGCAGTGGGGCTTTCCGATGCGCGCCCACAGCAGTCGCAGGTAGTCGTAGACCTCGGTGATCGTGCCGACCGTCGAGCGGGGGTTGCGGCTGGTCGACTTCTGGTCGATGGAGACCGCGGGAGAAAGGCCCTCGATGAAGTCGACGTCGGGCTTGTCCATCTGGCCGAGGAACTGGCGGGCGTAGGACGACAGGGACTCGACGTAGCGGCGCTGACCCTCGGCGAAGATCGTGTCGAAAGCCAGGCTCGACTTGCCCGAGCCGGAGAGCCCGGTGAAGACGATCAGGGAGTCTCGCGGAAGGTCGAGCGAGACGTCCTTGAGGTTGTGTTCTCGTGCGCCACGCACGATCAAACGGTCTGCCACGGTGATCCCGACGTCGAAGGTGTTGATAGGTCCACGGGGGATGGTAGAGGGAGGGTCCGACAATTTCGGGGGTCCGCTGGCGCCCCGCCGGAAACTTCCCTCACCAGAGTACGGCTTTCTTCCCGGCCGGTACCGGTCCTTGGAGGTTCAACCACGTGAACTGCGGCATTATGCCCGCATGACCGTTCTCCCCACGCTGCGCGCCGAGCTCGCCGCCGCGACGGACCGCTTCATCGCCACGGCGGCCGAGCTCGACGACGCCGACATCGCGGCGCCGTCCCTGCTGCCCGGCTGGAGCAGGGGCCACGTCATCACCCATGTCGCCCGCAACGCCGACGGCCTCGGCAACCTGCTGACCTGGGCCAGGACAGGGGTCGAGACGCCGCAGTATCCCGACCCGGGCCGGCGGGCGGCCGACATCGAGGCGGGAGCCGCGCGTCCGGCCGCCGAGCAGCGCGCCGACCTGGTCGACAGCGCCGCGCGGCTTGCCGCCGCCGTCGAGTCGCTGCCCGAGGCCGCCTGGTCGGCCCGTGTCGCCGCGCTGCGTCCGCCGCCGCATCCCGCCTGGTACGTCCTGGTGCGGCGGCTGCGGGAGCTGGAGCTCCACCATGTGGACCTGGGCGCGGGATACACGCCCGCCGACTGGCCCGCCGCGTTCGTGCGCAGGGAGTTGCACGACACCCTGACCTGCTGGCCGTACGGCGAGAGCACGGTGGGCGGCATCGTCTTCACCGAGCCCGTGGATGAGTGGAGCGACCTGGGGAAGGGACCGGTGGTGCGAGGAGAGGCCCGTGAGGTGCTCGCCTGGCTGACCGGCCGGTCGGCTGGACAGGGGATTAGGGTGGTGCGAGAGGAGCCGGGCGCCACACGTGAGGAGGTACCTCCACCGCCGCCGTGGCTGACCATGCCCTCTCCGGCGGACCTCCCCTCGGCGCCTCCTGACACCTATCCAGAGGAGAGCCCATGACCTACACAGGCGATGTCCAGGTCGGCGGCCCCGCCGACGTCCGGGAGCTGCCCAAGCTGACCATCTCCAAGCTCGCCGTGGGCCCGTTCGACAACAACGCCTACCTGTTGCGCTGTGCCGAGACCGGCGAAGGGCTGCTCATCGACGCGGCCGCCGACGCCGACAGGATCCTGGCGCTGACGTCGGACCAGCCGATCAGCACCGTCGTCACCACGCACCAGCACGGCGACCACTGGCAGGCCCTGGAGCAGGTGGTCAAGGTGACGGGCGCGACGACGCTCGCCCACCCGCTCGACGCGGGCGCGCTGCCCGTCACCGTGGACCGGCTCGTGGAACACGGCGACCACGTCTCCGTGGGCGATGTCACGCTCGAAGTGATCCACCTGCGGGGCCACACGCCCGGCTCGATCGCCCTGCTGTACGACGGCGGCGAGGGCGAGCGGCACCTGTTCACCGGCGACTCGCTGTTCCCCGGCGGCGTCGGCAACACGTGGAAGGACGCCGAACGGTTCGAGCAGCTCTACTCCGACGTCGTGGAGCGGGTCTTCGACCGGCTGCCCGACGAGACATGGGTGTATCCGGGCCACGGCAAGGACACCACGCTCGGCGCCGAGCGTCCCTCTCTGCCGGAATGGAAGGCCCGCGGCTGGTGAGAACCCGCCGGTACGGCGGGCACCCACCGTACCGGGCTCATCCCGGGCCGGTCACGGGCCCTCCCTCGCGGACAGGATGCGGACCACCTTCTCGGCCGCGGCCGCGGGATCGGCGGTGCTGGCCAGCACCTCACCCCACGACCACCGGTAGAACCAGCCGTCGGCCAGCGCGACGCAGTCGACGGTCTCCGTCAGCAGGCCTGAGCCCTGCTCGCCGCCGACCCGCAGCGAAGGCGGTTCGGCGCGCAGGCTCGTCGCCAGGCCGCGAAGCTCCAACTCCCTGGCCAACCGGCCGAGAAAATAGGTGCGGGTGTGCTCGCGCATGGTTCCATTGAAACCCGGGCGAGCCCACCCGCAGGAGGGGAAAGCCTCGATCAGTCGCCCACGCGGGCGGCGTCCTTGCGCTCCTTGCGCTGCTCGCGCTTGAAGAACAGCACCCTCAGCGGGATCGCGGCGACCAGCGTGATCTGCATGGTGGCGCCGACCTGGATGAGCGTGTCGCCGCCCTGCGGCCAGGCGGCCCACGCGGTGAGGCAGGCCACGTTGATCATGATCCAGGCGAGCACCACGGCCGCGAGCTGCCCCTTGGGCTTGGGGTACTCGATGCGGCTGACCATCAGCCACGCGACGCCGAGCACCGCCGCCAGCGAGAACCAGTTGGGCTGGAACAGCAGCACGATCGAGACGACCGTCATCGCGCCCATCGGGATGGGCAGGCCCATGAAGTCGCCGCTCTTGGTCTTGACGCAGGCGAAGCGGGCCAGCCGTACGCATCCGGCGATCAGCACGGACGCCGCCGCGACGATCACGGCCGTGAGCGGGAGTTTGCCGGTGAAGCCGCCCCAGATCACCACCATGAAGGCGGGCGCGAAGCCGAAGCTGATCACGTCGGCCAGGTTGTCGAGCTCGGCGCCCATCGCGGAGGCACGGAAGCGCCGCGCCACCAGGCCGTCGAACAGGTCGCACGTGGCGCCGATCAGCAGCAGCACCACGGCGGTGGCGAAGTAGCGCGGGTCGGGTACGAACCCGGCGCCCGCCTTCAGCGCCTGGATCGCCGACGAGGCGAGCACGCAGACGGCCAGGAAGCCGCACAGGGCGTTGCCCAGGGACAGAGAGTCTGCCGCCGACAGCCTGAAGGCCTTGCCCACAGGACCGCGCGGCTCCTCCTCCTCGGCCTGCCAGCCTCCAGCCTCAGCCGCGGTCAATTCGAGTCACCCCCGCCACCGTCTTCTCGCCGACGCTCACCGCGGGCGAGATCCCTTCGGGAAGGTAGATGTCCACCCGCGAACCGAACCTGATGAGCCCGATGCGCTCGGTCTGCGAGACTTTGACGCCGGAGGTCATGTACGGCACGATCCTGCGCGCCACAGCGCCCGCGATCTGCACCATCTCGATGTCGCCGAGCGCGGTCTCGAAATGCCACACCACGCGCTCGTTCTGGTCGCTGTCCTTGTTGAAAGCCGGCAGGAACCCACCCGCCACATGCTGCACGGAGGTGACAGTTCCCGCAAGGGGTGCCCGGTTGACGTGCACGTTCAGGGGGCTCATGAAGATCGCCACCCGGGTGCGGCCGTCCGGCCACGGGTCGATGCTCTGCACGACGCCGTCGGCCGGCGAGAGGATCGTGCCCTCTCCCGGCTCGCGGTCGGGGTCGCGGAAGAACCAGAGCATGGCGCCGGTGAGCGCGGTCAGCGGCACGGCCGCGAAGCCCCAGCGCCGGTCACGGCGGCTGAGGAACGTCGTGGCCGCCGCGGCGGCCACGGTCGGGAAGAGCCACGGAGAGACGCCACGGGCCAGCCGTACACGGCGGCCCTGCTGGCGGCTTGCGGAATCGTCTGACACTGACAACCTTTGATGGTGACTACGGACGGGCGCTTTGTCGAGATGTTACATAATTCGCAACTGTTACACGAAGCAAAGCGCCTGGACCACCGTCGCGCTAGCCTTCGTTCGCGCTCGCGGAGGTGGGAATTTCCTTCCCCTTCCGAGCATCGCTGCGGGACTTGAGCAGGCTGGCCACGGTGGTGACGACCATCGTGATGCCGATCACGGTCAGGGACACCCAGATGGGCACTTCCGGCGCCCACGAGACCTCGCTGGCGTGCAGGGCCTCGAGAATCAGCTTAACCCCGATGAAGCCAAGGATGAACGCCAGGCCGTAGCTGATGTAGACCAGGCGCTGCAGCAGCCCGCCGAGGAGGAAGTACAGCTGACGCAGGCCCATCAGGGCGAACGCGTTGGCGGTGAAGACGATGAAGGGGTCCTGGGTGAGGCCGAAGATGGCGGGGATCGAGTCGAGCGCGAACAGCAGATCAGTGGTGCCGATGGCCACCATGACGATCAGCATCGGGGTGACCATGCGCTTGCCGTCGATCTTGACGGTCACCTTGTGGCCGACGTAGTCGGGCGTGGTCGGGAAGGCCCTGCGCACCCACCGCAGCAGGGCGTTCTCCTTGAACTCGTCGTCGTCGTGACCGTGCTGGCGGATCAGGTTGATCGCCGTGTAGATGAGGAAGGCGCCGAAGACGTAGAAGAGCCAGCTGAAGCGCTGCAGCGCCGCCGCGCCGAGCGCGATGAAGATGCCGCGCATCACCAGCGCCATCAGGATGCCGACGAGAAGGACCCTGTGCTGGTAGACCTTGGGAACGGCGAAGCGCCCCATGATGATGAAGAAGATGAACAGGTTGTCGACGCTCAGGCTGTACTCGGTGATGTAGCCGGCGAAGAACTGCCCCGCCGTTTCACCTCCACTGGTGACCCAGAGAATCACCCCGAAGAGCATCGCAAGGATGACGTAGAAGGAGACCCAGAAGCCTGCCTGCTTCATGGAGAACTCCCGCGCCTCGCCCCTGTCGACGATCCACAGGTCTACGGCGATGACGAGTAGCAGTCCCGCGATGACGGCGATCCAAGCCCAAACAGGTACACCCACAGTGGTTCCAACCCTCCGGTGCGCATGACAGACGACCGGAGGTCTCTCCCGCCCACTCACCGAGCCGGACCGGCAGCCCCGGGAGCCCCGTGGCGCGGGGCGAACCGTGATGACGAGGCTGTCGCGAAGGGATACTCCCCTCCCTAACCAAAGCAGTATAGGAGAACGACTTAGCGCCGCCTAATCATCCCTTCGCCGGGCGTGATCGTTCCTGGTAGGCGGTCAGCGCCGCCTCGACCGCGTCGTCGGCGCGGGGAAGCCGCGCTCCTCTTGCCCTGGCGGCCTCCGCCAGCCGCGACCGCGCGCCGGGATCGTCGATCAGCTCGCGCACGGCCGCGCGTGTCGCCCTCACATCCCCGTACGGCACCAGCACCCCCGCCCCGCCTGTCAGCGCGGGGATGCCGCCCACGTCGGTGGCGAGGACGGGCTTTCCCGCCATGAGCGCCTCGCTCAGGCTGAGCGGCTGGCCCTCCCAGCGGCTCGGCCACAGCACGAGAGTGGCGGCGGCGAGCAGGTCGGGGATGTCGTCCCTGTTGCCGAGCAGGAGGACGGGCAGCTTCTCCGCCTCGATCCTGGCCTGCAACTCCTGCCTGAGCGGCCCCTCCC
Source organism: Nonomuraea mangrovi (assembly GCF_042681425.1). Taxonomy (NCBI): domain Bacteria; kingdom Bacillati; phylum Actinomycetota; class Actinomycetes; order Streptosporangiales; family Streptosporangiaceae; genus Nonomuraea; species Nonomuraea mangrovi. The sequence goes on along the minus strand of NZ_JBHUFV010000081.1, from coordinate 17,131 downwards.
CCGCGACGACGAACAGCGGCCGCCCCGCCCCGAGATCTCCAGACCGTGAAGCTCCCTCATGACCACCGGAAGCCGCGACTCCCGCGGGTACGCCGCGGCTCGCCTCTTGCCCGCCGGGGTCCGGAGCCGTCGAGCGTGCGCCCGAGGTCTCGGTCGCCGGGGTGCCCGCGTGTCCTGTCGAGGGAAAGGTGGCGGCGACGTCGAGAAGGGTTTCCAGACCCTTCTGCTGGGCCAGCCTGGCGATGGTCAGCACCAGGGGCCGCTCCCCCGCCCCCAGTTCCTCCCGCACCGCCGCCTCGGACCTGATCGCCGCGCGCAGGGGCGGCGCCGGCACCACCGCGGGCGCCACTTCGCGAGCCCCCAGTGCCCGCATCCTGTCACCGAGGTCGGGCGAGACGACCAGCACCCGATCGGCTCTCCTGGCCACGATCCGTTCGAGCGTCCCGTAGACCGCGCCGATCAGCCCGCCCGCGGTGAGCGCGTTGTGGAGCGTCACGACCAGCGGCGTCCTTGCTCCCGCCAGCGCCGCCAGCGCCCCCGCCCGCAGCCCGTGGGCGTGCGCCACGTCCGCCCCTCGCAGGTGGCGCCTGATCCGCAGCACCGCCTTGGCGTCGTTGATCGGCTGCGGCCGGTCGGAGACGGGCACGGCCGCGAAGGCCGCCCCCATGGCGCGAAAGCCGAACTGCTCCTCCACGCCGGCCGGGCCGACGACCAGGACCTGGTGTCCGCGCCGCAGCAGCCCTTCGGCGAGCATCCCGACGTGCCTGCCCGTGCCGCCCGAGGTCGTGCCGAGCACGAAGGCCACCCGCATCACTCACCACCCGTCCTGGAACCGGCGCGACGGCGTCGCGCCACCATGGCCGCCAGCGCCACTGCGTCCGGCCTGTCGAGCACGGCGATCGCGAGAGCGCCGGCGCCCAGTGCGACGATCCCGGCCAGGACGGCGACCCCCGCCTGGGCGGGCAGACCGGTCACGGGCAGCAGCGCCACGACCCCCGAGCCCGCCAGGAACCCGAGCCCGCCCCCGACGACGGCGGCGAGCAGCGCGCGGGCGACCCCGCCTGCGGGCTCGCCCGCGCGAGCAGGCGCCTGCGTGACCGCGGCACGCGCCCGGCCCTCCTCAGGGACCGCCGCGCGCCGCGCAGGACCGCGCATCACTTCTACCAGCAGCCACGCTCCGCCTGCTGTCATGCCGACCGTCATGCCGAGCGCGAGTCCGCCCACCTTCCACCCGTCGGGCAGCGTGAGCACGAGCACTGTCTGCGCGGCCATCGCCACCAGCCAGCCCACGACCGTGCCGGTCGCCGCCGCCCTGCCCCTGCCCTCCGCGTAGAGGACCCTGCTCAGCTGCGCGATCAGCCCGTAGCCGATCAGGCCTGGCGCGAAGAGCGCCACCGTGCGCGCCATCTCGATCGGCGGCACGCGGGTCGCCGCGCCGAGGAAGACGATCGATCCAGGCCCCGCCGCCGCGGCGAGCGCCCCCGCGGCCAGCCCGGAGATCAGCACCACCGCCCGCGTCGTGCGCGCGGCGAGGCCGGCGAAGTCCTCCCACGACCCGTCGGCCGCGTGAGCGGACAAGCCGGGGAAGGCACTGGTCGCGAGGGGCACGGCGAGCACCGCATAGGGCACCAGGTAGATCGCCCACGCGTAGTTGTAGACGAGGAGCGCGGGCTCGCCGATCCAGTTGTTGGACAGCAGCATCACCACGATCATCGTGGCCTGCTGGGCGATCAACGCCGCCACCCCCGCCAGCGCGAGCCTGCGCACCTTGACGGCCACGCCGTCGGGGAAGCGCAGCGTCGGCCTGAGCCGGAGCCCCAGCCCGAGGGCCGGCCCGATCACGGTGAGGACCAGCGACAGCACGCCGAGGCTGGTACCGACCGACAGGGCCAGTTCGGCGGCGGAGGGGATCTCGTCGAGGGCGGTACGGCCTTCGCTGAGCGGCACGAACAGCAGGTAGGCCACGATGACCACGATGCTGGACACCAGCGGCGCGAGGGCGGGCCCGGCGAAACGCCCGTGGGACTGCAGCACGCCGTAGAGGACGACGGCGAGGCCGTACAGGGGGATCTGCGGGGCGAAGACCACCAGCATGCGGGTGGCGATGTCGACGAACGCGGGCCCGCACTCGTCCACGGGGAACAGCCCGATGATCGGTCCGGCGAGCAGGGCGGTCAGGACGCCCAGCGGGACGAGGACGACCAGCACCCAGCTGAGCAGCGCCGAGGTGATCCTGCCGACGTTGAGGCGGCCCGCCGCTCCGGCCACGACGGGCACGACCATTCCGGCGAGCGCGCCGCCCACCACGATCTCGAAGACGATGTTGGGGATCTGGTTGGCGGTCATGTAGGCGGTGCCCAGGCAGTTGTTCGTGTGGCCGACCGTCTGGGCGAACACGTACTGCTTGGCGAAACCCGTGATCCTCGCGAGGATCGTGATCGCGCCGATGAGCAGGGCAGCCCCCGCCACGCCCCGAGCCACCGTCTCCCCCCTCCGCGTCGATCTCAAGGGGCCATCATGGCAGAGCGCACCGACAGCGTCAGGCCGGGCGGCGGCCGAGCATGTCGATCGTGTTGAGCACCCGGTTGCCCGCGATGACCTTGGTGAAGCTGACCTTCTCCGAGGCGGCGGTCAGCGCGGCGACGGTGCCGAGCAGCGTGAGCCGTCCCCGCCTGCCGAGCGTGGTCACCGCGGCCAGGCCGAGGAGAGCGCCGAGCGCGTTGGCGCCCGCGTCGCCGAGCATCGCCTTCTCGCCGAGATCCTCTGGCAGCAGTGCGGCGCCCGCGCCGAGGGGCACGGCCACCAGCGCGGCGGTCACCGGGTCGCGCCTGAGCACCGAGAGCGCCAGGAGCGGCCCGCCCGCCAGGAGGCCCACCTTGATGGCGCGCCCCGGTCGCAGGTCGAACAGGTTGGCCAGGTTGGCGCTGCCCGCGATCGTCGCGCCGTTGACGAGCGTGTCGACAGCGCCGCGCGAGACGAGGGTGGCGGCGGCGAGCCCGGTGCCGCCGATGCCGAGGATCTTGATGGCGCCGCTGGTCACCTGGCCCTTGGCCAGGGCCGACAGGTGACCCTTGAAGCCCTTGGACGACGTCCCGCCGAACAGGTCGTCGTAGGCGCCGAGCGCTCCGCTGCCCGCACCGGCGAGCACGGCCGCCAGCCGTACCTTGGGAGGCAGCCCTGGAGTGAGGGCGAGGGCGCCGCTCGCGCCCGCCACGAACGCGGGCCCCTCGAGAAGGGTGAGCGTCTCGCCCCTGTGGTTGTTGCGCTCCCACTCCTTGGACGCGGCCTTGGCGGTGAGGGCGGCGTAGGCGGCCCTGGCCGCGACGACGCCGAGGGCGACGCCCGCGAGGGCACCGAGCAGAGCACGAGCCATGTCAGCTCCCTGAGGTGGATGGGGAAGGAGTGGCCGCGGACGAGGCCGGCTGGAATTCGGCCGCGTCGGCGCCGATGCCGTACTGCCCCGAGCGCCCGCTGAGCTGCTCGCGCGCCGCGAAGACGATGACGGCACGGCCCGCGGGCATGTCGAGGGTGTCGACGGAGGAGACCTTGGCCGCGGCGTCGCTGGTGTCGCGCAGGGCGGCGATGAGCCCGCCGGGCTGGGTCGAGGCGATGGTGCCGGTCACCACGGCGCCCTGCGCTCCGGCGTCGAGCCCGGCGGCCAGCGAGACCAGCGCGCCCGCCTGCTCCTGCGCCTTCTCGCCCGTGAAGAGCGTCTCGGGGGCGAAGACGAGCGCGAGCGTGGCCCGCTTGGCCGGCGTGCCGTCGACGGTGAGCAGCCCGGCCTTCTCGAAGCCGTCGAGCACGCCGACCGTGGCGGTGTTCTCGGTGCCGGCCTGGGTGTCGTCGGCGGTGACGAGGGACGCGGCCAGCAGCGAGGCCGCGTTCTTGTAGGGGTCGGTGCCGGGCGAGGTGAGGCTGGTGAGCCCGCTGGTCAGCTGGTCGATGAAGTTGGCCTGGCTCGGCTCGACGTACTTCTCGGTCAGCGTGACCTGGCCGCTGATCGTGGCGCCCGCCTCGACCAGCACCTGTTCGGCCTGCTCGCGCAGCGTGCCCGAGCTGCCCGGCGCCGCCACCAGCACCACCCTCTCGCCGGTGAGCTGCCCCCTGATGACGGCAGGCATCTCGGCGGTGACGAAGGAGTCGTTGCCTGTCTCCCTCGCCTGCAGCGCGCCCAGCTGTTCGCGGTAGTCGTTGTTGGACTTGCGCAGGTCCTGCGCGGTCTGCAGCGCGGACTCGATCGCAGGGCTGGACAGCAGGGTGGTGCCCATCACGATGCCGACGGCCAGCGCCAGGAAGATCGCGACGATGGAGACGAGGTGATAGCGGAAATCGATCACGAGAAGAGTCCGACCAACCAGAAGATGAAGGAGTTCCAGGCGTCTTGCACGCTGATCAGCCAGGTCTGCCCGATGGGCGACATGAAGATCGCCACACCCATGGTGATCATCGCGGTGACCACGAGCAGGATCAGCTGGGGGGTGGAGATGCGGCTGCGATAGAGGCGGCTGACGCCCTTGGCGTCGATCAGCTTACCGCCGACCCTGAGCCTGGTCAGGAAGGTGCTGGCCATGCCCGAACGTCCCTTGTCGAGGAACTCGACCAGTGTCGCGTGCGTGCCGACCGCGACGATCAGCTCGGCGCCCTTGTCGTCGGCCAGCAGCATCGCGATGTCCTCGCTCGTGCCGGTGGCGGGGAAGATCACCGCGTCGCGGCCCAGCTGATGGACCCGCTCGAGCCCCGGCGCCCGGCCGTCGCGGTAGGCGTGCACGACCAGCTCGGCACCGCAGGTCAGCGCCTTGGTGGAGACGGAGTCGAAGTCGCCGACGATCAGGTCGGGCAGGTAGCCCGCCTCCAGCAGCGCGTCCGCGCCGCCGTCGACGCCGACCAGCACCGGCCGGTACTCCCTGATGTACGGCCGGAGCGTGGCGATGTCCTCCTTGTAGTGGTAGCCGCGCACCACGATGAGGACGTGCCTGTCCTCCATGACCGTGCGGATGTCCGGCACGCCGACGCCGTCGATGAGGAGCTTGCCCTCGCCTCTGACGTATTCCATGGTGTTGACGGCGAAGGCCTCGATCTGCACCGAAAGCCCTGCTCTCGCCTCCGCCATGGCGGCCTCGATCGTCTCGGACCTCTGCACCTCGCCCTTGCCGACGACCTCGTCCTCGAGGTAGACGACGCCGTCGTGGATCCTGACGATGTCGCCGTCCCTGACCCGTTCGAACAGCTCGGGCGTGGCGTTGTCCACGAAGGGGACACCGGACTCCACGATGATCTGGGGACCCAGGTTGGGATAGCGGCCGCTGATACCGGCAGCCACGTCGACCACAGCCGCCGCGCCACACGCGACCAGCGCCTCCGCGCTCACCCGGTCAACATCGACGTGATCGATAATCGCGATTTCACCGGACTTGAGACGCTTTGTCAGTCTCTTCGTCCTGCGGTCGATTCTCGCCACTGCCGTGACACCAGGAAGGTCATTGACCTTCTTCCCGCGGAGGCCCGGAATCTTGTTCGCCGGAACCTTCATCAAGACCATCCTGCCAGAGCGAACGGGCGGGGTGGTCGTGGACTGCACGGCGTGTCAGATTTGTCACGGAGGATCACCGATCAGCCGCGGCCATTCCCAGGAGTTCTTCGGCGTGTGCTCTGCCCAGTTCGGAATCTTCCAATCCGGCCAGCATCCGCGACAGTTCGCGGACCCTGCCGTCGTGGTCGAGCGTGACCACACCGCTGCGCACCACACTGCCGTCGCCGGCCTTCTCCACCACCAGATGCTGGTCGGCGAAGGCGGCCACCTGGGGCAGGTGGGTGACGACAATCACCTGGGCCGTGCGGGCCAGCCTGGCAAGACGGCGGCCGATCTCGACCGCGGCCTTGCCGCCGACCCCCGCGTCGACCTCGTCGAACACGAACGTCGGGACAGGGTCGGCGCCGGCGAAGACCACCTCGATGGCCAGCATGACGCGGCTCAGCTCACCGCCGGAGGCGCCCTTGTTGAGCGGCAGCGGCGGCGCGGCGGGATGGGCGGCCATGCGCAGCTCGACCTCGTCGACGCCCTCGGGGCCGAACTCCTCGCTCTGCGTGAGCTGCACCACGACCCTGGCGTGGGGCATCGCCAGCGCGGTCAGCTCCTCGGTGACCGCGGCGCCGAACCGCTCGGCGGCGGCGGTCCTGACCCTGGTGAGCTCGGCGGCCAGCTCGTTCAGCCGCTTGGCCAGCTCCTCCTGCTCACGGGTGAGCTCCTCGATGCGGTCGTCGTCGCCTTCGAGCTCGGTCAGGCGGGCGGCCGAGTTCTGCGCCCACGCCAGCACGCCCGCGCTGTCCTCGGCGTACTTCCTGATCAGCGCGCCCAGCGCGGCGCGACGCTCCTGCACCACGGCCAGCCTGGCGGGGTCGGCCTCGATCGACTCGGCGTAGGCCGCCAGGTCGGTCGCCACATCGGAGATCAGGTAGCCGGCCTCCGCCAGCCGGTCGGCCACGCTGGCCAGCTGCGGGTCGAAGTCGCGCACGGCCTCGACGGCCGAACGCGCCTCGCCCAGCAGGGAGACGACGTCGCGGGCGCCGCCCGAGGGGTCCATCGGATCGCCGAGCAGCGCGGTGTGCGCGGTGGTCGCGGCGCCGCGCAGCGCGTCGGCATGGGACAGCCGCTCCTCCTCCGCGCGCAACTCGACGTCCTCGCCCTGTTTGGGATCGACCTTCTCGATCTCCTCCAGGCCGAAGCGCAGCAGGTCGGCCTCCTGGGCGCGCTCCCTCGCCTTGGTGGTCAACTCCTCCAGCAGCGCGGCGACCTGCTTGTGGCGCTTGTAGGACTGGGAGTAGGCGCGCAGCGGCTTGACCAGGTCGTCGCCCGCGTAGCGGTCGAGGGCGGCGCGCTGCCTGCCGGGCTGGAGCAGCCGCTGCTGATCCATCTGCCCGTGGACGGCCACCAGGTCGTCGGCCAGGTAGGTGAGCGTGCCGACGGGGACCGTGCGGCCGCCGAGCCACGCCCTGGACCGCCCCTCCGCCGAGACGGTGCGAGAGATGATCAGCTCGCCCTCCTCGACCTCGCCGCCGACGTCCTCGACCTGCTGGGCGACCCTGCCGTCCGCCTCGACGACGAGCGTGCCCTCCACCGTGGCCTTGTCGGCGCCGGGACGCACCCTCGACGGGTCGGCCCTGCCACCGAACAGCAGCCCGAGCCCGGTCACGACCATCGTCTTGCCGGCACCCGTCTCGCCCGTGACGACGTTGAAGCCCGGCGAGAGCTCGAGGACGGCCTCGTCGATGACGCCGAGCCCCTGGATGCGGACCTCCTCGACCCTTGGTCGCACTGGTCACTCCCGTTCCATCGACATTGCCGAACACCTGTGCGCATGCGATCCTACGCGCTCCCGCCCCTATTGACTCAGGGACGCACCCTTCCGCGCCAGCCCTGTACAGGCAATTCGAACTTGGCGACCAGCCTGTCGGTGAAGGGCGCGCCGGTCTCCTCCAGGCCGTGCAGGCGGACCAGCCGTACCGGATGGGTGGACCTGCGAACCTCGACCCTCGTGCTGGAGGGAAGATCGAAGCGGCGGCGGCCGTCGCACCACAGCACCCCGCCCGGCGTGTTCGGCAGGATCTCCACGGCGAGCGTGGCACGCGGCGAGACCACCAGCGGTTTGGCGAACAGGGCGTGCGCGCTGATCGGCACCAGCAGCAGCGCCTCCACCTCGGGCCAGACCACCGGGCCTCCCGCGGAGAAGGCGTAGGCGGTCGAACCGGTCGGCGTCGCGCAGATCACCCCGTCGCAGCCCCATCGCGACAGCGGACGGCCGTCGATCTCGACGACGACCTCCAGCATGCGGTCGCGCTTTTCGACGGTCGCCTCGTTGAGCGCCCAGGTGTCGGCGATGATCTGACCGTTCTGCCGGGCGGTGACCTCGAGCGTCATGCGCTCCTCGACGTCGTAGCGGCCCTGCACCACCGAGTCGACGGCCGCGGCCAGGTCGTCGACCTCGGCCTCGGCGAGGAAGCCCACGTGGCCGAGGTTGACGCCGAACAGCGGCGTGCCCGCGGGCCTGGCGATCTCCGCCGAGCGCAGCAGCGAGCCGTCACCGCCGAGGACGATCATCATCTCGGCGTCCTTGGCGGCGGTGGGGTCGGACGGCATCACCTCGACGCCGTCACGGCCGATGTCCTCGGCCTCCGACTCGAGCACCCTGACCGCCAGACCTGCCTCGAGCAGCCTGTCGACCACCAGGCGGGCGCTCTCGATAGCGGCCTCACGCCCTGTGTGGGCGGTGACCAGCACCGTGCGCTTCATTGCGGCCCCTCCGACACTGCCCGTCCGATCGCGGCCTCGAGATTCTCGACCGCGGGCTCTCCCTCGCCCTTGCCCAGCCACAACAGGTACTCGACGTTGCCCGAAGGCCCGGGCAGCGGGCTCGCGGTCACGCCGCGCACGGTCAGCCCCAGCTCCATGGCCTTGGCCGCGGCATCGCGCACGGCTCCGGCCCGCAGCTCGGGGTCGCGCACCACACCGCCGGCGCCGACACGCTCCTTGCCCACCTCGAACTGCGGTTTGACCAGCATCACGAAGTCGGCCTCGGCCGCCGCCACGTCGGCGAGGGCGGGCAGCACCAGGCGCAGCGAGATGAACGACAGGTCGCCCACGATGAGCGAGGGCGCCTCCCCGACCATCTCGGGCGTCAGGTCTCGGACGTTGACCCGCTCCATCACTGTGACGCGCTCGTCGGTGCGCAACGACCAGGCGAGCTGGCCGTAGCCGACGTCGACGGCCAGCACGTGGCCCACGTCGTGGCGCAGCAGGACGTCGGTGAACCCGCCCGTCGAGGCGCCGGCGTCGAGCGCCCGCCGGCCCGCCACCCGCAGCCCTGGGAAGGCTTCGAGCGCGCCGAGCAGCTTGTGGGCGCCACGCGAGACGTAGTCGGGGCCGCCGGACGACTCGGCCACGACGATCGCCGAGGCGGTGTCGACCTGCGTCGCGGGCTTTCCCGCCACCTGACCGCCGACGCTGACCCTGCCGTCGGTGATGAGCTGGGCCGCCTGCTCGCGCGATCTGGCCAGGCCGCGCCGTACAAGCTCGCTGTCGAGCCTGACGCGACGGCTCACTGGTCGTCCACGGAGGCGAGCGTCTCCTCCAGAGCCGAGAACGCCTCCTCGAACACCGCCACATGATCGCGCACAGGCAGGTCGCCCGTCGCGGCCAGGCCTCCCACGACCGCGTCGACCCGCTCGTCACCGGTCTCCACCGGCAGCTCACTCATGTTCTCGACGGTATCGGACGCCGCCGACACTATGCGGACCCCCTGGCGCGTTAGGCAGTGTGGGAGCGGGTTTTCTGGCGTGCCGGACTTCACGGGCTCCTCATGTGGAACGCTACCGTCCGTAGAAACGGGCGAGAACGGAGAGGACGACCAGCATGGCTACCCTCGAGGAGTGCAGGGCGGCGCTCGGCAAGCTCGTCGAGCAGTTCGACGAGATCGACGACGAGTCCAGGGCCAAGCACGTGGTCGAACGGACGCTCAGCTGCCGCATCTCTGACCTCGACGTCATGTTCTACGGCCGCATCCATCACGACGGCCTCGACCCGTTCCATGACGAACCACCCGCGAGCGGCAGGCCAGCCGACGTCAAGCTGACCATCATGAGCGACGACCTCATCGCGCTGGTCGAGGGCGAGCTCGACCTGGCGCGCGCGCTGCTGGGCGGCCGCGTCAAGATCGACGCGAGTTTCGGCGACCTGCTGCGGCTGCGCCGCCTGCTCTGACCGTCCGTACGGCAGGCACGCGAGGCCACCGCGTTCACCCGTCCATCAGGCACGCCCGACGTGTCCCCGCGAGACGTGCCGCGTCCGGAATCAGACGCGCAGGGTGTCGAGGGCAGGCTTGAGCCGGTCCTCGTCGAGCCGGCCCTCACCCGCCGCCACCCACGCCGCCTCGCAGGCCGTCCTGAGCCCCTCGATCCACTCGCCGTCGCCCTCGAGGTGCAGCCTGCCCTCCGACCACCAGGCCTGCCAACCCTGCCGCTCGGACGGATAGGGCCGGTGGAGCGCCGACAGGTCCTCCGCCAGATACGTCGGCCGCTGCTCGGGAGCGGCGGTCAGCACCTCCCGTGGCGTGGCGACCCCGGTGAGCACGAGCAGGCTGTCGACGCCCGCGTTCGTCGCGCCCTCGATGTCGGTGTCGAGCCGGTCGCCCACCACCAGCGGCCGCTCGGCGCCGGTGCGGATCATCGACTCGCGGTGCAGCGGCGGTGCGGGCTTGCCCGCGTAGACGGGCTCGACGCCGGTCGCGGCGGCGATCACCCGCACCATGGCGCCGTTTCCGGGCAGCTCCCCGTGTGCCGTGGGCATGGTGGCGTCTGCGTTGGCGGCCACGAACCACGCGCCCCGCCGTACGGCCAGCGCGCCCTCCGACAGCAGGGCGTAGGACAGATCGGGCGCGATGCCCTGCACCACCGCCACGGGATCGTCCGCGGCCACGCTCACCGGGCGCAGCCCCCGGTCCCTCACCGCCATCCGCAGCCCCATGCCCCCCACGACCAGCACGGACGCGCCGGGTTCCACGCGTTCGGCGATCAGCCGGGCCGCCGCCTGCGCCGAGGTGACCACGTCCTCCGCCGTTGCGGGGACACCGAGATGGATGAGATGGTCGGCGATCGCGGCCGGCGTTCTCGATGCGTTGTTCGTCACGTACGCCAGCCTCGCCCGCTCCGCCGCCTTCGCCAGGGCCTGCGGGGCGTGAGGAACGGCCCGCTTACCCAGGTAGACGACGCCGTCGAGATCCAGCAGCAACGTGTCGTATCCGTCGATCAGCACCGCGCCTCTTCTCCCGGTTTGACTCTCACGCCGCGTGAGACTTTAGCGTCTCGGCTGCACCTACCCACGAGTGAAGGATGTGAGCTCCCATGGCGCTGACGCCAGCGGACAAGGCCGAGCTGTTCGGCGGCTTCGACGTCGACGGGCACGCCGAAGAGGCCGCCGCGAACTGGGGCGGAACGCCCGCGTGGACCGAGTCGCAACGCAGGACGTCCTCCTACGGCAAGGACGAGTGGCGGCGGTGCCTCGCCGAGTCGGGCGAGATCTCCCGCGGGCTGGCCGCGTTGATGGCCGCGCAGGTCCCGGCCTCCAGCAAGGAGGCCATGGACCTGGCCGAGGAGCACCGCCGGCACATCACCCGCTGGTTCTACGACTGCACTAGCGAGATCCACCGAGGGCTCGGTGAGCTGTACGTCACCGACGCCCGGTTCACCGCCTCCCTCGACCAGGCGGCGAAGGGGCTCGCGCACTACCTCCGCGACGCCATCAACGCCAACGCCGCCCGCTAGGTCGTCGGGATTCGACTGGTTCGTAGGGATCGGATCGTCTCGTCAGCGCCCGACCGTTTGCTCGCTTCGTAGGGATCGGATCGTCTCGTCAGCGCCCGGCCGTTTGGTCGCCCGGCCGCTTCGTCAGCGCCCGACTGCGCGGCGAGGCGCTTGGCTGTTTCCTCCGCGCCCGGCCGTCTCGTCAGGCGCCTGGCTGTTTCCCGTGCTGTTCGGTCAGGCCTCTCGCCGGGCGCGCAGCGTGGCGCGCACGCTCTTCAACGCCGATACGTAATGACGCTCATCGGGCCGCATGGCCACCGCGATGGCCAGCGGCTCCTGAGCCGCCTCCATGTCCCCCGTCCGCCACAACGCCAGTCCCAGCCCGAAATACGCGTAGTCCTCGGCCGGGTTGGCATCGACGATCCACCTGAAGGTGTCCGCCGCCTCCGCGTACTGCCTCGAGTTGAACTGCGCTCTCGCCAGCGCCTCCCGGATGCTGCGCGACTCGGGCTCCGCCTCGGCCGCCCGCTCGAGCAACGCCGCCGCGGCCGCGGGACTGCCGTCCTTCAACAGGCCGACTCCGCGCTGGTACCAGTCGTACACATCCCCTACGGGAGCCCCCTGACCAGGGGATGGGGAATCTTCGGGGTCGTTTTTCCCTTGGGTCATGTGTGAGGCCTCCTCAATCGACAGACGACAGATCCGACCGATTCCCTGATGAACCGGGCACCGCTGCGCCGTTGGAGCAGTCCCTTGGTGATTCAGGCCTTTATGGGAGCATGCCCGGTATGGCGAGTCCTGAACTGCCGGTGCCTGATGGGCTGGTGCTGCGCCCCTTCCGTGGCGTCCGTTTCGCTGTCGACGATCCGGCGAAGGTGACCTCTCCGCCTTATGACCTGATCTCCGACGGCGACGTGCAGTCATTGCTGGACGCTCACCCCAACAACGTCGTCCGTCTCATCCTTCCCCGCACGCCTACGCAACCGAAGGACTCTGGCCCACCCGATCCGCCGCCCCCGCTCGACGCCTCCGCGCGCCCGGCCGTCGGCGCGCGCTCTCTCGACGCCTCCGAAGCCCCGGCCGACGGTTCACGCTCTCCGGCGCACGGCGCGTCCGCGCACCCGGGTGCTTCCACGGCCCAAGCCGTCCCCGGCCCCGGCGCCTCCGCCCAGCCGGCGGCTCCGCACCCCCCTGGCCGCCCGCTGGACGGCGTGGCGCCCAACGCCCGATACGGACAGGCCAGAGACACCCTGCGCACCTGGCTCGACACCGGCGTCCTCACCCGCGACCCCGCCCCCGCGATCTACGTCTACGAGCAGGCCGGTCCTGGTGTCATGCAGCGCGGTCTCATCGGGGACATCGGCCTGACCGCCCCCGAGCAGCACGTCATCCTGCCGCATGAGAACGTCATGCCGGGCCCCGTCGCCGACCGCCTGGCCCTCATGAGCACCACCCAGGCCAACCTGGAGCCCATCTTCCTGCTCTACGACGGCGGCGGACCGGCGAGCCACCTCGTCGACACCGTCGCCTCCACCCGCTCGCCGCTCGTCGAGGCGAAGACCGACGACGGCGTACGGCACCGCCTGTGGGCCGTCACCGCCACGGAGGAGATCGGCCTCATCAACGCCGACCTGCGCGACAGGCAGGCGTTGATCGCCGACGGCCACCACCGCTACGCCACCTACCGCGTCCTGCAGCGTCAGGAACACGCCGCCGGCCGCACGGACGGCCCGTGGGACTTCGGCCTGGCCCTCCTGGTCGACTCGACCGCCTACCCGCCCGACCTGAAGGCGATCCACCGCGTCATCCCCTCCCTGCCCCTGGACGAGGCCGTCACCCGGGCCAGGGGCTCCTGGCGGATCCGCGACTTCACCACCCTCGCCGAGGGCCTCGCCGCCCTCGACTCCACCACCGAGCCCGCCTTCCTGCTCGCCGGCGACAGCGGTGCCAGCCACCTGCTCAGCGACCCCGACCCGCTGCAACTCGCCCGCGCCATGCCCACCGACCGCTCCGACCGCTGGAACGCCCTCAACACCTCCGTCCTGACGGAGTTCGTCCTCCCGAGGGTGTGGGGCATGCAGGACGACGAGCAGGCCGTCCGCATCGTCCACCACGACGCCCAGGCCGCGGTACGGCAGGCCGCCCTCTCCGGCGGCACCGCTGTCATCCTCAAGCCGCTGGCCGTCGAAGCCGTGCTCGCGGTGGCCGCCGGGGGCGAGCGCGTTCCCCGCAAGTCCACCTCCTTCGGTCCCAAGCCCCGCACCGGCCTGGTTCTCCGCACCTTCGTCTGATCCCCCGCCCCTCCCTCGCGAGAGCGTCTACCGCCTCACGAGGGCAGGGCCGCTCCACAAGCGCCTTCCACCGGCCGACATCACCGTGCTTGGTGCCTGGTAGGGGTCGTTCGAGGCGCCGGTTCCATCCCCTCACGACGAATACCGGGGTGCGAACGCCAACGCCCTCACGTCGGACAGCCAGGCACGCACGGGAAGCCGTCAGTCTCCGGCCAGTTCCTCCGCCGCAGCGCGGCCCGCGTTGGCCGTGCGCTTCAAGAAGTCAGCCACCACCTCGAGCTCCGCCTCGCCGTACCCCGAGCAGATCTCCTCCAACGACGCGTTCATCCCCGCGTAGAGCCCCACCAGCTCGGCGTTCCGTTCCCGCAGCGCCCGTACCTGCACGGCCCTGCGATCCGACTGGTCACGGTCGCGGGCGATCCAGCCGCCGCGTTCGAGCCGGTCGAGGATGCCGGTGAGCGTGGCGGGGTGCAGACCGGCCTGCCGCGCGAGGGCGCTCGGGCTGAGCGGGCCGTACCGGTTGACCAGGTCGAGGCAGTCGATGTCGACGTCCTTCAGAGCGAGCTGACTGCCGACCTGGTGGTTGAGCAGGGACAGCTGGATGCTCAGCTCGCGCAGAGACTCCCTGATCGCCGTGTTGAGCCGGCGCCGTTGGCGCGCCTCGCCGCCCCCCGCGCCAGATCGTATGGAATTCATATGATATGTTCCTCGTATTGTATGGCCTGCAAAGGACAGGCTACGCGAAGTACACCCGCGCAGGAGAAGAGGACCAACCATGATCTTGGTTACGGGAGCGACGGGAAACGTAGGACGTCACGCGATCAGACTGCTGCTGGACAACGGCAACCAGGTGGCGGCTGTCACCCGCAACGCACCAGCCGCCGACCTGCCGCTCGAAGCGCACGTGGTGGTCGCGGACCCCTCCGCCCCCCAGAGTCTCGCCACGTCGTTGGACGGCGTCGACGCCATCCTCCTCAGTCCGCGCGCCGTGGCGGACGCCGGTGCCGAACTGCTGTCACTCGCCGTCGAGCACGGCGTGACGCGGGTGGTGGTGCTGTCGGCGACGACCGTCGAGCACCCCGCAGGACAGGAACGTTTCGCGGCTCATTTCAAGGCGGTTGAGGACGCCGCCAAGGCTTCCGGACTGCAATGGACTTTCCTTCGTTGCAGCGACTTCGCCGCCAACGCCCTGGGCTGGGCGCCGCAGATCCGCTCGACGGGCATCGTGCGAGGCGCGTACGGCGACGCGGCCACCTCTCCCATCCATGAGCGCGACATCGCGGCCGTGGCCGTCAAGGCGCTCACCGACACAGCCCACGCGGGCCGCCACTACCTGCTCACGGGGCCGCAGTCGCTCACCCAGCGCGACAAGGTGCGCCTCATCGGCTTGGCGATCGGCAGAGAGCTGACCTTCCAGGAGGTCTCCCCCGAACAGGTGCGGCAGAGCATGCTCGCGCAAGGCGTGCCCGAGGACGTGCCGGAGCGCCTGCTCGGGTCGCTGGCCGACTTCGCGAAGCAGGCCGGGCCGTCCACGGACATGGTGGACAGACTCCTGGGCAGGCCCGCCCTCACCTTCGCCGAATGGGCCGCCGAACACGCCGACGCCTTCCGTTCCTAGCCGGCGACCCCAGGCGGCGACCGGGGGTCGTCGTCCCTGGGGGGATGGCCCCGCCTTCCGCGCATTCCTGATCACCGCCAAACCGGCGGGCGTCGACGGCGCCGGCCATGGGCATGCGCGGCCGTACAGACAGATGGGCCGAGAACCCGGCACGAACAGGACCGGGCGACCCGATCGGCTGAGGAGGAGAAGGAGTCAACCGACGGCGGCCAGGTACGTCACCGGGCGAGGTGGCGCGCTCGCGAGGTCCTCAGGCGTCTCCGACACCGGAAGTTGCTCCGCGGTGGACTCCGGATCCGAAGGCAGAGCGGCCGGCACCAGGACGACGGAGTGCACCTCGACCTCGTACCGCCAGCTCTTGGCCACCGGCGGTCCATATATCCGGCAGCGCAACGCCCCCCTCACCTCCATCCCCTCCCGGGGCGCCATCCTCGTCACCGCAGCGGCCACCTCCGGATCGAAGGTCACACACTGGATGGTGTCGACGAGCCCTCCTCGCCGTGCCCGAGGACGGCGGCGGACGATGATCCGCCACTTGGTGAGGGTGTCGCCGCTCGGCATCGGCCGCTCCTCCGGTTTGGCGGACAGCCGCCCCACCAGCGTCACCTCGTTGCGGTCCACGTGATCCTTCTCCTCACTCGGTAGAGCCGCGCAGGGCCTGCGCTTGTCGGGAGGACCACTCTTTACGATGTGGGGAAGACCGGAGCGGACAGAATGCCGTTCTGGGGACAGTGGTTCAGCTCGGGAGGGTGCCTGTGGACAACATCACCGCGCTCGGCGGCGACGTCTATGAGATCGACACGCGGATGGCTGGCTACGCCGGGATCACGGCGGGCTACCTCATCCTCGGCGATCGCCCATGCCTGGTGGAGACAGGCACGTCAACCTCGGCCCCGGTGGTGCGCGACGCCCTGGCATCGCTCGGCGTCGGCCCGAACGACCTGGCCACCGTCGTCGTCACGCACATTCACCTCGACCATGCGGGTGGCGTGGGCGACATGGCCGCGTACTTCCCTCAGGCGCAGATCGTGGTGCATGAGAAGGGCGCGCGCCATCTGGCCGATCCGTCCAGGCTCATGAAGAGCGCCAGGATGGTGTGGGGCGACCAGCTCGACACACTGTTCGGCGAGTTGTCCCCCACCGACGCCGAACGCATCGTCGCCCTCGGAGACACCGGCGCCATCGATCTGGGCAACGGCCGTACCCTCGCCAGCCACTACTCCCCCGGCCACGCCAAGCACCACGTCGGCCTGATCGACTCCGGCACCGGTGACCTGTACGTCGGCGACGCCGCAGGCGTCTACCTTCCCCAGACCGGCGACCTGCGCCCCGCCACGCCACCGCCGGACTTCGACCTCCAGACGGCGCTCGACTCGATCGCCCTGTTCCAGGCGCTGGGCCCGCAAAGGCTGCTGTTCAGTCACTACGGTCCGGTCGGCGCCGTACAGGAGACCCTCGAGCGGTCGGCCGAAGAGCTCCGCATCTGGGTCGATCTCACCAAGCAGGCCCACGAGATGGGCATGGACCTCGACCACGCGGTCGCCATGGTCCGTGACCGCACCCGCGAGCGTTACACGGCGCTGAAGGCGGAGGACGAGACAGCCGAGCATTTCGAACTGCTCAGCGGCGCCCCGTCCAACGTCGCGGGCATCCTCCACTGGCTCGACAAGGTCTCTCCGTAGTCACTTCGTACGCCACGTCGACCACGCGTCGTACGAGTTTCAGGTGGACGTCGCCACGCCGTCCCGGCCGGTCGCGGACCGGCGGGACGGCCTTTCCGTGGCGGAGGTGCCCCGGATGGCGATCGTGGCCGTGGCTCGACAGCGCACAATGCGCCCAGAAGCCGTGAGGCGCTCAGACCTCCTCGACGCTGCTCGGCTCGCGCCGCGACAGATCGATACCGAGCTCCTCGGCCGCCCTGAAGACGTCC
>NZ_JBHUFV010000080.1:0-230426 GCF_042681425.1 Nonomuraea mangrovi | reverse complement strand
GGTCAGCAGTGGCGATTCCGTAACACGCCTGTGGCCAGCGGCGTCACGATGGAATGGGCTCAGTGACCGGCAAGATTGTGAACCCTGAATCCCCTCACCTCAGCCGCGATGACTCGGCCTGAGCCTACTGGGCCCGACAACGGCTCTGGCCCCGACGTGGCAAGTGAGCACCGCCGTTACGACGGAGATCACATCGACTATGCTCACAGCATTTTCCATGGGCCGGTCACGGGCAAGGTCGAAGGTGACCTGCATCAGGTCTTCATTCAGTGGGTTGGTACGGGAACGCCGTCCCCACGGCAGATCATCGAGGGTGACATCCCGCAGAAACCACGCGGGTTCCAGCTCCGCGGTGATTTGTTAGACCGCCTGCATATGCAAGTCGTCGGGTCCGGCGCGGCGGTCATCTGCGCGGTTACCGGCACCCCCGGCGTCGGTAAGACTCTGCTGGCCGCCTCCTACGCTTGGGCCTGCCAGCGTGCCAGATGGCCACTGGTCGCCTGGATCGCTGCCGAGACCACCGATCAGATCATCACCGGGCTGGCCGGACTGGCCGACCGACTCGGATTGCGTCAACCCAACGACGATGCCGCTACCGCCGCTCGACGAGCTCGTGCCCATCTGGCTGCATCGACTCAACCAGGTTTGCTGGTGTTCGACAACGCCGTCAGTGTCGCCCAAGTTCGTGACTGGTCCCCGGCCACCGGCGCTATCCGCGTGGTCATAACCTCCCGCCATCGCTCCTTTGGCCTTGCTTATCCCTCGGTTGAGGTCGAGACCTTCACCCCTACCCAAGCCGTGACGTTCCTCGCCGAACGCACATCCCTGGATGATCCCGAGAGAGCCACAAAGCTGGCTGTCGAGTTGGGCTACCTGCCCTTGGCCTTGTCCCAGGCCGCCGCCGTGATCGCGCGCCACCGCCTCGACTACACGGTCTACATGGAGTTGCTACATAATTTTCCGCTAGAACGGTACCTGCCGCGGTCCGATCACGATCCGTACCCCGCCAGCACCGCGCAGACCATCCTGCTGTCGGTCACGCAGGCCGAAGCATCTCATCCGAGTGCTTCTTTCCTTCTGACCACGTTGGCCGCGCTGGCACCCTCTGGCGTCCCTCGCGCGGTTCTGTACGGCACCAGCACGCCTACCCTTGCTGATCGGGAACAGTGGGATGCCATGCTGGCAGAGATTGCCGATACCTCACTGATCACCTTCAGCGAGGACGGGGGCACCGTTCTAATGCACCGTCTTACCCAGCGTGTCATTCGCGAACGTGCCCACTTTCAAGGTGACCTCCCAGCCGTACTCGACAATGCGATCGCCCTGCTCTACAGGTTCGGCGAGGGCCTGCCCGACGAAGCGGCCCAGGGCACACGTCCGGCAGTTGAAGTTTTGGCCGAGCAGACCGCTGCGATGCACACCATTGCCTCCGGCACTGACGCCTATCCTCACAACCTGTTGCTGCTGCGCACCCTATGCGGTCAGTATCTGACCGACCTGGCCGATTTAGACCGAGCCATTTCTCTGTTGAAGGCAACCCTGATCGACTCCGAGCGCCTGCTGGGCCACACCCACCCCGATACCTTGGCGAGACGCAGCCACCTCGCGAACGCCTACCAGACAGCAGGGCAACTGACCGAGGCGATCCGGTTGCATGAGACGACACTCGCTGACTCCGAACATGTGTTGGGCGCCACCCACCCAGATACCCAGAACAATCGCAACAACCTGGCATACACCTACGAAGCAGCGGGTCATTTGGACGAAGCAATCCGCTTACACGAAATGACACTGGCCGAGTATGAGCGAATCGCCGGTCCCGAGCATCCGTCCACCCTGACCAGCCGCAGCAACCTCGCACGCGCCTACCACGCCGTAGGCCGACTCGCCGAGGCAATCCGATTGCACGAGACAACGCTGAGCAAGAGGGAATCAATCCTAGGGTCCACACATCCCCACACCCTGGCCAGCCGTTACAACCTGGCACGCAGCTACGAATCTGCTGGGCGATTGGACGAAGCCATCCTCCTGTACGAGACAACCTTGACCGAATTCGAGCGAATCCTAGGCGCCGACCACCCTTACACATTGGCCAGCCGTCAGAATCTAGCGAATGCCTACCAAGCAGTGGGGCGCTGGGATGAGGGGATCCAACTACACGAGGCGGCACTGACCAAGTACGAGCAGGTCTTGGGTGCTGACCACCTTCATACTGTGGACAGCCGTCACAACCTCGCGCACGCCTATCATGCAGCAGGTCGTCTCCATGAGGCGATCCCGCTGTATGAGGCGACGCTGGCAGCGCGGGAGCGGCTACTGGACCCTGGACATCCCGACACCCTGGTAAACCGCAACAACCTCGCAGGCGCCTACCAGGAGGCGGGGCAACTAGGGGAGGCGATCAAGCTGCATGAAGCCACGCTGACCGAGCGATCACGATTCCTGGGCCCTGACCACCCCGATACCTTGGCGAGTGGTCATAACCTCGCGCACGCCTACCAAGCTGCAGGCCGGCTGGACGAGGCCATCACGTTGTATGAGGCGACACTCGCAGCGCGGGAGCGACTACTGGACCCTGCACATCCCCACACTCTGACTAACCGCAACAACCTCGCTTACGCCTATTACGATGCCGGGCGCCTCAATGAGGCGATGAAGCTGTTCGAAGCGATGGTCTGCGAGTTTGAGCAGGTCTTGGGTCTCGGTCATCGCGATACTCTGACAAGCCGTCACAACCTTGCAGTCATTTACCAGGCCATAGGACACCTGGACAAGGCAATCCTCCTAGATGAGACAGCTCTGATCGAGTGCGAGCGCATCTTGGGCCCCAACCACACCCTCACGCAAACTGTGCGTGTCCAGCTAGATCGTGCCCGCGGCGGCTGAGGTCATTGAAGCAGCGTCGAATACCCGTGGATCCCGTTGCAGCCGACCTCGGATTTACAGGGGCCAGGTTGCCCCTCGTCGAAAACCCGGCCTGCAGATACCGTCCAACGCTTAGGTAAGCGGGGTGGCAGCCCTACTCCGGAACGAACTACGGGCCGTGCCGCTCAGACAGAGCGGTTGCTCAGCCAAGCTCGCCTGCCGCCCCGGCGTGCTTTATCCACTGGCCCCTTCGAGCACTGCGTGAGAACTGGGTAGCGATGACGGCCCGAGGGAAGACTTCCGTCCGGGCTGCGATTGGCCAGCGCCCATCGCCAGGCCGCTCGGCGAAGATCTCGAAGGTCGCCGCTCATCTCGGTCCCGGCCCTCTGTCCGCGGTGCCGTTGGTGACGTCCGCACGCACCCCGGCCCGCAGAACGCGCCCGCGTCGCTCCGGAAGACTGACCAGCCGGGGAACGTTCCGCGGGGTGCATCAAGGTGTCAGCGTGGCGCGTGACACGGTCCGCAAGGCCATGCGTCAGCTCCGCGAAGAAGGCTTGCTCTACACCGTGCCCAATCTGGGCAGCTTCGTCAGCTTGCCCGATGGCCAGGAGGTCCAGGCCGACGCCGAGTAGGCTCGCGCCCATGGCACGACGGATCGACTTCTACGACGACCCGAACGCCCCCACCCCGAACAGTCTCGTCCCCTCCGTGAACGTCGTGGTCGCCAACGAGGCTGGAGACATTCTCCTGATCAGACGCTCCGACAACGACAACTGGGCCGTCCCAGGCGGGGCCGTCGACCTTGGCGAGTCGATCCCGGTGGCAGCCGTACGGGAGACGCTGGAGGAGACCGGGATCACGTGCGAGATCACCGGCATCGTCGGGACATACACCGATCCGAGGCACGTCATCCTGTACACCAGCAACGGCGAGGTCCGGCAAGAGTTCTCCATCGTTCTCACGGCCCGAGCAGTCGGCGGGAAGCCGACGCCGAGTGACGAGTCACGCGAGGTCAGATGGATTCCAAAGGCCGAGATCGAGCACTACCGGATGGATCGCTCGATGCAGGTGAGGATCGGTCATTACATGCTGGGCAGCAGCCCCTACATCGGATGAACGCCCCGACCACATCAGGGTGTCAAGCATCAACCGAGACTTATGCGTCAGACGTCTGCCCAAGAAGCCGCAGGTCAGCCAGATGATAGTCCGTGTCTAGACCCACCTGATGCTTGACGGTTCGGTCCCAGGACATGCTTGACGACGGTCGGCGTGCAGCCCCGGCGGGACCAGGTACAGGCATTGGGCGGCCTCAGCGACTGGCCTGCTTCGTCCTCGAAGCAGATCCACGCATCGCGACGCCTCGACACATATCTACCTCTTCCAGACTTTTGTTAGCTTATATGGCCGACTGTCCTGAATGCGCTACGCGCGCCTCACTTTGATGTAACACTGAGCAACGAAGGACGCGATGTTAGTGATGCCATTGATGACGCCGCAGAGCAGGAGACCGATCCTTTAGACGCCGTAGTGCTCAACCCAGAGAGAAGGCATTGTGAGTCTATAAACCTCAAATTGGAGCCATTAGTCTTGTCGGGTTGCCCGCATCTTGATCACACAGGCATGGGAGGAGCACGAAGTCGCGAATGACAGGGATGCCTGAGCGGATCGGCCGGTACACCGTGGCCAAGGAACTGGGTTCAGGAGGCATGGGAGAGGTCTACCTGGCGTACACCCCGGGCGGCGATCCGGTGGCGGTGAAGCTGATCCGTAGCGACAAGCTTGACCCCCACACGAGGGCGCGCTTCGAGAAGGAAGCCCTGATAGCACGTACTGTGATCGGCACTAACAGGGTGGCGCGCTTCCTCGACGCGGAACCGTTCGCGGAAAGGCCATGGCTGGCCATGGAGTACGTGGCCGGGCGCACGCTCCTGGCGTGTGTGAACCAGGACGGAGTCCTGCCCTTACCGCTGGTTGCCAGCCTGGGCGTGCTACTTACCGAGGGACTAGACGCGGTACATGCCGCGGGGCTGCTGCACCGCGATCTCAAGCCTCAGAACATCATCATGGGCAAGGAAGGCCCCATGATCATCGACTTCGGCCTCAGCGCTTTCATGGATGCCGCACACGAGTCCCTGTCGCACAGCGGCATGATCATCGGCACCATCCGCTGCATGCCGCCAGAGCAGGCCGGCGGCAACCCGAAGGTAACACCCGCAGCGGATGTGTACGCGCTGGGCACTGTTCTGTTGTATGCGGCGACCCGCCACTATCCGTACGACGGAACAGCCTGGGAAGCCATCGCCATGCAGGTGACTAACCCCGATATCCGCCCTAGCCTGAAGGACGTACCTGAGGCGCTCAAGCCGCTGATCTCCTCCATGCTCGCCCACGCTCCTGAGCAGCGGCCAACGCTTGCCACCGTTGCCGAGGAATGCCAGACGTTGCTGAAGTCCGCTGGTCTGAAACCAGCCAATGCACGGCTCGCGTTGATCGCGCGGACGACGGCCGGAGACGTACCAGACGCGGCCAAGGAGCCGCTGTCTCCATCGTTCGAGAAGCTCCTGGAGGGCCAGGGCAAGATCATGGCATCCGGCCCAGACTCACCTCTAGACGGTCTTCGCTTGCATCCTGAGGTCGATGAAACGGAAACGGAAAATGCGAATCAAGAAGATGAAACGCCCAAAACTGTAGAACCGGACACGATCCCGAAAGCGAACGAGAGACCTCGGTCAGCGGATAGACGTCTGCCGGCATCCAAGCGAATTGCAATCGAGCTGCGGGCAGAGTACGCGGTGGATGCCGAACTGTAACAGCGCGCCACTAGTTCCCAGTGGGACATTGACGGATAAGTGCACGAACGGGCTTGGAGCGGTCCCGTACGGCAAGCGGCGATGAAAGGCGTGTCGTGACCCCTGTGGATGAGGAATCGGAGCAGGCGTTGAGCATTGAGGCGGGAACCGTGCACAGGCGGAGCGTGGCACAAGATGCCGAGGAGCCTGACGGAGTCTCGCCGGAGGAGAAGCTGCCTGCCTCGGGCGGATACGCTCCGGGGACTCAAGTCCAGATCCGCGACGAGTTGTGGCTGGTGCGTAAGTGCACCGGCACCGAGCACGACGGGTGGATGGTCGAGGTCTCGGGGATCTCACCGTTCGTCCGTGGCATGGACGCCGTCTTCTACGACCGGCTGGATGCGATCCAGGAGCTGGATCCTCGCGAGACCAAGCTGGTGCCTGACGACTCGCCGAATCACCGCCGATCCCGGCTCTTCCTCGAAGCGATCATCAGGAAGACGTTCCTCCCACAGACCGAGCACGGGCTGGCACTGACGGACAACTTTCTCATGGACCACCAGGTACACCAGCTGCGGCCGGCGGAGTTGGCGCTGTCGATGAAGAACCCGCAGCCGCGAATCCTGATCGCCGACGTGGTGGGCCTCGGTAAGACCCTGGAGATCGGGGTGCTCCTGGCGGAGCTCATCCGACGGGGACGTGGCGAGCGGATCTTGGTGGTGACTCCGCAGCATGTGCTGGAGCAGTTCCAGCGTGAGCTGTGGACCAGGTTCGGGATCCCGCTGGTGCGCCTGGACTCCACCGGTATCCAACGGGTGCAGCAGGAGATCCCCGCAGGGCGCAATCCGTTCGCGTATTTCAAGCGTGTGATCATTTCCATGGACACGCTCAAGGGCGACGTGTACGCACATCACCTGGAGCACACCGAGTGGGACGCCGTGGTCATCGACGAGTCCCACAACCTTGTCAACCGGGGCACGAAGAACAACGCGCTGGCCCGCCTACTGGCACGCAAGACGGACGCTCTCGTGCTGGCCTCGGCAACCCCGCACAACGGCGACGCTCCCTCGTTCGCAGAACTGATCAGGATGCTGGACGAGGCGGCCATCGCCGACCCACGCCAGTACGAGGTTGAAGACCTTAGCCATCTCTACATCCGTCGTACGAAGACTTCGTCCGAGGTCCGGGAATCGCTCCATGGGGCCTGGGCTGATCGTGGTCCGTCGAAGCCCATCTATGCGGCGGCCACCGAGAAGGAGAAGGCGGTCTTCGAGCAACTGGCCACGCGGTGGATCCCCGCTGATTCGTTGACCCCGTCGGTGAGCGAAATCCCACTCGTCCCGTACCGGATATTGAAGTCGTTCCTGTCCTCGCACAAGGCCCTGCTAGAGACGATCAAGACCAGAATCGGGACCCTCGATGCCCCGCCCCGCAAGGCGCCGCACGGTGAGAAGCGGCACAGCGCAACGCGCGAAGCGGCACGAAAGGCAGAGCGGACCGCGCTGGTTGAGTTGCAGCACCTCGCCGAGCAGATTGAAGATCAGGACTCGGCGAAGTTGGCAGCACTGGTGCAGGAACTCCGCTGCATGGGTGTTGGGCCTGGGTCCGACACCCGTGTGGTGGTGTTCTCGGAGAGCATCCCCACCTCGAAGTGGCTGGCTGAGGCCGTGCCCGCCGCCCTCGGATTCCCGCGAACCGCCAGCCCTGATGAGAAGAAGCCCTGGCTGGGGTTCGGTGGAGCGGTGCTGGTCATGCACGGCGAACTGTCCACCGATCAGGAGCAGCAGACCATCGTCGAGAAATTCGGGCTCCGCGACGACCCTGTACGGATTCTGTTCACCGGCGACGTCGCTTCCGAGGGCGTCAACCTGCATCAGCAGTGTCACCTGCTGATCCATTACGACCTGCCGTGGTCCCTGATCCGTATTGAGCAGCGCAACGGCCGTATCGACCGCTACGGGCAGGAGCAGCCGCCTGAATTCCGCGCGCTGATCCTCACCAGTGACGTCCCCTGGCGCACGGACGAGGAGACACGGCAGTCGCGCACTCTGGATGACCGTCTGGTGGGCGAGAAGCTTCTCAAGCGGGAGGAGGAGGCTCACAAGATCGATGGCTCTGCCGAGGCGGTCACTGGGCTGTATCGGGCAAAGGAGGAAGAGACCCGCCTCACCCTGGACCTGATCGCGGGCCGTACGGTCGAGGAGTCCATCAGGGCATCCCGGCAAGGCGGGACGGCCTTTCTTGCCGGGCTTCTGGGCCAGGTGGGCGCGGCCCACGAGCACCCTGAAGTGGCCCGTGCCGTGGTGCCCAAGCTCTTCCGGTCAACAGAGGACTACTTCGAGGAGGCGCTACGCCAGGTCTGCCGCCCCAATCCTGAGGACGTGCTCAGGCTGCGACGCGACGCCGACGGAACCATCGCCTTCGAGCCACCACCGGATTTGCTGTATCGGCTCAAGGCTCTCCCCAAGTCCTACCTTGACGAGCAGCAGATCATGCCGCGCAAGCCCGACATCCCTGGACGGATGCGCATCACCTTCTCCAAGGAACTGGCCGGCAAGCGTTTGAAGGCGGCGCGAGAGACCACCGCTTCCCAGTGGCCGAATGTTTCGTACGTCACCGACGTCCACCCAGTCTTGGACTGGCTCACCGACAAGGTTCTGGTCGAGATCGGCCGGCACCAGGCCCCCGTGCTCGCCGCCACCGTGGACAGCCCGACGTACCTGGTGCAGGGCATCTACTCCAACGCGCTGGGCAAAGCCACCATCGTCGAATGGATGGCTGTCTCCCGCCTTCCTGATGCCGCCATCGTGGAGACGCTGACCGCAGACGTGTTGCAACGCTACGGCGTTGGCCCGAACATGCCCGGCCGCGCCATGCCCCGAGACCTGCACGGTCTCGATGCGCTCGTGCCTGAGGCGATCGATGCCGCGCGGCGGTATCTCATCGCCCTCAAAGACAAATACGACCGGCAGATCGCCGACACACTCGCCCCTTACCGCAAGCGGGTTTCCGAGTGGCGGCAGGAAGCGCTTTTCGCCAGCACTCGTCCGAAGAAGGCGGAGCTCGACCGGACAGCCGAACGACGACTGAAGCTGGTCAAGTCACTGGAGACGGCAGGCGAGCCGATGCTGCGCCTGGTGGCCGTCCTCGAGCCTCACACCGCCGCTGAAGGAGGCACCGCACGATGAGCACCGACTACGACTCCTTCACCAACCGCGGTGAGTACTTCTCGGCGCACTACTTCGCCGAGCAGCTCGGTGCCGACCTGAAGAAGGGCTTGTTCGCCACCTGGGCACTGCGCGAGAGCGACAAGAACTACCCGCACAAGACCCCGCGCGAGCAGCTACGCACCCTGCGCATCCCCTATCTCACGGAAAAGCTCCGCAGCTACTTCGCCGAGGCTGGCGAGGCCGACGCCGAAGACGAAACCCGCGCTGCCACCTACAACAATCCCGAGTGGTCCAAGCGGCTGGCCGAGTGGCATCAAACGGTCCTGCAGGCCCTCGGATATGACACGACCCCGACCGAGCTCATCGTTCACCGTGCCGGCCGCGACCACACTCTCACTGTCGCCTATCACGGCCACGGCATCATCGCTCTTGACTGCGGCTGGTCCGCTGACAACGACGCCGCCCTCGACGCTGACGGCGCCGGACGCCTGCTGTCGCCTCTGCACGTCTCCACCAGCGAGTCGTACACGTCCGGCCAGGCTCTGACCTCGTGGCTGTTCCAGAGCGAGCTCGGGGAAGAAGGCGGTCCGCACCCGCGCTTCATCCTGCTGCTGTGCGGCGGAGTGATCCTTCTCGCCGACCGCCATGCCTGGAACGAAGGCCGCTATCTCGCCGTCAACCTCGACGGTGCGCTAGAACGCAACGACCGCAGCCAACTGGGCGAGCTTTCCACCATCGCTGCCCTGTTCAGCCTCGACATGCTGCGCCCTGGCGAGAACGACCAAAGCCGTGGGATCGATGCCCTGCTCAAGGCCTCTGGCGACAACGCGGTCGGCGTCTCCGGTGAGCTGCGCTATGGCCTGCAGCGCTCAGTTGAGATCATCGCCAACGACGTCCTGCGACGGATGGCCGAGCCGGGAAACAACGTCACCCCCGCCGACCTCGAGAGCCCCAAGATTCCCTTCGCCAGAGAGCTCACCCGCGAAGCGCTGCGCTACCTGTACCGCATCCTTTTCCTGCTGTACGCGGAAGCTCGTCCCGAACTGGGCATCCTCCCCGCCGACGATGGATCGTACGAGGCCGGCTACTCCATGGCCCGCCTGCGGGAGCTCGTGGCGCGTGAGGAGGAACTCGTCGAAGAGGAGGCCAAGACCGGCTTCCATCTGTACGCGTCCCTCGACGTTTTGTTCAACAAGGTCAACTTCGGCCACCGCCCGTACGGCACGGAGCCCGACGACGATCAGCCTGGTGACGACGAGGAGACGCGCCAGGCCAAAGCCGCCCGCCGCAGCGAGGACCGCGGTCTGCGTTTCGAACCTCTCCGCAGCGAGCTCTTCGAACCGACCGCCATCCGGCTCATCGGCACCGGCATGCTGGACCCGCGCTCCGATGAGGACGATGAACCACGCTGGCTCGACCTGCGCCTGCGCAACGAGGCCCTTCACGAGGTGCTTCGGCTGCTCACCATGAAGAAGGGCAAGCGCGGCGAGCGCGGCGGCTTCATCTCCTACCGGAACCTCGGCATCAACCAGCTCGGCGCCGTCTACGAGGGATTGATGTCCTACACCGGCATCATCGCGAACGAAGAGCTATGCGAAGTGGCCAGGGGCGGCGATCCTGATCAGGGCTCCTGGCTCATCCCCTTGCACAAGCAGGACCAGTACCCCGACAAGACCCTCGTTCACTACAACGAGGCGGACGCGCGCAAGGGCTTGCGCGGTCCCAAGAAGTACGACAAGGGCTCCTTCGTCTACCGGCTTGCCGGCCGTGCGCGAGAAACCTCCGCCTCGTACTACACCCCGGAGTCCCTGACCAAAGTTACCGTCGAGCTCACCCTCAAGAACCGTCTTGACCAGGAGCGAGACGAGAACGGCGAGGTCATCGAAACGCGGGCGTCGGAGCTGCTGAAGTACAAGATCTGCGAACCGGCGCTTGGCTCAGGCGCGTTCCTCAACGAGGCCATCAATCAGGTCGCAGACGAATATCTGCGCCGCCGCCAGAAAGAACTTGGCATCACCATCCCGACGGCCGATGCCATCACCGAAAAGCAGAGGGTCAAGGCGTACATCGCTCTGCACAACGCCTATGGGGTCGACCTGAACGCCACCGGTGTCGAGTTGGCCGAGGTGTCGTTGTGGCTCAACACCATGCACCCTGGCATGCAAGCGCCATGGTTCGGCCTGCACCTGCGCCGCGGCAACTCACTGATCGGCGCTCGCCGCGCGGTCTACGCGGGCGACGATGTCGCGGACAAGGAGAAGACGTGGCTGAAGGCCAAAAGCGGCCTCTCACCGACGCCGTTGCCTTTCTCGCAGGACGGCGAGCCGCCGTCACTGCCCGACGACGCCGTCCACCAGTTCCTGCTGCCGAACCCTGGCTGGGCCGCAGTCGCAGGCTGGGCAGAAGCCAAGGAACTTGCTAAGGAGGGCGTCGAACGACTCGCCGCCTGGAAGAAGGGCATCCTCCAGCGCCCCCAGCGCAGCACCGCGCATCTCAACAAGGACGGCAGTCCCAAGCGCGATCCCAAGACCAAGCAGCCGAAGCAGGAGGCGACCTCGCAGTTCACGCGGCTGCGGGACGCCGCCCTGCGGGTCGAGTTCCTCTGGTCGGCCGTCGTCAAGCGCATGGAACTGTCCGAGAAGGAGATCGCGCGCCGGATCAAGATATGGCAGGCCACTCCGGAGGATCCTGAGTACGCCTTCCTCCAGAACCCCGACCAGGCGGTGCCGAAGGAGAAGGTGCTGGAGGACCTCTTCAACGCCGTCGACACCCCGTACTGGCGGCTCAAGACGGTCATGGACGCCTGGTGTGCCCTGTGGTTCTGGCCGACCGACAAGGCCGGGCTGCTAGACGGGACCGACGGCGAGTACGCGGCACGCATGGTGGTCGAGGATGCGGACGATCTCCGTGAAGTGCTCGGCGAGAAGCGCGTTATCCAGGACACACCCCAGCCGTCGGCTGCTCCGGTGCCGAAGTCCGAGCCACGCTTCGTTGAAGCGGTGGCCTTGTTCGCCATAGGGCCTGAACAGGCCACCATTTGGGACATCGAACCATCAGCGGATGACGACGTGGTCGTGGAATTGCAGAAGGTCGGGTCGACGGGGACGAAGAAGGCGGCGAAACCAAGGACACCGGAAAGACGAAAGAAGGTCCCGCTCAAGGACCTCGACGACTGGCTGGAGTTCCTGGAGGCCATGCTGGGGCGGGCTGATGTGCCGCCAGGAACCCTCCTCGACACCTTCAAGAGCCTCGACGAGCTGAAGACGTTCGAAGAGACGATTCCGCACTTCCTGGGCATGGACTTCGGCGACCCGGAGGACCGGTTCCCATGGCTGGGGACAGTGCGCAACATCGCGGAGGAGCAGGGCTTCCTGCACTGGGAGCTGGAGTTCGCCCTCATCTTCGCGCGCGATGGCGGCTTCGACCTCCAGGTAGGTAATCCGCCCTGGGTTCGGCCGGAGTGGAAGGATAACTCCGTTCTCGCAGAGTACGAGCCGTGGTTCATGCTCACGGAGAAGCCATCGGCTACAGAGAAAAAGCGCCGGCGGAACGACGAGCTCGGGAAACCTCACGTGGCTGCCTATCTACTAGCTGAGATGACCGTGACCGCCACCATCGCCGACTATCTTTCGGCCTCGCAGGTATATCCACTCATCTCGGGAAGCCAGCCGGATCTTTATCGCGCCTTCATGTGCCAGGCTTGGGACCA
The DNA here is from genome assembly GCF_042681425.1 of Nonomuraea mangrovi. Taxonomy (NCBI): domain Bacteria; kingdom Bacillati; phylum Actinomycetota; class Actinomycetes; order Streptosporangiales; family Streptosporangiaceae; genus Nonomuraea; species Nonomuraea mangrovi. The sequence goes on along the minus strand of NZ_JBHUFV010000080.1, from coordinate 217,893 downwards.
TACCGCACCTCATGGGAGCGTCGGCCTCATCCACCCGGACACGCACTTCAACGGCGACAAGAATACCGCCTTGAGGGAAGCGGCGTACCGACGACTGCGCGTACACGCAGACTTTGTCAATGCTGGCAACCGGTTCTTTCCGCCCCCGGTCGGCCGATCCAGTCACTTCGGCGTGCACATCTATGGGGACTTCGGCGAGATCTCCTTTGACCATCTGTCCTGGCTCTTCTCGGTCGACTCGCTGCGTCTCTCGGCCGTTCACGATGGCAGCGGTGACGCACCCGGGGTCAAGTTCCAGGGCGGCTGGAACGAGCGACCTCACAAGCAGCGCGTTATCCATGTCACCCCGTACACCCTGGCCCGGTGGCAGCAGCTCTCAGGAGAAAAGGACGTACCAGCCGAGCAGGCTCGGCTACTTACACCAGTGAGCAGAGCGGAAGACCCGGCCATCGACGCATTGGCCGCGTATCCATTGCGGCTTGGTGCACTTGATCCTCAGATCACTGCAGGGTTCCATGAGGGCGACGCGAAGAAGGCCAAATTCGGTCCTGGCAAGGACACTCCGCTCATCGAATACAACAAGAACCAGGAAGGACGCGAAGACTATCGAGCAGATTCTTGGGACGAAGTCATCCTCAAAGGCCCGCAGTTCGGTGTGGCAAACCCACTGTTCAAACAGCCAAGTCAGGGCGGCGGCGAGGTGCGCGGCCTCGATCACAAGAAAATCGCGTCGGACGCGATTCCGGAGTCCGAATACCGGCGTGCTGCAGACGAAAATACGTACTATGCCTCTCAAGAGCGGTGGGTCGATCACCGGGTTGTTGCGCGCCTGAGAGCGAGCGATGACGGGATAGCCGATGCACGGCGGCAGATAGCGCAGGATGCGCAGATTTCTGAGGAGCAGGTGACGCAGGCAATGATCGATACCGTCCTGGAGCGGCAAGCGCTTCGACGGTATGTCGCCTTTCATCGACTTGTTTGGCGTCAGATGATTGCGCCTGACACTGAGCGAGCGTTCTATGTCGCCGTCATACCTCCTGGAGCAGCACACATTCACGGTGTGCGTAGCGGGTGGGCTTCCGATGACCGCAGCACGGTTCTCTTGGCAGGTTTCTGGGCGGCCTTGCCGATCGACTATCTGTTGCGTGTCTCCGGCACTACGAATCTGGACGTTACTCAAGCGCGACGTCTGCCTGCGCCTGCGGCCAACCACCCTCTCGCCTCGAGCCTTCTCCTGCGCATCCTCCGCCTTAACTGTCTTACCACTGCATACGCTGGCCTATGGGGCGAGCTCTATGATCCCGAGTGGGTCGCACACGAACCGTGGGCACGCGTCTGGAAGGGCATGAAGACGCAGCTCCATGCCGTGACTCCCAACTGGCAGCACAGCACACCTCTCCGTTCTGAGCGCGCCCGTCGCGCTGCCCTGATTGAGATCGATGCACTCGTCGCAGTTTGGCTCGGTATCGACGCCGACACTCTCATCACCATGTATCGGGCACGGTTTCCGATCATGCAGGACTTCGACCTCGTGACTTGGTTTGACGCCCACGAGCGGAAGATCGCTGGCGATCGGTACACCTACGGCCACGGCCAAACCAAGGACCATTGGAACCAGTTCGAAGCGTATTTGAACGACCCGGATCACACAGCCGTCCCCGACGGTTACACCGCCCCCTTCCACAAGGCGGACCGGGAGACGGAGATGCGAGAGGCGCACGTTGTCTTCAAAAAGCGCCTCGACAATGCGATCGCCCGTGGTGAGTGGGACCCCGTCAAGCAGGAGGTGCCGAAGCCGTGAGGCCGACGCTTCAGGCGCGGGCGCTCAAGGAGAGCCTGCTGCAGTACCTGTCGACGACATACGCCCTCAGCGACGAGGGCGCACGCGAGGCGCTTCATCGGTTCCTCGGGGATGAAACGTCCGGGATGTTCCGGGGGCCTTATCTGCGGATCCGCACGCCCTTCACGGTCGGCGGAGAAGAGTGGCGCGAGCATCTGGAGTGGCGGCGTGAGGGGTTCACGCCCTACGCCCACCAGGCGGAGGCGTTCGCTCGGCTGACGTCAGCGAACGGGCACACGCCACAGCCGACCCTGATCACCACAGGCACAGGCTCGGGAAAGACGGAATCGTTCCTCTATCCAGTGCTCGATCACTGCCGCCGGCAGCGAGAGGCGGGGAAGGCCGGCGTCAAGGCGGTGTTCCTGTACCCGATGAACGCGCTCGCGACCGACCAAGCTCAGCGCATCAACGACTTACTGACGCAGAACAGCGAGCTGCGCAAGCTGTGGGCCGGCCTGTACATCGGGGATCGGGCGGGTACGCAGTACGAGAAGGTGCGTACGCGGCGCCACGACATGCAGTTGTCACCGCCGGACATATTGATCACCAACTACAAGATGCTGGACCTGCTGCTGCAGCGCGAGGACGACGCCCCTCTGTGGCGGGAGGCGGACATCCAATACGTCGTGGTGGATGAGTTCCATACGTACGACGGCGCGCAGGGCAGCGATGTGGCGATGCTGCTGCGTCGGCTCGCGTCCGCGGTCGGCATGTCCGAGAAGGGGCGTCCGCTGGGACGCATCTGCCCGGTGGCGACGTCGGCGACTCTCGCATCAGGCACGGACGATGACGGAGCCAAACGCCTCCTGGAGGTGGCGACCGACGTCTTCGGCACGGAGTTCACCGCAGAGTCGATCATCAAGGAGAATCGGCTACCAGTGGAGGAATTCATTCCGCTCACGGGCGTGTCGATGCAGCGGCTGCCGACGCCGGACGAACTGCTCGCTCTGCCCGATCCCACGTCCGGCAAGGAAGCGCTGCTCGATCTCATCGAGGCCGTGACCGGCGTCCGCGACGATGACCCGTTCCAGCTCGGTGACAACTTGAAGCAGCACCTGTTCACTCGGGCAGCGATGCAGGCACTGGACGATGAGCTGAAGACCAGCGCCGAGGTACTGGACATGATGTGGCGTGCGGGTGCCGCCGGCTGGGCGGAAGCGGTGGCCCTGCAGCCGGAGAAGGCCGCGGAGGCGCTGGCCCGATTCGTGGCGCTGCTGTCGTACGCACGTGACCCCGAGTCGCCGCCGGGCGAGCAACGCCCTCTGGTCCATGTCGAAGTGCATCAGTGGGCCCGGTCGGTGTCGCGGCTCCTGCGCGGCGTGCTCCCGTGGCCCAAGGCGGAGTTCCGCTGGGACGTGGCGGGCATGGCCGACGCCAGCGCGACGGACAACGAGCGTATGGCACCGGTGACCACGGCCACATCGGGCCAGAGCGCCAATCTCTTCCTGCCGGCCGTGTACTGCCGGGACTGCGGTCGGTCGGGCTGGGCGGTGTTCTCACCGGAGAGCGACGACCATGATGTGCAGTTCAACACCTTCAAGATCCGGCGTGCTTCGCTCGGGCAGGACAAAGCCCGGGTACGGAACCTGATCGCGGCTACCGATCGGGAAGCGGGGGAAGGCGCCTGGAGAGGACCGATCTCCGCCGATGCCCGGAGGGTCAACGCCAGCACGTCGACTCAAGGGGGCGGTGTGCTGATGGTCCTGGACGGCGCGCGCAAACGCCTGCGGCTGCCGGATCCGCTCAATGACTACTCCACAGACACCAAGGAACCGCGGCTGACAGCGCGCGACTCCGCTTTCGTGCTGGTTCACTTCGGCGGCACGGTGGCGAACACCGCGGCCCAGCAAGACTGGTGCCCGGCGTGTGGAGCGCGCAACGCGATTCGCTACCTCGGTACCGGTTCCGCCGCGATGGCGGCGGCCTCGATCACGCAGCTGTTCACGGGCGGAGAGCTCGACAAGAAACTGCGCGAGGACAGAACCCTGATGTTCAACGACTCGGTGCAGGACGCCGCGCACCGAGCCGGCTTCGTGGCCAACCGCTCGTACACGTTCTCGCTGCGTGCGTTGCTGGCCGAACACCTGCGCCACGACGAGCCGACGGCGCTCAACGACCTCATCGCGAACGTCGTCGAGGCCACCACGGACAAGGACACCCTCGCTGCGGTAGTGCCGCCGGATCTGCACGTCTACAAGGGCGTCGAACGGCTGCTGTCAGGTCAGGGACGTGGCGGCACCATTGCGACGTGGCGGCTGATCGGACAGCGCCTCGCCTTCGAGGCTTTGATGGAATTCGGATTCCGCTCCCGCAACGGCCGGACTCTCGAGTTGACCCGGACCGCCGCCGCGCACGTGAGGATCGACGATCCGGCGGCCGTGGTGGCTCTGATCAGGCGCATCCACGAGGAGTCCGTACAGGACAAGGTGCCATTGATCGCCCAAGACGACGCACGATACCTGGCGTTCGTACGGATCTTCCTGGAGCGTCTCCGAACGCGAGGCTCGGTCGCCCACAAGTGGCTCAGCAAGTACGTGGACGAAGCCGGCACCAGCCGCTACTTCATCTGGGGCAAGCGCGAGCCTGGGATGAAGGCGTTCCCCACCCGGGTCGCGGCACCGCTGTTTCTGCTGAACCAGACGAAAACAGGCAGCGAGTTCGACTTCGCCACCGGGCGGCTGTCCTGGTACGAGCGGTGGGCCGGACGCTGCCTGGACCTGCCGCGAGAGATGGCGCCGGAGTTCTGGTCCAGACTTCTACCCGAACTGGCCGCACTCGGTCTGCTCGCGGTGCGGACCCCGCGCGACACCTCATTGCGTGTCTACGGTCTCAAACCCGGCAATATCGAGGCCCAACTGCTCGACGACGACCAAGTACGGCAGGCGTACGTGCGCTGTCCCGTGTGTTTCTGGGAGCAGACCGTTCACCCGTCGCTACTGGATCAGTGGCGCGAGCAACCCTGCCCCTCATACCGATGTGGAAGCGGCCGTCTGGTCGCCGGCGACCGGCCCGAGGCACTGGGGAAACACCACCGCGACCGCGACTACACCCGCGATTACTACCGGCGCCTGTACCGGGTCGCCGGCACGTATCAGGTCGTCACCGCCGAGCACACCGGCATGCTGACGCGTCCGCAGCGCGAAAGGGTGGAGCAGGCATTCAAACAGGGTGGGGGCTTCAAGGACCCCAACGTGCTCTCCTGCACTCCGACCCTGGAGCTGGGCATCGACATCGGCGAACTGTCCGCAGTCGTGCTGGCCGCACTGCCACGCCGCCCCGCCTCGTACGCTCAGCAGATCGGACGGGCAGGACGTCGTACGGGTAACGCGTTCTTGCTGACGATTCCCGACCGGAGACGTCGTGACCTGTACTTCCTGGAGCGTCCCAAGGATCTGATTGCCGGCACCATCGTGCCGCCGGGTTGCTACCTGTCGGCCATCGAGATCTTGCGCCGTCAATATCTGGCCCATCTACTCGACCTGGCCGCCGCTGGGCGACTGATACGTCCCGATGGCATCGCACTTCGCGCGCTTCCGCGTAGGGCACCCCATTTGTTCGGCCCGTCCGGTTATCTGGTCGATCTGGTGGAGGTGGCACTCGCCCACGGCGAGGAACTGGCAGTGGGATTTCTGGAGCTGTTCCCCACCGGCGTCAACGAGTCAGCTAAGGCCGATCTGCGCGCATATGCCACCCATGGCCTGCGAGCCGCAGTCGAGGAGGCTGAGAAGGAGTGGTTCCGCGGCGAGAAAGCACTACGCGCCCGACTGCACGAGATCGACGAGGCCCACGACGAGCTCCACGACTCCGACCCGGACCAGGCACGGCAGAAGGCCGAGCTGGACGCCGAGCGGCGCGGGGTGGGGCGGCATCTGATGAACCTGGGCGAGACCCCTGCACAGACCGCGCTGTGTGATCTGGGGCTGCTGCCGAACTATGCGCTGATCGACTCCACGACCACGCTGTCAGCGACCCTGTACGGCGAGGAGGGAGTGGATCCCGCGACCAGCAGGCCGATCTACACCTCCGACACCTACACGTACGAGCGCCCCCGGAGCATCGCACTGCAGGAACTGGCCCCTGGCAACACCTTCTACGTCAACGGCTACAAGCACGAGATCAGCGGCCTGGAGATCGCCACCGGTGGCCGGCAGGAGTGGCGGACCTGGCGGGTGTGCCCAGCCTGCGGTTACGTACGGACCGAGAACGCCAAAGACGACCGCTCGCCCTGCCCACGCTGCAAGGGCGACAACATCGCTGATGATGGATCGTGTCTGTTCCAGGTCATCGAACCCGCCACCGTCACCTCGCGCGACAAGCGGGAAGACGCCCGGATCCGCGACGACAAGGACGACCGGGACCGCCGCTTCTACACGGTCGTGGACGCCGTGGACATTCCACTGGAAGACATCGAGCACGGCTCGTGGCGGCACGATCATCAGACGTTCGGCATCGACTACTGCCGGCGGACCATGATTAGACGGATCAACGTCGGGCCGGTGCGCTACGACGCCCCAGCGCGCGACGACTTCGCCGGACATCACGTCCGGCTCAATCCCTTCCATGTGTGCACCGCGTGCGGGGCGGCCAGTGCGGACGGGCGGCCGGTCTTCAATCGCCATAACGACGAACTGGACTCTCTGGCAGCCCGCAGCGGGCGGCTCAAGCACCACCGTCCGTGGTGCCCGCTACGCCGCGGCAAGAAAAGCGACGCCAAGGAGGAACGAGTACTCCTCGCTCACCAATTGCAGACCGAGGCCCTGCGAGTGCTGCTTCCCGCGGCCACCGCAGACGTGGATTCCAAAGTCCACTCCTTCAGGGCCGCCCTGCGGCTCGGCGTGGACCTGCATTTCGGCGGCGACCCGCAGCACCTGGCAACCACAGTGGCGTCCATGCCCGACCTCGAGACCGGGGAGCGCCGCTGGTTCCTGGTGCTCTTCGACTCCCTGCCCGGCGGAACCGGCTACCTGGACCGGCTCCGCGACAGCGACGCCTTCCGTGACACCCTGACGGCAGCGTACGAAATGCTGAAGGACTGCCCGTGCGCAGAGGAGCAGCGCCGAGCCTGCCACCGATGCCTGCACCGCTACACTCCTGAGCCCTTCCAGGACATCGTCTCGCGCCAGTCAGCGCTGACAATGCTGGAGTCCCTGCTGTTCACGAAAGACGGCGAGCCTGGTTGGAATACCAGCGACGTTGACCACACTGGACTGGTCGGCCTGGACGCGCAGGTGGAATCCGATCTGGAAGCCCGCTTCCTGTCCGCCCTGCGCGACTGGGTGAAGATCACCGGCGATGCCTCCCTGGACGAGGACGGCCACTCCAGCGGGCATTTGCGCTTCACCGACAGCTCCGGTGTGACGCACTGGCGGTTGACCGCACAGCAGCGGGTCCAAGGCGGTGTCAGCGACTTCACCTTCACCCGGGTCGATGGCCCGGTGCAGAGCGTCAAGGTGTATCTCGAGGGTTTCCGATTCCACGCCAGCCGCGAGCACAACCGGATCGCCACTGACGCGGCGAAACGCACGCTCCTGCGAGCCAGCGGGAACATCGTTTTTCAGATCACGTGGGCCGACATCGACCTGTTCGAGCAGTTGCCGACCCACACGAGGCCGGTCTGGCCGCCGTACGCAGGTGGTGCGCAGGATCAGGCCAAGTCGGCATACGAGCAGTACGGCGGGCAGCGCGCGCACGTCGCCAGCTCCATCTTCACCAACCCCATTGCCACCCTGATCGCCTACCTCCGCAACCCGGATCCGACCCGCTGGGCCCGCCTGGCGTCGGCCCTGGTCACCGGACTCACACGCCAGCCGGACACCAGCGCGGTCGCCACGGCCGGACGGCGCAGCGAACTCGTCGCGGCCCTGCGCGGCCAGCTGGCGGCTTCCTCTCCTGGCGCACGTCACGACAAACCGGATGCGGCTGGTATCGGACCCGTTCACGTCTTTCGCACGCAGGACGACACCGGTCTGCCCATCGTGTTCGCCGTGGACGCCGCCGATCCGGAGGCTCTGAAGTGGACTGCGCTGACGATCCTCGACGACAGCGACACCGTGTTGGACACCGACGAGCACAAGGAACGCTGGCGGTCTTGGCTTTATTGGACCAACCTCACTCAGTTCCTGTCCCTGGCCGGCGGTGACGGCGTTCAGATCGCAGCCAGCCAGGCCGCGGACTTCCAGGTGCAGGTGCTGGCGGTATGCGGCGGACTCGGCGAACTTGACTCGCTCGTCGAAGCGCCCGGCAGTGCGACCGAGCCGACCGCCCGAGACAACGCCTCGGCCGCCGAAGCCGCCGCGGCCCAGGCAATCCGCGATGCCGTCTGGGACGAGGACATTCTGGAGATCTTGCGAGAAGAGCCCAACGAGGCACCGGATCTGATCCGCCTCGCCGAGACGCTTGCCGACTGCGGAAAGCAGGCCCCCGTCTTCGGTTATGAGCTGGGCACCAGCCGCTGGCTAGCTGAATTCGCCTGGCATAGCGTCCATGGTGTCAAGGTTGCCGTGGTCTCCGCTCACCAAGGAAATGATGACGACGAAGCGCGGCGGCGCGATGCCGCGTACATCGAGGAAGGCTGGATCGTGCGCACGGCCGCCGAATGGCTCACCCACCTCGACGAACTGCTGGAGAAGCTCCCCGACGTGAAAGAAGGCATTTCTCGATGACCGCCCGGCTCAGCCTGTACCGCAAAGCCGAACAGGAGCTGTACAAGCTCGACCGCTCGGTCAAATCCCAGTTCTACGACTTCTGCCACAATTTCCGGGAGAATCCTGACCGCCCAGGGCTCAGAAAGAAAAAGCTCAAGGGCGACTCTCGCGTCTGGTCAGCCCGGGTTGACCACGACCACCGAGCCCTGCTCACCCCCACCGGCGTCGACGCGGACGGCATTGAGAGCTGGCTGATCATCGCCGTCCGCCACCGCAAACACGTCTACGAAGAGCTCCAGGTGGCGGTCAACCGCGTCACCGGTGAGATCGAATTCGTCGACCTCGCCGTCGTCGGCGACAGCGCCCTGCGCAGAGCCGGCATAACCCTCACCCCCGCAGAGCCGGAGAAGCAGACTCCCGAGCCTGCTTCGGCGCCGGAGCCCGAGCCCGAGCCCGAGGTGCCGGCACTGCTAGCCGCGTACGACGCCGAGCAACTGCACGAACTCGGCGTCGCTGACCAGCTGATCGAGCTTGCGCTCACTGTGACCACCAGTGCTGAACTCGACCAACTCCTTGAAGGCGCTCCCCTGCTTTCGAAGGACGTTCTCTATGGCCTCGCCGCCGGAATGGACATCGAGGAAGTACGCAAGGAGATCACGGCACCGGTTGAGCTCGACGAGCGGCCCGATCCCAACGACTTCGCCACAGCGCTCAGCCGGACCAAGGTGACCACGGTCGACAAGGATCTACGCGACATCATCGAAGAAGGCGACTTCCGCGTTTGGAAAGTCTTCCTCCACCCCACGCAGGAGCGCCTCGTCCGCCGCCACTACAACGGCCCCGCCCGGGTCTCCGGCGGCCCCGGCACCGGCAAGACCATCGTCGCCCTGCACCGCGTCAAGCATCTCGTCGAACAGTTGCCTGTCGGCCAAAGCAAGCAGATCCTGCTGACCACCTTCACCAAGAACCTCACCACCGACCTTCGCCAGCGGCTCGCCTCCCTCATCGAACCCGCACTTCTTGCCCGCATCGACATCGCCCACATCGACCAGCTCGCCGCACGCGTCCTGGGCGAGAACACCGCCCCTGGACGTGCCAAGCAGCGTGTCTACGACCATGTGGCGCTGAACGAGATGCGCCAGCTCCTGGCCGAGCTGGGAGATCGGCGGTGGGAGGTCGACTTCCTTTTCGAAGAGTGGGAACAGGTCATCCTCGGCCAGTCGGTCTCCACCCGCTCCGAGTACTTCAAAGCCCGCAGGGCAGGCCGCGGACAGGCGCTGACCCGTCCTGAACGCAACCACATCTGGAAGCTCATCGAGCAGTTCACCGCCCGCCTCGACCGGCTCGGAGTCGAAACCTGGGGTCAGGCCGCCGAGCGTGCCGCCCGCTTCGAGATCGAACGCGCGTCAAGGGTTCGCAACCGCCGCAAGGACATAGAGGAGAGAGGCGGAAAGGAGACCATCCACCAAGACAACAACTCCGGCATGAGATACCTCGATTACCGCTACCGGCACATCGTCGTCGACGAGGCCCAGGACCTGCGCCCCGCTCATTGGAAGATGCTGCGCGCCATGGCCGACCCTGACCTGCCTGATGACCTGTTCATCGCCGGCGACACCCACCAGCGCATCTACGATCACCAAGTCGCGCTCGGCGCTCTCGGCATCAACATCCGTGGCCGCGCCTCCCGCTTGACCCTGAGCTACCGCACGACCAAGGAGATCCTCACTGAGGCTCTCCACGTCGTACAGCCGAAGGGCAAGGACAGGAAGGTCTCCTACGATGACCTCGACGAAGGCACCGACACCTTGGCCGGATACCGCTCCATCCTTCATGGTCCCAAACCCGACTTCGTCGGCTACGACACATGGGAAGGGGAACTCACCGGCCTTGCCGCCACTCTGAAAGCCTGGCGCGAGGACCTGTCCACCGACGACAACGGTGCACCCCTCGACCCCAGCGGACGCATCGCCGTTTGCGTCGCCGACCGAGACCTGGTCAACCAGACCATGTACTACCTGGCCACCAAGGCGGACATCACCTGCGCCGAGCTCACCAAGGACGGCCCCAAGGGGGACGGTGAGGTCCACGTCGGCACCATGCACCGCTTCAAGGGTCTGGAGTACCAGCGGCTTGCCGTCGTCGGCGTCAGTGATGGCATCATCCCGCGCACCAGCGTCATCGAGCGTCACCGCATAGAAGACCCGGTTCGATACGAGCGCGAGCAGCGCAAGGCTCGCTCGCTGCTCTTCGTCGCCGCCACTCGCGCCCGGGACGCCCTGACCGTCAGCTGGCACGGCAGACCCAGCCCGTACCTCCCTCTCTGAACCCGCCATGCGCTCCGGCGTCGTATCCCTGCGCCGCCGGACGGAGCCAGGCATTCTTGTTACGTCATGACTCCGGATCGGGACAGCGAACCCGCCTCGTACCGCAACTGGTAGGTGCGCACACCCCCGCCGTTCACGCGATAAAGCGTGATCGCGGATAGGAACTTCTCCTTGACCTGCACCGTACGACGGCGCTCCTGCTCCCCGATGCTGCTGATCCACTCCTCGATGTGCTCCGGGAGCTTGAAGGTCAATTCGTAGGTGCCCACGGCATCGACAGGTGACAGCGTCCACTCCGCCGTAGCTCCCATGCCACGCCGCTTGATCCGCACCGTGTGATCCGGCCTGTCCTCCGCGTACTCCAGAAACCGCCGGTGATCATCCGAGGCGAGCGGCAGAATGAACGGCGCGGAAGGAAAACCCAGCAGCAACTCAGCTTCGCTACGCCGCCGCAGCACGGTTGCGAATTCAGTAACCGCTGCACTGGCCGCCTGCTTGAACTTTCCGTCCGCCACGACAGTGGGAGGCAACAGATCCAGCGGAGACGTCTCCAGCGCCCGCCGCAGCTCCGCACGCATCCAGGTCACCGGAAACCGAGCCGGCTTCGTCAGGTGCTTTTGCGCCACGGACAAGGTCGACGCCGTGGCTCCAATATGACCAAGCAGCCAGGCGAAGGAGGCGCCGGAGAGGTCCACCAGGGAGATCTGGTGAGCGAGCGCGTACTTCTGGGCGTCCGCAGTGAAGCCACTCGCGGAGAACAGAGCATACGAGTACTTATACCTCTGGCGCGGCCCCATCCCCTGGTCCGTCATGAAGTTCTCGTTCACGTCGTGCACCACACCGTGAGCATTCCGTACGATCTCCAGGCCGCACCGGTCCTGATAGTACTTCGCCTCGAGGAACAGCCGCACCGGCATGGAGAACGCCGGCGTGAACGTGAATTCCCCGAGCGCGTCTACTTGATGGAGCGCACCCCGTCCGCGTACCCGAAGTGTCTCCCCCTCCGTGACCAACTCCACGGGGTCCTGGCTCTCGTGAACGAGCAGCCGGTAACCGCTTGAGCGCAGCAGCCAGGCCAGCGACTCTTCAAGCAGGTAGCCCCGCAAAGCAGAATCTTTGATCGCCATTATCCTCCTCCCCGTGAGCGGCTCACGCGCAGTTCGACGAGCAGCGGATCACGTACGAGCTGGTCCTGCACGCCGTGAACCGAGTCACGTGCGCGGACTGTGAGCACGTCGTCATCCCCTGCCGAGGCAAGCGCCATCGCGTTATTCGCGCTCGGCATGCTGTTCAGACAGAGTCGGGACACCTGCTCTGGGCGAATAGTGGTCGTACAGTCCGTTGAGTTGGCCCACCCAGAACTCCTCCTTCTGCCGAGCCGACGGCTTGCGTGGAAGAAGCCCGAGATCGGCGGCAAGGCTGTAGAAGCCGCTGCCCGCATCGTTCCCGTCCAGGTAGATCACCAGCGCCGAGATCATCAGCCCACTCGCTGGACGATTCTGCTCCACGATTCGGCCGAGCAGGTACCCCATAGCGGCTCGTTCGTCTTGTCGGCCGAAGTCGAACCCAGAAATCTGGGTTCGACGCTCGAGTGCGGTGTTCAACTCCGTGTACGACGTTGTCTTTCGCAGCCGTGCGCGTTCGATCAGAAACTTCAGCCCGGCTTCTGTGAGCTGCTCCCAGGTCTCGTCGTCACGACCGTACAAAGACATCTCATCGCCTCCGCATAGAGAGTAGCGGGATCCCCTCGAGCGCCGCAGGAAGAGCTCAGCACCGATCGGGTTATGTGTGGAATGTCGAGACGAGGGGACCGACACTTGAATACGAGTGCGGCGACCTGTTGGTGGTTGCCACGATCTTGTACTCTTTTCGCACTGTCGGTCCTCCTCTCGGCTGGTGTTGATGACGGACAAGCGTAAGGTCCAGACCGCGGTTCTCGGCTCGCTCGATTCGCACGAGCCGATCCTGATGCCCTTCGAACGGGCTGACGCAATCCTCCTCCGTTCGAAATACAGCGCACGCCGATTCTTCAGCGGCGAGTGGCTTGGCGGTTGCGGAAGAGAGCTCTATACCCGGATCGGGTCCACGCGGGTGCCCCACTTCGCGCATCACCCCGAAGGTTCCGATGAGCCCGTCACCTGTAGGCGCTCAAGCAATGACGAAGCGAGTGCGGATCACCTTTACATCCGGCGGGCGCTTGTGGGATGGCTAAGGCGGCACGGTCATCAAGTCAGGGCGGTGGTGCTGGAGGGAACGGTGCCCCGCCAGGGCGGAACCTGTACCGGCATGACGATCGAGACCACTGCTGGTCTGCTGATCGCTGTCGCCCTCCGCGACGATCTTCGGAGGGACCCCCAGCGTTACTGGCCGAAACGCGACGAAGAGCTTCGCCGACGACGCAAGAGGGTCGAGTGGCTGTTCGGCCCGCACGTCACCCTTGCCAGGCAGATGATCAAACGAACAGGTTACGCATTCACCGTGACCTGCCGGAACGAGGGCCTTCATCGCACCGTCCAGGTCGGGCTCAAGGAAGGCGGCAAGATCCCGAACTGGGTCGATCTCGCTGACTGCAAGATCGATGAAAAGGGGCGCTTGTGGACCCCACCGCTAGCCGAGATGCTCTGCCGCAGCACTCTCCAGGGCGACAAGGCAATCGTGGAGTCGCCGTCTCCGGCCACAGAGGAACAGCAGCGAGCGGAAGCGCCGATCACAGGCCTTCCGCTGAGCGTGAACCTTCTGACGATCCTGCCTCGGATAGCGAATGGCCAGACCATCGAGGCCGACATCACCTGCCCTGTCGCCGCCCTCCCGACCGAGGTGGTTCAGGTAAGGCTTCCCGAAGCGCTGTGCGGCTTGAGTGTCGGACGCCCTTACCAGATAGTGGGTCCAGCGCTCGGCGTCGCCGAAAGCCGCCCGGACGGAGGCAACCTCACTTGGACGATCCACGCTCAGGCTTTATCGCCCCTGTTCCGCGACGAACCCCAGGTAGAAGCTGACAAGGAGCAGGCCCCCAAGCTTTCGGATTGGAACAAGGCGATGGCCATGCTCGCGGAACTGAAACAGGTGCGGCTCTCCTCCGACGATGCAACATCGGCCAAACTACGAGCGGAGCTAGAGGAGCTAATCCCCCAACTCACTCGACGGCAGCAGATACAGGCCCGGAAACAGTTCGACGTGGGTACGCAAGTTCGCGGGCCGCAGGTGGCTCCGAAGCCAGCGAAGAAGAGGCGGACCAGTGTCAGTCAAACTCGCGCAGCGAAGAGGGCGAACGCTGCAGAGGAAGTCCACAGGAATCAGGCATCCATACTCTTTGAGATGATCAAACGCGCTGATTCTCAGGGTAATCATCGAGAGGCCAAGGCACTGTACGAGGCTCTGAGACGCTTCCTGGACGGCCTGCCAGCCGATGAATATCGAGAACAGCGCGACCAGCTTGCGCGCTACAGGAGGCAGCTGTCCGGCACCTCGGCCAAGAGGCGTGCCAACGGCCTTTAGTATTCACCCGTCGTCGATCCAGTCGCAGGCCGCCCAGCGTGCCGGTGCAAGGCGGAGTGCCGCCGCCTCCGTCGGCGACCATGAGCAGGCCGGTGGGGTCGGATATGGCGCCTGCAGAAAACTACTCCGCCCAGGGGCATCGGTCTGCGAGCGCAGGAAGTCAGCCCACGTGGTGGACGCCCGCTCAGGTGCCGGATCAAGCCCTTCCTGTTGGAGGATCTCCCAGACCGTCGACGCAGCGGCCTTGATGCCGAGCGTGGTGAGCTCACCGTGCACCCGCCGATATCCCCGCGGGGGATTTCACGAACCAGGCGCACGATGAGGACACGGATAGAGCGGCCTGTGGGCGGGCGACCTCGCCCATTCGGCCGACAGCTACGGGCATGACGCCGTTTCATCAGATCGCGATGCCAGCGCAGGACGGTATCCGGCCGGATGAGAAGCCGGAGCTGGCGCAGAATTTCGCGGGGCAGCGATGTAAGGAGCGCGGCGAGAGATGCCCGGTCCTCCGGGGCGAATCTCACCCTGGTCGTGCCGAGCTGCCGTTCAAGCTCCTCCGACCACACCGAGCCGGCCTACCGCTGGCTCCCCACCAGACCGGGTGCTTTGATGCTCGGCTCCGCCAAGACATTCGCCATCATGGGCGGTCCAGGGTCGGGTAAGACCACCCTCGCGGTGTCGATCGTGCTGGAGCGCCTGTCGGCCCGCGCAGCGGACGAGCCGGTGCCGGTCCTGATTCCCGCCGTCACCTGGGATCCTTTCGTCGAGGGCCTGAAGACCTGGATCGAACGTCAGCTCCGCGAGAGGGGCGGTCGATCCCCCATCCCGACGCGCACGCCACCGCGTGGCTTGGCTTCGTGGCTCGCCACCTCGATCGTCTCGGCACCAGCGACTTCGCCTGGTGGCGGCTCGACCTGGCGCTGCGGCCCGCGGTGCGCCTAGCCATGGTAGGCGTGCTGTGGCTCGCCCATCTGGCAGTGGCCTTCCTGGTGACAGGCGCACCTGTGGCGGATCTGCTGTTGCCCGCCTCGGCCACTGCCATCGTGCTGGCCCGGGGAGCGCTGATCGCGCCACGCTCGCCAGCGCCCAAGCGGTTGTACTCGGCGTGGAGTTTCGCCGGGAGTATGCGGAGCCAGGCGTGGCGCGCGCTGCTAACCGTCGTGGTGTCCGCCGGGTTCTTGGGGCTGGCCGGGGCAGTATCCGACGTGGAGCGCATCCAGGCGTGGGTACTCGTGGGGGTGAGCGTGCTCTGGGCGACGATATGGGGTCGCTACTTGCCAGCCGCATACCGCCTCGGTGGCGTACGAGTTGCTCCTCGACTTGGTGTTCCAGGCGTGGTGTCGGAGCATAGCCACACCGAGAGCGGCAACAACCGCCTTTCGGCAGCCCGTGAGCTCTCCCGCCGTGGCCGTTCGTATTTGCTCATCTGAGGTGACCCGTGGACGGCTACCCGTTCCCATGCACTGAAACACCACTTGATCGGCGGCGATTGGAACGCCTCTAGCTCCAGGAGCTGTTCGGAGCGCGATCCCCGTGTCCCCCCGCTACACGGTCCGGGTGCCCGAAGCCGCCTGCGCCTGCCTGTGCATCACGCCGCCAGCCGCACCACCGGTGCTGCTCGACCCGCCAAGGTTATCAGAGATCAAGCCGCGAAACCTTTACTCCATTTCCACCAAACACTAACCAAACTTCACGCCATTCTTGCCTACTAGAAACAGCGGCTCGATGGCTTCATTAAAGGATGGCGGACTTCCTAGAGCTCATGGGACAGCTCTTTTCGATCTTCGCTAGATGGCTTGATACGGTCAGTCCAATACCTTGGCCGCTTATCTTGGCTTTTCTATTCTTACCATTCATGGTGATACTTCGGGTCGCGCTATGGATACTCAGAGGCAGGGTTTGGCCTGTAACATGTAAGTACTATCACACGCAGCAGGCACGCTTGGACAAGCCTTGCAGGACTCCAGTTCCCGGCGAGTGGAAGTACTGCAGGCACCACAAGAAGCCTGGCCGCAGAATGTCAGACGGACATGTAATTCTGGACATTCCACGGTGGCAACAAAAAGCAAGAAATGGTCAGTATGTAGACCGCGCGGACATCAGAGGAGTCGGTTTCATCTCCCTTATGTCCAGCCGCGAAACCTTCCTCTTCTATAAGGGGATCGCCAAGCGCCCAAGGCTGCTATGGAGAAGACGACGCGAGCTACTGGCCAGCTGGCGCGCCGGAGCACGCCGGTTCCGCACGTTACGCCCGAGAGACCTCATCCCCAGGCGCTCATCAGCGGAGGAGGCTCCAATCGGGGTCGCAGACCGTATGCCGAGGGTTGTCCGCGCCACCCGACTCACACTCGTCGCCTTCGCCAGCGGGCTCGTCTTGGTCGGCGCCTCCGTAATTTCTGCAGGCGGCTGGCGAGTCGGGTATCAATATGCCGCAGCGACGGCCTTCGTACTGGCCTGGCAAGCAATCCGATTCGGCGTGTGGAAGGATCCAGCGGAAGAGAAGCACTGGGTACGTGCCACTCTCATCGGCACCACAAAAGCGATGGGACTGTTATTGAGCGTGGCACTTGCAGGTGCCTTGATCACACAGCTAGACGATGCTGCCGAAAAGGGGTCCCAGACTGCTCAGGCCTCGCAGGACGCCACCCTCATCGTGTTTGTTACAGCAACCTGCCACCCATGCGATTACATCTCAAGGAGGCCAACCACGTCGTCTACTTCCCGGGCACTTAGCTAACCGCCGAGATCGGCGGAGACGCCAGTTCTCTTGAGGCGCTTGATCGGCTCAGCACGCCAGGCCGACCGAACTTGGCGAACACTTTGACGGCTCGCTTCTTGAGGAACCGCCAGTCGCGCTGATGGCGGCGCATCCTCGACAGAGCGGTGCTCAGCCTAGTTCGCCTGCCACCCCGGCATGCTTGATCCAACGGCCCCATCGGGCACTACGCGAGAACTGGGTAGCGATAGCGGCCCCCGAAGGAAGAATTCCCTCCGGGCTGCGATTGGCGAGCGCCCACCGCCAGGCCGTCCGGTGCAGATCTTGAATGTCGCCACTCATTCCGCGATCCACGTTCGGCTCGCACGGGGTATCCGTCTCCCGAATAGCGTGATGCTGCCGGATCTGGCCCATCAGCATCTCGTAGGCGCCGATCAATGCGAACGACGGCCACGCGGCGATGATTCGGGCGATCAGCGTCGCATCGGCGACTGCCACGTTGGCACCAAGGCTGGCCAGGCTGCCAACGATCAGAAGAAGCCACGCCAGCGCCCCTCCCCGGCGACCGTACCGGCTCGCCAGCAGTATGGACATCGACGAGGCCACGATCATGCCATCCACCGCGAGTGGGATCAGCATCGCCCCGAGCCCGCTCTCGCCGTGACGGAGCGCCAGCTCATGCATATGCCGGTACGACACCACGGCGGCAATTCCCGCGACCAGCACCACGGACGAGGTAGTCGTCCATCGAATCCAACGATCGACCGTCGAAGACAAGGAAGAACTCATCGGTCCGCACCACCCTTGACCACCTCAGCGCGCACTTCAACGACAAGACGACCGCACGAAACCGCAGGTGGAAATGCCGTAGTTTTGCTGTGTGCCCTGCCGGGGGCACACAGCAGGTCTGCGGCACGGCCGCCCGCGACCAGCGGGCGGCTGTTTTCGTTGTTTGGGATGAGTTCTGCCATCGTGGCGGCTTCTTCGACTGTTTAGGCGTCGAGAGTGACTCTGATCGGGGCGACGTTGACGCGATCGTCGTAGCGGATCTCCAGATGGAGGCCGCGAACAGCTTGCGCTGCAGAGGGTCGGGGAGTTCGGCGAGCCTGGTCTGGAGCATCGGTATCTTGTCGAGCAGAACGACTTGGTGATCGCGGGCGGGCAGGTTCGCCTCGGCCTGCGCCACTTCCTCAGCCTTACTGCGACGGTCGGCCTCCAGTTCTGTGAAGCGCGCGCTTGCAGGCGCCGCCAGAACTCCGGTCAGCGTCCATGTCCTCGATCTGAGCGATAAGGCGGTCTTGTTTCTTGACGAGGTCCGCGATTGTCCATCCCACCCCGCCTCGGCCTGATCAGGCGGAGGGGAAGTGCAGCCTGAGGTGCTCCATGCCGAACACTCGCCGCATCTCCCCCTTGATGAGGACCGGCTCCAACACGGCGAACACCCGCTCGATCGCGGCCTCACCGTAGTCGTCGAGCGTCGGAGTGGCCCGCAGGAACAGCGCACCACCAGGCAGCTCTTCGACCTCGTCGAAGGCGCCCGTGGCCGTAAGGGCCGCTGGACCGCCCAGCCGCGCCCCCAGCGCGCCTGCGCATACGGTAACCCAGGAGTAGCCGCGGAGCTCGAGATCACAACGCGGGACGGTGACGACGTCCACAGCGCCGAGCGCGGTTTCCAGGGGCGTCTCGTCGGTGAGGCAGTCATCGGTGACGTGGCCGTAGCAGGCGCCGTTGATCGCAGCCCGCCTCTTCAGTGCCTCCGCCCAGCGCCGCTGGGCGTCAGGCGAATGTCGGGAGCCGGTGACTGGCACCGCCTCCGTTTTGAGCTTGACCCACGTGTCAGCGTCCCCTTCTATGGCGGAGACAGTGATCCACACAGTGCCCTTTCCCGGAAAGCCTCGCTCGTCGAGCGGAGTAACGATGTGCTCCACTATGTGAGGGCGTCGCTGGAGCGCACGGGCGACCGCCCGCAGGCTCTTCTCCGAATACGGCATGGCGGCGGAGAAAGGGCGCGCACGTGCCGGCTTGACGCGGAACTGCGCCCACAGGCCGCCTGGCTCTCGACTGGGCGTACGGCCCGTCCCGTCGGCGAGGGCGGCGGGGTTCATCTGGAGGCCGCGGACAAGGAGCGACTCCAGGTCCGGGACGAAGTCGGCCAGGGCGCCCGCCAGCCAATCCGACGCCACATCGGCGTAGTGGCGGTCCGACTTCGCGCGAATGACTAGTTCGGCGGACAGACTGTTGGAACCGAGCGTCACTTCTCCCCTTTGGGCCACCAGCCTAGCGGCCCGCCGAAGGCGCCGGCGGGCCGCGCTACCTCAGTAGGCCAGCCCCGGCGGCTGGTAGGAGCCGAAGCTGAGGATGGTCAGGGCGACGCGCACCCGGAGAACGAGACCCAGCTGACCGTGCCCACCGTGATGCTCACGGAGCAGGAGGGCACCCAGCTGGCTGAGCGGTCGCGCCACCGGCCCGTCACGGTGACCGCCAAGGGCATCGTGGCCAGCCCGTACGTCTACGACCTCTACCTGAGCGAGAACGGCCAGGTCAGCGACCACCCCACGTACGTAGCCAGACACGCTCGCTCGCTCGCGTCGACACCGCCTTCCACGCCCAGTTGACGGACGACATCGCGCTGTCCGAAGTCAGATATGGATGGATGCCCTGGGAGACCGCGTCATGGGATGTGAACAGGCCGATGCCCCGGGCACCGCGCCAGCGGACCGACTACGTCACTCCAGGCCCTGAGGCGGAATGGAGCACGCTCACCGACATGCCGGAACGGCCGTACAACGGCGTCATCCCCGAAGAAGAGCAGGGACTGATGTCGGTCGTCGGCGCGAGGCGCGGCTACTGGGCGGGTGAGCGGGTCGCGCACAGCTATTTCAAGCAGCCGACGGCGCCCGGGTTCCCGGTGGACTCACCGACGACTCGGCAGGGGCGACGTACTCAGCGTCGAGATGCGCGCCTTCGTGGACGCGCAGGGGAACGTCGGAAGCACGTCGACCGACCCGTTCGAGCACGGCTTCGCGTCGGATTGGCGCATCTACAAAGGCGACGAGCTGATCGCCGGGACAGCTCTGGGCGACTCTGGACGGATCTGGGTGGAGCCCCAGCGTGCCAGGTATCGGATCGAGTACGCGATCGAGAACCATTCGACATGGGCACGCCTGTCCACTAGGACCAAGACGGTGTGGGCGTTCGACTCGGAGCACGTCGAGGGCGACCCGCTCGTGCTGCCGCTGCTGGCCGTCTCGTACGACGCTCTGGTGGACCTGCGCAACCGCGCCGCCTCCACCAAGCTCGGCCTGACCATGGCTCATCAGCCTGGCGCGAAGCAGAGCACGATCAGGGATGTCACGCTCGAGACGTCGTCCGACGACGGCAAGACATGGCGTTCCGCCCGCCAGTTGCGCGACATGGGCCACGGCGCGTACGAGGCCACCATCGAGCGGCCCTCGTCGGGCCTGGTCTCGCTACGCGTCACGGCATCCGACACGGAGGGCGCCACGATCACGCAGGAGGTGATCCGGGCGTACGGCATGCGCTGACGGGCCCGGGCGCTCCTCTCTGGGGAGGGGCGCCTGGTTTTGCTGGACTACCTGCTCGGCGCGCTCACCGCCGTCGCCGCCCGCCGCCTCGCCGCCACCGATCACTACGGGCGGGCCGCAGTAGGGACGGCTGGATCCGTGCGGAACGGTGTAAGGGCATGCTGATGTCGACGGCCGACAGCCATATCCATCAGCCTCCGTGGTGATCAGCGTGCCCCCGCGCCACGCACGACGGTGAATACCTCTCTGTACGTGCCAACGGCCCGATACCTCAGCCGCGGGCGGGCGTGCGGAAGACCTGGCGGCCGTGCCAGTCGATGTGGTCCGGATCGACCGTGGCCAGGCCCGGCTGGGGCTCTCGCGCCGGGCGACCGGCCAGGGCGAGGACCATGTTGCGGGAGGCTTCTGATCGGCCTACGAACTTGGCTGAGACGGCGATGGTCCGGCCCGTGGTCAGTCCCAGGACGCCCTTGTCGAACAGCTTGTGGTGGATCGCGCACAGGCACAGCCCGTTGGCCAACTCATCGGGGCCGTCAAAGGCCCACCAACGTACGTGCGCCGCGTCTAGGCCAACCGCCGCGCCGTCCAGCCAGCCTTCGTAGGAGCAGAACGCGCAGCAGTACTCGTATGCCATGAGTACCCGGTCGCGAAAGCCCGGGTCACGGCGTACGGCCAGCGGTGTTCTGAGCTCCCCGTCGGTTTCGAGCCTCTCCAGGTCCAGGCCGGCAAGCATGCACAGGTCCGTATGCAGGGAGGGGGCGAAGTTGGCATCGAGGATGTAGCGGGCGATCCGGCCCAGCAGCCCGGGCTCCTCCGCCAGCGCGCGGGCCAGGTCGGGGTGGAGGCGGCCGCTGGCCTGGCTGTCGCGCAACCGGCCCAACTCTGGACCTGGGCTGCCCGGGCCGTGGCGGGTGTCGACCAGCCACAGGCCGTCGCTCGTCAGGTGGTGGAACGGGTAGCCCGGGCTGGTGTCGCGGGGCGGGCCGTACTCCTTGAGCAATTTCTTGAGCTCAGCCTCGGCGGCGCTGAACGGGATGGGGCGGTTACCGTGCCGCTGGAAATGGCCCAGCACGTACAGGAGGAGGAGCGGCTTGTGCGGTGCTCGCTCGCCGCCTCTGGTCCAGCGCCGGATCTCGGCGACCCGCTCGATCCAGTCCACGGTCGGCAGTGTAGGACGATCTTCCCGCCGCGTCAGGACAGACGGTCGTTGACTTTCGCATATCACCGTAGCCGGCCACACCCTATAGTCGCCGAGGTGAGCGATCTTCAGCCGGGCATCTACCAACATCTGATTACCCGTGAGGTAGACGCCCTCCTGCAAGCGGTATCTGATCGCGAGCTGATCGACCGGCGATCATTGGACATCGCCGACTCACACGAGACCTTGGCCAGGCATCTTGCCGCGCTCACTCGTCGTGCACTGCGTTCCGTACGGGGTGACAGCGATGCCGTGCGGCTGGCCAGGCAGGTAGAGATCGTCAACCGGGTCGCCGACCTCATCGGCGACCTGGTGCCCGAGGCCGCCTCCCCCGAGGAACTCGTGGAGGCCGCCGAGGAACTGCTGGGCGTCGCCAGGAGCCGCGACGCGGCCGGCCAGGTACGGTTCCCCGCGCGTCCGGTGATCCCCCTCACTGGCAGCGCGTTGCTGGTCAACGGCAGGGGGCAGCCGGAGATTGGCCATGAGCTCAAGCGCGAGCTGGCCTCCGCCGATCACGTGGATCTGCTCTGCGCATTCGTGAAGTGGAACGGCGTACGGGTACTGGCGGAGGCGATCGAAGAATTTCTGGCGCGTGGCGGCCGGCTGAGGGTGGTGACCACCACGTATATCGGCGCCACTGACCGCCTCGCGCTAGACCGGCTGGTGGCCATGGGGGCCGAGGTCCGCGTCTCCTATGACACCCGGATGACGAGACTGCATGCGAAGGCATGGCTGTTCCATCGGGGCAGCGGCTTGTCCACCGCCTATGTGGGCTCCTCCAACCTGTCGCAAACCGCCCTCAGCCATGGACTCGAGTGGAACGTACGACTCGCTCAAGCTGAACAGCCCCACCTGATCGACACGTTCATCGCCACGTTCGACGACTACTGGGGCGATCCGTCGTTCGAGCCCTATGATCCGGCGCAGGATGCCGAGCGGCTCGACCGTGCCCTGTCCGCTGAGCGGGCCGAAGGCCGGGTGGTTGTCCTCGATTTCGCGCGCGTCGACGTTCGGCCCTACTCCTATCAGCGTGAGATCCTCGACGAGCTCGACGCCGAACGGCAGATTCATGGTCGGTGGCGAAACTTGGTCGTCATGGCCACGGGTACTGGCAAGACGGTGGTCGCCGCGCTGGACTATCGGCGGCTGCGTGCGGCTGGGCAGGCGGATTCGCTGCTGTTCGTCGCCCATCGTGCGGAGATTCTGCGGCAGAGCCTGCTTACGTTCCGGCAGGTGATGCGGGATGAGACGTTCGGCGAGCTGTACGTTGACGGCGCTCGCCCCGAGCGATGGCGTCACGTGTTCGCCTCCGTCCAGTCGTTGCACGCCAACCCGCTGCCGGAGCCGGACAGGTTCGACATAGTGATTGTGGACGAGTTCCACCATGCCGAGGCCTCGACGTACCGGCGCCTGCTGTCGGCGGTACGGCCGAAGGTGCTGCTGGGGCTGACCGCGACGCCGGAACGCGCCGACGGCCAGGACATCAAGCACTGGTTCGATGGCCGGATCGCCACCGAACTACGCTTGTGGGAGGCACTGGAGCGAGGGCTCCTGGCCCCGTTCCAATATTTCGGCGTCCACGACGGCACTGACCTGCGCCAGGTTGGCTGGCGGCGGGGCCAAGGGTATGACGCGGGCCAGCTCTCGAACGTCTACACCGGTAACGACCGTCGCGTCGCCGTGGTGTTGGAGACGTTGCAGCGCAAGATCGGCGATGTGGGGCGGATGCGGGCCATCGGCTTCTGCGTAAGCATCGACCACGCCCGGTTCATGGCCGACCACTTCACCCGAGCCGGGCTTCCCTCGGTGGCTGTTACCGCGCAGAGTCCGGCGGGCGAACGTTCCCAGGCACTACGAGACCTAAGAGACCGGCGGATCAACGCCGTGTTCACCGTTGACCTCTTCAACGAGGGCGTCGACGTTCCGGAGATCGACACCGTGCTCTTCCTGCGCCCCACTGACAGCGCCACCATCTTCCTTCAGCAGCTCGGGCGGGGCTTGCGACTGGCCGCCGATAAACCATGCCTGACCGTGCTCGACTTCGTCGGCCATCAGCACAAGCAATTCCGCTTCGACCGGCGCTATCGCGCTCTCACCGGTGCCAGCCGTACCGGAATCGCACGGGAGATCGAGCAAGGTTTCCCGACCCTGCCCGCCGGCTGCGTGATCGACCTAGACCGTGATGTGCGCCGGCTGGTCCTCGAGAACGTCCGACAAGCGCTCAGCCTGAATTGGCGCGATCTGGCGCGCGAGCTCCGCGACCTCGGAGATGTCAGCATGTCCACGTTTCTGCAGGAGACAGGGCTGGACGTGGAGGATCTCTATCGGCGCCGTCAGGGCTGGGCCTCCCTACGGCATACCGCGGGTCTAGAAGCTGCATCCCCTGACGAAGGACTCGGACGGGCTTTCGGCAGAATGCTGCATATTGACGACGTCGAGCGTCTCGCCTTCCTAACCGAGGTTCTGTCCAGCCGAACTCCCCAGTCCCCGCGCGAGCTCCGTCTCATGGCCATGCTGGATGCGATGTTGTGGGGTGGCAGCGAGCCAGCCTCCGGGATGGAAGCCCGGCTCGCGAAGCTCACGGGTGGCCGCGCCGCGGAGCTCGAGGAGTTGGCGGACGTCCTCCGCTCGGGAATCCGTCACGTGGCCCCGCCTTTGGATCCTGTCGTGCCGTTGCACGTCCATGCGCGATACAGCAAGAACGAGGTGCTAGCCGCCTTCGGCATCGACAAGCCCGCGCATATGCGGGAAGGGGTCAAGTATGTCGAGGAGCACCGGGCGGACCTGTTCTTCGTCACCATCGACAAGTCCGAGAACCACTACTCGCCCACCACGCTCTACCATGATCGGGCGATCAGCGATGAGCTGTTCCAGTGGGAGTCGCAGAGCACTCTGCGGTCCTCTACCGCCACTGCTCGCCGCTATCTGACGGGCGCGTCCACGATTCATCTCCTGATCCGGCAGTCCAAGCGCGATGAAGGGCTGGGGGCTCCGCCGTACACCTACGCCGGTCCCATGCGATACGTGAGCCACGACGGTGAACGACCCATCAGGTTCGTTTGGCGCCTGGACCACCCCCTCCCGCCCGAGGTGTTCCACTACGCCAAGGTCACTGCGGGCTGAGCCGACAGCGTGGTTCGCTGCGCCGCGCGCAGCGGTCATCCACAGGCAGACACAAATTCGGCAATTGGCATCGAGGATGCGCGTTACGTAGGAGCCATTCCTTACCGCCAGTTACTCCTGGCGGCGCGCTCGCCTAATTGAACGATCGCGCCGACTCTATGGGAGGCCCCCTGGTCGCTGAGAGTCGATATGGGGGCGGACCAGTGCCTGCTCGGGCGCAGGCACCGGCCTGCGTTGCCGCGCACGCCAAGCTAGCCCGTGCCCGCCGTCGGGATCCTCGACACCAAGGCGTGGACGACACCCCCTCCTGGCCATGCTTCCGACTGAAGCCGGCGACGCTGACGACCTCCTTTGCCCCACTGAACGAGCTTCCGTTCACCGCCCGTCGCCTCGCTCGGTGCGCCTGAGCTGCGTTATGCAGCGCCGTATGGGTGAGCAACCTCGCTTGATCGCAGCAACGGGGGAACCAGCAGTGATGCCCGCCCTCTTCGGTACAGGGCTGCGGGCCGGCCGACTTCGGGAATGCGACGCCCGCCTGTGGGCTCGAGGAAGCCCTCTGAACGTGTCACCTTTCTGCGGAAGTTGCTGGGGTCGAGTTGAAATCCCCACACTGCTTCGTAGATGCGGCGGAGCTCGGCGACGGTGAAAAGTTCGGGGCAGAAGGCGGCGGCTACGGTGGTGTGCTCGAGCTGTGATCGGGCTCGTTCCAGCCCGTCACGCACAATCACAGCGTGGTCGAAGGCCAGCGGCGCATCACCGTCAAGGGCTTCCGAAACTGGCGTCCAGCGCGCTCCGGCGGCATCGGTGCCCGCGGCAGGTATCGGTAGGTCAGGACCGAGTGCCAGGTATGCCACGGTGATGATCCTGCCGCGGGGGTCGCGTGCCGGGTCGCTATAGGCGTGCAGTTGCTCCAGGTGCAGATTGCGGCCGTCGAGGGCGGTCTCCTCTAGCAGTTCCCGTAGCGCGGCCTCACTCAGAGTCTCGCCATCGCGGACGAATCCACCCGGTAGCGCCGCGCACCCGCGGTATGGGTCATTGCCTCGTTCGACCAGCAAGACCTGTAGCTGCCCCTGGCGGACAGTAAAGATCACGAGGTCCACCGTCACAGCGACCGTTGCTGGCGGGCGTCGGCCAGCTCTTTCTCTTACCACCACAAATCCTCATTAAAGGTCATATTGACTTTAACTCGCAACGTGCTTATGGTCAGCTTGACCTTAATAGGGGCGTAGGAGGGCAGCATGGCCCGGTCCGGGGCGACACTACGTGAACACCGACACGGCGGCGCCTTAAGGAAAGACGCGGCTACCAGGCATCTCTGTGCGGGCGTGTACCTCGATCCCGCCTTTCGCAGGACGGTTCTCCGCCAGGTGTACAACGACACCGCTCACATGATCGCGCCGTCGTACGGCTTCGACCTCATCCCCGTCGTACGACATGCCTGGCGGGCCTGGCTCCTTTACACGACACAGCATCTGTGCGTCCTGGTGATGCTCGCCGTCAACCCGTCAGTCGCAATCGTCGTCGTCAGCGCGCTCTGCTTCTGGTGCCTGTTTCGCGTGATGATCAAGAGCGCCCTGATAGTTCTCCCGCTCTGGGCCAAGGCCGTCATAGATAGGTTGTTACATCGGCCAAGATGGTTAAGCGACTCCGACGATCTCCGTGAGCATGTACGCCTGCTGCGTCTCAGCGGCCTGGGATGCATCGCACTCATCATGACACTGCCCATGGTGGCGGGATTCGCTCACGTTTCACTGGACCAGATGACGCGATCGACGGCATTTGTCGGACTACTCATCGTCATCGTGGTGGGCGCAAGAGCGGCGATCCAGCAGATATCCCTCAACTTCATGCACTGGGCAGGCCGGCTAAGGCCGCAGAAGCTCACGCTGCGGCAACTCGCCATCGATGATCAGCAATCTCACCCCTATGTCGTCTACCGGAGACCATCGCCACCGGAGCCCGAAGAGGAACCGGAGCGCTTTACGTTCAAGCGGATCGATGAGGAGCAGCAGAGCCCTTTCGTAGGCAGTGGCCAACTTGTGCACAGGTGGCTTCCCCCGCTCACTGTCCAGCTTTTGAAGTCTCAGCCCCTCGGGAACGGGGACGATCACAGCAAGCACGCGTCAATGGAAGTGCTGGAGTATCCGAAACCTCCGTTCGAAGCCCACGAGCTCGTCGCTCACCTGAAGAAGGCGATGGCCCCCATGGGGGACGTCGAAGATCCGACCGGCCTGCGCGGGTTCACCGTTCATGATCGGCTGTACATCGCTGAACCCGACGTTGAGCCCAGCCCCGAGTGGCTCAGGAAGCGGCCGACCCAGAACCAGATCGACGAGAGGATCGATGATCCCTATGACGCCGTCCACCACTTCCTGGAGATCGGCGCCACCGCCACTGGAGAGCTTGTCACCACGGTTTTCCTACGGGTGACCGTCAAAGGCCGGGCACTCAGTCTCGACTTCGCCGCCTGCGCCCTTACGCGCACTCCGGCCGAGTATCAGGTGCTCAACGCCTTCGCCGAGACCGGGGCGAGCGCGGTGCTGCGCTCCACGTTACGGGTGCTGCTCAACCTTCCCGCCGAAGTGGCGAGGATATGGCATCTGGCCGTAGCTCTTCAGCTCATGATCGGTGCCATGCGAGCCCACAAAAACCGCATGCTCAAGCCCCGGCGGGGGATGGCCATCGCCGCCCAGGTCAGCATCCGGGAAGAGAAGGCGACCCCATGGGAGCATGCACAGCTGGACGAGGTCACGATCCACGACCACATGAAGCTCATCGAGCAGCGCTTGCTCAAGGCCACCGAGGATTTCCTCGAGTCGCGCGAGGTCGATACCTCCGCTTTCAAAAGGAGAGCGACCAGCATCATCAACACGGGCGTACTCAACATGGGCGGCAAGACCGAGATCAAGCAGTCGGCCGTAGGTGTCAACGCCCAGGTTCGGACCGACTCCCGGGAACCCGACAAGGGCACCGAACAAGCCCCAGCCAGCGAAGGAGGCCAGCGATGAGCGGCAACAGCGGCATCGCAAACTACGGGGGTCGCATGGAGATCAGCCAGTCCGCCGTCGGTCACGGGGCATCGGTCACAGTATCGGCCGATCCAGAGAATCCCCCGCAGCACGCCAGTCACGCCGATGTCGGAGTGATCACGATCACTCCTGAGGAGGCGAACGCCGTCCGCAACATCCTCGGCTTACGACCGACCCGCAACGGCGATCTCCCGTTCTACGAGGGCACTGTGCACATTCGGGACACAACCATCCGAATCGCCGCATTCCGCGCCCTCTCTCAAGGGCAGCGATCGGCAGTCATGGCCTTCGACCACCTTCGGCGACACTACAACCCCGCCGTGATCGTACTGACGGGCATCGGTGGCGGCATCCATGCGAAAGCCGCAGTCGGTGACGTCGTCGTGGCGACCCGAGTCGTCTACTACGACCTACGCAAGGAAACTCCCTACGGAACCCGACGCAGAGGCGAGGAGCGGGAAGCGCCTTCGGCTGTAGGTCATGCCGTGAACTCTTTCTTCACCGATCACGGCGAGCCGGCCACATTCCAGGCCGCTCACGATAACGGGGACACTCGCGACTTCCTGGTCCGTACCGGGCCCATCGGGTCCGGGGAGACGGTGATCGCAGACGCGGAATCTGAGATCGTCCGCTATTTAAAGGCCTATAACGACAAGGTGCTGGCAGTCGAGATGGAGGCCGGTGGGCTCACCCAAGCGTTCCATGAGCAGGATGGGCCCCAAGCCGTACGCGGCTGGGTCGTTGTGCGTGGAATCTCCGACGACGCCAGCGAAAGCAAGAACGATGCCTGCCGGGACATCGCCGCGCGGCACGCGGCGACGGTCCTGCGCAGCCTGCTCCCCTACCTCCCGGTCTGCGGCCCGTAAATCAGAGGTAGTAGATCACCAGAATGGTGAGGGCGATGCTCAGCGCTGTGAAGCCCAGCGTTCTGGGCTGCTGGGCGGCCTCTTTCCGTGAGGAGATCACCAGGACGGCGCCCACGGCCAGCGCCGCCAGCAGGTGCAGGCCGTACCACATGGGGATGGGCAGTTTTCCGAGGATGGTCCCGGACAGCAGGTCGTCGGCGGCTCCGTAGCCGGAGAGTCCGGTGAGCAGACCCAGGCCCAGTACTGCGAGGGCGTAGCGGAACCGGCCGAGCAGAGCCCAAAGAATCGTTCCCACGACGAGCAGGACAGAGGAGGTGTGGTGCAGTTGTCGGATGTGCAGGCCGCCACGCACGTCGAAGCTGAGACTCAGGATCGAGTTGTAGGCAGCGCTCATGGGAGTGCCCCGGAGGGGCTCGTAGAAGCCGTCGTAGGCCACCGTCTGGCCGCTGGGCACGTAGTGGAAGGCCAGGAAGCCTCCGGTGAGCAGGACGATCGCGAAACAGTAGATCAGCATCTCGCCCACTAACTGCCTCACGCGCTCCATTCGGCATATCTCACCACAACGGCCAGAAGCCGGCCCGGCGATTGGGGCCCGACCGCGCGAGAAGGAGAGGAACGGAAGCGTTGGTCCTGCCGCTGCATACGTGATCGCGAAGAGGACCGCTTCTTCGGCTCTACTGAGGATCGCTGTGTCATACGGCCATCTCGTTGCTTTCAGGCAGGTGTCCCGGTCCCCTCTCTTGACGGCCTTCGGCGGCGGGGCTGCTTCACGGTGGCCTGTCATCGGCGGCCGACGTCCGTATCATCTCGGCATGGTGCCGAACCTGGAGTTACGGCTCAGCCGGCGGGCGGTGCTTCTGGCCGCCGGAGGGCTGCTCGTCGGTTGCTCCGGGCAGCCCGAGATCGGCAAGGTTCACCTGCGGCTGGCCACCGGGCCGGCGGGGGCGGTGTACCGGCGCATCGGCGGTTCGCTGGCCGAGCACATCTCCGAGCAGGTGCCGGGTGCCACGGTGGTCACCGTGCCGAGCGGGGCGTCCACCGACAACATCCGGATGCTCAGGGCCGGCGAGGTGCACCTGGGGCTGACGAGCCTGGACGCGCTGATCACGTCCGACGGCAGCGCGCCCGAGGGGCTCTCGGCGATATGCCGGCTCTACGACAGTCACCTGCATCTCGTGGTCATGGCCGGTTCGGCGATCGACGAGTTCCGGGACCTCGAGGGCAAGCGCGTATCCCTCGGTGCCCGCGACTCGGGCACGGAGTTCACGTCGTTGCGGGTTCTGAAGCTCGGCTTGGTGAACGCCGACGGCCGGTACCTCAGTCAGGCCGCGTCGGCGGCGGCACTGCGCGACGGTGAGATCGACGCGATGTTCTCCTTGACCGGCGTCCCGACACCCGCCGTCATGGAGCTGGCGCAGCGGCATCCGATCCGGCTGATCCCGTTGGTCGCGCAGGCGGACGCGCTCTTCACGGCGTTCCCTGGTCCCTACGCACCGGCCATGATCCCCACGACGGCCTACGCGGGCGTCCCTGCCACCCGTACCGTCGCTGTGCCGAACGTGCTTCTCGTGCGCGACGACCTGCCCGATGACCTGGTCCACGCCATCACCGGCACGATCTTCACGCATACCGGCTCGATCACCTCCGGGGGCCGCGACGACGCCGAAGCCGTTCCCGAGGCGTGGCAGATCAACGTGCGTACCGGGATCTCCACGGCGCCGATCCCGCTCCATCCGGGTGCGGCCGCCTGGTTCCGCGACCGCAAGCGCTGACCCGAGCCCTGGACCCGAGCGCTGACCCAAGCCCTGGCCCGAGCCCTGGCCCCAAGCACTGACCCGAGCCCTGGACCCAAGCACTAACCCAAGCGCTGACCCGCGTGCCGATCCGGGCGCTCATCCAAGCGCCGACCCGAGCCAGTGACAGGCAGGCGACGGAGCCCGGGGCCTCAGACGGACGGCGACGCCTCCCGCGGAACGACCGGTAACGCGACCACGGCGGCGAGTCCGTGTCCGGACCCGTCGGGACGCGGCAGGCCGTCCTCCAGCCGCAGCTCGCCCCCGGCCGCCCCGACCAGGTCGGCGCAGATCGCCAGTCCCAGGCCGGTTCCGGGCACGTTCTGGTGCCGCGGCGACCGCCAGAACCGCCGGAGCGCCTGGGCCCGCTCGGACGCGTCGATCCCCTGACCGTCGTCACGGACAGCGATCGTGACCACCCCTCCGGCCACGGAGGCCTCGCCGGGTTCACAGCCGGAGGCCGCAGGGGCGTCGCCGGGTCCACAGCCGGAGGCCGCAGAAGCGTCGCCGGGTCCAAAAACGGAGGCCGCAGAGGCGTCGCCAAGTCCACAACCGGAGACCCCAGAGGCCTCGCCGGGTCCACAACCGGAGGCCGCGGAGGCGTCGCCGGGTCCGGCACTCGCTCCACCGGGGACGGCACGGGCGGTCACCTCCACCACCTGGGCGTCCGACAGCCGTAACGCGTTGCTGATCAGCTCGTCCAGGATGCTGCCCAGTCCCCCCGACGGCTCCAGCAGCCGCAGCCCCGGCGGTACGTCGACCGCCAGTGTCTGCCCGGCCGTCGCCGTCAACGCCCGCCACCGGTCCACCCGGGTCGCCAGCACCGCGTCGAGATCCACCGGCGACGTCGTCCTGATGTTCTCCATCCGCGCACTGGCCTGCAGCGAGTTCAGCATCCGCTGCATCGCCTTCAGCTCGTCGACGGCGACGTCGTACATTTGCCGCCCGTCGCCGGCCGCGCGCAGATGCGGGCCCAGGCTCTCCACCGCGAGCCGGAGGCTGGTCAGCGGATTGCGCAACTGATGCGAGGCGTCGGACACGAACGCCCGCTGCCGCTGTACGGCGTTCTCGACCGCGTCCATCATGGTGTTGAACGACTCCGCCAGTCGCCGCAGCTCGACAGGGCCGGCCTCGGCGTCCGCCCGGGTGGTGAGGTCGCCCTGGGAGATCCGCGCGCTCGCCGCGTCCAGCTCCCGCACCGGCCGCAGCACCCACGCCGACACCGGCCAGGCGACGGCCACCAGCGCGATCAACGGCAGCAGCCCGAGCCCGGCGAGCCGGGCCCATCGCACGAGGATGCGATGGCGTGTCTTCGACAGGTCGGAGATCGTCACGACGGCGCCGACGACCTCGCTGTCCCGGCCCACCGGTTCCGCGACCACGAGTGCGGAGTCGTCCCACGGCGCCCATTCCCCGGACGGTTCTGACCTCGCCCCGGCCAGCGCCGCGGTCACGATCCGGGGCAACGCCGGCTCGGCCCGCGCCGCCTCCTGGTACGCACCTGCCGGTCCGAGCAGCACCGCGCCCGACGTGTCGATCACCGCGACCGGGATGCCGTACAGCTCGCGGTAGCGCGCCAGCTCCTGGTGGAGCGCCTCGGTCCGCCCGGTCGACAGCGCGGTCTCGGCCAGCGACGCGAACCGGCCGACGTCGTTGAGCCGGTCGACGTAGGTCTCCTGCATCTCCCGCTCGGCCACGGTGACGCCGAGCGGGAGACCGAGGGCCGCGACGAGCAGCACCGCGAGGGGCACCAGGACGACGAGCAGGCGATGGCGCACGGCGCGTCAGCCGATCAGCTCCGGCCGGTCGGCCAGGAGCCGATAGCCGACCCCGTGGATCGTGCGGATGAGCACGGCCGGCCCGAGCTTGTGCCGCAGTGCCGCGATGTGGGTGTCCAGGGTGCGACTCGAGGACTCCCAGGTCGCGCCCCAGATCTGGTCGAGGATGACGTCGCGGCTCACCACGTTCGGCGCCCGCCGGGCCAGCAGCAGGAGCAGCTCGAACTCCTTGCGGGTCAGCGTCACGGGCGTGCCGTCGACGGCGACTTCACGGGTGCCGACGCCGATCCGCATCGGGCCGAGGAGGAGCGGCTCGTCCGGGTGACTCAGGGCACGAGCCACCCGGGTACGCCGCAGGACGGCGTCGATCCGGGCGAGCAACTCCGGGACGCCGAACGGCTTCACGATGTAGTCGTCGGCGCCGGCGCGCAGGCCACGGACCCGCTCGTGCTCCTCCGAGCGTGCTGTCACGGCGATGACGGCGGTCTCCGGGCGGTCACGCAGCTTGCGGATCACGTCGAGTCCGTCGCCGTCGGGCAGACCCAGGTCGACGAGGACCACATCGGACGGGGCGGCACGCACGGCCTCCGCGGCGGTGGCGACGCGGTGGACCTCGAAGCCCGCCTGGGCCAGGACGGTCACCAGACCCCGCGCCACGCGGTCGTCATCCTCGATGATGGTGATCCGCATACCGGCGGATTGTACGGCCCGGATCGACGCCCGCGTCAGCCCTGCAGTTCTTGGGATTCTCCTGACATCCAGCGCATTCCTTGGGATTCCCCTGACACCATCCGCGTCCCTGCCAGCCGAGACTGAGGCCGAGCACTCACCGACACATGCGCATGCGCTGACGAGGAGGCCGCCATATGAGAACGATCAGCAGGTACCGGGCCGCCACACGGATGATCGCCGCGATCGGCGTCGTATCGCTCGTCGCCGCCTGCTCCGGCAACGGAGGCACCACCGGCGCGGGCGCCACCGGCGGAGGCGAGGCCGGAGGCTATCCGGACCAGAACATCACGTTCGTCGTACCGTTCAGCGCGGGCGGCCCGACGGACACCGTCACTCGCATGATCGCCGAGCCGATGGCCGCCAAGCTCGGCACCAAGATCGTCGTCCAGAACGTCGAGGGCGCGGGCGGAACGGTCGGCGCCGGCGAGGTCGCGCGGGCCCAGCCCGACGGCTACACCGTGCTCATGCACCACATCGGCATGTCGACGGCGCCCGCCCTGTACAAGAACCTGGGTTACAAGCCGCTCGAGAGCTTCGAGATGGTCGGGCTCGTCACCGAGGTGCCGATGACGATCGTCGCCCGCAAGGACTTCGCGCCCGCGACGCTCCAGGACCTCGTCACCTACGTGAAGGCGAACGCCGGCAAGGTCACGCTGGCCAACGCCGGCATCGGCGCCGCGTCCCACCTGTGCGGCCTGCTGTTCCAGACCGCCGCCGGTGTCAAGCTCCAGGAGGTTCCGTACGAAGGCACCGGCCCCGCGCTGACGGACCTCGTCGGCGGGCAGGTCGACTTCATGTGCGACCAGACGACCAACACCAGCGGCCAGATCTCCGCGGGCGAGGTGAAGGCGTATGCGGTCACCACGCCGGAGCGGGTGAAGAGCCTGCCCGACCTGCCCACCACGGCCGAGGCCGGGCTGCCCAAGCTCCAGGTCAGCGTGTGGCACGGTCTCTACGTCCCGGCCGGTACGCCGCAGGAGGTCGTCCAGAAGCTGTCCGAGGCGCTGAAGGTGGCGCTGGCCGACCAGAAGGTCGTCGACCAGATGGCCAAGCTCGGCACCGCGCCGGTCCCGGCCGAGAACGCGACCCCGCAGGCGCATCGGGCCAAGCTCCAGGAGCAGCTGGGCACCTGGGCGAAGGTCATCGCCGATGCCGGCGTCAAGGCCTCCTGAGGTGGAGCGCCGCCGGTCCTTCCCTGACGTCCTCGCCGGGGGGATCTTCGTCCTGATCGGTGGCGCGTTCGTGGTGGGGTCGCTCGGCTACGAGCTGGGCACCCCGCTGCGGATGGGCCCCGGCGCCTTCCCGCTGCTGGTCGGCGCGATCGTGGCCGCCCTGGGCCTGGCGATCGTCATCAAGGGGCTCATCGCGGGCGAGGTGGTCTCGTTCGGGCCGATCCCCTGGCGTGCGGTCGTCTTCATCGTGCTCGCGGTCCTGTTCTTCGGATTCACCGTCCGGGGCCTCGGATTCGTACCGACGTCGGCGGTGACCGCCCTGCTCACCACGCTGGCCGGCTCGCGCGTACGGCCGCTCACGGCCGTGGCCGTGGCCGCCGGGCTGACCGTGGCCAGCACTCTGATCTTCGTCGTCGGACTTCAGCTGCGGATCCCGCTATGGGGCCCGTGGCTGGGGTTCTGACGCGGCATCCGGATTGAGGCATGGAACTTCTCGACAACCTCGCGCTGGGCTTCTCGACCGCCCTCCTGGTTCAGAACGTCCTCTACTGCTTCGTGGGAGTGCTGCTCGGGACGGCGGTCGGCGTGCTGCCCGGCATCGGTCCGACGGCGACGGTGGCGATGCTGCTGCCGATCACGTTCAGCTTCGAGCCGGTGACGGCGCTGATCATGCTGGCCGGTATCTATTACGGCGCGCAGTACGGCGGCTCGACGACCGCCATCCTGATCAACTTGCCCGGTGAGTCTTCGGCGGCGGTCACCGCGCTCGACGGGCACGAGATGGCCCGGCACGGCCGGGCCGGCGCGGCGCTGGCGGCCGCCGCGATCGGATCCTTCATCGCGGGTACGGTGGCCACCGTCGTACTGGCCGTCGCGGCCCCGCCGCTGGCCCGCGTCGCGTTGAAGTTCGGCCCGGCCGAATACTTCTCGCTGGTACTGCTCGGCCTGATCGTGTCGATCACGCTGGCGCGTGGCTCGGCGCTCAAGGCACTGGCGATGATCGCGCTCGGCGTCCTGCTCGGCACGGTCGGCCAGGACATCTACACCGGCACGCCCCGGTTCGTGTTCGAACAGCGCGAGCTGTACGGCGGCATCGACTTCGTGTCGGTCGCCGTCGGCATGTTCGGGGTGGCCGAGATCCTGCGCAACCTGGAGAACGAGCAGACCCGCACCGCGATCGTCAGCAAGGTGAAGAACCTCTGGCCGACCCGCGAGGACCGGCGCCGGATGGTCGGCCCGATCCTGCGGGGTACCGGTCTCGGCGCCGCGCTCGGCGTCCTGCCCGGCGGTGGCCACGTGCTGGCCTCGTTCACCTCGTACGCCGTCGAGAAGCGGATCTCGAAGCGGCAGCAGGAGTTCGGGCGCGGCGCGATCGAGGGCGTGGCGGGCCCCGAGTCGGCCAACAACGCCGCCGCGCAGACGTCGTTCATCCCGCTGCTCACCCTGGGACTGCCCGCCCACCCGGTGATGGCACTGATGGTCGGCGCGTTCATCGTCCACGGCATCACCCCAGGCCCGAACGTGATCACCGACGAACCGGCGCTGTTCTGGGGCCTGATCGCGTCGATGTGGATCGGCAACGTGCTGCTCGTGCTGCTGAACCTGCCGCTGATCGGCGTCTGGGTGCGCATGCTGCGCATACCGTACCAGGTGCTGTTCCCAATGATCATCCTGTTCGCCGCGATCGGCACGTACTCCCTGGGGTTCAACGCGTACGACGTCTACGCGATCGTGTTCTTCGGGCTCCTGGGCTACATCCTGATCAAGTGCGGCTGCGAGCCGGCGCCGCTTCTGCTCGGCTTCGTCCTCGGGCCCCTGCTTGAGGAGAACCTGCGGCGGGCGCTCATCATCTCCCGCGGCGACCCGTCGGTCTTCCTGACCCGCCCGATCTCCGCGGTGCTCCTGGCGCTGGCGGTGGCGGCGCTCGTCGTCGCCGTCCTCCCGACGATCCGCAAGCGCCGCGAGGTCGTGTTCGCGGAGGAGGAGTAGGAAGGTCGATCTCTCACGAATCCTGTCGGCCGTGACGCGTATCGTCCCCACCGTGCCTGATGTGATCGCTCGTCCCACCGCCCGCGTCCTGCTCGTCGACGACCACCATCGGATCCTGCTGTTCCACGGGCAGGGTCCGACCAGGAATCCCGATGTCGCCTGGTTCACCCCAGGCGGCGGAGTCCAGGCAGGCGAGGACCTCGCGGTGGCCGCGGCCCGCGAGTTGCGCGAAGAGACCGGCCTCGAGGTCAGCCCTGAGTCTCTCGGCCAGGTGGTGGCGACCAGTGAAGGCCATTGGGTCGCCGATGACGACACCATCTACTACGCCACTGACAGCTACTTCTTCCTGCGCGTCCCCGAGCTGACCGTCAACGTCGAGGAGATGGAGGAGCTCGAACGCTCGCTGCTCAACGCGTACCGCTGGTGGAGCCTGGACGAGCTCAAGGCGAGCACCGGCAGGCTCGTCCCGATGAACCTGCCGGCCCTGCTCGAACCACTGCTCAGGGGTGAGCTTCCGGACGAGCCGATCGTCATCGCCTGGCACCGTCCCGCGCCGGTCGTCCGGGTCGCCGCCCGTGTCATCCTCGCCGACGCCAAGGACCGTGTCCTGCTCTATCGGGCCCCGCGCGCCGCCAGGAACGGCGGCCACGCCTGGTTCACCCCCGGCGGCGGCCTCCACCCCGGCGAGGCGCCCGCCGCCGCGGCCGCCCGTGAACTGCGTGAAGAGATCGGCTACCGGGTCGGCCCCGACGCGCTCGGCCCGGCCGTGGCGCTCAATGCCGGGTTGTGGGTCCGCGACGACGGTGTCCTCATGCGCTCCGAGCACCACTTCTTCTTCCACCGCGTCCCCGACCTGGAGATCAACACCTCCGGTATGGAGGACTACGAGCGTTCCCAGCTCGACGCCTTCCGCTGGTGGGGCCTGGACGAGTTGCGCGACACGACCGAGCAGATCCTCCCCTTCCACCTGCCCGACCTGACGGAGCGCCTGCTCAACGCAGACATCCCGACCGAGCCGGTCTTCATGTCCTGGGATTGGCCTGACTGATCCGCTCCCCCGGACCGGCCGACACGACGCTGACCGGAATCTCCAGGAACGGCCTGCGCCAACCCGGTGATCTCCGCCTGGTCAGCGTCAGCCGTACGAGAAACCGAGATACCGCAGCTCCGCGTTCGATCCAGTCCACGACCCGCCCGGCCGCACCGGCCGGAGCCGCAGGTGAGGCCCGACAGAGGTCTGGACCAAATTGTCCGACTTCCGGGCGTGCCTTTATGGAGTTTCGGGCAGCGTCCTCAGTATGAATGGTGGAAAACGGACAAAGGCCATCATCAGCGCCGTCTTCGCCTGCTCGGCCCTGCTCGCGGCCGCGGCCTGCGGGAGCGCCGACACCCAGTCCAGCGCCGTCAAGGCGGCGCCCGCCGGACTCATGTCACCGTCCGGGATGCCGGCCGACCCCAGCCAGGAACCCGGCGGCATGGCGGACCTCGGGAAGGTCGGCGCCGCGGCCATGGCCGCCGTCGAGGGCTCCACGATCCTCTCGGTCCAGGCGGAGAACGACGGCCAGCTCTGGGAGGTCCAGCTGGCCGGACCCGACGGGACAGAGCGTGTACTGGAAGTGGACTCCTCAGGAAAGGTCGTCTCGGAACCCCGCGTCAAGGTCACCGGCGAAGGGGAAAAGGAAAGGGTCATGGGCATCATCAAGGATGCCAAGGTCACCTTCCAGGACGCGGTGGAGAAGGTGTCCTCCGCGATGCCGGAAGGCAAGATCGCCCATCTGAGCCTGGACAGGTACAGCGACGACACGCTCGTCTGGGACGGCGACATCGTCTCCCCTGACGGCGCCTGGCAGGGGGTCAAGGTCGACGCCAAGACCGGCACCGTGACCAAGGAAGGCTAGAGAGTCCAAGCCCGCGTTCGCCTCATTTGGGGTCCGTGAGAAGCGCGCTGATCGCGTGCAGGGCAGGAACAGGCTCGATCCGCTTGGCGCCAAGGGCCGACCGTTGGCGATGTCGGCCGGTGGGCGGTGACCTTCCGCATCCGGGATGAGCCGGCCGGGGCCGGGGTGGTGGTGAACGCGAAGCGGTTTGTACACCCAATTTTCGCGATCTTGACACGTTTGTCACGCCAATGCATAACATGTATGTAGAGGCGATCGACCCCCATCGCAGTGGAGGCACCCCCATGCCGCCAGACCCGCCAGGACCGTCGAAGCCGTGGTACGCGTGGGCGGACGGCCCCGAGCCGGCTCGTGAGTGGCCGGCTCCGAAGGTGGATGTCGACGTCGACCGCACCCGGTTGAAGACGATCGGCGCCGCGATGCAGGCGGACGTGGGTGCCGAACCGGGGCCGGATCTGGAGTTCGGCGTCGACGAGTTCGGCGGGCTTCCCGCTCGTTTCCGCTGGCTCCTGCTGGACGATTTCGCGGAATGGTCCTGGTGGAGCTCGATGCAGGCGGTCCGGTCCGCTCTCGTCAGGATCGACGAGGCGCTCAAGCAGGGCGCGACGGCCGTTCACCACAGCTACGGCGATCTCGGCGGCCTGCTGTTCGCCACCGGCGTGAACTACGACAGGGCCTTGGAGCTCCTCGAAGGCAATCTCGTGCTCTTGGACAGGTCGGTCAACGGCATGGGGGTCCGGCACGAAACCGTCCTCACCAGGGAGCCGTGGAAGGACGAGGACGTGTCCCAGTACGACGCGTCGTACGTCAAGCAGTTCCTCGACTCCGTCGATCCGCGGAAGCTGGCCGCCCAGGGGACGCTCTGCTCGGATCTGGCGATGTGGTTCTCCGAGCTCCAGTGGAGCGTCGAGGGACGGGCCCGCGAGCTGGCGGGCGCGTGGAAGGGACCGACGTCCGAGATCGCGCTCGAGGGTATGCGCAAGGTGCACGCGACCTGCGGAGCCCTGGCTTATGCGAGCGGGCGGACCGGGGAGACGATCAGCTGGCTCGCCGGGGTGCTGCAGCAGTACCAGACGGGTTTCGAGAGCATCGTCGAGCTCGGCGACTGGGAGCTCGACGACGATCTGGCCGCGCTGGTGCTGCCCACCGGAGGCAGCGCGCACGACCGGGCCCGCGACCTGCTGCGGGAGCTGAACGTCCAGCTGGCCATCGCTCACGGCATGCTCCCCGGGGAGGTCGAGACGCTGCTTCCCGGCATCGTCGACGGGTCGGGGTCGTTGAGCTGGCACAGGGAGGACGGTCTCAAGGACGACAGCTCGTACTGGGGGTTCCTGGAGCTCGACTTCCAGCATCAGCGCGAGGACGCGGCGCGCGACCGCGAGAGCGGGGCGGCCGGCGGGCTGGGCTACTGGGTGCCGCCGGTCGGCATGGCCATGGGGAGCCCGCCCGCGTCCGGCGGGGGATCACGGGCGGCGGCGCCCCCTCGCGGGGGGAGCCGCGGGATGGGCTCACTTGTGGGCGAGGCGGCGTACGGGAATCACGAGCGCCAGGATCGAGGCCAGGTCGAACCGCGCGTACGCCCGCAGCCCCCACGAGATCAGCGTGAACGCGGCGAAGGCGACCGGCGCGGCTACCGCCATGAGTTCGTCGCCGAGCGCCAGGTGGGAGGCGGCCGACCCGGTGCAGACGAAGAGGAGCCCGGCGTACGCCCACTCCTTCAGCCTGGGAAGGCCGGGGACGAGCAGCGCGAGCACCCCGAGCGCCTTCCGGACGCCCAGG
Source organism: Nonomuraea mangrovi (assembly GCF_042681425.1). NCBI lineage: Bacteria > Bacillati > Actinomycetota > Actinomycetes > Streptosporangiales > Streptosporangiaceae > Nonomuraea > Nonomuraea mangrovi. The sequence goes on along the minus strand of NZ_JBHUFV010000080.1, from coordinate 177,969 downwards.
ATGCTGAGCAGGTAGGCGGGGTAGCCGAGGTGGACGAAGGTGTCGAGGACGTAGGGGGTTCGCAGGAGGTCCCACCCGGCCCCGACCGCGGACTCGACGATGACGGGGAGCGTGGCGAGTCAGTAGACGCCGGTGCGGATCAGGGCGGAGGCTCGGCGGGTGGCGGTGATGCTCATGGGGTTCATCTCCTTCTCGATCGTCACCTGGATGACGACGCGCGACAGGAGAGTGTGACCGACCGGACCCGCGGCGTGGGGGATGGCGGCCACTGAGCGAGTGGTTCCGGCCGCCTAGGGGCTACCGGGAGCGGATGCCGTCCCTGGTGCGGTGCTTTCCCGGGGTGCTGGAGGGGCTGGCGGAGCTGCGGGCCGACGGGTGGCGGGTGGGTGTCGTCACCAACGGGGCGGCCGACAACCAGGTGGGCAAGCTGGAGCGGACAGGGCTGATGGACGCGCTGGACGGTTACGCGGTTTCGGGGGCGGAGGGCATCCGCAAGCCGGAGGCGGGGCTGTTCGAGATCGCGGCGCGCAGGTGCGGGGTGAGCATGGCCGGGGGCGGGTGGATGGTCGGCGACAACCTGGTGGCCGATGTGGGTGGAGGGCGGGCCGCGGGCCTGCGGACGGTGTGGGTCGGCGGGCCGTCCGGCCGCGGGTGCGAGGCGGATCACGTCGCGACGGACGCGGTCGCGGCCATGGCGACCATCCGCCGCGGGTGACGGACGCGGCAGGGGCCCACCGCTCCAGGAGAGCGGCGGGCCCGAAGCCGCGCGGTGCACAAAAGCCCGGGGTGGCCGGGAGTCAAGGGATCGGCGGGAAGTCAGGGGTCTGCGGGGAGTCAAGAGGTGTGGGCGGGAGTCAACCGGTGGGCGGGGAGTCAGGGTCCGGCGAGGAGTCAGGGGTGGGCGGTGAACCGGCCGAAGGCGCCCTGGTGGTACAGGAGCGGGCGGCCGGGATGGTGGACGTCCACCTCGGCTACCAGGCCCACGACCAGGATGTGGTCGCCCACGTCCACCCTCTCGTACGGCAGGCAGATCAGGTGCGCGGAGACGTCCGAGAGCAGCGGCGCCCCCAGCTCCCCCGCCCGCCAACTGGTCGGCTCGGCGAACCTGTCGATGCCCTTGCGGGCGAACCGCGTGGCCAGTTCCGACTGCTCGCTGGTCAGCACGTTGACCGCGAAGTGGTCGGCCGTGGCCAGCCACGGCCAGGTCGTCGAGGCCCTGTCCACGTAGAAGGACACGAGGGGCGGCTCGAGGCTCACCGACGTGAACGACGTGGCCGTCAGCCCGACGGGCACTCCCCCGTTCTGCGCGGTGATCACCACGACGCCCGCGGCGTGGACGGCCAGCGCCTGCCTGAACCGGTCGGCGTTCACCGCGCGGTCGGGCATGGTGTCGGTCATGAGGCCACCACCACGTCGAGCTCCCGGTCGGGTTCGGCCGCGTATCGTGACGAGGGCCGGGTCAGCCCGTAGTTCTCCCTCAGCGTGCCGCCTTCGTACTCGGTCCTGAACAACCCTCTGGCCTGGAGTTCGGGCACGACGTGGTCGACGAAGTCCTCGAGCCCTCGGGGCAGGATCGGCGGCATGATGTTGAAGCCGTCCGCCGCGCCGTAGTCGAACCATTCCTGCAGTTCGTCGGCGATCTGCTCGGGCGTGCCCGCCACCACCCTGTGGCCGCGCCCGCCGGCCAGGCGGGACAGCAGCTGCCGTACGGTGAGCCGCTCGCGCCTGGCCAGCTCGACGACGAGCTTGCGCCTGCTCTGGGCTCCCTCGGTCTCGACGCCGACGTCGGGGAGGGGCTTGTCGAGGGCGTCCTCCTTCAGGTCGACGCCGATGAGGGTGGCCAGCTGGCTGAGCCCGTAGGCGGGGATGATCAGGTCTTCGAGCTCCTTCTCCAGGCGGTGTGCCTCCTCCTCGGTGGAGCCGATGATCGGGGAGATGCCGGGCAGGACGAGCAGTTCCTCCTGGCGCCTGCCGTAGGCGCGCAGGCGGTTCCTGAGGTCGATGGAGAACTCGCGCGCCTCCCCCAGCGTCTGCTGGGCGGTGAAGACGGCCTCGGCGTGGCGGGCGGCGAAGTCCTTGCCGTCCTCGGACGAGCCGGCCTGGACCAGCAGCGGCCTGCCCTGCGGGGTGCGGGAGGTGTTGAGCGGGCCGCGGACGCTGAAGTGCGCTCCCTCGTGCTCGATCGGGTGGATCTTTCCGAGGTCGGCGTAGGTGCCGCCGGCGCGGTCGGAGAGGACGGCGTCGTCCTCCCAGCTGTCCCAGAGCTTGCCGACGACGTCGAGGAACTCGGTGGCCCTGGCGTAGCGCTCGGCGTGCGGCGGTCGTTCGATGCCGAAGTTGTGCGCCTCGGCCTCGCCGGCGGAGGTGACGATGTTCCAGCCCGCCCTGCCGCGGCTGATGTGGTCGAGCGAGGCGAACTTGCGCGCCACGTGGAAGGGCTCGTTGTACGTCGTGGACACGGTGGCGATCAGGCCGACGTGCTCGGTGACGACGGCGAGCGCCGACAGCAGCGTCAGCGGTTCGAGCCCGCCGAGCGCGTTGTGCCTGACGTTGCCCCACAGGGCGAGGCCGTCGGCGAGGAACACCGAGTCGAGCTTGCCGCGTTCGGCGATCCTGGCGAGGTTCTGGTAGTGGCGGACGTCGGTGAGCCTGGCCGGCTCCGCGCTCGGGTGGCGCCATGCCGCCTCGTGGTGGCCGACACCCATGAGGAAGGCGTTGAGGTGCAGGTGTCTGGTCATGTGGTCCTCCAGGTCGAGAAGCGGCGCTCCACGCTGACCAGGAGCTGGTTGAACAGCAGGCCGATGGCGGAGATCGTGATGATGCCGGCGTACATGTCGTGGATGCGGAAGCTGGACTGCGATGCCTGGATGAGGTAGCCGAGGCCGGCCTTGGCCCCGACCATCTCGGCGAAGAGCAGGACGAGGATCGAGTACGCGCCGGCCAGCCGTACGCCGGTGAAGATGGTCGGGACGGCGGCGGGCAGGATCACCTTCTGGAACAGCCGGAACGGGCCGAGGCCCATCGACCGCGCCGACTTGATCAGCAGGGGTTCGACGGTCTTCACGCCGCTGATCGTGTTGAGCAGGATGGGCCACGAGCAGGCGTAGAGGACGAATGTGATCTTGGTGGTCTCGCCGATGCCGAGGATCAGCGTGAACACCGGCAGCAGCGCGACGGCCGAGGTGTTGCGGAACAGCTCCAGCACGGGGCTGAGGAAGGCGGCCACGGGCCGGTACCAGCCGATCGCCAGGCCCAGCGGGATGGCCAGCGCGATGGCCAGGGCGAATCCGGCGAACGAGCGCAGCAGCGAGGCGCCGAGGTGCTCGCCGAGCTGCCCCGTGACCAGCAGGTCGTATCCGGCGGCCAGGTTCTCCGACAGCGGCGGGACGAACACCCTGTCGACGACGCCCGCTCGGGGCAGCGCCTCCCAGAGGGCGAGCAGCAGGACGATCGCGGCCGACCGTTCGACCGCCGTGGTCAGCGGCCTGGGCAGGAGCGGACGGCGGGCGCGCGGGGGCGGCGGGGGTTCCTCACCCTCGACGTCGTCGTCGGGCAGGTCGTACCAGTGCGTGTCGCCGGGGAACGGATCCTGCGGCTCGGCGGTCCCCGCCTCCACACCTGGGGCGGCCGGTGGCGCCTTCGCGTCCGAGGCGGCCGGCGCGACCCTCGTCCCCGGACGGGTCGCCGGCGCCTTCGTGTCCGGCGCGGCAGAGGCCGCCCTCGTCTCCGGGCGGGACGGCGGCGCCTTCGTCTCCAGCTCAGCCAACGGAGCTCGCCTCCTCGCGGCGGGCGGCGGCGACCTCGTCGCGCAGCAGGGTCCAGATGTGGTGGCGGTACTCGCCGAAGCGCGCCTCGGCTCGCAGGTCGCCTTCGCGGGAGCCGAACTCGATGGCGAGCGTCTCCTTGATGCGCCCGGGGCGTGAGGTCATGACCGCGACCCGCTGGCCGAGGTAGACGGCCTCGTCGATCCCGTGCGTGATGAACACGATCGTCTTGCCGGTCTTCTCCCAGATGTGCAGCAACTCCTCCTGGAGCGACTCGCGGGTCTGCGCGTCCAGGGCGGCGAACGGCTCGTCCATCAGCAGCACGTCGGGGTCGAAGGCCAGGCTGCGGGCGATGGCCACGCGCTGGCGCATGCCGCCGGACAGCTCGTGCGGGTAGCGGTCCTCGAACCCGGCGAGCCCGACCAGGTCCAGGTAGTGCCTGGCCCGCTCGGCGCGTTCCTTCTTCGGCACGGCCTTGGCCTCCAGGCCGAACTCGACGTTGCCGGTGGCGGTCCGCCAGGGGAAGAGCGCGTACTGCTGGAAGACGATCCCCCTGTCGAGCCCCGGGCCCGTGATGGGCACGCCGTCGATGAGGATCCGCCCGGAGGTCGGCCGGGTCAGGCCGGCGATCAGGTCGAGCAGCGTGGACTTGCCGCAGCCGCTCGGCCCCACCAGCGTGAGGAACTCGCCGGCGCGGATGTCGAGGTCGATGCCCTCCAGCGCGGTGAACGGCCGGTCGGAGTCCCTGACGTCGAACACCTTGCCCACGTTCTGGATGGCGATCTTCATGAGGCGCTCCCGTTGGCGTAGGGGTTGTAGGCGTTGGTGTAGAGGTCGGACACCTTGACCTGGCCGGGCCGCAACTCGCCCTCGCGCTCCAGCCAGTCGATCCAGGTCTGGAACTCCTTGTCGGCGATCACGCCGCCCTTGCCCGCGATCCCCGAGCTCTTCCAGAACGTCACGGCCGTGGCGTCCTCGCTGCGCCCGCGCTTGGCGATGATCTTCTTGAAGGTGGCGACGACCTCCTGCCGGGGATGGGTCTGCGTCCAGTGCACGGCCTTGGCGAACGCCTCGACGAAGGTCCTGGTCGTGCGGGGGTTGCCGGCGACGAAGTCGTCACGCAGGACGACGGAGCCCGCGGTGAACGGCCCGAACAGGCCGACGTCGGTGAACAGCGGGCGCAGCCCTCCACGCTGCAGCGCCTTGTCCTTGAGGATCCCGCCGAGCGTCCCCACGTCGAGCTGGCCCTGGCGGATGGCCTGCTCGGTGTTGACGGGCGGGATGACGACGAGCTCGACCTGCTTGATCTCCTCGGGGGTCAGTCCCTCGCGCTTGAGGTACTCCTTGATGACCGCCTCGTGGTGCGCGCCGAGGGTGTTGACTCCGATCTTCTTGCCGATCAGATCGCGGGCGGTCCTGATCGGACTGTCGTCGGCCACGTAGTAGCCGCTGAAGCTCTGCTCGTCGGAGCCGTAGTAGCCGACGACGGCCTTGATCGGCGCCTTGGCCGCCTTGAGCTTGATGATCGCGCCGTTGAAGGCGCCGCCGATGTCGGTCTGGCCCGTGGCGACCGACTGGATGTCCTGGGGGCCGCTGGTGGTGTTGCCGACCCACTTGAGCTTGATGTCGCCGAGGTAGCCGAGCTCCTCCGCGAGCTCGGGGAAGGTGACGGCGCCCGCGCTTCCCTGGTAGCGCAGCTCGGTGGTCTCGGCGCCGTCCTTGGTGGCCGCGCCTTGGGCCGACGCGCAGCCGGCCAGCAGGGCCAGCAGGGCGTACGGCAGGGCATGTCTGATCTTGGTCAAGGGAGTGTCCTCACGAGAGCACGGCGTCACGCCAGCGGGCGGGCACGCCGGATGAGAGTTCGTCGGTGGATCGCGCGGGCGCCTTCGGCCACGCGGGAGGGAACGGCGAGTGATCGGCTCTGTGATCAGCGACACTGCGCGCTGGCGACGTGGCCGTAGTCCACGTGCGGGCGTCTGGTCAGGTAGTGGCCCTGCCTCATGTCTGGGAACCTACGCGCTCGAGCGCCCTAAGTAAATATTTCCTACTGGTTTTACATGAATAATTACCCATTGACCTTGTAGGGATTTGGGGGATGCTGGACTCATGGCACTCTGGACCCCCGATCCCACCTTCTATCCCTCGCCCCGAGACGCCGCCGCCGCACCGGCCGAACGGCTCGCCTACGTCGCAGCCTTCGACCGCCGCGCGCAACGGCCCGACTCCGGGGGCCTGGGGATGGCCGCGCTGCACACGCCGGCGATGTTCGCCGTCGCGGGGGCGGTCGCGCTGGTCGTCTTCGAGGTCGTGGGCCTGACCGTGCTGCGCAGAGCGTGGTTCGACGTCGACAGGATGTGGGCCGTCGCGCTGGTGGGCGCGGGCGTGCTCACCCTCGCGCAGGCATAGGGGGTCGGTCATGAGCCTGCCGGACTTCCTCGTCATCGGCGCCCCGAAGACCGGGACGACCGCGCTGCACACCGCGCTGCAACGCCATCCCGACCTCTACCTGTCCGCGGTGAAGGAGCCCAAGCACTTCCTGACCGACGGCCCGCCTCCGGCGAGGGGCGGCCCCGGCGACGCGGAGACCTACCGCGAGCACGTCTGGCGACGCGAAGACTACGAGGCCCTGTTCGCCGCGGCGCCGCCTGGCACGCTGCGCGGCGAGTCGACGCCCTTCTACCTCTACGACCTGGACGCCCAGCGGCGCATCCGCGCCGCCGTCCCGCACGCCAGGCTCATCGTGATCCTGCGCGATCCCGTCGAGCGCGCCCACTCCAACTGGACGCACCTGTGGTCGGCGGGCCTCGAACCCGTCGGCGACGTGGTGCGCGCCTGCGCGCAGGAGCGGCGGCGGATCGCCGCGGGCTGGGCGCACTTCTGGCACTACGTCGGCCTCGGCAGGTACGGCGAGCAGCTGTCGCACCTGTTCACGCTCTTCCCGCGCGAGCAGGTGCTGACCTTCCGCTACCGGGATCTCGTCGACAGGCCCGCGCAGACCCTCGACCTGATCTGCGGCTTCCTCGGGGTCCGCGCCGGCCTGCTCACAGAGGTGCCCAGGGAGAACGTGACCGCCCATCCGCAGGCGAGCCCCCGGCACACGCTGCTGTCGGCCTTCAGGAGGCGGCTGCCGGGGACGCTGGCCGAGCCGCTGGAGAACAGGCTCCAGCAGCGCGGCAAGTCGCGCCGCCCGCTCACGTGGGAGCAGCGGCGCGAGCTCATCCCCTACTTCGCCGACGACGTCGCCCTGCTCCAGCGGGTGACGGGCGACGACTTCGGCGACTGGCTCAGGCCGCGCGAACGCTCGGGCGGCCTGGTCGGCACCCGCCCCGACGGGCAGCGGCAGGCGAGGAACGGGAGGTCGACCTGATCAGCGCAGTTCGGTGAGCAGCTCGTGGGAGCCGTCCGGCCTGGTGAACTCGTAGTACATCCGGGTGCGCCCGTCGGGCAGGTCCACCAGGTCGAGGTAGCGCAGGCCGCCGCCGGCGTGCGGAGAGGCGGCGACCGGCATGGTCCCCATGGGCGTCAGCGCGGCGGGGTCGGTCCCCTCGGCGATGCCCGTGCGCTCCTCGTAGTTCTCCGCCGCGCTCGCGCGCCCGTCGTAGAAGGCCCGCACGCCGCCGCCGGTGAAGCGGACGGCGCTGACCCTGACGCCGCGGCCGTCCCACGCGCCGTGGCGGCCGCTGAGCGCGGTGCCGTGCCACGTCCATGCCAGGCCGTCGGGGCTGGTGGCGTAGTCGGTGACCATCCTGTCCTCCTCGCCGGGGTCGGCGAGCGGGTGGCACGAGGCCCACAGGTGCCAGGTCCCGCCGTGCCGTACGATCACCGGGTCCTTCACCCCCGTCTTGGGGTCGCCGGGCAGGACGGTCATGCGGGAGCGCGGGTCGAAGTCCGCCGGGTCGGCGGCCTCGAGCACCTCCACCCGCCAGTGCTTGGTGCCGGGAGTGGCGCAGCTCAGGTACAGCCGCCAGCCGCCCCCTGGCAGGCGGACCAGGGCGGGGCGTTCCAGCGACTCCGCGTCCATCTGCTCGCTGCTGATCGTGGTGAGCGTCTCGAAGCGCTCGCCGTCCGCGGAACGGGCGACGACGACCGCGTAGCCGCGGCCCTCACCCAGCGGACGCCTGAGCCGGTAGGCGAGATAGATCAGCCCGTCGTCGGCGGCGGCGCTGGGCGCGCCGGCCCAGTGTCCCTCCCCTGCGACCGGGGGCGTCGCCGCGACCGCCGCGCGGCCGGGGGCGGGAACCAGCGCCTCGATGTGGCGGGCGTCCTGATTGATCGACATGTGCTCGACGGTAGGCCTCGATACGGGGCTCGGCATGGCCTTTCACCTTCTCTTGGCTCGCGGCGCAGAGTTTCATGTATTCCCTATTGACTTCATGGGGAATATAGCCGAGTGTCAAGGGTGTGATCTACAGCGAGCTTCTGGTCGCTCGCCTCCACGTCGATCTCATGCGGCAGGCGAGCGCCCTCTGTGCCTGGCGGTGACCTCGGGTCCCGCTCCCCTTCTCCCCGGTACAGACCGCCCTACGCCCATGGAGGCCACGTCATGCCATCGACCACGTCCACCCTCGACATCCGCCGCGTCGCGGGACACATCGGCGCCGAGATCCTCGGCGTCGACCTCTCCCACCCGCTCGACCCCTCCACGGTCGAGGAGATCAGGCAGGCCCTGCTCGCCCACAAGGTCGTGTTCTTCCGCGGCCAGACCCTCGACCACGCCGGCCAGATCGCCTTCGCCCGCCGGTTCGGCGCGCTCACTCACGCCCACCCGCACGAGGACGCGCCGCCGGAGGAGTTCCCTCAGATCCTGACCATCGACCCGCGCCGCTACGAGGAGCGCTACGGGCCCGACTACCGCGAGCTGTACCGCAGGCGCCAGTACTCGTACTACTCGGGCTGGCACACCGACGTCACCGCCGCCGTCAACCCGCCGGCCGCCTCGCTCCTGCGCGCGGAGACCGTCCCCGCGTTCGGCGGCGACACCCAGTGGACCAACCTGGTGGCCGCCTACGAGGGGCTGTCCGAGCCGCTCAGGGCCTTCGTCGACGGACTCAGGGCCGAACACCGCTTCCTCGCGGGCTACCGGCCCACCGACGAGGACGGGAAGCTCGTCAAGCGGATCAACGACAACCTGCTCGTCTCGATCCACCCGGTGGTCAGGGTGCACCCCGAGACCGGGGAGCGGGCGCTGTTCGTCAATCCGGGCTTCACCGACCACATCGTCGGCCTGTCCGCCCAGGAGAGCCGCCGGATCCTGGAGCTGCTGTACGAGCAGATCACCAGGCCCGAGTACACCGTCCGCTTCCGCTGGCAGCCGGGCAGCCTGGCCTTCTGGGACAACAGGGCCACCGCGCACCTGGCGCCGTCCGACCTGGACCACTTGGACGTCCAGCGCACCCTGCACCGCGTCACGCTGATCGGCGACCGGCCCGTCGGACCTGACGGGTTCGTCTCCGAGATCGTCGCAGGCCGCGAGTTCACCGCCGAGTCCCTCGTCGTCGCCTGACGGGACGGACTCCTCACGGGGCGGGGCGTTGGGAGGCGCCCCGCCCCCGGCTCAGGCGGGGACGCGAGCCCCGCTCCGGCGCGGGCGGGGACGCGAACCGCCCCCGCTCACCCCCCAAGAAAGGCGCATCCCATGAGCGAGCACGAGACGACGACCGAGGGCGAGAGCCGCGCCGCCCTCAGTGAGGACTGGGCCGCCACGATCGTGGGCCTGGCACTCCTCCTGCTGGTCATCGCGGGAGTGATCCCCACGGGGGTGATCCCGTGATGAGCACCACCCGCGCCCCCTCCGCGACCGCCACCTGGGTGTGGCCCTCCGCCGGCGTCCTGACCGTGCTGGTCCTGGCCGCGGCGACCAGGTTCCTGGAGAAGAACGTCCCGGTCTGGTGGTCGGGCTCCGACCTGGCCAAGGCCGTCGAGTACCCCGTCTACGCCATCGCGCTCGGCCTGCTCGGCAACGCGGTCCTGACCGCCACGGGGCTCAGGGACCGCCTCGCGGGCGGCTTCCGCACCGAGTTCTTCATCAAGACGGGACTGGTCCTGCTCGGCGCCTCGATCAACCTCAAGGTGATCGTCACCGCCGCGGGGCCCGCCGTCATCCAGGGCGTCGTGCTCATCAGCACGGTGTTCCTGTTCACGTGGTGGCTGGGCGGCAGGCTCGGCCTGGACGACAAGCTGCGCGCCCTGCTGTCGGCCGCCGTGTCGATCTGCGGCGTCAGCGCGGCCATCGCCGCCGCGGGCGCCGTGCAGGCGAGGCGGGAGCAGCTCGCCTACAGCGCCAGCCTGGTGATCGCCTTCGCCCTCCCGTCGATCTTCGTCCTGCCGGCTCTGGCCACGGCGCTCGGCCTGAGCCCGGAGGTGGCGGGCGCGTGGATCGGCGGCAACATCGACACGACCGCGGCGGTGACGGCCGCCGGCGCCCTCGCCGGTGAGGACGCGCTGGCGGTCGCCACCATCGTGAAGGTCACGCAGAACGCCCTCATCGGCGTGGTCGTCGTGGCGCTGACGGCCTGGTTCGCCTTCCGCGTCGAGCGCCGCGCCGACGCCGCCAGGCCCGGCGCGATCGAGCTCTGGCGGCGCTTCCCCAAGTTCGTGCTGGGGTTCGTGGCCGCCTCCGTCATCGCCACCTGGTACCTCTCCTCCGTCCCCGCCGCCGAGGGCAAGGCGGTCATCGCTGTGGCCAACGACCTGCGGGTGTGGTTCCTCATCCTTGCCTTCGTCAGCATCGGCCTGGAGTTCCGCGTGGCCTCGCTGCGGGAGGCGGGCTGGCGCCCCGTCGGCGTGTTCGCCGCGGCCACCGTGGTGAACGTGGTGGTCGCGCTGGGGCTCGCCGTCCTGCTGTTCAGCGGGTTCAGCGCCGGTTAGGCCCCGCCTGACGGCGGGCCGAGGGCTCCCGGTCGCGAGGCGCTCGCGCGGCCCGGCGACAGGCGGGAGGGGCGCCGGCCGCGTTGACAAATACGAGCGAACACTTGTATTACTCGAACACGAGCAGTCTATCGTGTTTCGGGGAGTGAGTCGTGGGTGCATTTCTCGTACGGCGCCGCCGTCTCGTCATGGTGCTGGCGCTGCTGGCCACGCTGGCCATGGCGGCGCTCGCGGCCGGCACCGTGAACGCGCTGTCGCTGGCCAGATTCGAGGCGCCGGGGTCGGAGTCCGACAGGGCAGGGGCGGAGCTGGCCGAGCGGTTCCATACGGGGAGCGTGGACCTGATCCTGCTCGTCACCGCGGTGGACGGCACGGTCGACGACCCGGCGGTGGCCGCGGCAGGACGGGAGCTGACCAGGCGGGTGGGCGCGTTCGAGGGCGTGGCGGAGGCGGCCTCCTACTGGACCCGCGGCAACCCCGCCACGCTGCGCGACGAGAAGGGCACGCGGGCGCTGGTCGTGGCCCGCATCCCGGGCGACGCGAACGTGGTCCGCTCGCGCATCCTGCCCGCCCTGGTGCCCGAGGTCACCAGGGGCAACGAGGTGATCTCGGTGCGGTCGGGCGGCGGCGAGGAGGTGTTCAGGCAGACGGTCCCCCAGGCCAGGCAGGATTTCCTGCGAGCCGAGATGATCATCTTTCCGCTGGTCTTCGTGCTGCTGTGGGCGTACTCGCGCAGGGTGCTCGGCGCCCTGCTGCCGATCATGGTCGGCGTGTTCGCGATGGTGGCGACGCTGGCACTGCTGCGCGGCGTGCTTCTCTTCACCGACGTCTCGACGTTCGCGCTGAACATCACCCTGGCCATGGGGCTGGCGCTGGGCATCGACTACTCGCTGTTCGTCATGGCCCGCTTCCGCGAGGAGGTACGGCACGGCCGCTCCCACCACGACGCCGTCGTGACGGCAGTCGCGAGGGCAGGCCGTACGGTGCTCTTCAGCGGGATGACGGTCGCGGCGTCGCTGGCGGTGCTGCTGGCGCTGCCCTTCGACTTCCTGCGTTCCTTCGCCTACGCGGGGATCGCGGTGGTCGTCGGCGGGGTGGTGGGCGCGGTGGTGGTGCTGCCCGCCGTCCTGGCCGCCGTGGGCGCGCGGGTGATCCCGCGCCATGACAGGGGCGAGCGCGCCGTCGGGTTCTGGCACGCGGTGGCGGGAAGGGTGATGCGCAGGCCCGTCCTGTACGGCGGCGCCGCCACGCTCGTGCTGCTGCTGCTCGGCTCGCCGTTCCTCGGGCTGAACTTCGGCGTGGCCGACGACAGGATCCTGCCGCCGAGCGCGCCCGCCAGGCAGACACAGGAGATCATCAGAGCGGAGTTCCCCGCCGAGGAGACCGACGCGCTCCAGGTGGTGTCCACGGGCCCGTCGACGGGCCCGGTCGCCGTCGTCGCCGGCTACGCCGCCGCGCTGTCACGGCTCGAAGGCGTCGCGCAGGTCGACTCGGCCGCCGGCTCCTACGTCAGAGGGTCGCGCGTGGGCGACGGCGACCCCGCCAGGTTCCGCGGCGGTGAGGGTACCTGGCTGTCGGTCGTGCCCACCGCCGCGCAGATGGAGGGCGACCCGATCGAGCTCGTCTCGCGGGTGCGCGCCGCGCCCGCGCCTTTCGAGGTGCTGGTTGGCGGCTACACGGCCGAGCTCGCCGACTACCGCGCCTCCATCGTGGACCGGCTGCCGCTGCTGATCGGGCTGATGTTCGCGGTCACGTTCGTGGTGCTCTTCCTGATGACAGGCAGCGTGCTGATCCCGCTGAAGGCGACCGTGCTGAACCTGCTGAGCATGGCGGTGATGTTCGGCGCGATCGTGTGGGTCTACCAGGAGGGCAACCTGTCGGGCCTGCTCGGGTTCACGCCGACAGGAAGCATCGACCCGAGCATCCCGATCCTGATGTTCTGCGTCGCCTACGGGCTGTCCATGGACTACGAGGTCTTCCTGATCTCCAGGATCAGGGAGGAGTACGCCAGGAGCGGCGACACCGTCGCCGCGGTCGCGACGGGCCTGCAGCGCGGAGCGCCCCTCATCACCGCCGCGGGGGCCATTCTCGCGCTCTCGTTCGCCGTGTACGCGACGGCGGGCGTGGTGTTCGTGCAGATGCTGGGAGTCGGGATGGCGGTGGCGATCCTCGTCGACTCCACGATCATCAGGGCCGTCATGGTGCCGGCGTTCATGCGGCTGGCCGGGGCGGCCAACTGGTGGGCGCCCCGGCCGTTGCGCCGCCTTCACACGGCGCTCACGCGGCCTCGACCCAGATCGGACGCCAGTCGGGCAGCTCGTGGTAGCGACGCAGCTCCGCCAGACCCGACAGCCAGCCGCCCCATGCCGCGTGCGGCGGACGAGCCTCGTCGAAGCCCGACTGGACGAACGTGAGCCTGGTCTTGCCGCCGGACTCGGCAAGCTCCCAGCTGGAGATGCCGGGCGAGCCCCAGTCGACCGACATCGCGCGGCCCTCGACCAGGTCGATGACCTTGGCGGGGTCGGGGTTGTCGAAGCCGCCCATGGCCCAGCGGCCGCCGACGACGGGCTCGATCTCGATGAGGTAGCCGAACCAGCGGGTGGCCTCCTCGCCGTCGGTCAGCGAGCGGTAGAGGGCCGGCATGGGGGCGTCGATGACGATCTCCTCCCGCATGGTGGCCGAGGTGTAGTCGACCTTGGGCGTGAGCTCGCGGCCCTCGACGTGGTCGACGAGGTTGGCCAGCGACAGGCACCAGAACGTCTGCAGCGCGCCCCTGATGCTGGCCCCCGTGATGACGTCCTGGAAGTCGAAGTGGCTCTGCTTCAGGGTGACGATCGTCGAGTCGGGGCTCTCCTCCTCGACGGAGAGCTCGGTGGTGGTGGCCTCGCCGTCGAGCGTCCACTCCAGGCGCAGGCTGTGGTCGTCGGCGTGCAGCACCCGCTGGTGCGGGGCGTCGCCCTCGGGAGTGTGGCGGCCCCAGAACGCGAAGCGGTTCGGCAGGTCCACCTCGACGTGCTCGGCGAACCACGCGCGCAGGGACTCGGGGTCGGTCATCGCCTGCCACACCTGCTTGGCGGGGGCGGCGACGCGGACACGGAGGATCATCGGCTCAGTCATCGGTCTCTCCCTTGGGGTAGCAGGCCACGGCCAGCTTGAAGGCGTCGCCCTCGGCGCCGCCGTATCGGGTGAAGAGGTCCTGCAGCGCGCCACGCAGGTCGTCCATGAACTCCTGGCGACGCTCGGGCGGCACCCTGATCTCGCCCGAGACGCCGACGGACGGCAGCTCGGGCCTGTTGCGGTCCAGCGCGGCGATGTCGGCCTGGACTTCCTCCATCAGGTCGAGGAGGTAGCCCAGCGACAGCTCGTCCTGCGTCCTCCTCAGGCCGATGCGCCCGACGAGGCGGGGCGAGAGCCAGTACGAGCGGGCGGTGGCCTGGTAGATGCCTTCGCTGATGCCGCGCACCTTGCGCTCGGACACCTGCTCGACCAGCCCCGCCTCCACCAGCCTCTTGACGTGGTAGTAGACGCGTTGCGGGGTCTGGGAGAGCTGGGCGGCGACCTCGGTGCAGGTGCGCGGCTCCGCCAGTTGCCGCAGCACCTCGATGCGCTGCGGCTTGAGCAGGGCCTCGGCCTGCTCGATCTGATCCAGGTACAGGACGTCTCTCATCGCAAAAACAATGTTGTACGTAAAAATTGTGCTTGTCAATGGGCCGCGCGGATGCGGCGAACCGTCGGAGGGGTGGCGCTCGGCTCCCCGGCCGGGGGCCCGATCGCCCGATGGTTCGGCGTCACGGGCCCCGTGGTCGCGCTAGGCGGGGAGCAGCGGAAGGATCCGGCCGACCGTGCTCGCGTCGGCGAAGGAGAAGCGGGTCTTCGTCAGCGCGAACGCCAGCCCCGACGCGGTGTCGGCGAAGGCCGCGCTGCCGTTGACGCCGACCATGCCGAACGAGGTCTCGGGAGACGAGCCGTCGGGACGGCCCGCCGCGTAGCCGAGCGCCCACGTGACGGGGTTGCCCATCAGCTGGTCGGTGCCGGTGAAGGCGGGCGAGGTCACCTCGCGCAGGTGCTCGGGCGTCAGCAGGCGCACGCCGTCCACCTCGCCCAGCAGGGCGGCGTACATCCGGGCGACGGCGCGCGCGGAGAAGGTGCCGCCCGCCGGGATGTCGGCGGTGAGCACGTCGGCCCTGTTGGCGTAGGCGGCGTCGGGCAGGAGCGCTCGGGGCGTGCCGGGGAAGTCGCCCATGGCCTCCAGCAGGGCGGCGTTGCCCGGAGCGTCGTCGAGAAGGGCCACCCTGCCGAGCGCGGCGGCGGGGACGCCGAGGAAGAGCTCGTCGGCGACGCCGAGCGGCTCGGCGATCTCCTCACGGAGCACCTGCGAGATCGGCCTGCCCGTGGCCCTGCGGACGACCTCGCCGAGGATCCAGCCGAACGTCTGCGCGTGGTAGCCGGTCTTCGTGCCCGGTTCCCACCACGGGACGGAGGCGGCGATGCCGCGGCACATCGTGTCCCAGTCGCACAGGTCCTCGACCGTCGTCCCGTCCGGTACGGCGGGCACGCCCACCGTGTGGGTGAGCGCGTGCCGTACGGTGGCGGCGGACTTGCCGTGCGCGCCGAACTCCGGCCACAGCGCGGCGATGGGGGTGTCGTAGGACAGCGCCCCTCGCGCCACGAGCACGTGGACGACGGTGGCGGTGACGGCCTTGCCGGTGGAGGCGCTGTAGACGAGGGCGGAGGGGGCGACGCCGCCGGCCGTGGCGTCGAGGAGGAGCTCGCCGTGCCGGTAGACGACGACCTGGACGCCGCCTTCCACGCCGGACGCGGCCAGCGAGTCGATGGTCTGCTGGATGCCGTTCACGCGGACTCCTCCTCCCCCTTCGCCTCGTCGACCATCCGGGCGAGCTCGTCGCGTCGCTCCTCGGCGAGCGTGTCCCAGGTCTCCGGATTCGCGTAGATCATCCGTAGGTATTTCATGCCCCTGAGTCGGAACGGGGCCGCGCGTCCTCGACACGCCGCCGAGAAATTCTTTGCGTGTTCGCGACGTGACACTCGGTAGTCACTAGAGTCGGCGTCATGCTTGCCCTGATTGCCGCCGTGGCGGCCGCCGTCGCCGTGGTCGCGCTCACCGCGTTCCTGTTCAGGAAGCTCGGCACCGAGGACCGCGACCCTGGAGGACCGTCGACCGGCCACGCGGGAGCGATGCTGTCGGCGCTGTTCCTGCTGGTGTTCGCGATCGCCATCATCGTGCCATGGACCACGGCCGACGCCGCCCGCCAGAACACCTTCGCCGAGGGCCAGGCGGCGGTGGAGACCTACTGGGCGGCGGGCGACCTGCCCGAGGCCGACCAGCTGTGGGTACGGCAGAGCCTGCGCGACTACGTGCAGTTCGTCGTGCGCGACGAGTGGCCGCTGATGGCGGAGGGCCGGATGTCGCCCGAGGGCGGGGCGCGGCTCGACGCGCTGCGGACGCGGGTCGACGCCGCCCAGCTCGACGACGACACCAAGGCGCTGGTGCTCGACAAGGTCGAGGAGCTGTCCGCGGCGCGCAGCCGCAGGGCCGCCGACGCGGGCACCACTCCCCCCGCAGGGCTGCTCGGGCTGACCGTGCTGACCGGCGTCGTCGTCATCATCTTCCCGTTCCTCGCCGGCGCCAGGCCGCGCGGGCTGACGCTGGTGCCGTTGATGGCGATGGCGGGCATGCTCGGTGTCGGGGTGTACCTGACCTGGGACATCTCGCGCGCCTTCGATGGGGCTCTGGCGGTCGGGCCCGAGGCGTTGCGGACCGTGCTGCAGGAGTTCCAGCGGATCGCGGGGGGCGCGTGAGGGCGGCGGCGCTGCTGGTGGGGGCGGTCCTCTGCCTCGGCGCTGCCCTGCCCGCCGACCCCGGGCCCGTGGAGGTGGAGGTGGGCGAGAGCGTCCACGTGGAAGCGCCGGGGGCAGGTGACGGCGGGGCCGAGGTGAACGTGTCGGTCGGCGTGTGCGTCACCGTGGCAGGCCTGGTGGTCGAGGTGGGCGGAGGGTGCCTTCCGCCGCCGGAGCCGACCCCCGAGCCGCCCACACCCACGCCCAAGTCGCCCGAGCCGGTGCCCGAGCCGACGCCGAAACCCCGGCCGGAGCCCGAACCGACACCCGGGCCGAACCGGCCGCGGAGCGAACCGGCCAGGCCCGCGCCACGGCCGCAACCGGTCCTGCCCGTGCGGGCGCGGCCACCGGTCAGGACACCCGAGGCCACGCCCACACCGGCGAAGCCGCCCTCCCCGCGCGTCCTGGCGCGGCCCGAGGAGCCGGAGCCGCAGCGGCGCAACCCGATGCGGTCGGTGTTGTTCCTGGTCGTGCTGACCACGGTGATCGCTTCCACCACCGCGGTCGCGTTCGGCGCGGTCAGATGACCAGCAGGGTCTTTCCCGTGGTCTGGCGGGCCTCGATCGCCCTGTGCGCCGAGGCCGCCTCCTCCAGCGGGTAGGTCTGTCCGATCGTGGGCACCAGCCGTCCCTCCGCGGCCAGCTCCAGCGCCCTGGCCACCAGCCTGCGCAGTTCCTGCGGGCTGGGCGGCCCTCCGCGCTCGATGACGGTGATCGGCAGGCCGTCCGACCTCGACCACGACCCGCTCGCCATGCCGTACATGCTCGCCCTGCCGCCGGGGCGGAGCGCGGTCAGCGCCTCGGTGCCCACGTCGCCGCCGACCCCGTCGAAGACCACGTCGACCTCGAGGGAGCGCGCCCAGCCCTCGGCCGAGTAGTCGACGAAGGAGCCGTGGCGCTCCACGAGCGCGCGCTTGCCGCGCGCGGCTCCGACCACCTCGGCGCCCGAGGCGGCGGCGAGCTGCAGGAGCAGGCCGCCGACGCCGCCGCCCGCCGCGAGCACCAGCACCCGCTCGCCCGGTTCGATCTCCGCCTGCTCGTGGAGCATGACCGCGGTGCGCCCGTCGGCCAGCAGCGCCACCGCGTCCTCCAGTGCCACCCCTTCCGGCACGGGCACCGCGTCGGCGGCGGAGGCCACGGCCAGCGAGGCGTATCCGCCGACGCCGCCGGTCGTCGTCACCACCGTGGTCCCGACCAGGCCGGGGTCGACGCCGTCCCCCACGGCCACGATCACGCCGCCGACACCGTTGCCCGGCGTGCGGGGCAGCGCCGGCGGCGCGAACGGGCCGGTCCCCGCCCGCACCTGCGTCTCCACGAAGGTGATGCTCGCGAACGCCACCCGCACCAGCACCTGGCCCTCGCCCGGTACCGGGTCGTCAACCGTGCGCGCCCGCAACACCTCGGGGCCGCCGAACTCTTCCATCACGATCGCTCTCATCCCCCCACTATAACGGAGCGATTCACTCCGGAAGAATGCGGAACGAAACGTGCCGCAATGGCTCCTACGCTGAGGCCATGAACTGGAACGCCCGCCGCCTCGAACGCCACTTCCCCCAGCAGGGCACCCCCGCCGACGTCGTGGCCGCCATGTGCGGCGCCCACGCGCAGATCCTGTCCGCGGCCGAGCTGTCGGTCAGCCTCCGCCTGCCCGGCACCTCCAGGGTGGACGTCCGCGAGGCGCTGTGGACCGAGCGCAGCCTGACCAAGACGTTCGGCCCGCGCGGCACCGTCCATCTGCTCCCCACCGCCGACCTCGCCATGTGGACAGGAGCGCTCTCGTCGCTCCCTTCGGGGCGCGTCGACCTGCTCACCCCCGACCAGATCGAGCAGGTCGTCGTGGCTGTGGGCATCGCGCTCAAGGACCAGGCGCTCACCATCGACGAACTCGACGAGGCGGTCACCGCGATCGCGGGCCCGTGGGCGGGCGACCGCGTCATGGACGCCTTCCAGACCAAGTGGCCGCGCTGGCGTCAGGCCACGCACCTGGCCGCGCACAGGGGCGTGCTCGCGTTCGGGCCCAATCGCGGGCGCAAGGTCACCTACACCAACCCCGGCGTACGTCCCGCCGACAGCGAGAGCGCGCAGGCCGAGCTGCTCAAGGCCTACCTCCACTCCTACGGCCCCTCCACGCCGCAGTACTTCGCCAGGTGGCTGTCCGCCCCCGTCACCTGGGCGGCCGACGTGTTCGGCAGGGCCGCCCTGGACCGGGTGGAGGGCGGCTGGGTGAACGCGGGCGACACCGAGGCGCCCGACGAGCCGGCCAGGGGCGTGCGGCTCCTGCCGTACTTCGACGCCTTCGTGGTCGGCTCCCACCCGCGCGAGCAGCTCTTCCCCGGCAGGGCGTGGGACCGCGCGCTGGCGAGAAGCCAGGCGGGCAACTACCCCGTGCTGCTGATCGACGGGATCGTGGCGGGCGTGTGGCACCAGCGCCGCTCCGGCAAGCGGCTCACCGTCACCGTCGAGCCGCTCGACGAGCTGACCTCGAAGCAGCTGGCCGAGCTCGACCAGCAGGTCGGCAGGATCGGGGAGATCCTGGAGGCCACCCCCAGCCTGACGATCGGAAAGATCTCGGTCGGACCGCACGCGTAACTGTCACAAAGGCCAGGGCCGTCACGTCATATGGGTATGAGCGCGAAGAAGATCCTGATCATCGGCGGCGGCTACGTCGGCATGTACACCGCGCGGCACCTGCGCAGGATGCTGCGCGCGGGTGAGGCCGAGATCACGGTGGTCGACCCCAAGGACTACATGACCTACCAGCCGTTCCTCGCCGAGGCCGCGGGCGGCGCGATCGAGCCGCGGCACGTCGTCGCCCCGCTGCACAGGGTGCTGAAGGGCGTGCGGGTGCTGACGGGCCGCGTCACCGGCCTCGACCACGATGCGAGGACGGCCGTCTTCGAGCCCGCGCGGGGTCCCGCGCGCACGCTCGGCTACGACATCCTGGTCATGGCCACCGGCTCGATCACCAGGACGCTGCCGCTGCCGGGGCTGGCCGAGCACGGCATGGGATTCAAGACGCTCGGCGAGGCCGTCCAGCTGCGCGACCACGTGCTCGCCCAGCTCGACGTCGCCGCCTCGACCGACGACGACGCCGTACGGCGGGCGGCGCTCGCCTTCGTCGTCGTGGGCGGCGGGTTCGCGGGGGTGGAGGCGCTGGCCGAGCTGCAGGCGATGGCCGAGGACGCGGCGAAGGAACACGGGCTCGACCCTGCGGAGCTGCGCTGGATCCTGGTGGAGGCGACCGGCGGCATCCTGCCCGAGCTCGACGGCCGCCTCGGCGCGTGGACGGTCAGGACGCTGACAGGGCGCGGCGTCGAGGTACGGCTCGGCACCACCCTCGACTCGGCCGTCGACGGGCACGTCGCGCTCAGCGACGGCACCGAGCTGGACGCCGGCACCCTGGTCTGGGCGGCCGGCGGCAGGCCGAACCCGCTCGCGGCGGCCAGCGGGCTGCCCGTCGACCGGCTCGGCAGGATCGAGACGACGGAGTTCCTGAACGTGCGCGACATCAGGCACGCCTTCGCCGCAGGCGACGGCGCGGCGGTGCCGGACCTGACCAGGCCAGGGCAGTTCACCGCGCCCAACGCCCAGCACGCGATGCGGCAGGCCAAGGTGCTGGCGCGCAACGTGGTGGCGGACGTGCGAGGGGAGCCGCTCAGGCCGTACCGGCACGCCTACCTCGGCTCGGTCGCAGGACTGGGGCACCGGCAGGGGGTGGCGCAGATCCACCGGGTGCGGCTGACGGGGCTGCTCGGGTGGCTGGCCCACCGCGGCTACCACCTGCTGGTGGTGCCGACGATGGGACAGCGGGTGCGGGTGCTGGCGGGGTGGCTGCTGTCGGGACTCTTCCACCGCGAGAACGTCCGCCTCGACGCCCGGTGAACCCGCGACGTGGGGCGGCCCGCTGAGTATGGGCTACTCATGACGGACGCCCGACGCGCCGCCACATTGGCACCATGCCAGCCATACGCGCACGCCGTCTCTTCGACGGCAGGGAACTGCTGGGCGAGCGGGTGGTCCACGTCGAGGACGGAAGGATCGCCGCCGTCGCCGACCGGGGCGTGGCCGATCTCGACCTCGGCGACGTCACTCTCCTGCCGGGGCTCATCGACTGTCACGTCCACCTGGTGTTCGACGCCGGCGTCGACCCCGTCGCCGGCCTTGCAGGGGCCACCGACGAGGAGCTGCTCGACAGGATGCGGGACGCGGCGGCCGCCACGCTCGCCGCGGGCGTCACCACCGTCAGGGATCTGGGCGACCGGAACTTCCTGGCTCTCCGGCTCGCCAGGAAGCTGAGCGTCATCGAGGGTCCCGAGATCCTCGCCGCGGGACCGCCGATCACGACCACGAAGGGCCACTGCTGGTTCCTCGGCGGTGAGGCCGACGGCGTCGACGGGGTGCGAGCGGCCGTCAGGGAGCGGGCGCGGCGCGGAGCGCACGTGGTGAAGATGATGGTGACCGGCGGCGAGATGACCCCGGGCACCCACTCTCACCTGCGCCAGTACGGCTTGGCGGAGTTACGCGCCGCCGTGGAGGAGGCCCACGCGCACGGCCTGCCGATCGCCGCCCACGCGCACGCGGGCGCGGGCATCGCCGACGCGCTCGCGGCCGGATTCGACACCATCGAGCACTGCTCGTTCCTCACCGAGGACTCGGCCGAGCCCGACCCCGCGATCATCGCCCGGCTGGCCGCCTCCGACGTGATCGTCTCCGTCACCGCGGGCATGGTTCCCAGCGACCAGCCGCCCCCGCCCGGCATCGCCCGGCGGATTCCCGGGATCCTGCAGTCGCTCAGGGCGCTGTACGCGGCGGGCGTGCCGTTCGTGATCGGGAGCGACGCGGGGATCGGGCCGATCAAACCCCACGGGGTCCTGCCGCACGGGCCCGCGATGCTGGTCGGCCTCGGCTACGCCCCCCTCGACACGCTGCGCGCTGTCACCTCGCAGGCGGCGCGCGCCTGCCGGGTGGCCGACAGGAAGGGCAGCATCATGGCCGGGTTCGACGCGGACCTGCTGGCCGTCGAGGGCGACCCGCTGGCCGACGTGACGGCGCTGCTGCGTCCGGTGGCGGTGTTCAGGATGGGCAGGCGGGTCAGGTGAGCGCCGCCCTCTCATCGCCGCCCTGGTGACACCGTAGTCCTGCCGGCACGTTTAGATGTGCGTATGCGCATCGGGATCCTCGGCCCTCTCCAGATCTCAGGGGCCGGGGTCTCCGGCACCCGGCTGCGCGCGCTGCTGGTCAGGCTGGCCCTCGACCCCGGCCGGGTGGTGACGGCCGAGCGGCTGGTCGACGACCTGTGGCAGGACGGCGCGCCCGAGCACCCGACGAGCGCGCTGCAGTCCCTCGTCTCGCGCGCCCGCAGGGAGGCGCCGGGCCTGATCGTCACGCATCCGTCCGGCTACCTCCTCGACGTGCGGGCCGACGACGTCGACGCGTGGCGGTTCGAGCGGCTGGCGCGCGAGGGCGCGGCCGAGGAGGCGCTGTCGCTCTGGCGCGGTACGGCGCTCGCCGACGCCGCCGGCATGCCCTTCGCCGTCGCCACCGCCGCCCACCTGGAGGAGCTGCGCCTGGCCACGCTCGCGAGGCGGATCGCCGGGGACCTGGCGCGGGGAGCCGACGTGACGGCCGAGCTCGAGGGGCTGGTCGCCGCGCATCCGCTGCGGGAGCCGTACCACGCGCTGCTGGTGCGGGCGCTGCTGGCGGACGGCAGGCGGGCGGAGGCGCTCGAGGTGTTCGAGCGGGTCAGGCGGCGGCTGGCCGACGAACTCGGCATGGACCCGGGGCGCGAGCTGCTCGACGCCTACGAGGCGGCGCTGCGCGATTCGCCTGGCTCGTCGCTGCCGGCCCAGCTGACCACCTTCGTCGGGCGGGAGGCGGACGTGGCCAGGGTCCGGGAGCTGCTCGGCGTCGCCAGGCTGGTCACGCTGACAGGTCCCGGCGGCGCGGGGAAGACGCGGCTGGCGATCGAGACCGCCGCCACGCTCAGGGTGCCCGACGGCGTGTGGCTGGTCCCGCTCGCGCCCGTGTCCGACGTGCTGACGGCGCTGTCGAGCGCGGTCAAGGCCGCCGATCCCGTGGCGGCGCTGCGCGGCACCTCACCGGTGATCGTGCTCGACAACTGCGAACACGTGATCGACCAGGCCGCCGACGTCGCATCGCGGCTGCTGACCGAGGTGCCGGGTCTGCGCATCATCGCCACCAGCAGGGAGCCGCTGGATGTGACGGGCGAGCACCTGCACACCGTGCCGCCGCTGGACGCCGCCGCGGCCGTCCACTTGTTCAGTGACAGGGCCGCGGCGGCCAGAGCGGGACTGGACCTGTCGGCCGCCGCCGACATCTGCCGCGAGCTCGACGGCATCCCGCTGGCGATCGAGCTGGCGGCGGCGCGGCTGCGCACCCTGTCTCCCTCGCTCCTGGCCGCCCAGCTCGGCGACCGGTTGTCGCTGCGCGGCAGCCGTACGGCCGAGCCACGGCACCGGACGCTGCGCGCGGTGATCGACTGGAGCTGGGAGCTGCTGTCTCCCGACGAGCGGCGGCTGCTGGCCAGGATGTCGGTCTTCTCCGGCGGGGCCACCTACGAGGCGGTGCTGGAGGTGTGCGGGCCCGGAGTCGAGTCGCTGGTGGACAAGTCGCTGGTGACGGTGCAGGGCGAGCGCTACACGATGCTGGAGACGGTACGGCGTTACGCCGCGGAGAAGCTCGACGACCCTTCGGTCGTGGCGGCCCACGCCCGCTACTACACCGCGCTGGCCGAGCGGGCCGACTCCTTCCTCAGGACGGACGCGCAGCTCGACTGGCTCGCCGTGCTCGACGCCGAGCAGGCCAACCTCGACGCCGCCCTCGACCGGTCGGGCGATCCGCTCAGGCTCTTCCTCGCCAGGATCTGGCTGTGGATCATGCGGGGCAGACGACGGGAGGCGCAGGCGTGGGCGGCCAGGATGCCCGAGGCGGAGGGCCTGGCCCACGAGCTGTGCGCGGCGATCACCGGCGGCGTGCCAGGACCCGCGCTGCTGGAGTCGGACCATCCGGCGACCCTGGCGTGGTGGGGCCTGACCGGCGCGCCGGCCGCGCCCGACGGCGTCATGGCGGAGGCGAGAAGGTCCCTGGCCAGGCTGGGCGATCACCCGGACCCGTGGACCAGGGCGACGGTGCGGCTGATGGCGGGCCTCGTCGAGTTCGAGTACGGCACGCCCGGCGCGGCCGACTCCCCGCTGGAGGCCGCCCTCGAAGGCTTCGAGCGGACCGGCGACAGGTGGGGGAAGGCCATGACCCTGACCTGGCTCTCCCTCGCCGCGGAGAACCGCGGCGAGACCGCCCGCGCGCTGTCCTTCGCCACCGAGTCCGTACGGCACGCCACGGCGATCGGCGGCATGGAGGCGATCCCCGGCCCCGTGATGCTGCGGGTGCGCCTGGCCCAGCTGCACGCCAGGCTCGGCAGGTTCGACGAGGCCGAGGCCTCGCTCGACCAGACGTGGGAGGCCGCCGAGTCCGATCCGGTGGCCCGCGCCCGCGTCCTGCACGTCCGCGGCGAGATCGCGCGGCGCAAGGGCGACCAGAAGACCGCCGTCGACCTGCTGCGTGAGGCGCTGACGCTCGTAGAGGGCGCACCCAGACAGCTGGTCGCGCTCATCCACATGGAGCTGGCGACGGCGTCGGGCTCGCGCGCCCACGTGGACGCGGCGCTGGAGCTCACGGCGGACGGCGACGACAAGACCGTCAGGGCGACCGTGCTGGAGGGCGCGGCGGCGTGGCTGCCGGGCTCCGAGGCCGCCGCTCTGCGGGCGGAGGCCACGCGGCTACGCGGTCTCGACCCCGAGCCGTGACAGGTAGTCCCGCACGCCCGCCTCGTCGCCGTCGTAGCCGACGTAGCCGTCGGGCCTGACGAGCAGCACGCCCTTCTGGCCCTCCGGCGCGGGCAGCACGCGCACGGCGTCGCCGTACCGCTCGGAGGTGTCGGCGAGCAGGGTGAACCTGCCGCCGCCGTACACGCCGGGCACCCGCTCGCCCCCGCGGGGGCCGACCGACAGCGGGCCGTACCAGTAGCCGAGGTTGAGCTGCTGCGTCTCCTCGTCGCGCTTGAGGTCCGCCTCCCTGAGCAGGCGCGTGCTCAGCCCCAGCACGTGCTCGGCGATCGGCATGCGCTCCTGCTCGTAGCTGTCGAGCAGGACGTCGGAGCCGACGGCCAGCTTCCAGCCGAGGTTGTAGGCGTCCTGCACGCCGGTGTTCAGCCCCTGGCCGCCGGCGGGCGAGTGGACGTGCGCCGCGTCCCCCGCGAGGAACACCCTGCCCACCCTGAACCGCTCGGCCATCCTGATGTTGACCCGGTACTCCGACCGCCACACCACTTCCGTCAGCTTCACCCCCGCATGCGTGTCGAGGATCCGCTGCAGGTCGTCCTCTCCCGTGTAGGGCGCGGTGAGCTGGAAGACGTCGGTGCCCGGCAGCGGGCACAGCGCCACGTGCAGCGTCCGGGCGGCCATGTCGCCCCACAGGTGCCAGTGGTCCCTGTCGACGTCAGGCGTCTTCACGTCGGCCAGCAGCATCCGCTCGCTCTCGAACGTCTCACCCGCGAACCCGACGCCCAGGGCCTTGCGCACGGTGCTGCGCCCGCCGTCCGCGCCGACCAGGTAGGCGCAGCTGACCCGCTCGCCGTTCGACAGCGTCGCCGTGACACCCTCGGCGTCCTGCTCGAAACCGGTGACCTCGATCCCCAGCTCCACCTCGTGCCCGAGCTCGGCCAGCCGGTCCCTGAGGATCCGCTCGGTGCGCCATTGCGGCTGCATGATCAGCTCCGGGTACGGCACGCTCTCGCTGGGCTCCTTCGGCTCCTGCATGCGGCCCTCCCAGATCACCTGCCCGTCCTTGTAGGAGCGCAGCAGCGGGTAGGCGGCGCCCGTCGCCAGGATCTCGTCGATGACGCCCATGTCGTGGAAGACCTCGAGCGTGCGCGGCTGCAGGCCCTTGCCCCTCGCTCCCTCGGGGTGGACCGGCGACTTCTCCACGATGCGGAGGTCGACGCCGCGGCGGGCCAGCTCGATGGCCAGGGTCAGCCCGGTCGGCCCGGAGCCGACGATGAGAACGTGTGTCATGCCGATCACGGTGCACGGTGCCGCTGCCATATCGCTGTCACGGCCGCATTCGATAAGGTGTTCGCATGCTTCTGCTCATCGACGTCCAGCGGAACATGCTGGAGCCGCCCGTCCCCGTCCCCGCGTGGGAGAGCGTGTCCGCGGCCATCGCCACCCTGCTCGACCGGGCCCGTACGGCGGGCGAGCCCGTGGCGTGGGTGCGCAACGCCGGCGGCCCCGACGACGCCGACGCGCCGGGCACGCCCGGATGGGAGCTGGTCCACCGGCCGCTCGACGGCGAGCCCGTCATCGACAAGGTGCTCCCCGACGCCTTCGCCAACACCGACCTGGGCGACCTCCTGTTCCCCGCCAGCCACCTGGTCGTGGCGGGCATGCAGAGCGAGTGGTGCGTGCGCGAGACCGCGCTGACCGCGCTGGCCCTCGGCCACGAGGTGACGCTCGTCAGCGGGGCCCACGCGACCCACGACGACGGCAGGCCCGCGCACGAGATCTCGCGGGAGGTGGAGCAGGAGCTGGTGTCGTCCGGTGCCCGGACGGCCCGGGTCGACGAGATCACCTTCTGACCGCTTGAGGCCCGTGGCGGGGCGTGGCGGCTGGAACGCCGTCCGTATCATGGGCGCGACGACCTTGTGGTCGCCCCCGGACCGAGAGGCGCGCCGCGTGCACCCACTGACCGACGACCCGTCGGTTCCCTCGATGGTCGCCATCCCCGGTGGCGCCGTGGACCTGCGGGACGACCGGCGCGGCACCGCGTGGCGGGCCGAGGTCGCCCCCTTCCTGCTGGGGCGGTACCCGGTCACCCAGGCCCTCCACCGTGCCGCCACCGGAGCCGCCCCCTCCGCGAGCGGCGCCTCGCCCGTCACCGACGTCAGCTGGCTCGACGCGGTCGAGGTGTGCAACCGCCTGTCGGCCCTGTCAGGACTGGACCAGGTCTACTCCCGCGGCCCGGAGAGCGGGCAGGTGATCTGCGACTGGGCGGCCGACGGCTACCGCCTGCCGACCGAGGCGGAGTGGCAGTACGCCTGCAAGGCGGGGACCAGCGGCTACCGCTACGGGGAACTCGACGACATCGCCTGGTACGCGGACAACTCCGGCGAGCGGGTGCACGACGTCGGCGGCAAGGCGCCCAACCCGTGGGGGCTGCACGACATGCTGGGCAACGTCTGGGAGTGGTGCTGGGACCTGTACGACGAGGAGGTCTACGGCTCCTACCGCATCTTCCGCGGCGGGAGCTGGGCGGAGCAGGCGCGGGGCTGCGGAGCGTCCGTGCGTCGCCGCAGCCACCCCACGTTCGCGATCGACGACCTCGGCTTCCGGCTCGCGCGAACCGTGTCCTGAGCGCCTCCGCGCGATTGGGTTAGGAAACTTTCCTAAAATTATTGACGGGAGCTCCGACCCTTCGGTGGGATGGGCGCGTCAGGGCACGACACCCCTCGGACGTGAAGGATCTCCCGCCATGCGTCTACGCCTCGCCCTCACCGTCGTCTTATCCGCCGCCACTCTCACGGCCGCCCTCCAGGCCTCCGCCGCCGGCCATGCCGCGGCCGCCGGGCGGGCGGGTGCGGCGGCGCCGTTCAACCATCCAGGTGTGCTGGTGAGCAGGGCGCAGCTCGACTTCGTCGGCGCCAACCTCGGCAACGAACCGTGGAAGTCGGCCTGGAGCGCCCTGCGCGCCCACTCCTTCGCATCCCTGTCGTACACGCCCAAGCCGCGCGCCGTCGTCGAGTGCGGCCCGAGCTCCAACCCCAACCACGGCTGCTCCGACGAGCGCAACGACGCCATGGCCGCCTACGCGCACGCGCTCCAGTGGTATCTGACCAAGGACGACCGCCACGCGAAGAAGGCCGTGCAGATCATGGACGCCTGGTCGGCCGTGATCTCCTCGCACACCGGGCACAACGCGCCGCTGCAGACCGGCTGGTCGGGCGCGTCGTTCTCGCGGGCCGCCGAGCTGATCAAGCACACCTACGGCGGCTGGTCGAACGCCGGCAGGTTCGCCACCGCCCTGCGCGAGGTCTACCTCCCAACCGTCGTCAACGGCAGCGCCAACACCAACGGCAACTGGGAGCTGATCATGACGGACGCGGCGATCGGGATCGCCGTCTTCCTCGACGATCGAGCGTCGTTCGACAAGGCCGTCCAGCTGTGGCGCAACCGGCTGCCCGCCTACGTCTACCTGAAGACGGACGGCGCCTATCCGAAGTCGCGACCGGGCAGCAAGTACGACACCAGGGACGAGATCATCGGCTACTGGCACGGCCAGACCACGTTCGTGGACGGCCTGGCCCAGGAGACGTGCAGGGACTTCGGGCACACGGGCTGGGGCATCGCGGCCGCAGCGCACGTCGCCGAGACCGCCCGCCACCAGGGGCTCGACCTGTACGCCGAGGGCAAGGACAGGCTGCGCCACGCGATGGGCTTCCACGCGGGACTGCAACTGGGCGAGCCGGTGCCGTCGTGGCTGTGCGGCGGCTCGGTGACGCCGGGCCTCGGGCCCACGTTCGAGGTGGGCTACAACGCGCTGCACAAGCGGATGGGCATCGGCATGTCGCGCACGCAGCGCCTGGTCGAGCAGGGCCGTCCGGCCGGAGTCAGCCACTTCCTCGGCTGGGAGACCCTCACCCACGCGGAGAATCCCCACTAGCGGGGTGACCGCGAGCGGCGAGCCGGTCGCGGTCGGCGTCTCCGTCGTTTACACAGGAGCGGCGTTTTCGAAAGGGCGCGGAAAGGGGAAAGCGAAAAGAAGGAAAGCGGGAAAGGCCGAGGAAAGGTCGGGGAAAGAACGAGGCGGCGAACCCGTCAACCGTCTTTCGACCGGTTGCGGGTCCTCATGATGCGTACGGCCAGCCGTACCGCGGCCAGGCGGCGGCCGGGGGCGACCAGCAGCGCTCCGCGCCACATCAGCCGGAGTCCGCTCAGCAGTTCGGCCTCGCCGTCCGGCCCGAGCGCGATCGCCAGCGGCCTGGCGCACGGCACCGTGCCACGCAGCGAGGGGTACTGCCGCTCCAGGTTCGGGTCGCGGCAGGAGCGGACGAGCACGGGCGGGGCCATCACGCCGGACAGGGCCGACGCGATGGCCGAACATCCGCCGCACCCGCTGTCGTAGATGACGACGAGTGCTTTCACCATCCGGCCGTCCACAGGCCGAGCAGCAGGGAGGCGATGGTCCCCACCGCGGTCGCGACGGCCAGCAGTCGCTGGTTGTCGAACCAGAGCTCGGTCCACTCCCCGTCGTCGCTGTGGAAGATGCTCGCCGCCGCCATGATCCAGCGCGCCGCC
The DNA here is from genome assembly GCF_042681425.1 of Nonomuraea mangrovi. Taxonomy (NCBI): domain Bacteria; kingdom Bacillati; phylum Actinomycetota; class Actinomycetes; order Streptosporangiales; family Streptosporangiaceae; genus Nonomuraea; species Nonomuraea mangrovi. The sequence goes on along the minus strand of NZ_JBHUFV010000080.1, from coordinate 149,112 downwards.
GCGAAACCCGCCGCGGCCGCCATCGCCCCGGAGAACGGGACGGCGAGCACCAGCGACACGAGCACCAGGTGGGGTAGGGCCGAGGGAGAGTACGTGCGCATGCCCGTCCCCATCTCGAACCCGAACTGGATGCCGCCCAGCACCCGGCCGCGGCCGAGCACGTGCTCGGGCACGAGCCGCTTGTTCTCCGGGACCGTCAGCGTGATCAGGCCCGCCTCACGCAGGAACACGACCCCTGCCAGCAGGGCCAGCAGCCCCAGGCGGAGGGACGGCGGCAGCAGCGCCTGGAACACGCCGCCGATCGTCGCGGCGACGACGGCGACGCTGGAAGCGCCGAGAAGCAGGCCCACACCGAAGTAGGCCAACGCACCGGAACCGCGCCAGACCGACGCGCTCAGCAGGAAAGCCGAGTTGTGGCTTCAAGTGCTGCCGGAGTTGGCGTAGCCGGCGTTGAGTCCCGCCCAGAGGAACAGGAGGACGGCAGGGCCCTTCACCGCCCATGGAACGGCGGCGCCCAGCACGATGGGCACCGCGATCACCGCGGGGTGAAGGCCCAGCCGGCGCAGTGCGATCACAGGCGGCACATGGCGATCGTCAGGCCGGTGTAGCTGTCGCCGTCGTTCCAGCGGACGAAGGTGCTCGCGTCGGAGCACCGGTAGGTGGTGCCGGAAGAGGTCCACCGCCAGGCGTTACGCCTGGCGCAGGTGGTGACGCGGGTGGAGGTGTAGCCCTCGTCGTGGTAGCCGCGCCACCCCTCGAAGTGGCGTCCCCTGGTGCCCGACGAGCAGGGGTAGCTGCCCATCCGCCAGCCGCCGAAGCAGACCCTCTTGTTGTCCACCCACCAGTTGTTGGCACCCTCGCCGTATCCGTTGGGGTAGCCGTCCCTGCAGTTGGAGGCGGTCCACTCCGAGGTCGGGCCCGCGGCGCGAGCGGCCCGCCGGGACAGGACCCACTCGAACGGCACGAGCGTGGCGGAGATCGCGCCGACCACGAGACCCCGCATCACGGTCCGGCGGGAGAGCGGGGAGTCGGGGATGAGACTACGGACGAGGCTCGGGGACGCGCCCTCGGGCGCGGTCTCGGCCGAAGGGATGAGATCAAGGCGCATGGCTGCTCCCGGAGGTCGAAAGGGAGGGGAAGAGTTCGGCGAACAGAGTCGGCAGGTCGGTGTCGGCGTAGACGAACCGCCGGTCCGTGACCTGTCCCTCGGCGTCGACCGCGTACACGCAGGGGGTGTATCCCTCGTAGAGCGCGGTCCACAGCTCGGGATCGGCCAGCTTCTCGACGGGGCCGTCGAACTTCTGGGCCGAGTCCGCGTGGGAGAACACGGCGACGACACGGGTCGCGGCCGGCGGCGCGGCCGCGGCGGCGCTCCAGACGCCCTGGCAGATGGAGCAGTTGGCGTCCAGCATCAGGACGAGCGTGCCGTCCTGTCCCTTGGCGGGCCTGAGCGCCTGTGGCACCTCCCGCACCTCGTCGTCGAGCCGGGCGTTGCCCGGCTTCAGCACGGTCTGCTCCATGATCCGGAGCCGGGCGTAGACCGCCCCCACCGCGAGGATGGCGAAGACCGACAGGAGCAGGGCCAGCAGGGCCAGAGCGGTGGCGAGGCTCACCCGCCCCACACGGCCTTGAGGCCTGCCAGGACGGCGGCGGCCTTGTCGTGCTCCTCCGTGTTCCTGAGCTGTGCGGACTCGGCGGCCCGCCGGTGGAAGACGACTTCGGTGATGGAGGTGGCGTTGGCCATGATGTACCGCCACTCGAAGGGGGTGCCCTTCACCGCCTCGGCCTGCTCGGGGTCGAGCTCCAGCGGCTCCTTCCACACCTCGGCGTCGCCCTGGGTCGCGCCCTTCCAGGTGGGGAGTTCCTCCCTCGCGCCGCGAGCGTCCTTGATCATCACAACCAGGCGCTCGCTGGAACCGATGATCACGGTGGTGGACTGCTGGAGGTTCGCCACGGGGTCGGCCGAGACCAGCCGCGCCCCCTCGGGGGAGTCGGCGAAGGTCAGGTTCGCCACCAGGCGGTTCAGTACGGCACGGCGGGGCGCGGGGCCGCCGAACCAGGTGGTCGCCTCGTTGTGGGGGCCGGCCCAGACCAGGCAGCTGTTGCTGCGGTCGGCCGCCTCGTACAGCACCAGGTCGAAGCCCGAGCGGCGGAAGGTCTCGACCCGGCCGCCGGGGAAGATCTTCCTCGGGATCACGTCCCGCTGGCCGGCCGGGGCCAGATCGAAGCTCTGGACCAGCGCGGCGCCCGCGAAGCGGGTGTGGCCGTGCCAGCTCAGCGCGTCCGCCTCGGGAGGCAGCGTGATGTCCACGCGGGCTCCATCGGGAGCTAACCGCACAATTTGCGAAAGAGTCGCGACCACGGGTCCCCTTAGTTTGTGGGTCACAAGATCCTTCATAGTGTTGGAGTGCGGGCTGCTGATCGTCAAGGATTTTCGGAAATCCGTAAATAGCACAAGAATCAATTAAATTTCGTACGACTTCGGCGTGTAATGGATTCATGACTCGCACACGTTCTTTCTTTCTCGCCTTACTCCTCACCTTTCTCGTGACAGCGACTCCCGCCTTGGCGAAAGGCGTCGACAAGGGAGTTCTCACCGGCCCAGGCCTGTCCGGCCCCCTCAGGATCGAGCCGGGCGACGAGAGGTCGTCGGCGAGCCTGGACCTGATCCGCGAAGGCTCCGGCGTCAACCCGGCGTTGATCGCCGAGCTGCCCGGCGAGTTCCTCGCCGGTCCCCCGCCCGGCGAGCTCGGGCCGCGCTACCGGCTGGCCTGGCACCTGCCCGAGGACGACTCCGAGATCGTCCAGGACCTCTACCCGTACGCCCCTGGCGCGCCGGTCGTGCACACCCCGGCCCAGAAGCACGTCGTCAGGGCCGGATGGCGGCAGGCTCCCGCCTTCCTCAAGGACGCGCTGGTGGGCATCGGCCTGCCCCGCGAGGCGCCTGCCGCCTGGTGGACGTCGTGGTGGTGGGCGGCGGCGCCCGCGGCGGTCATCGCGACCGCCGGGGCCGTGGTGATCCTGCGCCGCCGGTCGGCCGGAGCCGGAGCGGGCGCTCGACGACCCACCCCTTCCGCCTGACCGCGGCGCGCGGCGACGGTCGGCCGTCCGGCGTCGTCAGGGGGTCAGGTCGTGGAAGAGGGCCACCCGCTGGTGGAAGTAGTCGAGGTCGTCCTCGTCGTGCGCGACCCCGGCGGCGACCGCCTTGTGGAAGTAGGCGTATTCGCGGCGCAGCTTGTGCCTGACCAGCTGCGCCAGCTCCTCCTCCGTCAGCGGGGACGCGGTGCCGCCGGCCTCCAGGTACGCGTCCACGAACTCCTTGCTCGGGCCGAGCTCGTCGTCGCCCCATTCCAGGGCGGCGGCGGCCAGCTCGACCTCGGGGGCGCCGACGAACGCCTCGTCCCAGTCGAGGACCGCGACGATCGTGCCGTCGCTGGTGAGGGTGTTGCCCGTGTAGTAGTCGCCGTGGAGCGGGTGCCTGACGTGGTGACTCCGGTGGAACTCGGCCAGCCACCGGTCCAGGGCGGGATCGGCGAGCCCGGCCGCGTCGTGGGGCGGCTCGCCGTACAGGCCCGACTCCTGGAAGGCGGGCGCGGGGCGCGGGCCTGGGCGGGCGGAGGCCAGCGCGGCGTGCAGGCGGGCGAGCAGGCGCGCGCCCTGGACGCGGTGTTCAGGCAGGTCGGAGTCGGGCCAGTCACCCTCGATGTACGGCCAGAGCGAGATCGGGCGGCCGTCGACCCTGATGACGGTGTCGCCGCCGGAGGTGGGGACGGGGGCGACGGCCTCGGCCAGGTGGGCGGCGGCGTGGCGGGCGACGGCGTGGCACCACTCGGATTCGGCGCTGGTGCGCGACGCGGGGCCGACGCGGACGACATGGTCGCCGAGGAGGTAGGCCGCCGACTCCTCGCCCCCGTACAGGCGCCGTCCGCCGTCGCAGGAGACGCCCCAGGTGGTGCTGACGGCTCGGCGGACGGCGTCGGTGAGCGGGGTGTCGGCGTAGATCACCTCTCCAGTCTGGCCGACACTCCCGGCCGGGGCGCAGGAGCGACCGGGGCAAGAGCAGGCTAGGGTCCAGGACGAAAGGTTCTCCGGCGAACGGGCTCGGGGGAACGGGCTCGGGGAGGAGCGAGTCAAGGGATCACACCCTCACCGAACTGACGATCTATTGCCCCCGTATGGGGTGGCACGTCAGGGTGGGGCCATTGTCCGACGCTCATGAGGAGCCCCGTGACCGACGTACCCGTCACCGTCGAAGCCCGAGGCAGCGACTTCGCCCGACTGGCACGCAAGATCAACGAAGCCGGCCTGCTCGACAGGCGGCCCCTTTACTACACCCTTCGCCTCAGCCTGGTAGGCGTCGCCTTCTTCGGGGGGTGGGCGGCGTTCGTCCTGCTGGGCGACTCCTGGTGGCAGATGCTCGTCGCCTTCGTGCTCGCCGTGGCCTTCTCCCAGGTCGCGCTGGCCGCGCACGATCTCGCGCACCGGCAGGTGTTCCGCAATCGCAAGCCGAGCGAGTTCGCGGGGCGTCTCGTCGGCAACCTGCTCATCGGCATGAGCTACGGCTGGTGGACCGACAAGCACACCCGCCACCACGCCAACCCGAACCATGAGGACCACGATCCCGACGTGTCTCCCGCGGTGATCGTCTGGTCGGCCGATCAGGTGGAGCGCGTCGGCGGCCTGCCGAGGTTCGTGGCGCGCTGGCAGGCGTTCCTGTTCTTCCCGCTGCTCACGTTCGAGGGCTGGCACCTGCACGTGGCCAGTTTCAAGGCGCTGCGCAACAGGTCGATGAAGCGCCGCGGGCTGGAGGGAGCGCTGCTGGTGCTGCATTTCGTGCTGTACTTCGGCTTGATCTTCAGCGTGCTGCCCTTCGGCAAGGCCGTGGCGTTCGCGCTGGTGCACCAGGCGGTGTTCGGGGTGTATCTCGGGTGCACGTTCGCGCCCAACCACAAGGGCATGCCCATGATCACCGCCGAGGACGAGCTCGACTTCCTCCGCAAGCAGGTGCTGACCTCGCGCAACGTGCGCGGCGGCTGGATGGTGGACGTGGCTCTCGGCGGACTCAACTACCAGATCGAGCACCATCTGTTTCCGAACATGCCCACGCCCAACCTGCGCAAGGCGCAGCCGATCGTGCGAGCGCACTGCGCGGAGCTCGGGGTGGAGTACCTGGAGTCGGGCCTGGTCAGCTCGTACGGCCAGGCGCTCCGCCACCTCTACGAGGTGGGCGAGCCCCTAAGGAAGGCCAAGGCGGTCGCGTAGGCTGTCGCGTCTGGTCTCGAGCTCGGCGATCAGCGCGTCCTGCTCGTCGGCCATGCTCAGCATCGCCGCCCTCTCGACGGCGTCGGTCGCGCCCATGTCGCTGATCTGACTGCGCAACTCGGCGTTCGCGGACTTCAGCTTCGCCAGGTCCTCTTCGAGCTGGCGAAGCTCTTCCTGTGTGCTCATTCCGATCCCCTACCCGAGCGGAATGCCTTCAATGTGTAGACCCACGCGGCCAGCGCGGTGAGCGCCAGCAGCAGGAAGCCGATCGTGTAGGCGCCGGTGGCCGTGTAGACGGCGCCCATGACCAGGGGAGGGAAGTAGCCGCCGAGCCCGCCCGCCGCGCCGACCAGCCCGGTCACCGTGCCGACGCGTGAGGGTTCGACGAGCTTGGCGACGAGGGCGAAGACGCCGCCGGTGCCGAGTCCGAGGAAGAAGGCGATCGCGACGAAGCTGACGCCCGCGGGCACCTCGAGCGGCGGCTTGAAGGCGAGGACGGCGGCCAGCACCGCCGTACCCGCGAAGGAGGCCAGCAGCACGCGCACGGGGCCGACCTTGTCGGACAGGGCGCCGCCGACCGGCCTGGCGATCACGGCAGCGATGGAGAAACCCGCCGTGCGCAGCCCCGCGTCGGTCTGGGCGAAGTCGTAGACGTTCTGCAGCAGGGTCGGCAGGTAGGTGGAGAAGGCGACGAAGCCGCCGAACGCGACGGCGTACAGGGCCGCGCACTGCCAGGTCGCCCTGATCCTCGTGGCGTCGCGCATGCGGGGCAGGGCGGGCTCGGTCGAGGGTGTCCACGCGGGCGAGTTCCTGCCGGCCAGCAGCATGATGACGCCCATCGCCGCGAGCATGGCGGCCATGAGCAGGTGGGTCGGGGCGCGGCCGAGGCCCTCGACCAGACGGGGGGTCAGGAACGCCGACAGCGCGGTGCCGCCCATGCCCGCGCCGAACAGCCCGGTGGCGAAGCCGCGCCGCGCGGGCTCGTACCAGGCGTTGACGAACGGGATGCCGACGGCGAAGGAGGTGCCGCCGACGCCCAGAAGGAACCCCCAGAACAGCAGCGCGCCGTAGGAGTCCGACCAGCCGACGAACAGGACGGGCACGATCGTGACGAAGCAGATCACCGCGAACATCAGCCGCCCGCCGAGCCTGTCGGCCAGCATGCCGACGGGGATCCGGCCGAGCGAGCCCACCAGCACGGGGATGGCCACCAGCATCGAGGTCTCGGTGGGAGACAGCCCGAGTTGCCTGCTGTAGGTGCCGGACAAAGGTGCGATGAGGTTCCACGCCCAGAACGTGACGGCGAACGCGATCGTGGCCAGAACCAGGTTGACCATTTGACCTTTGTACATACGCTCTGTGTAGCAGATGGATACTCTATGTGATGAAGTTGGGGTATGACCCAGGCGGAAGATCTCCTACTCAAGACCGGCAGATTCTTCCGCAGGTCGGTCACCAGCGACGATCTGCGGACGGTCTACCTGTCGGGAGGCCGCGAGGGCGACGCCTTCTACCGCGACCGGTGGAGCCACGACAAGGTCGTCCGCTCGACCCACGGCGTCAACTGCACCGGCTCCTGCTCGTGGAAGGTCTACGTCAAGGACGGCATCATCACCTGGGAGACCCAGCAGACCGACTACCCGAGCGTGGGTCCCGACCGTCCCGAGTACGAGCCGCGCGGCTGCCCGCGCGGCGCCGCCTTCTCCTGGTACACCTACTCCCCGACCAGGATCCGCTACCCGTACGCCAGGGGCGTCCTCGTCGAGATGTACGCCCAGGCCCGCACGAGGGGCCTCGACCCCGTCCAGGCCTGGGCCGAGATCACCAGCGATCCGGACAGCAGGGAGAGGTACCAGAAGGCCCGCGGCAGGGGCGGTCTGGTCAGGATCACCTGGCACCTGGCGACGGAGATGATCGCCGCCGCGCACGTGCACACCATCAAGACCTACGGCCCGGACAGGATCGCGGGCTTCTCCCCTATCCCGGCGATGTCGATGGTGTCCCACGCGATCGGCTCGCGGTTCGTCTCGCTGATCGGCGGGACCATGCTGTCGTTCTACGACTGGTACGCCGACCTGCCCGTCGCCTCCCCTCAGGTGTTCGGCGACCAGACCGACGTGCCCGAGTCGGCCGACTGGTGGGACGCCGCCTACCTGATGCTGTGGGGCGCGAACGTCCCCGTGACCCGCACACCCGACACCCACTGGATGGCCGAGGCCCGCTACCGGGGCCAGAAGGTCGTCGTGGTCGCGCCCGACTACAACGACGCGGCCACGTTCGCCGACGAGTTCCTGGCGGTGAACCCCGGCACCGACGGCGCGCTGGCCATGGCCATGGGGCACGTGCTGCTCAAGGAGTTCTTCGTCGACCGGCAGGTGCCGTACTTCGTCGACTACGTCAGCCGCTTCACCGACCTGCCCTTCCTCGTACGGCTGGCCGAGCGCGACGGCGCTCACGTACCCGACAAGTTCCTCACCGCCGCCGACCTGGGCTCCACGGACGAGGCCGCCGAGTGGAAGACCGTCTTCCTCGACGCCGCGGGCGAGCCCGTCGTGCCCAACGGGTCGGTCGGCTTCCGGTGGACGGACTCCGGCAAGGGCAGGTGGAACCTCAGGCTGGACACCACGCCGCTGCTCACCCTCCTCGGCGGGGAGCGGGCCGAGGTCCTGCTTCCCCGTTTCGACCAGGACGGCGTGCTCCGCAGGGGCGTACCTGTGCGGCGGGTGGGCGGGCATCTGGTCACGACCGTGTTCGACCTCATGCTCGCGCAGTACGGGGTCGGGAGGGAGGGGCTGCCCGGCCGCTGGCCCGAAGGCTACGACGACGGGGCCGAGCCGTACACGCCTGCCTGGCAGGAGCCGATCACGGGAGTGCCGGCGCGGCGGGCGGTGAAGATCGTGAGGGAGCTGGCGCAGACGGCGGAGGCGACCAGAGGGCGCTGCATGATCGTGCTCGGTGCCGGCACCACGCAGTGGTTCCACGGTGACACGATCTACCGCTCGTTCCTGACGCTGCTGCTGCTCACCGGCTGCCAGGGCGTCAACGGCGGCGGCTGGGCGCACTACGTCGGGCAGGAGAAGTGCCGCACGCAGACGGGCTGGGCGCAGCTCGCGGGGGCGCTGGACTGGTCGAGGCCGCCGAGGCAGACGCCCGCCACGCCGTTCTGGTACCTGCACACGGGCCAGTGGCGCTACGACAGGTTCGACGCGGGCGAGCTGTGCTCGCCGCTGGGCCCGGGCAGGTTCAGGGGGCTGCACACGGCCGATCTGGTGGCGCAGGCGGTGCGCAACGGGTGGATGCCGATGGCGCCCGCCTTCGACCGCAACCCGCTCGACCTGGGCGACGCCGAGGACCCGGTGGCCTTCACCAGGACCGAACTGCGGGAGGGCAGGCTGCGTTACGCGGCCGAGGATCCCGAGGATCCGCGCAACTGGCCGCGGGTGGTGACGATCTGGCGTTCCAACCTGCTGGGCTCCTCGGCCAAGGGCAACGAGTACTTCCTGCACCACCTGCTCGGGGCCGTCTCCAACCTGCCCGAGCCCGACCACGAGGCGGCCAGGGGCAAGCTCGACCTGCTGCTCACGCTCGACTTCAGGATGACCTCAACCACGCTGTTCTCCGACATCGTGCTGCCCGCCGCGACCTGGTACGAGAAGCACGACCTGTCGTCGACCGACATGCACCCGTTCGTGCATGCCTTCAACCCGGCGATCAGCCCGCCGTGGGAGACCAAGACCGACTTCGCGGCCTTCCACGCGATCGCCTCGGCCTTCAGCGAGCTGGCCGCCGGGCATCTCGGCGTGCGCAGGGACGTGGTCGCTGTGCCGTACCAGCACGACACGCCCGGCGAGACCGCCCAGCCGGGAGGGCGCGCGCCCGCGGAGGTGACGCCCGCCCTGGTGGTGGTGGAACGCGACTACGGCGCGGTCGCGGCGAAGCTCGGCGCGCTGGGACCGCTGGCGGAGAAGGCGGGGCTGCCGGTGAAGGGGCTGGCCTTCACCCCCGACAAGGAGGTGGAGTGGCTCGGGCAGCGCAACGGGCTCGCCGCCCACGGCCTGACCAAGGGACGGCCGCTGCTCGACACCGACTCGAAGGCGTGCGAGGCCATCCTGGCGCTGTCGGGCACGTCGAACGGCCGGCTGGCCGCCCAGGGCTTCGAGCGGCTGGCCGAGCGGACCGGCACCGACCTGTCACAGCTGGCCAACCGCCACCACAGGATCGTCTTCTCCGACACCCAGAGCAGGCCGCAGCACGTGGCCGCCAGCCCCGAGTGGTCGGGCAAGGAGTCGCGCGAGCGGCGCTACTCCCCATTCACGATCAACGTCGAGCACGACAAGCCGTGGCACACGCTGACCGGGCGGATGCACTTCTTCCTCGACCACGACTGGATGCACGAGTACGGCGAGGCGCTGCCCGTCTACCGGCCGCCGCTCGACATGGCGGCCCTGTTCGGAGAGCGGGAGCGGGGCGACGGCGACCTGCTGGTGGTCCGTTACCTGACGCCCCACTCCAAGTGGTCGATCCACTCGGAGTACCAGGACAACCTGCTGATGCTCACGCTGTCGCGCGGCGGCCCGACGATCTGGATGTCGGTGGAGGACGCGGCCAGGATCGGCGTCGCCGACAACGACTGGGTCGAGGCGGTCAACCGCAACGGCGTGGTCGTGGCCAGGGCCGTCGTCTCCCTCCGGATGCCGAAGGGCACGGTGTACATGTACCACGCGCAGGAGCGCGTCATCGACGTGCCGAAGAGCGAGGCCACCGGGCGCAGGGGCGGCATCCACAACTCGCTGACCAGGGTGCTGATCAAACCCACCCACATGATCGGCGGCTACGCGCAGCTCTCCTACGGCTTCAACTATCTCGGCCCGACCGGTAACCAGCGCGACGAGATCACCATGATCCGCCGCCGTTCCCAGGAGGTGGCGTACTGATGCGCGTCATGGCCCAGATCGCCATGGTCATGAACCTGGACAAGTGCATCGGATGCCACACCTGCTCGGTCACCTGCAAGCAGACCTGGACCAACAGGGCGGGCGTTGAGTACGTCTGGTTCAACAACGTCGAGACCCGTCCTGGGCAGGGCTACCCCCGCAGGTACGAGGACCAGGAGCGCTGGCGGGGCGGCTGGGTGATCGACGCCAAGGGCAGGCTCAAGCCACGCGCGGGCGGCAGGCTGCGCAAGCTGCTCGGCATCTTCGCCAACCCGCTGATGCCCGCCATCGACGACTACTACGAGCCGTGGACCTACGACTACGAGAACCTCACCAGGGCTCCCCTGTCGGACGACGTCCCCGTGGCCACCCCCCGCTCGCTCATCAGCGACCAGCCCACCACCGTGCGCTGGAGCGCCAACTGGGACGACGACCTCGGCGGCGACCCCTCGCCCGATCCCATCCTCGACAGGCTCGAGCGGAAGGTGAAGCTCGACTTCGAGAACGCGTTCATGTTCTACCTGCCGCGCATCTGCGAGCACTGCCTCAATCCTTCGTGCGTCGCCTCGTGCCCCTCGGGCGCGTTGTACAAGCGGGTCGAGGACGGGATCGTGCTCGTCGACCAGGACAGGTGCAGGGGCTGGCGGATGTGCGTGACCGGTTGCCCGTACAAGAAGGTGTACTTCAACCACAAGACCGGCAAGGCCGAGAAGTGCACGTTCTGCTACCCGCGCGTCGAGGTGGGCCTGCCCACGGTCTGCTCCGAGACGTGCGTGGGACGGCTGCGCTACCTCGGGGTGATGCTCTACGACGCCGACCGGGTGTCGGAGGTGGCCGCGACGGCGAACGAGAAGGACCTCTACGAGGCGCAGCTGTCGCTGTTCGTCGATCCCGACGATCCCGCCGTCGCCGGGTCGGGCCTGCCCGACGACTGGATCGAGGCGGCCCGCAGGTCGCCCGTCCGCGACCTGATCGTGAGGTACCGGCTGGCGCTGCCCCTGCATCCGGAGTACCGGACGCTGCCGATGGTCTGGTACGTCCCCCCGCTGTCGCCCGTCGTGGACGCCCTCTCCTGCACCGGCAACGACGGCGAGGACGCGGGCAACCTGTTCGCCGCGATCGAGTCGCTGCGCATCCCCGTCGACTACCTCGCCGAGCTGTTCACCGCGGGCGACCCCGTCCCGGTGACGGCGGCGCTGCGCCGCCTGGCGGCCATGCGCTCGTACATGCGCGCGGTCAACCTCGGCGCCGAGCCACCCGACGTCGGCCTGCCCGCCGAGGACCTGCACGGCATGTACCGGCTGCTGGCACTGGCCAAGTACGAGGAGCGCTACGTCATCCCCACCGCGTACGGCGTCACGCCCGGCGCGGTCGACGAGATCGGCTGCAGCCTCGACTACGACGGAGGACCCGGAGAGCAGGGCCCCTTCGGCGAGACGTCAGGGCGTCCCGTGCCGGTGTCGATCGAGAACTTCCACAGCCTCAAGCACCGCCAGACCAGCGAGAAGATCAGCCACGACCGCAGCACCTCCCTCAACTGGGACGGCAAGGGCACGCCACCGGAGCACCTATGAACCTCGCCGTCGTGCGTCAGGCCGCCGCGCATCTGCTCGCCTACCCCGACGAACGGTTCTGGGACAGGCTGCCGCTCGTCCGCGAGGTCGCCGGGCCGTCCTTCCCCGCCTTCCTCGCCGAGGTCGAGCGGATGGGCGCGGGGAGGCTGGCCGCCCACTACGTGGAGACGTTCGACCTCCAGCGGCGCTGCTGCCTCTACCTGACCTACTACGCCGACGGCGACACGCGGCGGCGTGGCGAGTCGCTGACCCGGCTGAAAGCGCGTTACCGGGCGGCCGGATGGGAGCTCTGCGACGACGAACTGCCCGACTTCCTGCCCGTCGTGCTGGAGTTCGCGGCCCTCGACCCTGCGGGCGAGGAGGTGCTGAAGGAACATCGGGCCGCGCTGGAGCTGCTGAGGACGGCGCTGCGGGAGGCCGGCTCGCCGTACGAGTCGGTGATCTCCGTGGTGTGCGGCACGCTGCCCGCCGCCACCCCGGCCGAGCTCCTGCGGGCCGAGCGGCTGGCCGCGCAGGGGCCTCCGGCCGAGTCGGTGGGGGTGTACCGGTGACCTGGGGCGAGACCGCGCTGTGGATCGTCTGTCCGTATCTGACGCTGGTGGTGCTGATCGGCGGGCTGATCTGGCGCCACAGGTACGACAGGTTCGGCTGGACCACCCGGTCCTCGCAGCTGTACGAGAGCAGGCTGCTGCGGATCGGCAGCCCGCTGTTCCACTTCGGCCTGCTCGTCGTCATCCTCGGCCATGTGATCGGCCTGCTGATCCCCGAGTCGTGGACGGACGCGCTGGGCGTCTCCGAGCGCCTCTACCACGTCGGCGCGCTGGCCGGCGGGGTGGTCGCGGGCTTCTGCACGCTGGCGGGCATCGCGCTGCTGATCTTCAGGCGGCGACGGACCGGTCCCGTCTTCATCGCGACCACCAGGAACGACAAGACGATGTACGTCGTGCTGGTGGCCGCGATCGTGGCAGGGCTGCTCACGACCGTGCTCAGCGTGTTCGACCACGAGACCGACTACAGGACCACGGTCTCGCCGTGGTTCAGGAGTATCTTCGTCCTCCAGCCCGACGCCGCCGCGATGACCGGGGCGAGCTGGGCCTACAAGCTGCACGCGCTGATCGGGATGCTGCTGTTCGCGCTGTTCCCCTTCACCAGGCTGGTGCACGCCTTCTCCGCGCCGATCGGCTATCTGTTCAGGCCGTACATCGTCTACAGGAGCCGCGACAGAATGGACGCATGAAAGTGACGGTCGGCGTGGTCGCGGTCATCCTGCTGGGCACCGTGGCGACCGCGCTGTTCAGGTCCGGCGTCAGCCCGAACGCGCTGGACGTCGTCCTGCCGCTGGCGGCGTGCGGGGCGCTGCTGTTCAGGCGGAGGCATCCCGTCGCCGCGCTGCTCATCGTGATGATCGCCACCGCGGTCTACTACCCGTTCGCCCGCCTCGACGGGCCGCTGATCATCGCCCCCATGCTCGCCCTCTACACCGCCGCCGACCTGGGCCACCTGGTGGCCGCCTGCACGGTCGCCGCCGCGGCCCTGCTGGGCATGGGCGTGGGCGAGAGCGGCAGCGTCAGGCACGTCGACGACAGCCTGTTCCTCATGATCACCGGCTGGATGGTGGCCGCGGTGGCGGCGGGCGGCGTGACCCGCAACAGGCGTGCCTACCTCCACGAGGTCGAGCAGCGGGCCGCCGAGGCCGAGCACAGCAAGGAAGAGGAGGCCAGGCGCAGGGAGACGGAGGAGCGGCTGCGGATCGCGCGCGAACTGCACGACGTGCTCGGCCACAACATCTCGTTGATCAACGTACAGGCGGGGGCGGCGCTCCACGGCATCAGGAAGCGGCCCGAGGACGCCGAGGAAGCGCTCCGGGCGATCAAACAGACCAGCAAGGAGACGCTGCGCGAGCTGCGCAGCACGCTCGGAGTGCTGCGCCAGGTCGACGAGGACGCGCCGACCTCCCCCACGGCGAGCCTGCGGCGGCTCGACGAGCTGGTGCGCCGTACCGGCCTCGACGTCTCCACCCAGGTGGCCTACGGTGATCCGCCCGTCGAGGTGGACCTGGCCGCCGCGCGGATCGTCTCCGAGGCGCTGACCAACGTCTCCCGCCATTCGTCCGCGGGAAGCGCACGACTCACGATCACCGAAGAATCCGGAAAAATGGTCATCACGGTAGAAGACGATGGCCCCTCCGTCGTCTTCACGGGAGGAAGCGGGTACGGCGTGCAGGGAATGAAGGAGAGGGCGGCCGCCCTGGGCGGCGCGCTGGAGGCGGGGCCGCGCCCCGAGGGCGGTTACCGCGTCGTCGCCGAGCTGCCACTGTGATCCGCCTCCTGCTGGCCGACGACCAGACGCTGGTGCGGGCCGGGTTCCGCTCGATCCTGTCCGACGAGGACGACTTCGAGGTGGTCGGCGAGGCCGCCAACGGCGTCGAGGCCGTGGACAAGACCCGCGAGCTGCGCCCCGACGTGGTGCTCATGGACATCAGGATGCCCGAGCTCGACGGGCTGGAGGCCGGGCGCAGGATCGTCACCGACCCGCGCCTCGCGAGCACGAAGGTGATCATCCTGACCACCTTCGACCTCGACGACTACGTGTACGGCGCGCTCAAGGCGGGCGCCAGCGGGTTCCTGGTGAAGGACACCGAGCCCGCCGAGCTCATCCACGCCGTCAGGGTGGTGGCCAGAGGCGACGCGCTCATCAGCCCCTCGATCACCCGCAGGCTCATCGCCGAGTTCGCCGGCCGGGTCAAGCGTCCCGCGCCGGGCCCGGAGCTCAACTCGCTGACCGAACGCGAACGCGAGGTGCTCGAACTGGTCGCGCACGGCCTGTCGAACGACGAGATCGCCACCCGCCTCGTGCTCAGCCCCGCGACCGCCAAGACGCACGTCAGCCGCATCATGACCAAGCTGAACGTCCGCGACAGGGCACAGCTGGTCGTCATGTCCTACGAGGCCGGTCTCATCACCCCCGGATGGCTTACACCCTAGGGAGTACCCGTCACACAACCACGGGCTGACGCCGTGACGCATGCCGTACCGGGATGGTCATGGCATGGAAACGGTAGACCTGGCCCGCCTGCAGTTCGCGCTGACCGCGGGGGCGCACTTCCTCTTCGTCGCGTTGACCCTCGGGCTCGCCACGCTGGTGGCGGTCCTGCAGACCAGGGCGACGCTGACCCGCAGCCCTTTGCACATGCGGATGGTGCGGTTCTGGGGCCAGCTCTACATCATCAACTACGCCATGGGCATCGTGACCGGGCTGGTGATGGAGTTCCAGTTCGGGATGTCGTGGAGCGGGTTGACGCACTTCGCGGGCAACGTGTTCGGCGCCGCCCTGGCCATCGAGACGCTGGTGGCCTTCTTCGTCGAGTCCACGTTCCTCGGGCTGTGGATCTTCGGGTGGGACCGGCTCAGCAGGTGGGCGCACCTGGCGCTGATCTGGATCGTGACGCTGACCGCCTACGCCAGCGCCTTCTGGATCCTGATCGCCAACGGCTTTCTGCAGAACCCGGTCGGCCACCAGATCGTGGACGGCGTGCTGCGGCTCACCGACTTCGGCGCGCTGCTCGCCAACCCCGCCTCGCTGGTCGCCTTCGGGCACGTCCTCGGCGGCGCGATGATCGTCGGCGGCTTCTTCATGGCCGGAGTCAGCGCCTACCACCTGCGTAGGCGCACCCACGAGCAGGAGTTCTTCCGCAAGTCGCTGAGGATCGGCGTCGGCCTCGCCCTCCCGGCCACGCTGGTCACCGCGGCCTTCGGCGGCATGGGCTTCGAGACCCTCCAGCCGGGCAAGGCGGCGGCCTGGTCGGGCGGCGCGGCCGACCTCGCCAAGGTGCAGGCCGACATGGTGGCGCGCTTCGGACCAGGCGACTACCTGCCGCCCGTCGACCTCGTGCGGACCGCGGGCGTCACGATGATGCTGCTGTTCGCCGTCATGCTCTTCTTCTCGGCGGCGAGCTTCCTGCTGATGCTGTTCAGGCCCGCCGTGCGCGGCCTGCGGATCTGGCACTGGCTGCTGACGGCGATGATCCCCGTCCCGTTCGTCACCATGCTGGCGGGGTGGGTCTTCCGCGAGGTGGGCCGCCAGCCATGGGCGGTGTACGGCCTGCTGACCACGGCGGAGGCGATGTCCCCGCTCAGCGCCACGGAGATGCGCGTCTCCCTGATCGCCTTCAGCGCGGTGTTCGGACTGCTGATCCTCGTCAACTACTGGCTGCTGGCCAGGACCGCCAAGCGAGGGCCGGACGCCGTCGCCCTGGGCAGCCGCCCGATCGAGACCCCCGCTCCCGTTCTGACCTTCTGAGGAACCACCATGGAGATCTTCATCCTGGCCTTCTTCGCCGTCGGGTACTTCGTGCTCGCGGGGGCCGACATCGGGGTGGGCATGCTGCTGCCGTACCTCGGGAGGACCACCACCGAGCGCAGGACCGTCATCGCCGCGATCGCGCCCTTCTTCCTGGGCAACGAGGTGTGGCTGGTGGCGCTGGCGGGCGTGCTCGCCGGACTGTTCCCCGAACTGGAGGGCGAGCTGCTGGCCGGCAACTACCTGGCCCTGGTGGCGCTGCTGGTCAGCTGGATCGTCCGCGACATGGGGCTGTGGCTGCGCGGCAGGGTGCAGGGGCCGCGGTGGCAGGCGGGCTGGGACGGGGCGATCGTCGCCGGCTCGTGGGGGCTCGCGCTGGCCTGGGGTGCGATCTTCACGCAGATCCTGCCGGTGCCGATCGTGGCCGCGCTCGTGGTGGCGCTGCTGTTCGCGACGCACGGGCTGGCGTTCGCCGGGCTGCGGCTGACGGGGGACCTGCGTGAGCGGGCCGTACTGCTGACCGGGGGGTCGGGCGAGGGACGCACGTACGCGCTGACGGCGGCGGCGCTGACCGGGATCGTGCTGCTGACCGGGGCGGATCTGGAACTGGCGGCCTCGGCGGCGGACGCGGCGACGCTGGCGCTGCTCGTGCCGGTGACGCTGGTGCTGATGCCGCTGCTGGTGGCGGCCCAGGGCCTGGTCTGGTGGACCTTCCGCGGCCGGGTGACCGGCCCGTCGTACCTGTGATCCGGCCTCGGTCCGGCGGCTCGCGCGCGGGAGCCGCCGGGGATCAGGCGAGGATGAAGTCGCGGATCAGGGTGGTGATCTCCGCGGGGCGTTCGAGGAGCACGACGTCCCACCTGGTGGGTGTAGTTGGAGAGGGGGTCGGCGGCTGTGCCGTACAGCAGGACGAGGTTCACAGGTTCCCTCCGCCGGTGGCGTCGATCGTGGTGCCGGTGATGAACGAGGCCTGTGGCGAGGCGAGGAAGCCGATCGTGTCCGCGATCTCCTCGGGCCTGCCGACCCTGTTGACCGCGTGGCGGGAGGCGGCGTAGGCCCTGCCGCCTTCGTCCAGCCATGAGGCGTTCGCGTCCGTGTCGATGATCCCGGGTGCCACGTTGTTGACGGTGATCCCGCGGGGTCCCAGCTCCTTGGCGAGGGCGAGGGTGAAGGTCTGCACCGCGCCCTTCGTCATCGCGTAGGCGATGCCCTCGGGGTAGGCGATCCTGGCCGCCCCCGAGGTCACGTTGATGATCCGCCCTCCCGAGGGGATGAGCGGGAGCAGCCGCTGGGTGAGGAAGAACAGGTCGCGCACGTTCACCGCGAAGACCCGCTCGTACTCCTCCGGCGTCACCTCCGACAGCGGCTTCGGCAAGGGCAGGCCCGCGTTGTTGACCAGCACGTCGAGGGACGTCACCTCGGCCGCCAGCGCCGGGATGGCCTCCGGTGAGCCCAGGGCGGCCCGCACCGCGACGGCGCTGCCGCCGTCCTTCTCGATCGACGACACCACCTCCTCGGCCGCCGACGTGTCGGCGGCGTAGTTCACCACGACGTGGAAACCGTCACGCGCGAGCCGCAGTGCGGCCGCCCTGCCGATCCCCCTGCTCGCACCCGTCACAAGGGCAGTCCTCATCCCTCACACCTTTCTTTAGCGATCGATACAGAAACAGTAACATAGCGATCGCTATAGAATGGGTCCATGGCACGACAGCGGTCCTTCGACAGGGACGAGGCACTGGAGAGCGCGCTGCGGGAGTTCTGGCGGCACGGCTACGAGGCGACCTCGGTCGCGAGCCTCACCCAGGTGATGGGCATCCGCCCGCCCAGCCTGTACGCCGCCTTCGGCGACAAGCGGACCCTCTTCGAGGAGACGGTCACCCGCTACCAGCGAACCCACGGCGCGTTCGCCACGCGGGCGCTGGCCGAGGAGCCCACCGGGCGCGAGGCGGTCGAACGGCTGCTGCTGGAGGCGGCCGAGCAGTACAGCGACCCCTCGCACCCGCCCGGCTGCCTGATCATCTCGGCGGCGGTGAACTGCGGGCCCGAGTCGGCCGAGGTCGAGGAATGGCTGCGCGGGTTCAGGCAGGCGACCAAGAAGGCGCTGGAGGCCAGGATCGGGGGACCCGACGCGCCCGCCCTCGCCACCTTCTACGCCTCGGTGATCCAGGGCATGTCCACCCAGGCCCGCGACGGCGCCACCCGCGAGGAACTGGAGCGGGTGGCACGCCTGGCGATGCTGGCCTATCCCGCTACTGAGCGGTGATCGCGGCGTCCTCGGGCGGCATGTCCTTGCGCGGGGTCGCGCGCAGCCAGCGGCAGCCGTGCGGTCCCATCGCCAGCCGTACCCTGCCGTCGGCGACCTCCATCGTCTCGTCGGACAGCAGGTCGGTGAGCACGCGGCCGTCCAGATCCTTCAGCCCGAGTTCGACCTCGGTCGCGGCGTCGGACAGGTTGTGGACGGCCACCACGGCCGCGTCCGCGGCGTCGCAGCGGTGCGCGAAGACGGCGGGGTGGCCGGTCTTCAGCACCGAGTTCTCGCCCCAGGCCAGCTCAGGGCATTCCCTGTAGCGCTCGATGAGCAGCTGGAACCAGCGCAGCAGCGAGTCGGGATCGCGCTTCTGGTCGGCGACGTTGACCCGGTCGGGCCCGAAGGTTCCCGCGGGCATCGTGCGTGCCGGGGTCGCGTCGCTGAATCCTCCGTCCCGTGACCACTGCATCGGGGTCCTGACCGCCATCCTGCCCTCTTCGTCGAGGTTCTCCCCCATGCCGATCTCCTCGCCATAGAAGATCACCGGGGTGCCGGGCATGGACAGCAGCAGGCTGTAGGCCATCTTGATACGGCGCAGGTCGCCGCCGAGCATGGAGGGCAGCCTTCGGCGCAGACCCCTGCCGTAGATCTGCATGTCCTTCTCGGGGCCGAAGGCGTCGAAGACCTCCTGCCGTTCCTCGTCGCTGAGCTTGTCGAGAGTCAGCTCGTCATGGTTGCGGAGGAAGGTCCCCCACTGGCTGTCCTTGGGCGACTCGGGGCGGGCCCGCAACGCCTCGGCGATCGGCTCAGCCTCGCACCTGGCCAGCGCCAGCCAGGCGCGCTGCATGAGGAGGAAGTCGAAGCACATCGTGAGCTGGTCGCCGTTGCCGTTGCCGAAGTAGGCGATGAGGTCCTTGTAGGGCAGGTTGACCTCACCCAGCAGGATCGAACCCCCCTCGCGCCTGTTCATGAAGGCGCGCAGGTCGGCCAGGAAGGCGTGCGGGTCCGGCAGCTTGTCGCCCACGTTCTCGATGAGGAACGGCACCGCGTCCACCCTGAACCCCGACAGGCCCAGCTCCATCCAGAAGCCGAGGATGCGGGCGATCTCGTCGCGGACCTCGGGATTGGCGACGTTGAGATCCGGCTGGAACGTGTAGAAGCTGTGCAGGTAGTACTGGCCGGTCTTCTCGTCGAGTTCCCAGAGCGAGTCCTCCTTGTCGGGGAAGACGATCGCGCCGGGGTCGTCGGGCTCCGGCGTGTCGCTCCAGACATACCAGTCGCGGTACTTCGAGTCCTTGCTCGACCGCGACTCCCTGAACCACGGGTGCTGGTCGGAGGTGTGGTTGACGACCAGGTCGGCGATCACCCGGATCCCCCTGTCCTTCGCGGTCCGCATGAACTCCACGAAGTCGCCGAGGGTGCCGAGCCGGGGGTCGACACTGTAGAAGTCGACGATGTCGTAGCCGTCGTCCTTGTTCGGGGTCGGGAAGAACGGCATGAGCCACAGGCAGGTGATGCCCAGGCTGTGCAGGTAGTCGATCTGCTGGGTGAGCCCGCGGAAATCGCCGATGCCGTCGCCGTCGCCGTCCTTGTAGGTCTCGACGTCGAGGCAGTAGATCACCGCGTTCTTCCACCAGAGATCGCTGGTATAGGTCAGCCGCATCCACCTTCGCTACCCGGGCGGGCGTAAGGTGAACGCGTGCGGACCAGGTTGCCCGCTGCGCTGCTGCTCCTGCTGTCCACACTCTTCCTGGCCGGCGGGTCCACTCCGCCTGCCTCCGTCACGGCCGCCGTCCACGCCCAGATCGCCAGGGCGGCCGATCATCACCAGGTCCTGCCCGACCCCGCCAGGCCGCACGTCCATGCGGGCAAGGGCGTCCACGCCGTGGGCGGTGGCGGCCTCGCCGTGCTCACGGCCGGTCCGCCGTACGGCACGCACGCCCGTCTCGCGACCGCCGTCGCCCCCCGGCCGCGGGCGCTCGGCGGCGAGCACCACAGGAGAGCGCCCGCCCGCGCGCCTCCGCCCTCCACACCGCTCACCTGATCCCCTGTAAGAGCCTTGTGGAGGACCCATGTCCCGTGCGCCGTTGTGGCGCGCGGTGGCGGCGCTTGCCGTCATCGCGACTTCGTTGTTCCTAGCCTTGACCATGCCGCCGCGCCTCGGCCTCGACCTGCGCGGCGGCACCCAACTCGTCTTCGAGACCCAGGACTCGCCCACCGTGAAGGCCGACGCCGCGGCCACCGACCGGACGCTGGAGGTGCTCCACCGCAGGGCGGACGCACTGGGCGTGGTCGACCCGACCCTCGTCCGCTCGGGCGAGAAGCGCATCATCGTCGAGCTGCCCGGCGTGCTCGACCCGCGCAGAGCCGCCGAGGTGATCGGAAGGACCGCGCAGCTCTCCTTCCACGCCGTCCTCGGCGACGACGGCCAGACCCGCGACGAGGACGGCAGGCCGCTCCGCCTCGGGCCTGCCGTGATCGGCGGCGACGGCGTCACCGACGCGGCGGCGCGCACCGACCCGCAACGCGGGGCGGCCTGGTTCGTCACCGTCGACTTCCGCGAGACGGGGCCGTGGCAGAAGCTGACCGGCGCCGCCGCCTGCGAACCCGTCGGCGACCCCAAGCGCAGGGTCGCCATCGTGCTCGACGACAAGGTCATCTCTTCACCGCAGGTGAACGAGGGGACGCCGTGCCGTACGGGCATGCCGGGCGGATCGACCGACATCACCGGCTCCTTCACCCCCGAGGAGGCGCAGAACCTCGCGGTGCTGATCAAGGGCGGCTCGCTTCCCGTGCCGATGAAGATCGTCGAGCAGCGGACGGTCGGCCCGACGCTCGGCGCCGAGGCCATCACCGCCAGCGCCCAGGCCGCCGTCGTCGGCGTGGTCCTGACGGGCGCGTTCATCATCCTCGTCTACCGGGTGGTCGGTCTGCTCGCCGCGGTCGCGCTGGTGAGCTACGGCCTCATCTCCTACGCCGCGCTGACCGCCCTCGGCGCGACGCTCACCCTCCCCGGCCTCGCGGGCTTCGTGCTGGCGATCGGCATGGCCGTCGACGCCAACGTGCTGGTCTTCGAACGAGCCAGGGAGGAGTACGGCAGAGCTGGCCTGAGGGCCGCGCTCGACCAGGGGTTCAGGAAGGCGTGGAGCGCGATCGCCGACTCGAACATCACCACGCTGCTCGCCGCCGGCCTGCTGTTCTGGCTGGCGTCGGGCCCGGTCAAGGGGTTCGGCGTGACACTGTCGATCGGCGTGCTGGCCTCCCTTGTCTCGGCCCTGCTCATCACCAGGGCGCTCACCCAGTGGATCATCGGCAGGGTCCCGCCGCGGATCTCCGGCATCGGCTCGATCGGCAGGATGCGCACCTGGCTGACCGCCCGCAACCCCTTCGTCATGCGGCACGCCAGGCGTTGGCTCGTCGGCGCGGCGGTGCTCGTCGTGATCGCGGTCGCCGGGCTCGTCTCGCGGGGGCTGAACTTCGGGGTCGAGTTCACCGGAGGACGGCTCGTCGAGTTCACGACGGCCACGCCGGTGAGCGCGGACGCGGCCAGGGCCGCGGTCTCCGGCGCGGGGTTCCCCAACGCGGTCGTGCAGAGCTCGAACGAGGCGATCTCGGTGCGGACCGGACAGATCGGGGCCGACGACGTCGACCGGATCCAGCGGGCGCTCGGCGGGCAGGCCACCAAGGTGCGCGACGAGCTCATCGGGCCCTCCCTCGGTGAGGAACTGCGGCGCAACGCGCTGATCGCGCTGGGCGTCGCGCTGGCGGCGCAGCTGGTCTACCTGGCGGCCAGGTTCCGGTGGACGTTCGGCGCGGCGGCCGTTCTGGCGCTGCTGGTGGACACGGCGGCGGTCGTGGGGGCCTTCGCGTGGTTCGGCAAGCCGATCGACGGGGTCTTCCTCGCGGCGATGCTGACGATCGTCGGGTACTCGGTGAACGACAAGGTGGTGGTCTTCGACAGGGTGCGCGAGCTGTGGGCGGCCCAGCGGAAGGCGCCGTTCGCCCAGGTGGTCAACCAGGCGATCCTGCAGACCGTGCCGCGGACGGTGAACACCGGGCTGGGCGCGCTGTTCATCCTGGCCGCGCTGGCGGTGTTCGGCGGCGACTCGCTGCGCGACTTCGCGATCGCGTTGCTGATCGGGATCGTGGTGGGCACCCTGTCGTCGTCGCTGGTGGCGGGGCCGTTGGCGATCGTGTTCGAACGGCACAGCAAGCAGCCCCCGCCGTCCCCGCCCGCCCGCCGTGCCCCCCGCTCCCGCGAGGGCTCGGGCGCGGTCGTCTGACGGGCCCCGGCCCCGCTCCCGTCCGGGGGGCGGGGCCGGTCGGGGGCGGGTCAGTTCAGGTACAGGTCCTTGAGCGCGGCCAGGTCGCGGTCCGTGAGGCCGAGGGCCTCACGGACGTATCCGTCCATGTCACCGTGGACGGCGGCGACGGTGTCGAAGGCGGTGTTCAGGTACGGCTCGCGCACCTCCAGCAGCGGCCGCACGACCTCGACGGCGATCCCCGTGCCTTCGAGCATCCCGTAGATCCTGCTCGCCGCCTCCGCCAGGTGATCGTTGCTGAGCAGGTAGTCGGCCATGACCGTCCGCTTGTCGACGCCCAGGACGGTGAGCAGCAGCGCGACGCCCCATCCTGTGCGGTCCTTGCCCGCCGTGCAGTGCATGAGGGTGCCCGGCCTGGACAGCGCGCGCATCAGGTCGCCGAAGGCGGCGTGCGCGTCGGGCTCGATCACCATGCCGCGGTAGACCGCGGCGAGGAACCCCTCGGAGGTCTCGGGCGAGGTCAGCGAGGCCACGAGCGAGGGGTCCTCGAACAGGGCGGCGATGTCGGCGCCGTGGCCGCCCTGCCGCTGCACGTCGAGCACCAGGTAGTCGACGCCGTCCGGGATCCGGTCAGGCTGGGCGGCGCGCTCGCTCGCCGTGCGGAGATCGCAGACCAGGCGCACCCCGCGTGCGGTCAGCGCCTCCTGGTCGGCGGGGGTGAGCTGGTCGAGCGCGCCGGACCGGAAGGCGAGCCCGGTGCGGACCTTCCTGCCGTCGGCGGTGAGCTGACCACCGATGTCCCGCAGGTTGGGCGCGGACGCGATGAAGTCCATGAAACCCGACGATAGCCGTAGAGCGGTCGGGCGGCGCGGGAGCGGGGTGTCGGCTCCCGCGCCGATCGGCACGCCCGTGATCACCGGTATGGGCGCTGGTCGTCTCCTTTGACCGAGTGAGCGGCGATGGGCGGTAAATGGGACTAACCTCTCGCCCATGAGTGACTACGCGATCACGTTCGACCTCGTCGACGGCAACAACGACGGTCTGATCTCCGCCGAGGAGCTGGTCCGCCT
Organism: Nonomuraea mangrovi; assembly: GCF_042681425.1. Taxonomy (NCBI): domain Bacteria; kingdom Bacillati; phylum Actinomycetota; class Actinomycetes; order Streptosporangiales; family Streptosporangiaceae; genus Nonomuraea; species Nonomuraea mangrovi. Next base: position 125,463 of record NZ_JBHUFV010000080.1, on the reverse strand, counting down.
GATGGAGGTGCTCGGCCAGCCCATCACCCTCGAAGCCGCGCAGGCGGGCGTCGCCAGGCTGGACCGTGACGGCGACGGCCTGATCTCGCTGGAGGAGTTCGGCTCCTTCATCCAATAGTTATAAAAACAAGCACTTGCTCTACGCAACCCCTGTCAGTTAAGTAACAAGTGGCGACGGGAGGGGTCATGGGCATCAAGGGTGACGGGAGCGACGGGCGCCGCCTCTGGGAGTCCGTTCCCTCCGGCATCGTGCACGCGTTGCGCCCCGGTATCGGCAGGCTCTCCGACGAGGTGATCGAGGAGATCCAGACCCGGATCCCCGAGTACGCGAGGCCGTCTGACGAGATCTACATCAAGGTCGTGCGGATGGCGGTCGAGGAGGCCATCGGCCGCTTCCTCGACCGCATCGAGGACCCCGACACCCCGTGGGATCCCGAACCGTTCCGCATGATCGGCAGGGGCGAGGCCGCCGAGGGCCGCAACCTCGAACCGCTCCAGACCGCCATGCGCCTGGGTGCGAGAGTCGGCTGGCGGCGGCTGACAGAGCTGGCCGAACCGCTCGGCCTGTCGCCCCAGTCGCTCTACGACCTCGGGGAGGCGATCTTCGTCTACCTCGACCAGCTGGCCGACGCGGCCGCCCAGGGCTTCGACGAGGCCAGGGCCCACGCGGCGGGCGAGATGGAGCGCCGCCGCCACCGCCTGCTCGACCTGCTGCTCTCCCAGCCGTCCGCCGGCGCGGAGGCGATCGCCGACCTGGCCAAGGCGGCGGGCTGGCGGCTGCCCAGGACCGTCGCGGGCGTCGCGCTCGACGACCAGAACGGCACCCCCTCCCTTCCCCCCGACGTCCTGGTCGGGCTCGAACGGCCGCAGCCGTGCCTGCTCGTCCCCGACCCCAACGGGCCGGGGCAGCCCCAGATGCTCGAGAAGAGCCTGCGCGGATGGCGGGCCGCGGTCGGCCCCGCCGTACCGCTGAACAGGGCGGCCGTCTCGCTGCAATGGGCGGAAGAGGCGCTGGACCTGGCCCGCAGAGGGGTGCTCCCCGGAGCCCGCGGGCCGCTGCGCTGCGCCGACCACATGGCGACGCTGATCGTCTTCAAGGACGAGGACCTGGTCGGCGCGCTGGCGCAGGCCAGGCTCGCGCCGCTCGCCCACCTGCGCAAGTCGCAGCAGGACCGGCTGGCCGAGACGCTGCTGGCCTGGCTGAGGTACGGCAGAGGCGCCGGCGAGGTGGCCGCCAGGCTGCACGTCCACCCGCAGACCGTCCGCTACCGGCTGCGCCAGCTCGAGGAACTGTACGGCGAGCAGCTCGGCGACCCCGACATCCGCTTCGAGCTGGAGATCGTCCTCAGGGCGCGACAGGCCAGGAGCGGAACAGCCTGAGGTTCGGCTCGCCGACACGCTCCCGCAGCGCACGGTCCTCGATGCCCAGGTCCTCCTCCGGCGCCAGGCAGAGCACCCCGACCTTGCCGACGTGCTCGTTCGTCTGCACGGCACGCGCCGCGTCGCCCGCCCGCTCCAGCGGGTAGACCCGCGACAGCGTCGGATGGATCATCCCGAGCGAGATGAGGCGGTTGACCTCGGCGCACTCCAGGTAGTTCGCGCCGTGCGAGCCGATGATCCGCTTGAGCCTCATCCACAGGTGCCTGTTGTCGTAGGCGTGCTCGAACCCGCTGGACGAACCGCAGGTCACCACCGAGCCGCCCTTCCTCGCGACGTACACCGACGCGCCGAACGTCTCCTTGCCCGTGTGCTCGAACACGATCGCGGGGTCCTCGCCGACCAGCCTGCGCACCTCGGCCCCCAGCCTGCGCCATGCCTTCTCGTCGTCCAGGTGCTCGAACTGGGTGCGGTCCAGGATGTGCTCGCACCCCATCCTGCGCAGCAGTTCGGCCTTCTCCCGCGAGCTGACCACGCCGACGGGGATGCCTCCGCCGTTCTTGACGAGCTGCACGCCGTACGCGCCGAGGCCGCCGGTCGCGCCCCACAGCAGCACCACGTCACCCTGCTTCATCCGCGAGCCGTGCTCGCCGACCAGCATGCGGTAGGCGGTGGACGCGCACAGCATGTTGCACGCGGCCTCCTCCCAGCTCAGGTGGGCCGGCTTCGGCAGCAGCTGCGTCGCCTTCACCACCGCGAACTCCGCGAGCCCGCCGAAGTTCGTCTCGAATCCCCACGCCCGCAGGTCGTTCCCCAGCATGGAGTCGTGGTGGGTGACGGGGTCCTCGCCGTCCACGTACGCGGGGCTCGTCACCACCCTGTCGCCGATCCGCCAGCGCTGTACCGCCGCGCCCTTCCTGACGATCACGCCGGACGCGTCCGAGCCGAGCACGTGCGTGTCGAGGTCGTGGCGCGGATCGGTCCTGCCGAAGCGCTCGAGGAAGGCGAACGTCGGGATCGGCTCGAACATCGCCGACCAGACGGTGTTGAAGTTGATCGCGCTGGCCATGACCGCGACAAGGACCTCGTCCGGGGCCAGCCGGGGCATGGGGACCTCGCCCACGTGCAGCGACCTGCGCACGTCCTTGTCCACCCCGTTCACGCCGTGCGGCGTCCTGCCGAACATGCCGACCTCGTCCTTGCGGATGTAGGCGGCGGTGTAGGTCGAGGGGAGCGGAGTGTGCTCGAGCTCTTCGGGATCCGCGCCCTCGATCACTGCCTCTGCCAGCGTCATCAGATACCTCCGGGGAAACCCCCGCCTTCGGGCGGGGAGGAATCGGACCCCTGCGGAGCGGGACAGGGGCGGGCGATTCGCCGCCAGGCGGACCGCCATATCGAACAAACGCACGATTCTCGCCTGATGGTGGCAGTAGCATGTGGGGTGTGGCGCAGTCGCCGGTCGGCACGAACGTGGGCGCGGACGCGGGCATCAGCGCGCTGGTGACGCTCTCCACCGGCGAGAAGATCGTCAACCCGAAGCATGAACGCCGTGACCGGCTTGTTCGCGAGAACCAAGTGATCGCCGTGGAGGATCTGACCGTCCGCAACATGGTCCGCAACCATTCGCTGGCGCGCGCCATCTCGGACGCGTCCTGGCGGGAACTGCGCTCCATGCTGGAGTACAAGGCCATCTGGTACGGGCGTGAGCTGGTGGTGGTCGACCGCTGGTTCCCCTCCTCCAAGCTGTGTTCCGCGTGCGGAGCGCTGCAGGCCAGGGTGCCGCTGAACGTCCGCGACTGGGTGTGCGCCTGTGGCGCACACCACGACCGTGACGTCAATGCCGCCAAGAATGTGCTCGCCGCCGGGCTGGCGGAGAGCTGAAACGCCTGTGGAGCTGGTGTAAGACCTCAACGAGAGTCCTCTCGGGCGGGCAACTGGCCGTGAAGCAGGAACCCTCACGGGTGACCGTGGGAATCCCCCTCGTTGACGAGGGGAGAATGTCAAAGGAGACCTCTCAGGTGTGCGGCGACGATCTCTACATGTGGGGGGTCGAGCAGGTTGAGATGGTGCGACCCGTGCACGGGGACGATCTCCAGGTTCTTCGCGAACGGCGCGAAGCCTCGGGCGGGATCGTCGGTGTGCGCGTAGCGGACGTCCTCCACGGCCCACGGGGTCGGCTCGGTGGAGCGGTAGAGGACGACCCTTCCCTGGTACGGCCCGCACTGGTAGCGCTCGATGGCCAGGGTGTCCTGGTGGGAGGTGCGCTGGTGGCGCAGGATGGCGGGGCTCAGTCCGGTCAGGACGCCCGACGCCTCGATGCGCGCCTCGGTGAGGGCCAGCTGTTCGCTCTCGCCGAGCTCCGCCAGCTCGTCGTAGGTCAGGGAGATGGCGGCGCCGTAGGTGTCGCGGAGGTACTGGGAGAAGTCGGCGTACCTCCGGGCGTGGACGCGGGTGAGCGCGGCGGGGTCGAGCGGGGCGGGAAGCCCTGAGTCGATCATCGCGACCAGCTCGACGGCGTCGCCGAGCAGCCTGGCGATCTCGAAGGCCATGATCCCGCCGAACGACCAGCCGCCGATCCGGTAGGGGGCGGGACAGGTGCCGGTGATGGCCTCGGCGTAGGCGGCGGCCCGCTCGGGGATGCCGTCCGCCCCCTCCACCCGTTCCAGCCCGAACACCGGCGTGCCGAGAAGGGACGCGAGCCTGAGATAGACGCCCGTCGTCCCGCCCGCGGGGTGCGCGAGGAACAACGGCCCGCGGTGCGCGCCGGGCGGGGCGAGCCCGGCCGTCAGCGGCCTGACGATCCCCCGCCCTGCCTCCTTCTCGTCCAGGTTCCGCACCCCGTCGGCGACCTCGGCCACGGTCACGCCGGCCACCCTGCGCCCCACCTCGCGCTCCAGGGCGGGCAGGACCTCGGCCGGGACCGCCTCGTTCACTCCGAGTACCCGCCCGACCACCTCCCCCGCCACTCTGACCACCAGCCGTTCGGCCGCGTCTCTCGGTCCCATCTCGACCGGCCCGGCCCTCTCGACGCCCAGTTCGGCCGCCAGCGCCCGCACGACCCCGTCGAGAGTGCCGCCTCTGAGCAGCAGCCCCGCGGGCAGTGCCACCCCGAAGTCGTGCTCGAACGAGCCGCGCAACCGCGTCGCCGCCAGCGAGTCCAGCCCCAGATCCGTCAGCACCGTGCCGCCCGGCGCATCCCCGGACTCCTCCAGCCATCGGGCGTCGAGCCCGAGCACGCCCGCCACCCGCTCCCGCACCCGCGCGCCGATCACCCGCAGCGCCTCCTCGGGCGCCAGCTCCCCCAGGTCGGGCCGCCGATCCCCCGCGCCCTCCACCACCATGGAGAAGTACGGCATGCGCCCCACCCCTGGGAACACCGCCGTCGCCTTCGCAGGGTCGAGCCTGACCACGCCCGCCGACAGCCCTCTTCGCAGCAGAGCCTCCAGCGCCTCGATCCCCTCCTCCGGAGTGAGCGGCACGACGGCGGGCAGCGGGTTCGCCCCCGCCCACGTTCCCCACGCGATCGACACCGCCGGCGCGCCCTCCGCCCTGCGGAGATCGCACAGCGCGTCCAGATACGCGTTCGCCATCACGTAGGCGGCCTGCCCCGGCGAGCCCAGCAGCGACGCGGCCGACGAGAACGCCACCCACCAGTCGAGGTCGTGGCCCCGCGTCGCCTCGTCCAGCCGCCGCCCGCCCGTCGCCTTGGCCGCCCACACCCGTTCGATCGAGGCTCGCGTCAGGTCCGCGACCAGGCTGTCGTCCAGCGCTCCCGCCGCGTGGACGACCCCGCACAGCCGCAGCCCGCCCTCGGTCGCCGCCGCCACCAGCCGCGCTGCCGTACCCTCCGCGGCCAGATCCCCCGTGACCACCTCGACGGCCGGGAGCCCGGCGAGGTGCGCGGCGGCCTCGGCCGACGGCCCCGAACGGCCGTTCACCACGACCCTCCCCGCTCCTCTCTCGGCCAGCCAGCGGGCGACCAGGAGTCCGAGCGTGCCGTAGCCTCCGGTGATCAGGTAGCCGCCGCCCTCGCGCACCACGGCAGGGACGCCACGATGGCGGGCGGGTTCGGGGAGCTCGGCGCGGCGAAGCCGGGCGGCGTAGCGGACGCCGCCGCGCCAGGCCACCTCGTCGTCATCGGAGTCGCAGGCCAGCTCCCGCGCGAGCGCCGAAAGGTCGTCGACGTCGATCAGGCTGGCCCGGAGCTCGGGATGTTCCAGGGCCAGCACCCTGATCACGCCACGCAGCGAGGCGGCCGCCGGCTCGCCGGGCTCGCCCGCGACGACGGCCTGCGCTCGCTCGGTGACGATCCTCAGCCGCCTGCCGCCGGCCATCCGCGCCAGATCCAGCAGGACGCTCGCCGGGTCGGGGTTCACGGGCACGAGCAGGAGCGGGTCGCCCTCCGGCCCCGCGGGCAGGAACGAGGCCAGGCGGCCGGCCCGCGGATCCCCCTCATCGGCCAGGATGAGCCATTCGCGGGCCGGCGCCACCTGGTCGTCCGCCAGCGGGGCCGGTGTCCAGAGCCGTTCGACGAGCTTGTCCGCCAGCCGTACCGGAACGCCCGCCTCCTGGATCTCTCGCGTCTCGATTCCCTCACAAGACCCGTCTACACGGAAAAGCCCGATTCTTTCCCGCGCGTCGGCAGAGCCGCCTTCGCCGGCCGAGCCGTACATCTTCCACACGCCCGCCGCGTCCTTCGCGTGCACCTCGACGCGCCCGCCCACGCGCGTGACGGTGACCCGTGCCGGCAACGGCAGCAGCGCGTACAGCGCGACGTCCTCGACGACGTCCCCGCCAGACGCCGCCAGCGCCAGCCGCGCGACCGCCTCCACCGGCAGCACGGCGACGCCCTGCCTGTGCCAGGTCGCCTCGTCCAGGTGCCACGGCGCCTCGGACAGGTCGTCGAGCACGGGGGACCAGCTGTCACCTGCGGGAGTCTCCACGTGCGCGCCCAGCACCGGGTGCCCGCCCGCGGTACGCGGCCGCTCGGCCACCCAGTGCCGCTCCCTCCGCCAACGCGGCCGCGGCACGTCCACCACCCGGCCGTCCAGGCACGGCGGCACGGCGGCCGCCACCCTGGCGACCTGCTCCTCGAACCCCTTCACCCCAGGACCCCGCTCGCCGGACCCGCCCTCGCCCTGCCCATCGGGAGCGGGACCCGCGCCGGAGGAAGGGGGCCTGGCGATCGAATGGGTCACCAGCACGCTCCGCGGGAGGCTGTCCCTGAGCGGCGCGGCCAGCACGGGATGCGGCCCGATCTCGGTGAAGACCGTGTGCCCGTCCTCCGCCGCGGCTCGCACCGCCTGCATGAGCCGTACGGGACGCCTGATCCCCGCCGCCCAGTAGGCGGGCTCGAACGTCGGCGTCTCCCGCGGATCGTCGAGCACCGTCGAGTAGAACGGGATCGAGGGCTTGCGGGGGTTGATCGGCTCCAGCTCGGCCCTCAGCAACGGCTGCAGGGGCCTGACCTGGGGCGAGTGCCCCGCGCCCTCCGCCGTCAGCACCCGCGCGTACCGCCCGCTCGCCCCCACCTCCGCCGCGAACCGCGCCATGCCGTCAGCGTCGCCCGTGACCACGGTCTGCGCCGGCGAGGAGTGCACGGCGACGTGAAGTCCCGCCGGCACCTCCTCGGCGGCGACCTCCAGCACCGCCATCGACCCGCCTCCGCCCAGCGAGCCCAGCAGCCGCGCCCTCCTGCAGATCACCCTGACCCCGTCGTGCAGCCCGAGCCCGCCGGCGACGACCGCCGCGGCGACCTCGCCCATGGAGTGCCCGATGACGGCCGCGGGCCGGATCCCGTAGGCGGTCCACAGCCTGCTGAGGGCGATCTGCACGGCGAAGATCATCGGTTGTAGGTGGGCGACGCCGCTCGCCTCCCTGTCGTGCGGGTCGATGCCGCCCTCCGCCTTGAGCAGCGGCGCCAGCTCGTCGACGGCCTCCCTGAAGACGGGCTCGGCGGCGTAGAGGTCGCGCACCATGCCCGGCCACTGCGCGCCGTACCCGCTGAAGACCCACACCGGGCCCTTGCCGCCCGCGGGCCCTGGTTCGACGGTCGCGAGCGCGCGGACCAGCTCGTCGGCGGTCCTCCCCACGACCGCCGCGCCCACCCTGCCCCTGCCCGCCCGCCTCGCCAGCGTGTACGCGACGTCCCCCAGCCAGGCGCCGCTGTCCGGGGAACCGCCGCTCGGGTCCCGGTGGGTGGTGAGCCAGGCGGCCAGGTCGGCGGCCTGCTCCCTGACCCGGTCGGCCGAGGTGTCGCTCAGCACGAGAACCCGGGCCGGTGGCGTGCCGGTCGTGCGGCTTCCCTCGCTGAGCACCCGGGCCGGCGGCGTCCCGGTCGCCCGGGTGCTCTCGCCGAGCACTCGGGCGCGCGGCGTGCCGGTCGCGCGGGCCAGGGTCGCGGGCTCGTGGTGGGCGTCCAGGACGATGTGCGCGTTGGTGCCGCCGAAGCCGAACGACGACACCCCCGCCCGGGCGTCGGGACGGGGCCACGGGGTCGGTTCGGTGACCAGCGTGAGGGATTCCCAGGGGACGTGCGGGTTCGGCGTGTGGACGTGCAGGCTGGGCGGGATGAGGCCGTGGTGGAGCGACAGCACCGACTTGATGAAGCCCGTCACCCCCGCCGCGGCCTCCAGGTGGCCGAGGTTGGTCTTCACCGAGCCGATCAGGACGGGGCAGGGGAGCGCGGCGGCGATGGCGCGGGCCTCGATCGGGTCGCCGAGGAAGGTGCCGGTGCCGTGGGCCTCGATGTGGTCGGGGCCCCTGTCGAGGTCGGCGTAGACGCCCCGGAGCAGGTCCCGCTGGGCGTCGGGGTTGGGGGCGACGAGCCCGTTCGAGCGGCCGTCCTGATTGACGGCGGACGCGGTGACCACCGCGAGGACCCTGTCGTTGTCGCGGAGGGCGTCGGACAGGCGCTTGAGCACGACGGCGCCGCAGCCCTCGGCCCTCACCATCCCGTCGGCGGACGCGTCGAACGCCTTGCACCTGCCGTCCGGCGCGGTGCCGCCCGCCTGGTCGAAGGCCATGGTGACGACCGGGGACAGCAGCAGGTTCACGCCCGCCGCCAGAGCGAGGTCGCTCTCACCCGCCCGGAGGCTGTTCACCGCCAGATGGATGGCGACGAGGGACGACGAGCACGCGGTGTCGACGGCCATCGAGGGTCCGCGCAGGTCCAGCAGGTACGACAGCCGGTTCGCGGCGATGCTGAAGGCGGCGCCCGTGGCGGTCCAGGCCTCCACGGAGGCGGGGTCGGCGGTGGTGAGGTGGGCGTACTCGTTGCCGGAGATGCCGACGAAGCAGGCGGTACGGCTGCCGCGTAACGAGCGAGGGGCGATACCGCCGTGCTCGAACGCGTCCCACGCCGTTTCGAGGAGGAGGCGCTGCTGGGGGTCCATCGTGGCGGCCTCGCCCGGTGGGATGCCGAAGAACTCGGCGTCGAATCCCTCGATGTCGTCGAGGAAGCCGCCGTGCCTGGTCGTGCGGCGCAGGGCTTCCGCGGTGCGGGCCGTGCCGTCGTCGAACCGTTCCCACCTGCCTTCGGGCACCGTCCGTACGGCGTCGCGGCCGTGGACGAGGAGATCCCAGAACGCCTCGGGCCCTTCGGCGCCCGGCAGGCGGCACCCGACCCCGACCACCGCGATCGGCTCGGGCGCACGGCCTTGGACCGGATGGGGACGTGCCTCGTGCGAGCGGCCCTCGACCAGGTGGTACCCGTCGGACGAGCGGCCCTCGACCAGGTGGTACGCGCCGGACGAGCGGCCCTCGACCGAGTGGTGGTGCGGGTAGGACGAACGGCCCTCGACCGGGTGGGGGCGGGGGCCGGACGGACGGCCGCCCGTCGGGTGCGGCTCGGGTGCACGATCGTCCGCCAGGTCGGAAAGCGGGCCGGGTGAGGAGAGGGCGGCGGCGAGCCGGTTGATCGTCGGGTGTTCCCACACCAGGGTCGGCGGCAGCTCCCGCCCGACCAGCTCGGCCAGCTCCCCCGCGATCCCCATCGCGTCCCTGGAGGACAGTCCGTACTCCTCCAGCGGCCGGTCGGGGTCCACGTCGTCCGTGGCACACCGGGAGGAGATCCGTTCCGTGAGGAAGCGGCGGATCTCGCCGTCACCGAGTACGTCCATGGGTTCTCCCATGCTGCCGGGGGTGATCGGCCAACCTACCCATACGAACCGTTCGAGAGCAGCCCGTAGCGGAACATTCCTCCGGTTCGTTTTGTCACGCCGGTGATAATTGTCCGGAGAGCGCAAGCCGCAGCGCCTTTTCGTTGCCTCCGGTGATAGCTGCCACGCGCCGCCAGGCCCTAGCCTCGCCTGCACGCTGAGGACGGCTGAGGACGGTGACGGGCATCATGCGATCCAGGGGCTTGCTGGCGGTGGCACTGGCGTCGGTGCTGGTCATGGGCGCGGCGGCCGGTCCCGCGGCTGCTGATCCGAACTGGTCGCTGGTGCCGGAGGGCGACGGCGAGCCCAGGAAGGCGGAGCCCGCCAAGACCGAGCGACCGGCCAGGCAGGGCCAGGCCGACGTGCCCGGTCAGCCGGGCGAGGTGCCGCCGCAGGGGGACACCGGCGACAACCCCTTCCTCGACGACCCGAACGGGCGGCCGACCAAGGCTCCCCAGCCGCAGCCGACCCTGCCCGACCGGCCGCCCGCCCGGCAACCGGCCCGACAGCCGGACCAGCGGGGGACCGGCCCGAAGGACGCCGGCGACCCCCGCTACGCGCCGGGTCAGCCGGCGCTGAAGGGCCCGGCGAGGGTGGTCAGGGAGCGCCGGCTCGGCCCGCGCATGATGGACGTCCTCATCTCCTCGCCGTCCGTCGGCCGGATGACTCCCGTCCGTCTGCTGCTCCCCCACGGCTGGTCCGCATCCGCCAAGCGCACCTGGCCCGTCCTCTACCTCCTGCACGGCGGCGCCGACAACTACACCGCCTGGACCCGCATGACCGATGTCGTCTCCTTCACCGAGAACGTCGACGCGATCATCGTCATGCCGGAGGCGGGCAGAGCCGGCAACTACTCCGACTGGTACAACGGCGGGCGTGGCGGCAGCCCCGCCTGGGCGCGATTCCACACGCAGGAGGTGCGGCGGCTCCTGGAGATCGGCTACCGCGCCGGCACGCGCAGGGCGATCGCGGGCCTGTCGATGGGCGCCTACGGGGCGGTGAAGTACGCCGCGCAGAATCCCGGCATGTTCGGGTTCGTCGGCGCGTTCAGCGGCATCATGGCGACGGAGCTGCCCGGCATCCCGCAGATCATCCAGAACGCCCAGCTCAGCGAGGGCCAGGACCCGAACGCGCTGTGGGGCGACCCGACGAGGAACAAGGACGTCTGGGCGGCCAACGACCCGGTCGTGCTCGCCCCCAACCTCAAGGGCACGGCCATCTACATGTCGAGCGGCACCAACAGCTTCGCCGGCCCGCTGGACCCGCCCGGCTCACCGTGGCACCCCGCCCACCTGGGCGAGCCCATCTCCGCGTACACGGCCAAGGCGCTGAGCAGGCGGCTGGACGCGCTCGGCATCAAGCACACCATGAACATGTACGGCAACGGCACCCACACCTGGCCGTACTGGAACAGGGAGTTCAAGAACTCCTTCCCGATGGCCCTGCGCGCGCTCGGCCTGAAGGGCGGCGGCGACCCCACGGTGGCGACGATGAGGGACGAGCGCGAGTGGGAGTACGACACCCCGCTGCCGCCGATCACACCGCCCGACGCCGTGCAGCCGGCCCCGCTGCCGCTCGGCGTCGTGAACTGGACGCTGCAGCAGTGACACTTGATCCATGAACCTGCGCGACCGCAAGAAGGAGCGAACGCGGCAGCTGCTGTCCGAGACCGCGATCGCGATGTTCCTCGCCGAGGGTTTCGACCAGGTGGCGGTCGCCGACATCGCGGCGGCGGCGGAGGTGTCGAAGCCGACGCTGTTCAGGTACTTCACCTCCAAGGAGGACCTGGTCCTGCACCGCTTCGCCGACCATCAGGGCGAGCACGCCAGGGTGGTCGCCGCCCGGGATCCGGGTGAGACGCCGCTGGCAGCCCTGCACCGGCACTTCCGGGAGGGGCTGCGGGCGCGCGATCCCGTCACCGGGCTCTGCGACGTGCCCGAGGTGCTCGCCTTCTACCGGCTGGTGTTCGGCACGCCGAGTCTGTCCGCCCGCCTGGCGGAGTATCGTGCGGCCGACGCGGCCTCGCTGTCCGGCGCGCTCGGCGGCCCCGCGCCGCGCCTGGTGGCCGCCCAGGTGATCGCGGTCGTCGACGTGCTCGCCCACGACAACGTCGCGGCCGTCTCGGCCGGCCGTACGGCCGACGAGGTCTTCCCGGAGGCGGCCGAGGCCGCCGACGCCGCCTTCGACCTGCTCAGCCGCGGCGCCGCAGGGCGCGGCTACTGATCTCTGTCAGGTTCGTGACGCCGATCGTCTCGTTCTTGAACGGGTAGGAGAGCGCGTCGAGGGCGGCGATCTGGGCCTCGGTGTCGTCGTCCGCCTCGGTCTGGAAGCGGAAGGTGAACCAGCTCACCGACTCGTCGTAGGCGAGCGAGCCGCGCTCGCTGAAGCCGATCTCGCAGGCGTCGACCCGGGAGCGCAGCGTCTCGTGCTGCACGTCGGTGAGGCCGTCGAACCTGGCCCTGATGATCACTCGGTAGGTGTCCATGCCGAATCTCTCGTCGCGTAGGTGAGTACCCGGGCGCCGAGCAGGCTCTCGATGGTGTCGAGCCGCTCCAGCGTCGCCGTGGCGATGGCGGAGGGGTCCTGCCCCTCGGCGGTGCGCCTGCCGATCTCGCGCAGGACGTGGGCGTGAACCCAGCCGAGCTGCTCGGCGACCAGCGACGGCGTCGGATCACCAGGCTCGGCGCCGCCCTCCTCCGCCAGGACGCGGGCCAGCTCGTCGACCATCTGCTCGGCCAGGCCCGCCAGCCTCGCGCTCAGGGTCGGCGCGGCACGCGCCATCTCCACGAAGCGGCCGAACCCCTCGGTCAGCCCGATGCTCCTGTCGCGGCGGCGCAGCTCGTCGCGCAGCGTGGCGAGGATGGCGCCGGCCGCCGACGATCCCGCCGGCCGCCCGCGCACGATGGCGGCGAGCCTGTCCCTGGAGACGGGCGGGATGACCAGATCCTCTTTGACCTTGAAGTAGTTGTAGACGGTGTTGACCGACACGTCGGCCGCCGCGGCCACTTCGGCGATCGTGACCTGGTCGAATCCGCGCTCGACGAAGAGCCGGAGCGCCACCTCGGCGATGTGGCGCTTGGTCTCCAGCTTCTTGCGTTCGCGCAGGCTCACACGATGGAGTCTATGCCAAATTTGGAGTGGACTCCAAAAATTAGGCGGCGGCCAGGTAGACCTGCCCGAACACCTCGGCGTACTTCTTCAGGTCGGTCGCCACGTCCACCTCGGGCGTCGCGGGGTTGTAGAGCGTGGCCAGGCGCGGCTTGACCTCGCTGAGCCTGGCGAGCTGCTCCCAGGTGGCGTTGCCTGCCAGCTTCTCCCCGAGCACCCTGTTGACCGCGCCCTTGGCGTCCTGCCAGCGCGTCCACAGCGTCACGGTCTCGGCCGCGTCGGACTGCAGCGGCGTCGCCACCCGCTCGGTGATCGTCTTCAGCGCCTGGTCGGCGGTCAGCTTCGAGGAACCGGGCGCGGTGAAGACCGCGTCCTCGGCACCGATCGTGGCGTAGGCGTCCCACGCGCGGGCCCTGACCTGGATCCACTGGTTGCGCTGGGCGGCGGCGGCGTCGATCTTCCAGGCGGCGTACTCGGTGGCCAGGTGGCCGTTGTCGAGGGAGAGCTGGTCGACCAGGCCCTTGGACAGCCACGCGCCGACGCGCTCGGGGTCGAGCAGCGGGTACTTCTTGCCGATCTCGGTCTTGCACGCCTCGTTCGCCCCGCAGCCCAGCACCGGCACGACCGTGTGCAGGGCCAGCTTCCTGCCCGGGACCGCGTCACGCAGGGCTGCCGCCGCCTCGGTCACGAACCTGTCGATCTCCTCGGCGGAGGTGAACGTCTGGTTGTAGCCGAGCTGGGAGCTGAACCTGATGCCCGTGACGCCCTGCTGCAGCGCCAGCGCACCCACCCGCTTCACGGCCTCCGCGAGCTTGCCCGCCTTCCAGTCGTCGGCCAGGTCGGTGTCGATCCAGACCCGCAGCCCCGCCGCGGTCGCGGCCTTGACCGCCTGTCCTTCGGCGGTCTCGGCGGCGGTCTTCACCGCGGCCGCCGACAGCTCGGAGGGGTCGACGTAGCAGTCCTTCGCCCCACCTTCGCACTCGGGCGTGCCGCCGCCGTCGTTCTCCCCTGCGGGGTCGGGGTCGCCCACATCGCCGGAGGTGCTGTCGTCGGGCACTTCGGGGCAGCTGTTGCCCTCCTCGGTGCAGTCGATCGTCGGGCTGTCGACGGGCACGGTGTTCCGCATGTTCTCGCCGTCGTTGTCCAGCCAGAACCTGGCGATGTCGGCGGCCTCCTCCGGCGTCGCCATCCACCTGCAGACGACGTACGCGGGGGTGTCGCTCGACATCAGGTCGTTGCAGCTCCTGGGGTCGTTGTCCGACCAGGCAGGGACGCCGATGCCCAGCAGCGAAAGCGCCAGGCCGATGACGAAGATCTTCCGGAAACGCATGTCGCCTACTTCGCGGGGGGATCAAAGGTGGGCAAGTAGCACACTATCCGGACAGTTGTAAGAGATCCACTGCTTGTCGCACTCCGTCTTCCACCCGCAGTCGAGCGGCCAGTCGAGGATTCGGTACGGCACGCAGCACCCTCGCCGCCAGCGCCTCGGCGGTGAGGCGCCTGACCGGCAGCGGCGCGGGGCCCGCCCCGAGCGCGGCGACGCGCGCACCCCAGAAGTGCTGGTCGGCGAAGAACGGGCAGACGATGTTCGGCACACCCGCCGTGAGGCCGGTCGCCGTGGTGCCCGCCCCGCCATGATGGACGACGGCGGACACGAGCGGGAAGAGCGCGCCATGATCGACCTCCTCGACCTGCAGGACGTTCGCCGAACGCTCCACGTCCAGCCCCTGGACCACGGCCCGCACCCCCGCCAGCCTGAGCGCCTGGAGGACCCGCGTGGCCAGCCCCTCGGGCGGGCGCATGCTGCCGAACCCGACGAACACCGGCCGCGGCCCCTCCTCGACGAAGGCCGTGATCTCATCCGGCAGCGGCCCAGGCGGCAGCCGCCAGTAGCCGGTGAGGTGGACCCTCGCGGGCCAGTCCCGCGGCCTGGGCACGACCAGCGGGCTCACCGCGCACAGCACGGGCGCCTCGCGCCCCCGGCGTGCGGGGCCGAGCCCGAAAACCGAGCGCCGCAGCCTGTCGACCATCCGGCCCAGGACGAGCGAGCTCAGCCTCTCGATCACCGCGTAACTGACCCTGTTGCCCCATCCGCCGAGAGTGCGCGCGGGCACGAGCGGATTGGGGAAGGCGGCCGTGGGATGGCTGGGCTGGAAGTGCATCAGCAGGTACGGCATGCCGTACCGCTCCGAGAGGTGCGCGCCCATGCCGCCGAGCGCAGGGGCGAGGACCAGGTCGGCGTCGCGGGCGGCCGCGTCGACCTCGACCACCAGCTTCTCGGCGAGCGGTTCGACGACCCGCCTGAATCCGGAGACGAACCCGAGGGGGCCGCTGCGCAGCCACGCCTGGCCCTCGTCCGAGTCGAGCACGGCGACGGGGTCCACGCTGAGCGGCGCGAGGGCGAGCCCGTCCATCAGCGGCGCGTAGCGCGGAGCGGCGACGACCGTGACGTCGTGGCCGCGCGCTCGCACCCCGCGGCCCAGCGCGACGCACGGCTGAGTGTCGCCCCGCGAGCCGAACGCCAGGATCGCGACCTTCACCGCAGCGCCGCCACACGCACAGCCACCCCCACCAGGACCGCGACCTTCACCACAGCGCCGCCACGCTCACAGCCGCCCCTACCAGGATCGCGACCTTCACCGCAGCGCCGCCACGCTCACGGCTGCCCCCACCAGGACCAGCGCCGCCGCCACCAGCAACCCCGCCGAGTAGCCCGAGGCGAACGTCCCCGCGCTCTGCACGATCACCCCGATCGCCGCGATCCCGAACAGCCCGGAGATCTCCCTGCCCACGGTGAAGACGCCGCCCGCGACCCCCGCCCGCGTCTCGGGGACCGCTCCCAGGACCGCCGAGCCGAGAGGCATCGTCAGCGCGGACCCGACCCCGATCGCGCACACGGCGGGCAGCAACTCGCCCCACCCGTCGCCGGGCCCGAGGAAGGCGACCGACCCCATCCCCGCCGCCACGAGCACCAGCCCCGCCGCGACGGTCCTGCCCGCTCCCATCCGCCGCTCCACCAGCGGCACCAGCGGCGTCACCGCCACGACCAGGACGGCGAGCGGCACGAACGCCACACCCGAGGCGGTCGGCGAGAAGCCCAGCACCCCCTGCAGGAAGATCGCCGTGTAGAAGAAGACGCCGTTCACGCCGAGGCCCCACAACACCTGGGCGACCACACCGCCGGTGAAGGACCGGGCCGTGAACAGCGCCAGGTCCACCATGGGCTCGGCCGCCCGCCGCTCGACCACGACGAACGCCACCGCCCCCACCGCGCACGCCACCCCCGCCGCGACGATCACCGGCGACGTCCAGCCGTACTCGGAGCCGTGGATCAGCGCGAACGTGCCCGCCGACAGCACCACCGCAGAGGCGGCCACGCCCGGCAGGTCCACGCGCGCCGCGCCCCTCTCCCTGCCCTCGGGGACGACGGCGAGGGCCAGCGCGATCACCGCCGCCCCGACGGGCACGTTGATCAGGAACACCCACGTCCAGTGCGCGTGCTGGCTCAGGTACCCGCCGACCACCGGCCCGAGCGCCAGCGCTCCGGCACCCGACGCCATCCACACGGCCACACCCGCCGACCGCTGCCGCTCGTCCTTCCCCGCGAGGACGGCGAGCGTCGCGGGCAGGATCAGCGCCGCGCCCACCCCTTGGACGAGCCTCGCGGCGACCAGCAGCTGGACCGTGGTCGCCAGCCCGGCGCCCAGCGACGCTCCCGTGAACGTCACCAGGCCCGCCACGAGGACCCTCCTGCGCCCGTACACGTCGGCGAGGCGACCGCCGGCGAGCATGAGGCCCGCGAAGGTCATGATGTAGCTGGTCGCCACCCACTCCAGAGCCGCGAGCCCGGCGCCGAGATCCGCCCTGATGGTGGGGAGCGCGACGGTGACGACCGTGTTGTCCAGCGTCGTCACGAACCCGGCGAGCGCCACCACCACGAAGAGCGGCCACGTCCTGGCGCTCCTGGCCCCGTGGAGGGCGAGCTGGGTCATCCGTCCACCTCCTGCCAGCTCCACCCGGGGCCGTCGGGGTCGGCCCTGACGACCCTGGTCCGTGGCCTGACCTTCACCCAGGTCAGCCGGGGCTCGGGGGCGGCCCCGCCCTGTTCCCGCGCCTCCTGTCCCTGGGACGGCTGTTCCCGGGCCGGCTGTCCCCGGGCCGGCTGCTCCCGGGACGACTGCTCCCGGGCCGGCTGTTCCCGGGACGACTGCTCCCGGGACGGTTCCCTGCGGGGCCTGCGAGGAGCGGTGGTGCCGGGATACGGGTTGAGCCCCCGCCTGCGTCGCACGCTCCTCCCGTTGACCGGCTCGGCCCTCCCGTTGACCGGCTCGGCGGGCGCCGGGTGAGGGGTGGCGAAGGCCGGTGCGACGGGGTCGGTGTCCGCCCCAAAGAGCGAGCCGCGGTCGAGCACGGGGCCCAGGTCGGTGTCGAGCGGGCGGACGGGCGCGGGACCGGCCGGGAGACGGACGGCGGGCGCGGGACGGCGCTCGTCCTCGTCGGCCCACTGCCAGCCTGGTCCGTCGAGGTTGGGCCTGACGACCCGCCGGGTGCTCGCCGCCGCCTCCACCCGCTCCCTGGACACGACGGCGGGCGCGGGTTCGGACACGGGAAGAGCGGCAGGCGCGGCGAAGGGGGCGGCGGACGCAGGAGGAGGGGCGGGCGCGGCAAGCGGAGCGGGCGTGGGCACGGGCAGGGAGACGGGCGCAGGAGAGGAGGCAGGCTCGACAAGCGGAGCGGGGGCGGGCGCAGAAAGAGGGTTGGGCGCAGGAGAGGGGGCAGGCGCGGCAAGCGGAGCGGAAGCGGGCGCAGAAGGGGATGCGGGCGCGGGCGGCATCGGGAGGGCGGCCGTGGAACGCGGCGCCGTCACGGGAGGCGGCGCGGGCGCAGGGGCCGGGGCTGTCACGGGGTGGGGCGCGGGCACAGGCTCGGACCGGACGCGGGACACAGACCGGGTGGAAGACGCGGGCCGGGCCGGAGACGCGGACAGGGCCGGAGACGCGGACTGGGTGGGAGGGGCCTTGGCGGGATCGTCGGCGGCGTGCTCGCGGAGCTCGATCCGGCGGTGAAGGCCGCGTAAGGGGCCGGGCAGCCACCAGTTCGCCGCCCCCATCAGCCGCATCGTCGCGGGCACCAGCAGGGCGCGTACCAGCGTGGCGTCGACCACGATCGCCACGAACATCCCGACCCCGAGAAGCTTCACGATCGTGATCCCCGCCGTCGAGAACGCCCCGATGACCACCAGCAGCAGCAGCGCGGCGCTGGTGATGATCCCGCCGGTCTTCTGCAGCCCGGCCGCCACGGCGGCAGTGTTGTCGCCCGTCCGCAGCCACTCGGCCCGTACCCGGGACAGCAGGAACAGCTCGTAGTCCATCGACAGCCCGAACACCACCGCGAGGATCAGCACCGTGACCGTCGCCTCGATGGTGCCGGTGGGCGTGAACCCGAGGAGGGTGGCCAGGTTCCCGTACTGGAACGCCCACACGATCACGCCGAAGGAGGCGCCGATCGACAGGACGTTCATCAGCAGCGCCTTGAGCGGCAGCAGCAGCGATCCGAACGCCGCGAACAGCAGGACGAAGGTCGCCCCACAGACCACGAGCACCATCCATGGCAGGGTCGCGGTGAGGCTGGCGATCAGGTCCATCTGCGCGGCGGTGGGCCCGCCGACGACCACCGACCTGACGTTGGGCTCGGGCGCCATCGCTCTGATCAGCGTGACCAGCGAACGCGCCGAGGGCGACATCGGGTCGCCCTCGTAGCGGACGGCCAGCCGTACGGCGCCGTTGGTCTGGGAGAAGCCGGTGACGTCGACGCCCGTGACTCCGGGAAGGCGGCGCAGGCGGTCGGTGAAGGGTTTGACGTCCGTGGGCAGGACAGGGGTGACGGGGCTGACCACTGTGTGGCCCTGGCCGAGCGGTCCGGGCAGGAGCGGGTCGTTCTCCTGGAAGTCGCGTTCGACCAGCACGTGCACGTCGATCGCGGCCATGGAGTTCTTGGCGAAGGAGGTGTCGATCGCCTCCGCGACCTGGCGGCTCTCGACCCGCGCGGGCAGCACCCTGTGGTCGACGTTGCCGAACTGCACGTCGACGAACGGCAGCGCGAGCGAGATCAGAACCGCGGTGACCCCGACGAGGTACAGCAGCGGTGTGCGCATCACGCTGGAGGCGACGGCGTGCCACGCCCCGCCGTTCCTCGGCCCGCCGAAGGAGGGGGTCAGGCGCAGCGCGTCCACCCGCGGGCCGAGGATCCCGAGGACGGCGGGCAGCACCACGAGCGCGGCCGCCATCGCGACGAGCACGACGGCGGCGGCGCCGAGCCCGATCGAGCGCAGGAACATCTGCGGGAACAGCAGCAGTCCGAGCAGCGCGGTCGCCACCGTCAGCCCCGAGAAGGCCACCGTCCTGCCGGCCGTGGCCATGGTCGCCACGACGGCCGCCTCGGTGGACGCCCCTCGTCTGATCTCCTCGCGGAACGCGCTGAGGACGAACAGGGAGTAGTCGATCGCCAGGCCTAGTCCGAGCATGGTGACGACGTTCAGCGAGAACACCGACACCTCGGTGACCTCGGTCAGCAGCCGCAGCAGGACCAGCGCGCCGAGCACCGACAGCAGCCCGACCAGGAGCGGCAGTCCGGCGGCGACCAGGCTGCCGAAGACCAGCACGAGCAGCACCAGCAGTACCGGCATGGAGATCGCCTCGGCCCTGGCCAGGTCGGCGCCCGTCTGCGTGTTGAGGTCGTCGAGCAGCGGCACGGCTCCGCCGATCTTGACGGTGAGACCTTCGACGGTTCGCAGCCGCCGCTCGATGGCGGCGTAGGCCCGCTGCTTGTCGCCCTTGAGGGTGATCAGCGCGTAGGTCGAGCGCGAGTCGCGCGAGATCATCTTGGCCGAGTGGGTGGTCCAGTACGTCGTCATCCGCCGCACGTGGATGGCCGGCAGGCGGCGCAGCGAGTCGTGGACGGCCTTCTTGTACCTCCTGTCGCGGGCCGACACCGTGGGATGCGTGTAGAGCACCACCACGTCGGGCGAGTCGCCGCTGTACCAGTCGTCGTTCCAGGTCGCCGACGTGGTCGACTCGGCCGCGGGGTCCTCGAATCCTCCGTCCGCCATCCGCCCGAACACCTCCAGGCCGAAGGGCGCGACGAGTACCGCGGCGGCCACGCTCAGGACGAGGAGCGTCCAGCGGCCGCGGTGGACGAACCGGCCCAGCGACTCAAACAAGCACGCCCTCCAGATAGGCCTGCCGGCAGGCCCGCCGGGCGATCTTCCCGCTGGAGGTGCGCGGCACGGCGCCCGCCGCCACCAGCACGACCTCCGCCGCCACCTCGTGGTCGCGCGAGATCGCGGCGCGGACCGCGCTGATCACGCTCTCCTGGTCGCGCTCCAGTCGTGACCGCTCGGCCACGACGACGAGCCGTTCCGTCTCCGCCCCCGGCACGGCGAACGCGGCCACGTGTCCCCTGCGCACCCCGTCGGAGGCCTCCTGCGTGGTCGCCTCGATGTCCTGCGGGTAGTGGTTGCGCCCGTCGACGATCACCAGGTCCTTGATTCGCCCGGTGATGTAGAGCTCTCCCTCGTGGATCACGCCGAGGTCGCCCGTGCGCAGCCATCCGTCGACGAAGACCTCCGCGGTGCGCGTGGGGTCGCGCCAGTAGGCGCGGGCCACGTTCGGCCCGCGTACCTGGATCTCCCCCACCTGTCCGTCGCCGGCGGAGTCGATGCGCACCTGCTGCCCGGTCGGCCTGCCGCAGGAGACGAGCGTGCTGGCGAACCCCTGCCCGCCGTACGGCACGGCCTGCCCTTCCTCCAGGGCGTTCCTGTCGAAGCCGGTGACCAGAGGCGGCTCGTGGATCGAGCCCGCGGCGACGAAGACCGTCGCCTCGGCCAGGCCGTAGCCGGGCGTGTGCGCTTCGGGACGAAGGCCGTAGGGGCCGAAGACGGAGGCGAACCTGGAGATGGTCGAGGGCCGGACGGGCTCGGCCCCGTTGAGCATGACCCGCACCCCTGACAGGTCGAGCCCTTCGAGGTCGGCGGGGTCGGTGGCTCGTGCGGCCGTGTACTCGAAGGCGAAGTTCGGGCCGCCGGTGTAGACGTCGTCGTGCCCTGACAGCAGCCGCATCCACCGCGTGGGCTTCATGACGAAGGCCACGGGGTCCATGAACACCGCCCGGTTCCCGCCGACGATCGGGCACGCGATGATCGCGATCAGCCCCATGTCGTGGAAGAGCGGCAGCCACAGGGCGGCGACCGAGGTGCGGGGCCTGGCGTCGAAGGCCTCCCAGAGCTGGGCGGCGTTGGCGCTGACGTTGCCGTGCGAGATCTCCACCCCGGCAGGCGCCCTGGTCGAACCCGAGGTGTACTGCAGGTAGGCGAGGTCGTCGGGGCCGATCGGCTCGTCCTCCCACTCGTCGGCGAGCAGGTCGGAGACGGTGTCGACGGCGATGACGGCCTTGGCGGGCGGGAGTCCGGACATGGCGGCGCTGGTCGTCAGCACGACCACGGGATCGGCGTCGGCATAGGCGAGGGCGAGCCGTTCGGCGTGGCCCGGCAGTTCGGGCGAGAACAGCGGCACGGCCACCACCCGGGCGTACATGGCGCCGAGCATCGCCACCACGTACTCCAGGCTCTGCGGCGCGAGGATGGCGGCTCTGTCGCCGGGGGCGCAGACCTCGCGCAGTCTCACGGCCAGCGCCCTGGCCTTGAGATCGACCTGCCGCCAGGTCAGCGTGTGCTCCTGCCCGTCGCCCAGGTAGTCGACGAAGGTGTAGGCGGGCGCGTCGGGGATCTCCCGCGCCCATCGCGCGATCCGGCCGATCAGAACGTCCATGCCGAAAGTCCCCTCGCCGCTGACAGGGACCTAGCAAATTACGGCAGAAAGGCGTGCGATTCTTGCCAAACGCCTGCACATTCCGCTTCCGGTCTTGTTACCAGCGTGACAACCAGCAGGCCCGCTAGGCGATCATGAGGCGGACGACCACGCCGGAGCAGTCGCTCGCCACGCAGATCCGCACCGGGACGGCGAACACGCCGGGCCGGGTCGGCACGCCGCCCACATGCCCGTCGGGGCCGATCGTGATGCCAGGGGGGAGCTGGCGCGGGTCGATCACGGTGAAGGTGGGCAGCACGCCTCGGGGGCCGCCCTCGATCTCGATCTCGCCGTCGATCATCACGCCGACACGGCCGGGGAAGGTGAGCTGGCTGGGCGACCACGACGCCCTCTTGTGCACGATGATCGTGATCGGCTCGCGTGTGCAGGTCCCGCCCTTGCACATCGAGATCATGGCGTTGTAGGTGCCGGGCCGCGTCGGCTTGCCGTACAGGAAGCCGAGCTCGGAGACGCCGACGCCGGGGGCGACGGCGGCGCGTTCGAAGTAGTAGACGTTGGCGGTCGTCAGCAGCCGCTCGTCGACGTCGACCCCCTCGGTGAGGTGGAAGACGTTCTCGACGAGCAGGTTCGGGTGGCTGTGGTTCTGGATCACGGGAGTGTCGCGGACCATGGAGACGGGCTGCGTGCCCATGGACGGAAGCAGTGGAATGGCCGCGAGCACGGCCGTGACGGCCGCGAGAGCGAGCCATTTCAACTGCATGACGGATTACCTACCCTTCCGCAGCTCAGCGTCACACTCCGCGCACACGGACATAATCAGGGCATGGCTGAATCCGCCCAGACGCTTGAGCGTGGGCTCCATCTGCTCAGGCTGCTCGCCGACGGCCACGGCGGGCGCACGCCGACCGAGCTGGCCACGCAGCTCTCGCTGAGCCGCCCTGTGGTCTACCGGTTGCTGACCTCGTTGCAGAACGAGGGGTTCGTCCGGCGTGACCGCGAGGGCAAGGCCCACCTCGGGTACGGCGTGCTGGTGCTGGCCCAGGCCGTGCAGCCACTGCTGAGGGCGGCGGCGCTGCCGACGCTGCGCCGGCTGGCCGAGCAGGTCGGCGCGACGGCGCATCTCACGGTGGCCGAGGGCGACGACGGTCTGGCCGTGGCCGTGGTGGAGCCCTCGTGGACGAACATGCACGTCGCCTACAGGGAGGGCGCGCGGCATCCGCTCAGCAAGGGCGCCGCGGGGCAGGCGATTCTGGCGATGCGCGCGGGTGACTCCGGTTATCTCGTCACGGAGGGGCAGTTGCAGGAGGGCGCGCGCGGCGTCGCCGCACCTGTCACGGGACTGCCGTGGCTGGAGGCGTCGGTGGGCGTCGTGACGTTCGGGCCGCTGGACGAGGAGGTCGGCCCCCGGGTGGTCGAGGCCGCCCAGGAGCTTACTGTCGCGCTCGGTTGACATCCCGTCGCTGATAAAGGACCGTAAATACGGATAGAGGACACTATTGTCCGATTAACGGACGGAGTTGCGATGCCGTACTACCGCCAGGTGGGCGAGGTCCCGCGCAAGCGCCACGTGCAGTTCAAGCGCCCTGACGGCGGGCTGTACGCGGAGGAGTTGATGGGCGAGGAGGGCTTCTCCGCCGACTCGTCACTGCTGTACCACCGTTACCTGCCGACCGCGATCATCAAGGCCGAGGCGGTGGAGCCGCCGCTGCCGTCGATCGCGTCGCCCAACCTCCCGCTCTCGCCCCGCCACTTCCGCACCCAGGATCTGACCAGCGCGGGTGACCTGGTCAGCGGGCGGATCCTGCTGTCGGCCAACAACGACGTCCGATTGTCGTACGTCACCACCGACCGGCCCAGCGAGCTCTACCGCAACTCCAAGGGCGACGAGTGCGTCTACATCCAGCGGGGCGACGTCCGCTTCGAGTCGACCTACGGCGCCATCGAGGCGGGCGAGGGCGACTACGTGGTGATCCCCACCGGCACGATCCACCGCTGGGTGCCGTCGGGCCAGGTGAACGCGCTGGTCATCGAGGCGTCCGGGCACATCAGGCCGCCGAAGCGCTACCTGTCGCAGTACGGCCAGTTCCTTGAGCACGCCCCCTACTGCGAGCGCGACCTCAGGACGCCGCAGGAGCCGCTGATCGAGGAGGGCGAGGAGGTCCCCGTCCTGGTGCGCACGCGCGGCGGGCTCACCAGGCTGACCTACCGCAACCACCCCTTCGACGTCGTCGGATGGGACGGCTACCTCTATCCCTACGCCTTCAACATCGAGGACTTCGAGCCCGTGGTGAAGAAGACCCACGCGCCACCGCCGGTCCACCAGACCTTCGAGGGGCCCGGCTTCGTGGTCTGCTCGTTCATGCCCCGCCCGCTCGACTTCCACCCCGAAGCGGTCCCGATCCCCTACAACCACCACAACGTCGACTCCGACGAGTTCATGTTCTACGTGGGCGGCGACTACTCCGCGAGGGCCGGCTCAGGGATCGACGTCGGCTCGATCTCCCTGCATCCCGCGGGCTTCACCCACGGCCCGCAGCCGGGCGCGGTCGAGGCGGTGATCGCCGCTGGGGCCACCCACACCAGCGAGATGGCCGTCATGGTCGACACCTTCCGCCCGCTCGACCTCGGCGACGGCGCGCTGTCCTGCGAGGACCCCGGCTACGCATGGACCTGGGCCCGATGAGCGCCTTCGAGTGCGGCACCCCGCCGCTGAAGACGACGCTCTTCTCCGCGCTGGTCGACGACGCCGGGCTGTTCCCTCCGACCTCCCTGCACATGGACGAGGCGGTGGCCCGCCACCAGCGCGACCTGGAGGCGGGCAGCCCCGTACTGACGCACCGCTTCCTGTGCCCGACCAGCCGCCTCGACGGCCTGCGCCGGCAGGCGCAGCAGCCGCGGCTGATCGGGCTGATCGTCGACACCGAGACCCTTCCCGACTTCTCCGACCTGCCGGTGGACTTCGTCGAGAGCCGCGAGGTGCGGCCGGTGCCGGAGAACGTCAGGCTGTTCGTCGAGGTCCACCCCAGGAAGATCGTGCACGTGCCGCACGGGGTGGGGCTCAAGGTGCGCTGCGGCGGCATGACCGCCGACGCCTTTCCCTCGGTCGCCGAGCTGGCCGAGTTCATCACGTACTGCGCCGAGCACGACCAGCCGTTCAAGGCCACCGCGGGGCTTCACCACGCCGTGCGCCACTTCGACCCCTCGCTCGGCGTCGACAGGCACGGCTTCCTCAACCTCGTCCTCGCCGTGTGCGCGGCCGTCGAGAAGCGCGATCCCATGAGGGTGCTCGCCTCCACCGACGTCGGCGAGCTGGTCCGGCAGGCGCACGACGTACCCGACGAGACGGCGCAGACCGCCAGGAGACTCCTGGTCAGCTACGGCTCATGCAGCACGGCCGCACCCGTCGACGACCTGAAGACCCTCGGATTGGACGCCTGATGAGCTGGGGACTCGACAACCTGCCCTACGGGGTCTTCTCGCGGGCCGGCCAGACGCCCCGCGTCGGCGTGCGGTACGGCGACGCCGTCCTCGACCTGGCCGCCGCCCTGCACGACGAGGTGTTCACCACCGGCTCGCTGAACGCCTTCATGGCCCGCGGCCACCGGGCGTGGCGTGACACGCGCGCGCTGATCGTCAACAAGCTGTCGACCGACAGGTCGCTCGTCCAGCCCCACCTGGTCCCGCTCGACCAGGTGACGCTGCACCTGCCGTTCGAGGTCGCCGACTACGTCGACTTCTACTGCTCGATCGAGCACGCCTCGAACCTCGGCAGGATGTTCCGCCCCGACGACGAGCCGTTGAAGCCGAACTGGCGGCACCTGCCCGTCGGCTACCACGGCAGGGCGGGCACCGTCGTCGTGTCGGGCACCCCCGTCGCCCGCCCGAACGGGCAACTCGGGGCCGGCAGGTTCGGACCGACCGCGAAGCTGGACATCGAGGCCGAGCTGGGCTTCGTCGTGGGCTCGCCCGACGGGGGCTCCTTCGAGGAGCGCGTCTTCGGGGTGACGCTGGTCAACGACTGGAGCGCGCGCGACATCCAGGCGTGGGAGTACGTGCCCCTCGGGCCCTTCCTCGGCAAGTCGTTCGCGACCTCGATCTCGCCGTGGGTGACCCCGCTGGAGGCGCTGCCCAGGATCGAAGGCCGGGCGCAGGAGCCCGCGCCGCTCCCGTATCTGGCGCGTGAGGGTGACTGGGGGCTGGACATCGCGCTGGAGGTCGAGCTGAACGGCGAGATCGTCTCGCGTCCGCCGTACAGGAACATGTACTGGACGCCCGACCAGATGCTGGCGCACATGACCGTGAACGGCGCGACGCTCAGGACGGGCGACCTGTTCGCCAGCGGCACGATCTCCGGGGAGAGCCCCGACACACGGGGTTCGTTCATCGAACTCACGTGGAACGGGACGGAGCCGCTCAAGCTGGGCGACGGGCAGGCCAGAACGTTCCTGGAGGACGGCGACACCGTCACGATCCGCGCCACGGCCGGCGACATCAGTTTGGGAGAGGTGTCGGGAATCGTCACCCCGCGTGCCTGACCGCTCACTCCTCGCTAAACTCCTGGGGTTTGTCCCGGAGTGAAGGAGTGAGATGCGGCACGCCCTCCTGCTGATCGGCGGCCTGGCGCTGCCGATCAGCGGCTGCACCGCGGTGACGGCGACCCGGCCGAAGCCCCCCGCACCGGTGATCGCCGTCTCACCCGCCTTCGACGACGTCGACGCCAGGCCCGACAAGGGCCTGGTCGTCAAGGTCCGCGGCGGCAGGCTCGGCGACGTCTCGGTCCACGCGGGCGGCACGGCCGTCCCCGGCACGCTGGACCCGACGGGCACGGTGTGGCGCTCGACCTGGACGCTCCCGCCAGGCGTCGAGCACGTCGTGACGGCCACCGCGGCAGGGCCAGGCGGTCCCGGCACGCTGGTCATGGGGCGCTTCCGCACCCGTCCGGCCGAGCGCACGTTCAGGGTGCTCTCGGTGTCGCCGATGCCGGGCGAGACCGTCGGCGTCGGCACGCCCATCGTCGTCACCTTCGACACCCCCGTCAGGAACAAGGCCGCCGTCGAGCGCGCGCTGGAGGTGCGCTCCACCAAGCAGGTCGAGGGAGCGTGGCGGTGGCTCAGCGACACCCAGGCCGTCTACCGGACCAGGCACTACTGGCCGGCCAGGCAGCAGGTCGCGTTCACCGCCCACCTCGCCGGGGTCAGATCCGCCCCCGGCGTGTACGGCACCGCCGACCACGCGCTCACCTTCGCCATCGGGCGCGAGCAGGTGAGTACCGTCGACACCGTCAGGCACCAGATGGTCGTGCGGCGCGACGGCAGGGTCGTGCAGCGGATGGCGATCAGCGCGGGCAAGGCCACCACCCGCGAGTACACCACGACCAGCGGCGTCCACCTGACCATGGACAAGGGCAACCCGGTCAGGATGGTCTCACCGGGCAGGAAGAAGGGCGATCCAGGCTTCTACGACGTGCTGATCGACCACGCGGTGCGGATCTCCAACAGCGGCGAGTACGTCCACGCCAAGAACAACGTCTGGGCGCAGGGGCGGCTGAACGTCAGCCACGGCTGCGTCAACGCCCGGCCCGACCAGGCGGCCTGGTTCTACGACACGTCGCTGCGGGGCGACCCTGTCACCGTCATCGGGACCACCCGCGAGCTGGAGTGGCACAACGGGTGGGGCTACTGGCAGTTGCCATGGGATCGGTGGATCATGGGCAGCGCGCTCCACGATGCCCGGCCTCCCGCCGGCTGGGTCGAGCACGCGCCCGAGCCCGACGCCCTTCCCTGACATCCGGACACGCCATCAATCGGTACCGCTGAAGACTGCCATGCCGGTAATCGGAGGATTACCGTAGAGAGGGAACTCCTTTGGGACGCGGGCCCGTTTTCCTTACAGGAGGGCCGGAGTATGGATGATTGGGTCATCTGGATAATCCTCGCCGTCGTACTCGGCGTTGCCGAGATCTTCTCCCTCACCGCCGCCCTCGGCCTGCTGGCCGCCTCCGCGCTGCTCACCTCACTGGTGGCGGCGGCCGGCCTGCCGATCCCCCTGCAGTTCCTTGTCTTCACCGCCGCCTCCGCCGCCGGTCTGCTCGTCGTCAGGCCGATCGCCATGCGAAGCATCCGCCAGCCTCCCCACCAGCGTTTCGGCGTCGAGGCGCTCGTGGGCAAGTCCGCCTACGTCGTCAGCGAGGTCACAGGGCGCTCCGGCCTGGTCCGCATCGGCGGCGAGGAGTGGACGGCACGGGCGTACGACGAAACCGTGGTGATCCCTGCCGGAGCGACCGTGGACGTCATCGAGATCGAGGGGGCCACCGCCCTCGTCTACCCTCGGGAGTGATCGTAATATGGCGCTACTCATAGCGGGACTGCTCGTCGCGCTGTTCGCGGTGTTCACCGTGCTGCGTGCCGTACGGATCGTGCCCCAGGCACGCGCGCGCAACGTGGAGCGCCTGGGCCGCTACCACCGCACGCTGAAGCCGGGCCTGAACTTCGTGATCCCCTACATCGACCGCGTCTACCCCATGATCGACCTGCGTGAGCAGGTGGTCTCCTTCAGGCCACAGCCCGTCATCACCGAGGACAACCTGGTCGTCGAGATCGACACCGTCCTCTACTTCCAGGTCACCGACCCGCGCGCGGCCGCCTACGAGATCGCCAACTACATCCAGGCGGTCGAGCAGCTCACGGTCACCACGCTGCGCAACGTCGTCGGTTCCATGGACCTGGAGAAGACGCTCACCTCCCGCGACACCATCAACAGCCAGCTGCGCGGCGTCCTCGACGAGGCGACGGGCAAGTGGGGGCTGCGCGTCAACCGTGTCGAGATCAAGGCCATCGACCCGCCCAAGACGATCAAGGACGCGATGGAGAAGCAGATGCGCGCCGAGCGGGACAAGCGCGCCGCCATCCTGAGCGCCGAGGGCCAGCGCCAGTCGCAGATCCTGACCGCCGAAGGCGACAAGCAGGGCGCGATCCTGCGCGCCGAGGGCGAGCGCACCTCCGCCATCCTCAAGGCCGAGGGCCAGTCGCGCGCCATCGACCAGGTGTTCCAGGCCGTCCACCGGAACGACCCCGACCCCAAGCTGCTCGCCTACCAGTACCTCCAGGTGCTGCCGCAACTCGCCCAGGGTCAGGGCAACACGTTCTGGGTCATTCCCAGCGAGGTGACCTCGGCCCTGCAGGGCGTCTCCAAGGCGTTCACCGAGGCGCTGCCGCCGTCCGCGGCCACGCGCACCACCTCACCCGAGTCCTCCGAGGCGCAGGAGGAGATCGCCCGCGCGGCCGAGGCGGCCGCGGAGGCCGTGGCCGACGCCCGCGAGGCGGAGACCACGTCGGGGCCGCGGGAGCTGCCCCGCCCCGTCCCGGAGCCCAGCCCCTTCCCCGATCTGGAGAAGAACCACCAGGAGGCATGACCAGGGAGGAAGGGGCCGTGGGAAGCACTCCCGCGGCCCCTTCGCCGGCCCTAGTCCTTTCCTTCCAGCAGGACGTAGTCCGGTCCTTCGATGCCCCCGACGGAGCCGTTCGGGTCGTCGACCAGCGTGCACTCGGCGACGGGTCCGTTGGAGACCCGGGTCCAGAGACGCGCGACCGTGATGTCGGAGTCGTCGCGGACTCTGAGCTCCAGCACCGCGGTCTGCCCCTCCTTCACCCACGAAGGGTCGACGGTGAAGCCGAACCTGGATTCCGATTCCGGCGAAACGGACATGCCCGGATGGGCGAACGTCTTGCTGATGGCCGTCCCGTTGGGCACCCAGCTCTCGCTGCGCGGCTGCGGGTCGCACCGCTGGCCCTCGGGGACGTAGTCGACGACGGCGTTCAGCCCCATCGCGCGCAGGTCCGCCTGCAGCGCGTCCGGGTTCCTCGCCTCGTTGATCGTGATGTGGATGGTCCCGTCGGGGTTCTTGGCGATCGCGTAGGCGGGGGCACCGCCGCCGAAGACGAGCGGCGCTCCCACCGCCATCGCCACGGCCAGCCCCAGGGCGGGCAGCAGTACCGCAGGGCGCGGCAGCAGCCGACGGTGCCTGGGCTGTATCTCGGTCATGACGAACTCCTTGAGTTGCCGGTGACGGCCCTCAGGAAGATCGCGCTCCGCAGGTGGCGGCAGCAGCCTCGCCAGCTCCTCGTTCATCGGATCTCCTTCATCGGGCTTCGGTCACCCATTACCTGTCGCGGCGGGGAGACCGGTTCCAGCTTCTTCCGCGCCCTGGACAACCGGGATTTCACCGTGCCCACGGGCACGCCGAGCGCCTCGGCCGCCTCCGCGTAGTTCAGGCCCGACCAGACGCACAACGCGACGACCTCCTGCTCGTGACGGCGCAGCGCGCCGTAGGCCTGCCTGATCGCGGCCAGCCGCTCGGCGTCGTCGATGCGTCCCGCGACCTCGTCGGCGAAGTCGGCCACCGCCTCGGCCCTCGGCATCCGCGCCATCGCGTCCTGATGCCTGCGTACGGCTCGCCGCATGTTGCGCACGACGTTGGTGGCGACGCCGAGTAACCACGGGCGCAGCGACCCTCCGTCGGCGTCGAGCTTCCGCCTGAGCCGCCACGCCTCCAGGAACGTCAGTGACAGCGCGTCCTCGGCGGCGGCCCAGTCGCCGA
Organism: Nonomuraea mangrovi; assembly: GCF_042681425.1. Classification (NCBI taxonomy): domain Bacteria; kingdom Bacillati; phylum Actinomycetota; class Actinomycetes; order Streptosporangiales; family Streptosporangiaceae; genus Nonomuraea; species Nonomuraea mangrovi. Next base: position 95,398 of record NZ_JBHUFV010000080.1, on the reverse strand, counting down.
GCACGCGGTAGGCATGATGGAAGACGGCGCGGCCGTACTCGTCGAAGAGCTGCGCGAACGCGTCGGCGTCACCATCACGTATCCGGGCACGAAAGGACATGTCCACGCATAGGACTGTCCGCGGCGCGTCCCGGGTTCCCTGTACGAGCGAACCCGGCCGCCACGAAGGCGACCGGGTCAGGTCTCACCCGTACCGCACCCGGCGGTGGACCAGGCGCGGCCCGGCTGCCACGGCCGGTTTCCGGTCAGGCGGCGTCCCATTCGAGCAGGAGGTAGCCGCGATGGGGAACGGTCGCCGTCGAAGGGTCGACGGGCACGGGAGGCGCCAAGGGGCGCAGCAGGGTCGCGGTCGCCGATGAGGGCACGCCTGCGACCGGGCGGGCGGGGTCGGCCGAGCCGTTGGCGATCGCAAGACGCCACCGGTCGCCGACCTTGGCCAGGTGGGGCAGCAGGTGCGGGCCGCCCGTCACCATCGGGAAGTCGCCGCCCAGGAAACCGATCGCCTCCTGGGCGAGGCGGCGGCCGTCGTCGCAGCGGCCGAGCCGTTCGGGCGCGCACGCGGCGATCGTGTGGACCCGCCCGCCGAGCGCGTTGACGAAGCTGACCCGCCCCGCGCCCCACGGTTCGAAGCGCGGGCTGAGGATCTCCGTCCAGACCTCGGCGGCCTGCGCAGGGCGCAGCCGGGCCACCGCGTCCTGCACGTTCACGCTCAGCAGCGCGCCGCCGTCCACGAGCCGCTCGATGCTGTACGGCGTGCGCGAAGGCCGCTCCCGAGCCACGATCTCCGCGACCGTGACGCCGAGCAGGTCGCCGAATCCGCGCTCGGCCAGGATCGAAGCGGCCCTGCCGTCCAGCAGCAGCCCGCCGCGCAGCAGTTCCAGCGGGTCGGGAACCGCCCAGGCCAGCTCGCCGAACAGCGCGGTCACGGGCGCGACGCCGGCCCGGATCGGCACGCCGTACGGCAGGAGGAAGTCGGCGGCGCGCAGCGGATCGGCGGTCAGGCCCTCCATCGTGCCGTCGCCGGGAAGCGAGGCCGCGGCTGAGGGCCACCACGGGACGCCGACGCCGGCCGTGACAGGGGAAGGGGTGAGGGTGGCGTCGAGCGCGGGCCTGGAGGCGTCCAGCATCCGGCCGACGCGAGGGTAGCGCCGCGGGTCTCCGGTGACGAAGGGGAAGACGTCGAGCAGCAGCGCGTCGGCTCCCGACAGGTGTGCCGCGACCATCTCCGACCAGGTCTGGGTGTCGGCCTTCGACCACTCGGTGTGCTTCCAGTTCTCCACCTCGGGCGCGACCTCGACGCCCGGAGGGCGCAGCGGGCGCTGGAGCTCCAGCATGGCGATGGAGTAGGCCAGCGTCCTGCCGACGGTGTCGCTGTAGGGGGCGAAGTGCGGCCTGTGCACCCGCGCCCGCTCGAACAGCGCGCCCCAGTCGCGGCCCTCGACGGAGGCGACGCCGAGTCCGGAGCTCATGACGCCCAGCTCGGCACGGCCGCCGACCGCCTGCCGTACGGCGTCGACGGCTTCGAGCTGCGCCTCGCGCCAGGTCCGCTGGAGCAGCTCGCGCCACGGGTGCGGCGGCCCCGTGACGGCGGCCACCAGCTCCTGCCTGGTGGGCTTCTCGCCCGCCAGCAGCGCGAACCGGTCAAGCATCTCGGGCTCGAACCCGCCACCCCAGGTCAGCGGCGAGTGGTTGTGGAAGCGCAGGTCGTCCTCCAGCCAGAGCACGCGGAAGCCGAGCTCGGCGAAGCGGCCGTAGTGCGCCGCGAGCCACGACCGCCACGCCGGGCAGGCGAACGAGGCGGTCGTGGTGGACACCTCGCCGAGCGGGGAGACCATCGGCGCGAAGCCCGCGTCCTGGACCCTGCCCCTGTCGGCGTGGCCGGTGGTCACCCACGGGTTGAGGCTGACGCTCAGACCGCGCTCGGCCAGGACGTTCCTGGCCGAGCGCACCAGCTCGAACCACAGGTCCTCCTCGGCGCCGAGAAGGTGCCCGGGGTGGAGCTCCTCCGCGCCGAACATCAGCACGACCTCCTCCACGCCGTGCTCGACGCAGAAGTCGGCCAGCGGACGCGGGTCGGCGCCCGGCAGGACCTGGTAACGCAGGTGGTAACGGGTCAAGATCAGACCTGACCGCGGTCGAAGTAGGCGATCAGCTCGGGGTCGAGCGGCGGCACGTCGTACGGCATGCCGCCGTCACGCAGCGACATCGTGGCCATGTAGCCCGCGGCCACGCTCATGCGGGCCGCCACCGGCGAGGTGTCGGTGACGCCGCCCTCCCGCACGAACCTGTTGAACTCGCCGATGATCCCGGTGTCCGCGCCGCCGTGCGAGCCCTTGGCGTCAGGCACCTGGTAGGCGATGTCGCAGTCGTCGCGGTAGGACGAGGGCCCGGTGTTCCACACCTTCACGGTGTCGCCGGGGCCGTCGCCGAAGTTCTCCAGCCTGCCCTCGGTCCCGATGACCGTGTAGTTGCGCACGTAGTCGGGGCTGAAGTGGCACTGCTGGTAGGCGGCGATGATCCCGTTGTCGAGCCGCATGTTCATGACCGACACGTCCTCCACGTCGACGACGTGGTGAAGGTTCTTCCGCTCGGTGGGCGGCCACTCGAACTCCTTCAGCCAGTTGTCGGGCCGAGGGGTGCCGGGCTCGCGCCGCGGCAGGTCGCCGTAGAGCATCAGGTCGCCGAGCGCGTTGACCCTGGTGGTGTAGCCGCCGGCGAGCCAGTGGATGACGTCCAGGTCGTGCGCGGCCTTCTGCAGCAGCAGGCCCGTCGTGCGGGTGCGGTCGGCGTGCCAGTCCTTGAAGTAGTAGTCGCCGCCGTAGGACACGAAGTGACGCACCCAGATGGTCTTCGGCTCGCCGATGACGCCCTTCTGGATGATGTCGCGCATCAGGCGGACCACGCCCATGTGGCGCATGTTGTGCCCCACGTAGAGCCTGGTCCCCGTCCGCTTCGCGGTGCGCAGGATGTTGTCGCAGCCCTCGACCGTGATGTGCAGCGGCTTTTCCAGGTAGACGGCCTTGCCCGCCTCCAGGGCCGCCACCGCGATGCGCTCGTGGGTGTCGTCGGGCGTCATCACGATGACGGCGTCGAGGTCCTTCCTGTCCAGCAGCTCGCGGTAGTCCTCGGTGAGGATCTCCGCCTCGAAGCGCCCCGCCTGGCGCTTGAGCACTGCCGGGTCGGAGTCGCACAGCGCGGCCACGACCGACCCCTTGCCGGGCCGGTGCGCCGACAGGGCCAGGCTGGTTCGCAGCCCGAGGCCGATGACTCCGATGCGCAGGTCTTCCACTTCTGTCCTTTCCTTGACGTACGGCGGGACTCAGCCCTTGGCGATGGAGGCCTCGTACTCGGCCTTCATCGCGGCGCCGCCCTTGTCCATCCACTTCTTGACGAAGTCCTGCCAGCCCGACAGCGGCTTGCGGCCCGTGACGAAGTCCACGATCGCGTCCGACGCCATCGTGCTCAGCTCGCCGTTCTTCTGCGTGTAGGTGTCGGAGAAGTGACCGGTGGTGACCCGCGGCTGGAGCAGCGGCGCGACCTTGGTCTCGAAGTCGTGGATGAGCTTGGTGCGCTCGGGCTGCCCCGGCAGGAACAGCGCGGAGGGCGAGCCGATCACGAACTGCAGCGGCTGCACGGTCGTGGGCACCTCGGCCGTGCCCTTGTCGGTGAAGGCGAGGTCGCCGTCCTTCTTGGTGAAGTGCGTGCCCTCGACGCCGAAGTTGACCAGCTGGTACTCCTCGGTGCCGAACGGCGCGGCCAGGTAGTTGAGCACGCCCAGCAGCGTCTCGATGCGCGCCTTGTCGACCTTGTTGCTGATCGCGGTGAACCCGACCGAGCCGAGGCCCGCGTTGTAGACGGGTTTGGACGACGGGGTCGCGGCGAAGGGCACGATGGCGCCGAGGTTGTACTTCTGGGTCTTGGCGTCGTTGAGGAAGCCGGGGAAGGACTCGACGTAGGCGCCGATCTGGCCGTTGGCCACCTTGTCCTTGATGGTGGCCAGGGCGGGGTCGGGCCAGAACAGGTTGGCCTTGAAGCACTTGACCGCGAACTCCAGCGCGGCGAGGTACTCCTGCGTCTCGTACTGGTGGGTCAGCTTGCCGCCTTCGAGCTTCCACGTGTTCGGCGCGCCGTACCAGTGGCTGAACATGTGGACGTGGTTCACGTAGGAGGGCTCGAGCGGGTACTTGTTCTTCTTGACGTCGAGCAGCTGCTTGGTCTTGTCGAAGAAGTCGTCGGCGCTGGTGAAGGTGGCGCCGCCGACCGGCTGCCAGTAGTCGGTGTTGACGAGGAAGACCTGGCCGAACTTGCTGTAGGACACCGCGACGCCGTACAGCTTGCCGTCGGTGACGGCCGACTTCCACGCCACATCACCGAGGTTGGCCAGGTTCGGGTACTTCTTGATCGCGTCGCCGCTCAGGTAGGACGTCAGGTCGTGGAACTTGGCCGCCAGCAGTTCGGGCACCCGCTGCAGGCCCTGGTTCGGCGGGAACCAGACGAGGTCGGGCAGGTCGTCGCTGGCGATGATCGCGTTGAACTTGTCGGGGTAGCCGTCGCCGACCACGATGTTCATGGCCCACTCGGAGCCCAGCGCCTTGTTGAGCTCCTGCAGGTAGGCGCTCTGGCCGGGGGCGGGCGGGGCCACGTCCCAGGTCTGGGTGAGCGAGGTGATCTTCTTGCCGTCGCCGGGAGGGGCGGCGACGGACTTGACCAGCTCGGTGGGGTACTTCAGGTAGGCGGGGTCCTGGCCCGCGTCGATGGGCAGGTCGGGCGTGGGGATCTTCGCGGCGGTGAAGGTGGGGAGCGCGAGCTTCTTCGACAGCTCGGCCCCGCCCTTCTTGACGCCGGCCGCGCCGCCACCCTCGCCCCCGCAGGCGGCGAGCCCTGCGACGGTGACGCCGGCGAGTGCGAGTCCGAGGAAGCCGCGGCGGGACATGGTTGAGGACATGGTTTCTCCTGGAAAGGGTGCGGTTCAGCCCTTGATGGCGCCCGTGAGGACGCCCTTGGTGAAGTACTTCTGGAGGAAGGGGTAGACGGCCAGGATCGGCACCAGCGCGATGACCAGCACGGCCATCTGCACGGAGGAGGCGGGCAGGTCCCGCACGATCGCGACGTCGGAGCCCGTGGCGGAGGTGCCGCGGAAGATGAACTGCCGCAGCACGACCTGGATCGGGTGCATGGACTGGTCGTTGATGTAGAGGATCGCGTTGAAGAAGGTGTTCCAGTAGGAGACCGCGTAGAACAGGCCCACCACGGCGATCACGGCCTTGGACAGCGGGATCGCGATCCGCCACAGCATGCGCCACTCGGTGCAGCCGTCCATGCGCGCCGCCTCGAACAGCTCCTCGGGCAGGTTCTGGAAGAAGGCCCTGACCACGACCACGTTGAACGCGTTGACCAGCACGGGCACGATCAGCGACTGGTAGGTGTCGATCATGCCGAGCTCCTTGACCATCAGGTAGCTCGGGATCATGCCGGGGGTGAACAGGAACGTGGCCAGCACCATCAGCAGGATCGGCTTGCCGCCGAGCATGCCTCTGCGGGAGAGCGCGTATCCGAGGAAGACCGTGCACAGCAGGCTGAGCGCGGTGCCGGCGAGCGTGATGCCGATGCTGATCAGCACGGATCTGGTGACCGCGCCGCCTGACAGGATCAGGCTGTAGGCCTCGAAGGTCGGCTTGGAGGGGAACAGCACGTAGCTGCCGCCGTTGGCGATGCTCTCCGCGCGCCCCATCAGGCTGGTGCCGAGCGCGAGCCCGAACGGGTACAGCACGGCCAGCACGATGGCGGTGAGGACGACGAACTTCAGCGCGCGCCCCGCGATCGTCGGGCGTTCCATCCATGGCGGCCTCATCGGTAGATCCCCTGCTCTCCGAAGCGGTGTGCGAGTTTGTTGGCCGCGTAGATCAACGCCGCGCCGATGAGGCCCTTCATCAGGCCGGCCGCGGTGCTCATGCCCCAGTCGCCGTCGCGGATGCCGTGGTAATAGACGTAGGTGTCGATGACCTCGGACGCGCCCGCGCCGACCGCGTCCCGCTGCAGGACCATCTGCTCGAATCCGACGGAGAGGATGTCGCCGAGGCGCAGGATCAGCATCATGAGGATGACCGAGCGGATGCCGGGCAGCGTCACGTGCCACAGGCGGCGCTTCCAGTCGGCGCCGTCGATGGCGGCGGCCTCGTACTGGTTCATGTCGATCGCGGTGATCGCCGCCAGGAAGATGATCGTGCCCCAGCCGCAGTCCTTCCAGATCACCTGCGCCGTGACGAGCAGCTTGAAGGTGTCGGGGTTGGACATCAGGTTGCCGATGGTGACGCCGTGGGAGTTCAGGAAGCCGCTCACGGTGCCCGCGCCGCCGATGACCTGCTGGAACATCGCGACCACGACGACCCACGACAGGAAGTGGGGCAGGTAGACGACCGACTGGATGAAACGCTTGATCCGGTGGCCGACCAGCGAGTTCAGCAGCAGGGCGAGCGCGATCGGCGCGGGGAAGTAGAGCAGGAGCTGCAGCGCGGTGATCTGGAGCGTGTTGCTGACCGCGGACCAGAACTCCGGCTCCGCCAGGAGCATCGTGAAGTTCTCCCAGCCCACCCATGGGCTGCCCGAGATGCCGAGGAACGGCGCGTAGTCCTTGAACGCGATCACGTTGCCCAGCAGCGGGACGTAGAAGAAGACGACGAAGTACAGGGCTCCGGGCACGCACAGCGCCAGCAGCGTCCAGTCGCGTCTCAACCGATCGCGGATGGTCCGCCGCTGAGGGCGGACGTCCGTATGGACTTCCACTACGGGGGTTGCCGTGGACGCGACCACGTCTCACCTCCAAGTCAGAACGGGTGGGGTCTCAACGAGTGACTGGAGGCTAACCCGCGTTTATGCAAACAACTAGGGTTAATCGAGCACAAAGCAGCAGAAGATGCGCAGCATCTATCGCTTCGTGACAGTTTCGTGACTGATTTATACAGAGCGTCTATGAAAACAGCACTGTGTCGGCGTGGTTGAGCGCCATCCGCACCGCGCCGAGCGTGATCGACTCGCTGCTCAGCTCCGATGCCACGACCCTGGGCGGGTACAGGCAGACCTCGTCCAGGTAGCTCTGGATCGGCTCGACCAGCAGGTCACCGGCGGTCGACAGGCTGCCGCCGATCACCACCATCTCCGGGTCGAGCGGGTTGACGATGCTGACCAGACCGCCCGCCAGGTGGCGGGCGAACCTCGACACCGCCTCCGCGGCCTGCGCGTCGCCCGCCCGCGCCCTGGCGATGGCGAACTCCGCGCTCTCCCGCGTGGACCTCAGCTCACCCGGCTCCACGGCCATGGCGTAGTCGAGCACGTGCCTGAACGCCGACCAGTGGTCACCCGCCTGCACGCCGATCTCGCCCGAGGCCGCGTGCGCCCCCCTGTACGGCACGCCGCCGATGAGGAAGCCCAGCCCGAGCCTGTCGCCGGTGAACAGGTAGACCACGTCGCTCATGCCCTGGGCGGCGCCACGCCAGTGCTCGGCCAGCACCGCCAGCCGCATGTCGTTCTCGACGAGGATCGGCGAGGGGACGCGCTTCTCCAGCTCGGCCCGCAGCTCCACCCCCGTCCACCCGGGCAGTACGACGCTCTTGACGACCCTGCCCTCGCCGTCGACCACGCCGGTGGTTCCGACGCCCACCGCCACCAGCTCGGACACCTCGCACCCCGCCTCCGCGGCGGCCCTGGTGACCAGGTCGCGCACCATGGCCAGCCGTTCGGCCGCCGAGGCGTCACGCGGCAGCGGTTCCCTGCAGGAGGCCAGGATGGTGCCGCCGAGATCGGCGGCCATCGTGCGGACGCTGGACGAGCCGATGCCCACGCCGACCACGTGGCCCGCGGAGGCGCGGAACCTGTAGCGGCGGGCGGGACGGCCGCGCTGCCTGTCGCCCTGCTCCTCCTCGCACTCCTCGGCCCAGCCCTCGCCCAACAGGTCCTCGACGATGACCTCCGCCGTCGGCCTCGACACCCTCGCCGCCCTGGCCAGTTCGGTCAGCGTGGCGTCTCCCGCCCCGCGCATGGCGCGCAGGATCGCGGCGGAGTTGAGCTTCCGCAGGAGGGACGCGTCACCGCTGACCTGTCTCATGACGGTCATTCTACTTTGACAAGGTTCTTTCGATAAATCATGTAGCGATGCTGACAGAGCCGTTAAGAAAACCTCGATGGACACGGGGGGTGATCACCGGCACAGTGCGTAAGGTTGTCAGGAGGGGGAAACGACCGTCATGAAAGCACTGGTCAAGCAGAAGGCCGAGCCTGGCCTGTGGCTGATGGACGTGCCAGAGCCCGTCGTCGGGCCCGGCGAGGTCAAGATCAAGGTGCTGCGCACCGGGATCTGCGGCACGGACCTCCACATCCGCAAATATGACGACTGGGCGAAGAGCACGCTGAAGCTGCCCCTGGTCGTCGGGCACGAGTTCTCCGGCGAGGTCGTCGAGGTCGCGCCGGGCATCGAGGACATCAAGGTCGGCGACCTGGTCAGCGGCGAGGGCCACATCGTGTGCGGCAAGTGCCGCAACTGCATGGCAGGCCGCCGCCACCTGTGCATCAACACCATCGGGCTCGGCGTCAACCGTGACGGCGCGTTCGCCGAGTACGTGACGCTGCCGGCGTCCAACGTCTGGGTCCACCGCGTCCCCGTCGACCCCGACGTCGCGGCGATCTTCGACCCGTTCGGCAACGCCGTCCACACCGCGCTCTCCTTCCCCCTGGTCGGCGAGGACGTGCTGGTGACAGGCGCCGGCCCGATCGGGCTGATGGCCGCCGCCGTCGCCACCCACGTGGGCGCCCGCAACGTCGTGATCACCGACGTCAGCCCCGAACGGCTTGAACTGGCCGGGAAGCTGGGCGTCAGCCTCGCGCTGAACATCACCCAGGACTCCATCGCCGACGGCGTGAAGCGGCTCGGCATGCGCGAGGGCTTCGACGTGGGCCTGGAGATGTCCGGCCACCCGCAGGCGATGCGCGACATGATCGCGAACATGACCCACGGCGGCAGGATCGCCATGCTCGGCCTGCCCGCCGAGGAGTTCGCGATCGACTGGGCCACGGTCGTCACCTCGATGATCACCATCAAGGGCATCTACGGCCGCGAGATGTACGAGACCTGGTACAACATGTCGGTCCTGCTGGAGAAGGGGCTCGACCTCTCCCCCGTGATCACCGACAGGTTCTCCTACCGCGACTTCGACGCCGCCTTCGACACCGCGGCCAGCGGCAGGACCGGCAAGGTCATCCTCCACTGGAGCGACGCCTCACCCCGCGCGTGACCCCCGAAGGCGTCCCCCTCACCAGATCACGATGGATTGGAGCGTGTGATGTTCGGAAAGACGCGGGATGACCTGCGGGCCACACTGGACGAGATCGCCTCAGCGGGGCTGCTCAAGCCCGAACGCGTCATCACCACCCCGCAGAACGCCACGGTCGGCGTCGCGGGCCGCGAGGTGCTGAACTTCTGCGCCAACAACTACCTCGGCCTCGCCGACAACGCCGAAGTGATCGAGACCGCCAAGGAGGCGCTCGACACGTGGGGCTTCGGCATGGCCTCCGTACGCTTCATCTGCGGCACGCAGGAGGTCCACAAGGAGCTCGAATCACGCCTTTCCGACTTCCTCGGCATGGAGGACACCGTCCTCTACAGCTCCTGCTTCGACGCCAACGGCGGCGTGTTCGAGACGCTGCTCGACGCGCAGGACGCCGTGATCTCCGACGCGCTCAACCACGCCAGCATCATCGACGGCATCAGGCTGTCCAAGGCCCGCCGCTACCGGTACGCCAACCGTGACATGGCCGAGCTCGAGGCCAGGCTCAAGGAGGCGTCCGACGCGCGGCGCAAGCTGATCGTGACCGACGGCGTCTTCTCCATGGACGGCTACCTCGCGCCGCTGCGGGAGATCTGCGACCTGGCCGACCAGTACGGCGCGATGGTCATGGTGGACGACTCCCACGCGGTCGGCTTCGTCGGCCCGACCGGGCGCGGCACCCCCGAGCTGCACGGGGTCACCGACAGGGTCGACATCATCACCGGCACTCTCGGCAAGGCACTGGGCGGGGCGAGCGGCGGCTACGTGTCGGCCCGCAAGGAGATCTGCGAGCTGCTGCGGCAGCGCTCGCGCCCCTACCTGTTCTCCAACTCGCTCGCGCCGGTCATCGCGTCGGCGTCGCTGCGCATCCTCGACCTGCTGGAGAGCTCCAGCGAGGCGCGCGAGCGGCTGCGCGACAACACGCTGCGTTTCCGGACGCAGATGACCGAGGCAGGGTTCGACGTGCTGCCGGGCGACCACCCGATCGCACCCGTGATGATCGGAGACGCCGCCGAGGCCGCCGCGATGGCCGAGCGCCTGCTCGACCAGGGCATCTACGTGATCGGCTTCTCCTACCCCGTGGTCCCGCACGGCCAGGCCCGTATCCGGGTGCAGCTGTCGGCCGCTCACTCGCCCGAAGACGTCGACCGCGCGGTCGCCGCGTTCGTCGCCGCCCGCGACAGCTGATCCTCCGGTACGGCAAGCGGGTCAGCGGCCACCGCGGTCACCGCTGACCGCCCGTCCATCACGCCACTCCAGCGGGACTCCGGCGAGGCCACCGTCACGCCACTCCAGCGGAACTCCGGCGAGGCCACCGTCACGCCACTCCAGCGGAACTCCGGCGAGGCCACTGTCACGCCTGCCTCGCCGGGGTGGCCCCGCCGGGTGGCCTGGTCGCCTGCCGTACGGCGTCACAATGGGTTCGTGATTGACACTCGCCGGTTGCGGACGTTGCGAGCGGTGGCGGACCACGGCACGGTGACCGCGGCGGCCGCCGCGCTGCACGTCACGCCCTCGGCCGTCTCCCAGCAGCTCGGCGCGCTCGAACACGAGGTGGGCCACCGTCTGTTCGCCCGCGACGGCCGCGGCATCAGGCTCACCGCCGTGGGCCGCATCATGCTCGCTCACGCCGACGAGGTCCTCGCCCAGCTCGAACGCGCGCAGGCCGAGGTCGCCGCGTACACGACGGGTTCGGCGGGCGAGGTGACGGTCGCCTCGTTCGCCACCGCGATCAGCGTCGTGCTGGCCCCCGCCATCAGCGCCCTGCGCGTGACCGCGCCCGCGTTGAAGATCCGTGTCCTGGACGCCGAGGGCGACCGCGGCCTCACCCTGCTGCTCGACGACGAGGCGGACCTGACGATCGCGGTGGAGTATCGCGGCGCGCCCGACGACCAGCGGCTGACCCGTCTGCCCCTCTACGCCGAGCCTTTCGACCTGCTGCTCCCCGTGGACCACGCCCCCGCCTCCTCGTTGTCGGAGGTGGCCGGCGAGCCGTGGATCGGCCCCTATCCCGGCAATCCGGTCCACGACGTGATCACGTTCGCCTGCGAGCGGGAGGGTTTCACGCCGGGGTTCGCGCACTCCTCTGACGACTTCCGCGCCGTCGTCGCGCTGGTGGGGGCGGGTGCGGGTGTCGCGCTCGTGCCCCGCATGGCGTTGCGCGATCTCGACCTGTCCAGCGTGATCGTCTGCCGGATCCCCGGCCCCGAGCGCCGCGTCTTCGCGGCCGTCCGCCGCGGCGCCGATCTCCACCCGCTCCTGCGCCCGCTCCTCGCCACTCTCACCGCCGGCCGCCCGCTGGACTGACACCCGCCCACCTGCCCAGCCCGCGGTCCGACGCCCGCACTCCTGCCCAGCCCGCCGGACCCACGCCCGCCCACCTGACCCAGACCGCCGGACCGGCGCCCGCACTCCTGCCCAGCCCGCCGGACCCACGCCCGCCCACCTGACCCAGACCGCCGGACCGGCGCCCGCACTCCTGCTCAGCCGACCGGCCGGGGGTCGTGCACGGTCGGGACGCCGCCTTCGCGGTGCGCGCGGCGGACGTCCTCGACGAACTCGCGGGAGAACATCGTCGTCAGCGTGGCGACGCCGCCTCGGGTGACCCTGATCTCGCCGTGCCTGATCTCGCCGACCAGTTTGACGGTGAAACCGCCGGTGGTGGCGGGTCGCTCCCGGTCCTTGACGCCGCCGCGACCGGTGACGCGCAGGCCCCACTGGTCGACCACCGCGTTGTCCGGCAGCAGCAGCCTGAGCGTGGACCGCTCGGCATCGACGCGAACCTCGACGTCGCCCTCGGGCAGGGCCCTGAGGTCGAGGACGGCGTAGCCGCGCCTGGCGCGGACCTCGAACCTGTTGGCCTCGGTCCAGCGGCCGAGCTTCTTGGTGGCGGTGTCGAAGGCCTCGACGCGCACGACGGTGGTGTTCTCCATGACCGACCTCGTTCCGTTTCTCTTGATTCCCAAGACGTTTTTATCTTGGCTCTCAAGCTACTTGAATGTCAAGAGAAATCTCAACGATCTTTCGCGGATGGCCGAGTAGCATGGCGCTCCGGAGGTTTGAGACGAAGGAGACGCGGTGGCTGAGTTAGAGCGGGTTCCTCCCGGCGTCGACCCCACGGTGCCGAGTTCAGCGCGCGTCTACGACTACCTGCTCGGCGGTAAGGACCACCTCGCGATCGACCGCGCCGTGGCCGAGGCGCTCCTCGCGGTAGCGCCGGACACGCGGCTGGTGGCTCGCGCCAACAGGATCTTCCTGGCCAGGGCGGTACGCCACCTGGCCGAGCAGGGGGTGCGCCAGTTCATCGACCTGGGCACCGGCATCCCGACCTCGCCCAGCGTCCACGAGGTGGCCCGCGAGGTGAACCCCGCGTGCCGGGTGATCTACGTGGACTACGATCCGGTGGTGCGGCTGCACACCCAGGTACTGCTGGCCGACGTGCCGGGCGTCGCCGGCATCCAGGCCGACCTGCGCCGCCCCAAGGACATCCTCGGCGATCCGCATGTCACCGGCCTCATCGACTTCGACCAGCCCGTCGGGGTGCTGATGGTCGGCGTGCTGCACTTCGTCATGGACGAGGAGAACCCCGCGGGGATCGTGGCCGCCTTCAGGGAGCGCATGGCGCCGGGCAGCCACCTGGTGATATCCCACACGATGGCCGAGAGCGCGCCCGAGGCGCTCGCCCAACTGAAGATGGCCACGGCGAACTCGCCCGCGCAGGGCAGGTTCCGCGATCACTCCCAGGTCGCGCGGCTGTTCGACGGCTTCGAGCTCATCGGCCCCGGCCTGGTTCCCGTGCAGGACTGGCGGATCGGTGACGAGGACGAGGACCAGATCAGCCTCCTCGACGGCCCGCCGCGGCTGCGCGTCGACGGCGGCGTCGCCCGCCTGATCCGGACCTGACGCCTCAGCCCTCCTTCTCCGGATCCCAGCCCTCGGCCCCCAGCTTGAACACACGGCGAGCCGCGCCCCCGAGGAAGTCCTCTCGCGCATCGGGGGTCAGACCCAGCTCGTCGACCTGGGCGAGAGCGCGGTCGTGAGAGAGCTGCGGCCAGTTCGTCCCGAACATCACCTTGCCCCTGCCGTAGGTGTTCATGAAGTGCACCAGCTGCGGCGGGTAGTAGCGGGGCAGGTAGGCCGAGGTGTCGATGAAGACGTTGTCGTGCTTCCACGCGACGCCGATCATCTCGTCGGTCCACGGGTGCCCGATGTGCCCGCCGACGATCACCAGCTCGGGCAGGTCCAGCGCGATCCTGTCCAGGTAGGGCACCGGCCGGCCCGTCTCGGACGGCTTCAGCGGGCCCGTGTGCCCGACCTGGGTGCAGAAGGGGACGCCGAGCTCGACGCAGGTCGTGTACAGCGGGTAGTAGAGCCGGTGGTCGGGCGGCAGCTCCCACAGCCACGGCACCATCCGCAGCCCGACGAAACCCAGCTCCTCCACCGCGCGGCGCAGCTCCGCGACGGCCGCGACGGGATGGGCCAGGTTCACCGCCGCGAGCCCCGCGAACCGGTCGGGGTAGGCCGCGGTGAAGGTGGCGACGTCGTCATTGCTGATCACCCACCCGCCGGGCCGGTGCCACGCCGACAGCAGGAGCATGTCGACGCCGGCCGCGTCCATCAGCGTGACGAGCTCGCCGGGGGTGACGGGCGTGTCGATCAGGTCGGCGCTCCCCGACTTCTCGAACAGCCGCCGGATCTCCGGCATGGGCAGCCTGCCGGGCCGTCCGCCCATGGTGGGCTGAGCCCAGACATCGATAATCACCTTCCCAGCCTCTCCCGCACCGCCCTGACGATCAATGCTGCGCAGGCGAAAGATCGTGCAGGACCGCTCAACGATGCTCCCAACATCGCGGCAGGATGGGGGAGAAGCTCGAACCGCGACATCAGGAGGCGATCATCGATCTCGTCTTACTACTCCTGGCCTGCTGCGTCATGGCGGTCTCCCTGGCCGGCGCCCTGAGGGTGCGCCCGGCCCGCTACCCCGCCCACGCGGACGTCGACAGGGACCGGCTCGCCTATCTGGCGGGCGGCCGCACCCGCGTCATCAACGCCGCGCTGGCCGAACTGTCCGCGAGGGGCACGGTCACGATCTCCGCCACCCGCCGCATCCAGGTCTCTTCCTCTGATCCGGACGCGCGCGGACCGATCGAGACCGTCCTGGTCGAGGCCTCCCGCGGCTCCGGTGACGGGCTGGAGGTCCATCTGGCGCACCAGGTCCTCACGGACGACGACGTCGAGCGGATCATCGGCAAGGGCTGGGTGACCGAGCGGGCGACGGAGCGGGCCCGCCGCCTGCTGGGCGTCACGGCCGGCGCCGCCGCGCTCGGCCTGGTCGGCACGCTCGTCCTGCTGGGTCTGCGCGTGGTCCCCGCCGCGACACTGACGTTCGCCGCGGCCGGGGTGTTCGGCCTGGCCGCCGCCGGCAGTATGGCCGGTCACTGGACCGCGGGACGGGTCTCCCGGCTGCTGCGGGAGGCGCGGCTCGCCCATCCCCAGGGCGAGCGTCCCGCCCGGCCTTCGCCCGAGGCCGTCGGGCGCGGCGTGGCACTGCACGGCCTGCAGGAACTGCCCGACCGCCGGGTCAGGGCCGCGCTCGGCCACCAGCCCCGCCCGCACCCCCAGCCCATCCGGCGCACCCGCCGCAAGACCGGCCGCAAGCGGTACGGGGGCGGCTACCACCACACCTACGACACCGGTGGCGGCACGGGTGACGGAGGCGGGGGCTGGGGCTGGGGCGACGGCGGAGGCGGAGGGGGCGGTGGTGACGGAGGCGGAGGCGGAGGCGGGGGCTGACGGGTCCTCATGGGCGCGCTCGCTACTGGCCAGGGCGGCGGGGTAGTCGTTGATCGGGACTCCGACCGCGGAAGGTGCCACCCGGCTGCTAGCCTGCTGCGGCACGCGCGAGACGAGGGAGGTCGATGAATATGGCTGCGCACGAGCCTCTTCGTCATGCCCTCGTCCGGGCCGCCGCACGATGAACGCGCGGCCCGGACCCCACCCAAGACCAGGAGTCTTCGCGTGTCCACCTTTCATCTGTCCGGCCTCGACCTGATCACCGACCGTCTCCTCCTGCGGCCCTGGCCGCCCGCCGAGATCAGCGCCGTTCTCGACGGCCTCCGGTCCGCGCACTGGGCCGAGGACTTCCCCGCCGAGGGCGACAGGGTCATCGCCGGGTTCGTCGCCGAGCATCCCGAAGCCACCGGCGAGTACGGCCAGCGCCAGATCGTCGAGCGGGAGAGCGGCCTCGTGGTCGGCGCCATCGGCCTGTTCTGGCCGCCCGGCGACGGCTCCATCGAGATCGGCTACGGCGTCGTGCCCTCCAGGCGGGGGCGCGGCTACGCGACCGAGGCCACCCGCGCCATGGTGGAGTTCGCCCTCACCGCGCCGGGCGTGCGCACCGTGCGCGCCAGGGTGGAGCTGTCGAACCCCGGATCGGCGCGCGTGCTGGAGAAGGCGGGGTTGCGGGCGCTGAGCCGTGACGCCACGCTCGCCCACTACGCCACCGCGTCGGCCGGCTAGCACCGAGAGGACCGGCGGCCCCCGCCGCCGGTCCTCCTCATCGATCGTCGCCCCGAGTCCTTGTGCCCCGCGCATGCCGAGGCGCCCCGCGCATGCCGAGGCGCCCCGCGCATGCCGAGGTGCCCCGCGCATGCCGAGGTGCCCCGCGCATGCCGAGGTGCCCCGCGCATGCCGAGGTGCCCCGCGCATGCCGAGGTGCCCCGCGCATGCCGAGGCGCGCCACGCATGCCGAGCCGGCCGCCCTGCACGCCTCTGAAGGTCGAGGTCTCTCCTTCGACGGGCCGTGCGCCGCGACCCAGCCCTTGACGGATGCGCGCCGCCGGATGAATATCGAAGGACCGATATATATCGGAACCCCGATATTTCAGGATGGGCGGCGATGGCGACGCAGGACCAGCGCAGGGCCGAGACCAGGTCCAGGCTGATCGACGCCGCCGCCGAACTGTTCGCGAAGAAGGGGTTCCACGCCGTGTCCGCCGAGGCCGTGGCCGATGCGGCCGGCCGTACGACGGGCGCGCTCTACAACCACTTCGGCGGCAAGGAAGGCCTGCTGCTGGCCCTCCTGGAGGTGTGGAAGGACCAGACCGCGGCCGACCTGCTCGCCGGATTCGAGGAGATCACCGAGTTCGACGACCGGCTGTCCGCGCTGTTCGACGTGCTGACCCGACAGGACGAGGATCGCGGTGCGTCATGGCTCCTGCTGGAGATGGAGCTGTGGCTGCACGGCGCGCGCGATCCCGCCATCGGCGAACCGCTGGCCAGGCGGTACGCCGATATCAGGGCCAGGCTCGCGGAGGGGCTGTCCGACTGGGCGGCCTTCGCGGGGGTGCCGCTCCGCCGTACGCCCGAGAGGACGGCGGTGGCCGTGCTCGGGGTGCTGATCGGCTGCGCGGTCCAGCACCGGCTCGACCCGCCCGCCGTGGAACGGCGGGCCGTCGTCGAGAGCCTGCGCGACCTCCTGGGCCTGCCCGACCCCTGACACCGATCTCCCCATCGCGCCGACAAGGGAGCCCCCATGCGCATCGACCTGCTCAAGGACACCTGGGAGAAGGAAGTACCGCACGACCAGTTCGCCTACCTGCGCGCGAACGCCCCCGTCCACTGGCACGACGTCCCCGGCGACACCGGCTTCTGGGCCGTCACCAGGCATCAGGACGTGCGGGCCGTCAGCCGCGACGCGCAGACCTGGTCCACCGAACTGGGCACGACGTTCATCCGCACGCAGACGCCCGAGTTCATCGCCATCGCGGCACTGACGCTGCTGAACATGGACCCGCCCAAGCAGTCGCGCTACCGGCGCCTGGTCAGCGCGGGTTTCACCCCCAAGATGATCGCTCAGCTCGCGGGCACCGTACGCAGGCGCGCCGAGCGCATCGCCGACAGGGTCGTCGAGCGGGACGGCGAGGTGGAGTTCGTGGAGGAGGTGGCGCAGCACCTGCCTCTGGAGATGATCTGCGAGCTCATCGGCGTCCCCGAGAGCGACCACCACCTGATCTTCGACTGGTCCAACCGGATGGTCGGCTTCCAGGACCCCGACTTCCGCACCACCCCCGAGGACGGCGAGATCGCCTCCGCGGAGATCTTCGCCTACTGCGACGCGCTGGTGGACGAGCGCCGCGCCCGCCCGCGCGACGACATCCTCACCGCGCTCGTGCAGGCGGAGGTGGACGGCGACCGGCTGACAAGGGAGGAGATCGACTCCTTCTTCGTGATCCTCTGCGTCGCCGGCAACGAGACCACCCGCAACCTCATCGCGCACGCCATGAGCGCGCTCATCGCCCACCCAGGCGCCTACCGCGAGCTGCGGGCGAACCTCGACGACGAGGCGCTGTGGCGGAGCGCTACCGAGGAATTCCTGCGCTGGGGCTCCTCGATCCACAACTTCCGCCGGACGGCCACGCGCGACACCTCGCTGCGCGGCGTGCCCATCGCCGCGGGCGAGAAGGTGGTGACGTTCTACGCCTCGGCCAACCGCGACGAGGAGGTGTTCGCCGACCCGCACACCTTCGACATCCGCAGAACCCCCAACGATCACCTGACGTTCGGGGGCGGAGGACCCCACTTCTGCCTGGGCGCGAACCTGGCCAGGCTCCAGATCATGTGCATGATCCGCGAGCTCCTGCGCCGCTTCCCCTCGGCCGAGCACACCGCCCCCGTCCAGCGGATGCGCTCGGACTTCATCAACGGCGTCAAACGCATGCCGGTTCGCTTCGCGACCTCGTGAACCGCGGGCGGTCGCCGGAGCCCTGGGACCGTGGCCTCAGGACCCGGCGGCCCCGAGGGCCTCGGTGAAGCGGGTGTACCGGTCGAGCTCCTCCTTCACCGGCTCCAGCACCAGTTCGTCTCCCACGCGCGCCACACCGGACCGCAGCACCCTGGCCACGCGCCTGGCCCTGCGCCGGCCGCCCAGCACCGCGGCCAGCCTGGACAACAGCGCGATCAGCAGACCCGCCAGCGCCCCGCCGATCAGCAGGACCGTCGGCCACGGCAGCTCGCCGACCGTCGGCAGCCTGGGCTCGGGCAACCTCAGGTAGGTCAGCGCGAACAGCGCGCCGAGCCAGACCGCGCCGAGCACCGCCGCCCCGAACACCATCCACTGCAGCCCTCCGACGGCCCCCCACCAGCGCGGCCTGCGGGCCACGCCGATCGTGGCCGTGGCCACCACCTTGTCGAGCGCCGCCGCCAGGTCGCCTTCGCGGGACCTGGCGGCGTGCCGTACGGCGGCGGCCCACGGCGCGGGCAGGTCTCGCGCGGACGCCTCGCCCACGTCTCTGATCGCAGTCTCCATGCGCGCCCTCTGCACGGCCGACGCCTCGGGCAGCGAGGACCTGCCGATCAGCTCGCCCCTCGCGCCGCTGCCGAGACCGAGCCTGCGCAGCGGGTCGGGCCTGAACCTGCGCATCCACCTGGTCATCGGCCAGCCGGTCGCGGCCACCGCCCGGTGCGTGTGGGCCCTGGCGACCGCCTCCACCACCAGCGGGACGCCCGCCGCCTCGGCCAGCGCCGCCGTGAGCCGCCCCTCATCGGGTACGGCGGAGCCGGCCGCGCCCGCCTGCCCGCAGGCGGCCAGCCGCGCGGCGGCGGTGGACACATCGGCCGACAGGCGCGCCGCCCACGACGCGCGTTCGGCGACACGCTCGTCCAGCAGCGCACGCAGCTCGCCCATGCCCGCACCGGTCCTGGCCGAGACGCCCAGCACGGGCACGCCGTGCAGGCCGTCCTCGTCGAGCAGGCGGCGCAGGTCGGCCAGGCAGCGTTCGGCCGCGCCCGGCGGCAGCGTGTCGATCTGGTTGAGCACGACCACCATCACCTCGCCGTGCGCGGCCAGCGGGCGCAGATAGCGCTCGTGGAGGGCGGCGTCGGCGTACTTCTGCGGGTCCACCACCCACACCAGCAGGTCGACCAGCTCGACGAGCCTGTCCACCTCCAGCCGGTGGCTCAGCTCGATGGAGTCGTGGTCGGGCAGGTCGAGCAGGACGAGTCCCTGCGGATCGCCGGTCACCGCGTGGCGGCGCGGCACCTCCAGCCAGTCGAGCAGCGGGCCCGCGCCCGCGCCGTCCCACAGCGCGGCCTGGGCGGTCGAGGTGGTCGGCCTGGTGACGCCCACCCTGGCAAGCTCGCCCCCGGCCATCACGTTGAACAGCGACGACTTGCCGCTGCCCGTCGCGCCCGCGAGGGCGACCACCGTGTGGTCGACCGAGAGGCTGCGCCGTACGCCGGCCCGCCCGGCCACCTCCAGGGCCGCCGCGACCGGCTCGGCGGGGAGCCTGCCCTCCGCCAGCTCGGCCGCCTCCAGCAAGCTGGTCAACCGGTCGTCCAGCGAGGGGCCCTCCTTGCGCCGCAAGAGCTTCACTCCTCCCCCTCCCCCCTGCCCGGCGGTTTCCGCTCGGCGTTCTCACCCGGATCCAGCGGTTTCCGCGCGCCCTCCCCCATGTCCAGTGGTTCGCGCCCGGCACTCTCGCCCGAGGGGAGCTCCGTCTTGTGCTCGCGGACCGCCTCCGCCGCCTCCAGCAGGTCGGCCGCCAGGCCCTCCGGCACCGCGACCTCCTCCAGCAGCGACGTGAACCTCGCCGCCTCCGCGTCCAGCAGCGTCTTCACCCTCGCCCGCAGATCCTCCCTGGCCTTGGCCGTCAGCGTGCGCACCGCCTGGTCGCCGAAGATGGCCTCCAGAACCTTCTGGGACAGCACCGACGTGCCGCCCGCGATGCCGATCTCCACGCCCGTCAGCCCTCCCGTGGAGGCGAAGACGGCGAGCATGAGCAGCAGCCCCGCCCCGTTGACGCCGAAGGAGGCCACCCGCGCGGTGGTGCGCCTGGCCGCGCCCTCCTCCCTGACCAGGTCGAGGACGTAGCTCTGCCATCCGCGCACCACGTCGTCGTAGTCGAGGCCCGACGAGGCACGCCCCAGCCTGGCGGCCGTGACCGCCCCCGCCTTGTTCAGCAGGTCCATGCCGCCTGGCGCCGCCGTCCACCCGTCGAGCGCGCGCTCGGCCGCGCCGTCCGCCGCGCCCCTGATCAGCGAGGCGACCCCGCTCTCCAGCGCCACCCGCAGCCTGACCTGCGGCGCCTGCCCACCGGTGAACAGCGCCGCCAGCCGGTCGCGCAGCCATCCGACGCGGGATTCGAGCGAGCGCATGAGGTCGCCGGTGCCGATGAAGTCCTGCCATCGCGCCATCACCTCGCCGCGCAGCAGCGAGCCGTCCCTCATGCCCTCGTCGAAGTCGGCCATCCCGCCCGAGTAGGCGGCACAGACGATCTCGGCCAGCCGTTCGGTGCCCTTGCGCTGCACGGCGACGGCCGAGGCCAGCGCGGGCACCCGGTCCGCGAGGCTGTCCAGCGCGCCCGCGAGCGTCTGCCGCACCACTCGCGCCCGCGCGGCCGAGGAGGCGGCGAGCCCGCCGAGCCACTCGCTGATCGGCCGCACGGCGGCGGGGTGCAGGCGCCCCTTCTCGGTCAGCAGCACCGCCTCCTGGACGGTGAACAGCGGCGTGCCCGCGAGGCCGTTGGCCTCCAGCAGGCGGGTCAGGTCGGCGGAGACGGGCTCGACCGCGTCGGGCGGGACCCTGTCGAGGATGATCGCGAGGGCGGTGCTCCGTTCGCGCGCCGAGCGAAGGAAGCTCCACGGGACCTCGTCGGCGTACCGGGCCGCGGTCGTCACGAACAGCCACAGATCGGCCGCCGCGAGCAGCTGCGCCGCCAGCTCCCTGTTCGCGGTCACCACCGAGTCGATGTCGGGCGCGTCCAGCAGCGCGAGGCCCTGCGGGAGCGAGGGCACGGTCACGACGCGCAGCGTGCCTGGATCGCCCGAGGATCCGGTCACGCGCGGCAGCCCTGGCAGGACCTCCATGGACATGAACCACGGGGTGTCGGCGGTGCCCGCCACCAGCGTCGGCGTCAGCGTGGTGGGCCGCAGCACGCCAGGCTCGGAGACGTCGGCCCCCACCAGCGAGTTGACCAGCGTCGACTTGCCGGCGCCCGTGGATCCGCCCACCACCGCCAGCAGCGGCGCGTCGATCGCCAGCAGCCTGGGCAGCAGGTAGTCGTCCAGTTGTCCCTTCAGCTCGCGCAGCGCCCGCCTGTCGGCCTCCACCTCGCCGATGGCCAGAGGGAACAGGTCGGTGGAGAGCAGGCGCCGCAGCGAACGCAAGGCCTCGAGGAGGTCCATGGAACCACGCTAGTCATTGGAATCGTCCATGTAGGACCGCCACGACGGATATTTGTGACACGTCTTCCTCACGAGTCGGGCGGTGGCTCTCTGAGCACATACCCGACGCTCCGCAGCGTGTGGATCAGCCGCGGCTCCACGTCGTCGACCTTGCGCCGCAGGTACGACACGTACGACTCGACCACGCCGGCGTCGCCGCCGAAGTCGTAGTTCCACACGTGGTCGAGGATCTGCGCCTTGGACAGCACCCTGCCCGCGTTGGCCATGAAGTAGTGCAGCAGCTTGTACTCCGTCGGCGACAGGTGCACCTGCCGCCCGCCGCGCCACACCTCGCGCTCCGTCTCGTCCAGCACCAGA
Organism: Nonomuraea mangrovi; assembly: GCF_042681425.1. NCBI lineage: Bacteria > Bacillati > Actinomycetota > Actinomycetes > Streptosporangiales > Streptosporangiaceae > Nonomuraea > Nonomuraea mangrovi. The sequence continues at coordinate 73,541 of NZ_JBHUFV010000080.1, read as the reverse complement.
TCGGCCACCTGCAGGCGGGCGCCGCCCACTTCCCCCCTGGTACGGCGGAGCACCGCCTGCACCCTGGCCAGCACCTCCTCCAGGCTGAACGGCTTGGTCACGTAGTCGGAGCCGAGCCCGAGCCCGGTCAGCTTGTCGTCGACCGCGTCCCGCGCGGTCAGGAACAGCACGGGCGCGTCCAGCCGCTTGGCCACCTCGAACCCGTCGAGGTCCGGCAGCATCACGTCGAGCACCACGAGATCAGGTCTGGCCCGCTCGGCGATCTCCACGGCCTCCAGACCGTCGGCTGCGGTCAGCACCTCGAAGCCGGAGAAGCGCAGGCTGGCGGAGAGCAGGTCGCGAATGCTCGGCTCGTCGTCCACCACCAGGATCAACGCCTCAGGTGTGTTCACATCCGCCAGCGTGCCTCAGCAGCCTGAGGAAAAGCTGAAGGGTTACTCAGGAGCGAGTGGGAGTTCGACCCGGAACGTCGCGCCGTCACCCGGCACGCTGCGCACGACCACGCTTCCGCCGTGCGCCTCCATGAGCGCCTCGACGATCGCCAGGCCGAGGCCGCTGCCCCTGTCGTCCTCCGACCTGCGGGCGCGGGCGGAGTCCGCGCGGTAGAACCGCTCGAAGACCCTTTCGGCCTGTTCGGGGGTGAGCCCCGGGCCCTTGTCGACCACTTCGAGGAACACCGTGTCGCCGGTCGCGCCGACCCTGATCGTGACGGGGGTGTCCGGGGGCGTGTGCGTGAGCGCGTTCGACATGAGGTTGCCGACGACCTGGCGCAGCCGTACCTCGTCGCCGGAGACGATGAGGGCGGCGCCGCCGACGACCTCCAGCGAGATGCCGCGCTCGGGAGCCAGGATGCGGGCGTCGTGGACGGCGTCGGCGGCCAGCGCGAGCATGTCGACGGGCCGCATCTGCAGCGGACGCTGCTGGTCCACCCTGGCCAGCAGCAGCAGGTCGTCGACCAGCAGGCTCATCCTGCCCGCCGCCCGCTCGACGCGGCCGAGCATCTCGGCGGGGTCGGCCTCCGGGTTCTGCCTGGCGTACTCGGCGAAGCCGCGGATCGTGGTCAGCGGCGTGCGCAGCTCGTGCGCGGCGTCGGCGACGAAGCGCCGCATCCGCTCCTCCGACCTGCTGGCCGCGTTCTCCGACGCGGTCCGCGCCGCGAACGCCGCCTCGATCTGGGCGAGCATGCCGTTGAGCGCGCGGGCCAGCCGCCCCACCTCGGTGCGGGGGTCGCCGTCCGGCACCCTCCTGCCGAGCTCGCCGCCCGCGATGGCCTCCGCCGTACGCTCGATCTGGGCCAGCGGGCGCATGCTCTTGCGCACGGTCGTGATGCCCACGACGGTCAGGATCAGCATGATGCCGCCGCCGCCGAGCAGCTCGATGAGGGCCAGCCTGCGGGTGATCTGCGTGACCTCCTCCAGGTCCATGGCGATCAGTACGGTGGCGTTCTGCGGCCCGCGCACCTGCTGCACGCGCCACTCCCCGTCGCCCGAGGCCGCGGGGACGGTCCTGGGCACGACGGGCGGGGGCACGGGCACGACGGGTGGCGGCCGGTGGTCGGCGTCGAGTCCGCTGACCCACGGACCGCCCGCCTTGACGATCGCGTCAGGCTCCAGGACGAGGTTTCTCAGCCCTGGAGCGCCCTTGTGCTGGACCCGGATGAGCGCCCTGGCCGCCACCACGGAGATCTGCGTGTCCACCCGGTCGATGAGGTAGTTGTGCAGGACCGAGACGCTGAGCACGCCGATGAACGTGAGCCCGAACGCCAGCAGCAGGAGAGTCGCGGCGATGAGCTTGATCCGGAGGGTCATTGCTCGGGAGGGCTGCGCAGGACGTAGCCCACGCCGCGCAGCGTGTGGATGAGCCGCGGCTCCTTGTTGTCGATCTTGCGCCGGAGCACGGACACGTACGACTCGACGATGCCCACCTCGCCCCTGAAGTCGTAGTCCCAGACATGGTCGAGGATCTGCGGCTTCGACAGCACCCTGCCCGAGTTCGCCATGAGGTAGCGCAGGAGCTTGAACTCCGTCGGCGACAGCGACACGGGCCTGCCGCCTCTCCACACCTCGTGGCTCTCCTCGTCCAGCTCGATGTCGGCGAAGGTCAGCCGGGGCGGCGGCGCCTGCGGATCTCCCGAGGTACGGCGGAGCACCGCGCGGATCCTGGCCACCACCTCCTCCAGGCTGAACGGTTTGGTGACGTAGTCGTCGCCGCCGATCGTCAGCCCGCGGATCTTGTCCTCGGTCTCGTCACGAGCGGTGAGGAACACCACCGGCGTGCCCTGCCCGCTGCTGCGCAGCCGCCGCACGACCTCGAACCCGTCCAGGTCCGGCAGCATCACGTCGAGCACGACGAGGTCGGGGCGGTGACGCAGCACGGCGGTGACCGCGTCGAGCCCGCTCTTCGCGGTGGACACCTCGAAACCCGCGAACCTCAGGCTCGCGGCGAGTAGCTCGAGGATGTTCGGCTCGTCCTCGACGATCAGCAGGCGTGCTTCCACGGCATCCATAGTGGCCATCACATCTAAGAATGCCCTTAATGGGCGAGTGCTGGGACAATCCCCGCGATATGCCTAGCTATCGCGAGGCTGGAAGTGGCGGCGGGCGAGGGCGCGTTGCGCACCAGCGCGATACGGCCATGAAGGTCGATCACGAAGTCGTCGACCATGCCGCCGTCGCGGGCCACCGCCTGGGCCCGCACGCCACCCTCGGTGGGTTCGAGGTCCGCGGAGCCGATCGAGGGGACATAGCGCCTGGCGGCCCTGACGAACGCGCCCTTGACCGCCGAGCCGTACAGCTCCCTGAGGCCGGTGCGCCAGTGCCTGCGGGCGAGCCTCCTGGTGCCCTCCCAGGTCAGCAGGGCTCGCACGTCGCCGAGCACCGCGTTGGGCCCGACCAGCACCTCGCCGTCGATCCGCCTGGTCAGGTGAACGCCGAGGAAGGGATAGCGCGGGTCGGGAACCGGGTAGATCAGGCCGCGCACGAGGTCCTTCGCCGATCCGGCCAGCGCGTAGTACTCGCCCTTGAACGGCACGATCCGCACCTCGCCCAGCTCGCCCGCCATCCTGGCGACGGCGTCCGTGCCGAGGCCCGCGCAGGCCACGAGGCTGTCGAAGGCGAACCTCCTGCGTCCCGCCAGCACCTCCACCTTGCTCGCGCCCTCGCGGATCGCCTTGACCGGGTGGGCCAGCCGTACCGAGCCGCCCAGCTCGGCCACGTCGCGCGCCAGCCTGCGCGCCACGGCGGGGAAGTCGGCGATCGCGGTGTGCGGCGAGTGGACGGCGGCCACGCCGACGGCGTGCGGCTCGACCTCCCGCAGGCCGAGCGCGTCGAGCTCGGCGATTCCCGGCACCCCGTTGGCCCTCGCCCGCTCGGCGAGCGCCCGCAGCGCGGGCCGCTCGGCCGCGGTGGAGGCGACCACCAGCTTGCCCACCTCCTCGTACGGCAGGCCGTGCTCGGCGCAGTACTCGCGCAGCAGAGCCACGCCCTCCCTGCACAGGGTCGCCTTGAGCGAGCCGGGCGGGTAGTAGATGCCCGCGTGCACGACCCCGCTGTTGTGCCCCGTCTGGTGGGCGCCGACCCTGGTCTCCCCTTCGAGGACGGTCACCTCGGCGCCCCGGGTGCGCGCGAGCTCCCGGGCGACGGCCAAGCCGACGATGCCCGCTCCGATGACGCCGATCCGCTCTGTCATAAGGTCAAGTGTCCTTCGGCGATGAGCCACCTCACGGTGTCCTCGATGGTTTTCTCCACAGGTCTCAGTGCGATCCCCAGGTCGCGCAGCGTCGGGACGTCGTCGGTGGGGACCAGCGTCAGCATGAAGTCGGCGGCGTCGCGGGTCAGCGGGTAGTCGAAGGGGACGACACGTTTCAGCACGTCGAGCGCGGAGCCCAGCGACCGGAAGAGGGCGCCGGGCACCCTGAAGCGCCGCACCCTGCGTCCCGTGACGTCCTCGCAGACCGCCGCCACCTGCTCCCAGGTCAGGAAGTGCCCGCCTAGAAGATAGCGGCGGGCGCCCTTGCCGGGGGTGAAACACCGGGCGAGAGCGACGGCCAGATCGCGCACGTCGAGCACGCTCACCCCGCCCGGCACGATCGGCCAGCCCTGCCGCAGCCCCGCCCTGAAGCCCTCGTTGAGCGCGTCGAGCGTGGGCTGGCCCGGGCCGACGACGCCACCGGGGTAGACGATCGTCACGCCTTCGAGGTCTCTGGCGTAGCGCTCGCCGTACAGCTTGCTCATGCCGTACGCGTTGCGCGGCTTGGCCAGCGGGCTGTCCACGGTGATGACCGGCTCGGTCGGCGGCACGAACACCGCGACGGTGGAAACGTGCACGACCGGGTCCAGGCCCAGGTCCACGGCCTGCGCGAGCACGTTCTTCAGGCCGCGGACGTTCGCGCCGTGCAGGTCGACGTCGTGTCCCGTCAGGCCCATGTCCGCGGCCGCGTGCAGGACGGCGTCACACTGCTCCAGAGCATCGCGTACGGCCTCCGCGTCCCTGATGTCCGCCTCGTAGAGGACACCGGGGACCTTGAACACCTTCTTCGCCTTTTCCGGATTTCTCACCAGAAGGAGGCATTCGTGGCCCGCCTCCCGCAACGCGGCGACCGCGTGGGAACCGATGAAGCCGGACGCACCCGTCACCAACACGCGCATGGCCTGGAAGCTAGCGCCCGGATGTATCCCCGCTCCATCGAACGTGTGACGATAAGATCGCGCATCACTGGGCCGGTTTGCGAGCCACGAGGTAGGCCGGCTGGATCCGCTCGTTCTTCTCGTCGCGCTCGCGCACCAGCCGGGCCACTTCGACGAACCCCGCCCCGCCCAGGAACTCGGCGACCCGGTCCGGTGACCGCAGGTAGTGGTCGAGCGAGATGGCGTGACCGAACGCCTCCGTCCTGCGCACCCGCTCATCACCGACCTGGAACGACAGCAGCACGTGACCACCCGGAGCCAGCACCCGAGAGAACTCGGCGAACACCTCCGGCAGTCGCTCCTGCGGGATGTGGATGATCGAGTGCAGGGCCACGATGCCGCCGAGGGCGGCCTCCGGCAGGTCCAGCGCCGTCATCGAGCCCTGGTCGAAGCGCAGGCCCGGATGCGCCCGCCGAGCCAGCACGACCATCCGCGGCGACAGGTCGACCCCGAGAACGCTCAGCCCCAACGCGTGCAGGCGTGCCGTCACGTGGCCGTGACCGCACCCGAGGTCGGCGACCGGTCCCGTCCCCTGGACAAGCTCGGCCACCGGCCTCCCGCCGGAGTGGCCGCTCCAGGTCCGCGAAGCGGCGAGATCCCGTCCGATCACGCACGATCGGACGGGACCCGTCGCCGCCGGTCCGGTCGTCAGCCTGGAACCCGTCGTTCAGACCCTCGGCGTTCGTTCCCGTGGTGTACGCGAAGGCGACCGACGAGGTGACGGTGACCGTCACCGACCCTGTCGGGACAGCAGTGCATGCAACACGAATCGAACCTGAGTACGATTAACGCATGTATCTCCCGCCGGAGTGGCCGCCCGAGGTCCGTCCACCCAGCGTTCCGGACTGGGAGACCTCGGCCGTGGCCTGGTTGCTCGACGCCGTCCCCCCCGACTACCGGGCCTACGACGTATTGCGGCGCCACCCCATAGCCTTGGCCAGGATGGCGCACCACCACGTCAGATCGGCCATCGAGGCCGCCAGAGCGGGATACCGGGGTGCGGCCCTCGAACTCAAGAGTCACCTCCCGCCCCACGCCGTCGAGGCGGTGCTCGACGTCTACCGCCAGGAAGGTCCGCGCCTGGTCCGTCTGGCCCGCTCCATCGAGGTCGTCGAGCGGGCCCTGCGCGGCGACGGCTTCACCGCAACCTTGCGACAGCGTCCCTGAGCCTGCGCATGTCGCGCTTGCGCGCCTCGTAGGTCGCGCCCACCACCACGAGCAGCAGGCCGCCGAGCGCCATCGGCACCCACCTCGGCACCACGCCGAACAGGTCGGCGATCCACGGCGCCAGCTCCCGCACCGCCACGATCGCCACCGTGACGCCGCCCATGACGGTCGGCGCCTGCAGCCTCCACCTGGCGCCCGCCAGCGTCACGACCAGCGCGGCCGCCCCGAGGAGCAGCGCCCTGAGCGGCGTGGCCTCCTGCACCAGGCTCGGCCCGAACGCCAACGCCAGGCCAGGGGCGTACACCGGCCACGACGACAGCTCCTTCCCCCGCGCCCGCCACCATCCGGTGGCCAGCAGCAGCACCGCGAACGGCAGTGTGTACGCCTCCACGGCCCGCACGCCGTACGACGCCGCCACCGCGACCACCTCGCACGCCACCAGCACGCCCGCCAGCGCCATCCACCGGAACCGCGCCTCCCGCGCCGCACCCGCGCCACTCCCGACGCCCGCGCCCCCAAACCGCTCCGCGCCCGTGCCACTCCCGACGCCCGCGCCCCCAAACCGCTCCGCGCCCGTGCCACTTCTGACGCCCGGGCCCCCGAGCCGCTCCTCCCCCGGAGCGTGCGCGCCCGCCTCCGCTCCAGGAGACCCGCCGATCGCGGGCTCCGGTCGCGCCGCCCAGAGGAGGCCCGTGAGCGCCGCGACGGCCGCCAGCGCGGGCAGCACCGCCAACGTCGCCGTCTCCACCGCCAGGGCCCAGCCGAGCGCCAACGACCCCAGCCACAGCGCCGCCCCCGTGCTCGCCCACCGGGTCACCGCGCCCCCGCGCCCTGCGGCCGCCATCCCCGCCGCGAGCGCCGCCGCCACGACCAGCATCACCAGTACCACCGGATACGGCAGCCGCACCGCCACCGGCACCGCCGCCACCACGACCGCGCCCGCCGCCACCGCGAAGGCCGGTCTGGTCGCCAACGCGAGCGCCGCCCCCGCCACACCCAGCACCACCAGCGCCAGCGGCCTGCTCCCCGTGAACGCCGGCGCGCCGCTCCACGTCATGAACGCTCCCAGGTACGCCCTCAGCGTCCCCACCAGCACGTCCCCTTCGACCAGCAGCGCCACGACCGCCATCACGGTCGCCGTCACCCGCCCGGCCGCCGCCGCCCACGAGCCGCCGAAGCCGCTTCCCCCGACCCCGGAGCCGCTCCCTGCTGCCCCGGAGGCGCTCCCCGCCATCCCCGCGACGTTCCCTGCCGTCCCGGAGGCGCTCCCCGCCGTCCCGGAGGCGCTCCCCGCCATCCCGGAGGCGCTCCCCGCCATCCCGGGGACGCGCGTGCCGTACCAGCCGAGCAGCGCCAGCGCCGCGCCCGCCGCGATCCCGGTCGCCGCCGCGTCCCTGGCGAACACGCCGAGCCCGTCCAGCGCCACCCACACCAGTCCCGCCCCCGCGAGGGACGCCCCCACCAGCGCCGCCGGCCTCCGGTACAGCGCGCCCCACGCCACCAGCAACGCGCCCAGCACCGCGTACGCCACCGGCCGCTGATCCAGCGCCCACAGCACCGCGAATCCGCCCGAGACGCCCGCCGGCCACGCCCAGGGCGCGGCCCCGAACCGCACCACGGCCAACGTGCACCCCAACGCCACGGCCAGCAGGACGCCGACCGTCACGGTGTACGGCAGCCCGTAGGCCACCGGCGCCACCAGCGCCGCCGCTACCGCGAACACCGCGACCGCCCACCGCGCCCTGCCCATGATCAGCGGCAGGGTCGCCAGCAGGGCCAGAACGACGGGAGCCGCGCGCAGCATGACGAGCGTCCCGTCGGTCCAGAACTCCTCGGCCAGCACGGGCGCGTCCAGCATGGCGATCAGCGCCTGCGGCACCACGGCGACGCCGCTGACCAGCGCGAGACCCGCCCCCGCGTAGGCGTACGGCGTGCGCAGCCGTACCGGAAGCCGGCCGGCCAGCGCCGTGACCGCCAGCGCGGCCACCGTGTACGGCACCACCCGCCAGTCCTCGGGCAGCAGCCCGAACACGAACGCGCCCGCCGCGGCGACCAGCGCCGTCGCCGACCCGGCGGCCGCGACGTTCCTGCCCGTCTCGTCCGCCGACCTGAACGCGACGTACCCGCCGACCACGGCCAGCGCGACCAGTGCACCCGCGTGCCACGCCCCGTCGAAGGTGAACGAGGAGAGTCCCGCCCACAGCAACGCGATCGTCCAGGTGGCCGCCAGGCACACCGTCGCCGTCACGCGCACTCCCCTGGCGCGCGAAGCGAGGGTCCAGATGGCAGCGTCCACCGCCGCCGTGGCGGCCAGCGCGGCGCTCGGCCAGCCGTGCCCCTCCCCGACTGACAGCAAAGGCAGCGGCGCCTGCACGAGCACGACCGCCAGCGGCATCGGCACCTTCAGCGGCGACACCCTGCCGTAGACGGCGGCGGCCGCGGCCACCACCACGAGCGTGGCCGCCGTGTAGTCCCATCCGTCCAGGGCGCCGGCCAGGCCGACCCTGCGCGCCGCGTACCCGTCGAGCAGCATCAACGCCAGCCCGAGCACGCCGATGGTCTCCGCGGTCGCGTTGAGCCGCCGCCGGAGCAGCAGCGCCGGTACGGCCAGCGTCACCCCCGTCAGGCCCGCCAGGATCGCGGCCCTGCCGCCGATCCCGAGGTGCCCCCAGCTCACGACCGTGAACACGATCGCGGCCACGGCCAGCATCAGGCCGCCGAGGACGAGCAGCACGTTCTGCGCCGTCCTCCTCGACACCTCGCCTCGCCCGGCCCCGCTCGCCCCGCCGGCCGTGCCACCGCCCATCCGGCCGCCCGCCCCGCCGGCTCCCGCGACCCCCGCGGCCCTCGGAAACCCTGGGTGTCCTGCGGCCCCTGGAAACCCCCGGTGCCCTGCGGCCCCCGCCGGTCCCGACAGCGCTCCGGCCCCCGCCGGACCCGGGAGCGGGGCGGACCCCTCAGGACCCGGGAACGCGGTGGATCCCGGCAGCCGGGCGGGCCCCGCCTCCGAGGGCATGGGAGTACCGCCCGCAGGCCCTTCAGGAGCCTCTCGCCCGTCCGCGCCGCCATGAGGGGTCGAGGCCACGCCCTCCCGCACCGCCTGCCCCGCGAACCGGGCCCGGTCGGCGCGCAGGAGCGAGAGCAGGTGCTCCCGCCGGCCCCTCAGCTCGGTCTCGCGCGCCCTCAGCCCCGCCAGCGCCCCGTCGACCTGCCAGAGCTCCACCGCCACCGGCCCTGCCAGCGGCAACGCGCACCGAGGACAAGCGGCCACGGGCTGGGCAATGAGAAGCCCACAATCAGGACAGTTCACGTGCATGCCGAGAACAATGCCGGAACCACTTGATGATCGCTTGCGCGCTGCTACTCAGACGGATCTGAGCATCCGGACTCAGCGCGTTCTTCTCGCGATGACCGTGATCACCCCGGTCGCCCCCACCGCCACCGCCAGCCACAACAGGACGTCCCGCCCGCTGATCCCTCCGGCGGCGTCCGCCTTCTCCGCGTCCGCCGCGACCTCCCTGTCCGAGGAGGACTGCCCGGACGACGTCGTCCCCTTGGAAGCGGATGCCTCGTCGGGCGCGGAGGCCTCCTCCGACGCCGACGCCTCATCGGGGCGGGCCGACGACGAGGGCAGCGCCTTGGCGGGCAGCGGCACCCGGTAGACCGGGCTGTCGGCCCCCTCGCTCCCCGTCAGCAGCGCCTTGCCGTCCCTGGTGTACGCGATCGACTCCGCCTGGTCGAGCGCGGGCATCGACACCTTCGCCAGCTGCTCGTCGAACCCGCTGAACACCGTCGCGGAGAAGTAGGTGCGGATGACGAAGCTCGACCCGTCAGGCGCGTAGGCGGCGTCCGTCGCCATGATCGGCGCGGAGCCCACCCTGCGCAGGATGTTGGTCCTGTCCGTGCGCAACCGCCTGGGCGCCTCGTAGATCGCCCCCGCGAACTGCTTGGTCACCACGAACAGCCGGCCGGTCTTGGGGTTGACCATGATGCCTTCGGCGTTGTGCCCGCCGTCCTCGTACTTGAAGCGGTAACGCACCGCGGGCAGCGTCGCGTCCCGCAGCGTGGAGGGCTCCGCCACCTTGTAGATCGAGATGTCCGGCCACGCGCCGTCGAAGTTGTCGCCGATGTCGGCGAACCACAGCACCCCCCGTCCGGTCGCGGGATCCTTGACGGCCGCCATCGCCTCCCAGTCCCGCGCCTGCGCTCCGCGCAGGGTGAAGGTCGCCCTGGTCTTCCCGTCGGCGCCGAGCGCGTAGAAGATCGGCCCGGCGTCGCTGTCGTTGTGGGTGTAGACGATGCCGTCCCGGGTCGGCGACAGCGCCAGCCCGCTCGACTCGGTGATCCTCGGGTCGGAGATCTTGAACTCGATCTTCTCCTGTTCGGCCTCCGCGGGGTCCGCCGAGGGCCCACCCCGCGCGGGAGCACCGCCCTCCGAGGCCGATCCGGCACGCGTCGAGGCGGCGTGCGCCGAGATGGCGAAGGCAGGAGCCACCGGCAGCACGATCGCCACCACGAGCCCAGCAAACGTGCGAACCAGGACTTCCCCCATCCGCCCATCATGCCCCAGCGATGACCATCACCACGTGAGCGCAGTGCCCGGAGAATGCCCGGCGGAGGGGAGGAACGGCCCCGACGAGTGAGCGCGAGCGTCACTTGACGGCGGGCCCATCACCCGTGACCGACAGGAATCCGCACCCCTGCAGGGTCGCCAGGAGGACGTTGTTGGCCAGCATGGCCGTCCACAGTCCCGCCAGGCCCCACGCTTCCACGACGGGCCCTGCCGCGACTGCGAGCAGGCTCCAGCCGACCGCGAGCGAGCCCAGGCTCAGGCCGGACCTCTTCATCGCGGTCAGCGCGAAGCCCATCACCGCGGACGCCGCCTCCACCAGCGTCGACGCGAGCGTGATCACCAGTACGGCGGACACCTGACCGCGTACCGCCTCGTCGCCGGTGAACAAGGTGATCAGCGGACCGTCGCAGGCCGGCACCAGGAGCGCGCCGGCCGACGCCCCGCAGGAGGCGAGGACCAGTGCCACGCGGGCGACACGCCGTCTGCCCGGCCCCCCGCAGGCGCGGGCGATCTCCGGCACCGCCGCCTGGGCCACCGCGAGCGCGGGCAGCATCAGGAACCCGGCCGTCCCCTGCCGACCGGCCGTCCGAGCGCCCCGCGCAGCGCGTGGCTCGCCACGGCGGCGCCGATGAGCGACGAGCAGAGGAAGGGCAGACGACGGCGATGGCGGGAGCGGTGGCCACGACGATCGCGCCTGCCGTACCGATGAGGAGGGCCAGCCAGCGGGCGTCGCGCAGGACGGGGATCGCGGCCGCGGGGTCGTCGCGGTGCAGGGCGACGAAGGGCCCGAGCCCGCGGAGAGCGCCCAGCCGAGGCCGGCCTGAAAACACGCGGGGAACCGGGTGGAGGGCTGGCCTGGAGTGGACTCCAGGTTCTTAGGGTGGGTGTCATGGAATACGTGAACCTTGGACGCAGTGGCCTCAAGGTCAGCCCGCTCTGTCTCGGCACGATGAACTTCGGCCCGCTGACGACGGAGGAAGACTCCTTCGCGATCATGGACAGGGCCCACGAACTCGGTCTCAACTTCTTCGACACCGCCGACGTGTACGGCTGGAAGACCGGCGAAGGCGTCACCGAGAACATCGTCGGCCGGTGGTTCGCCCAGGGCGGCGGGCGCAGGGAGCGTACGGTCATCGCCACGAAGTTCCACGGCAAGATGGGCGAGTGGCCGAACGAGGGCATGCAGTCCGCCCTGCACATCCGCAGGGCCTGTGACGCGTCGCTCAAGCGTCTCCAGACCGACTACATCGACATCTTCCAGGCGCACCACATCGGCAGGGAGACCCCGTTCGACGAGTTCTGGGAGGCGATCGAGGTCCTCAGGGCGCAAGGGAAGATCATTTACGCCGGCTCGTCGAACTACGCCGGATGGCACATCGCCAAGGCGCAGGAGACGGCCGCGAAGCGCAACACGTTCGGGCTGGTCAGCGAGCAGAGCCACTACAACCTGCTCACCCGCGCGGTCGAGCTGGAGGTGCTGCCCGCGTGCGAGGACTACGGTCTCGGCGTCATCCCGTGGAGCCCGCTGGCGGGCGGCCTGCTCGGCGGCGTGCTGCGCAAGATCGACAAGGGCCGCTCGGCCTCCGAGAACATGGTCAAGCAGCTGGACAAGCACCGCGACAAGATCGAGCAGTACGAGGCGTTCTGCGACGAGCTCGGCGAGGACCCCGCGCACGTCGGTCTCGCCTGGCTGCTGACCAGGCCCGCGGTGGTCTCACCGATCATCGGCCCGCGCACGATGGAGCAGCTCGAAGGCGCCATGCGCACGCTGGAGATCACGCTCGACGAGAAGGCGCTGGCCCGCCTCGACGAGATCTTCCCCGGCCACAAGACCGCGCCCGAGGACTACGCCTGGTGACGCGCTAGATCGGGGGTTCGACGGGAGCCTCGTCGGCCGGAAGCCGTTTGCGGCTCCTCCGGCCGACGAACCAGTAGCCGAAGCCGCCGAACACGATCCCCGTCGCGCAGGTCCAGATCCACCACGCGTGGTCGGGCCCGGGTCGCGCGATCAGCAGCACGACCAACCCGACCGCCCAGAGCGCGGTTCCGCCGAGCACCGCGGCCCGGTCGTTGGTCTCGAGCGGCTCAGGATCCGGACGCCATGCCTGCTTCACGCCAGCCAGCCTAGTCGACGTGCCATTTCGCGCGATATGGCAGCAAATCCGTCTCGATAAGGTCGCAAGGTCTTTTCGCAGGTGGCAAGCCCTGCCACTCTTCGCGCGTGAAAGACACCATTACCCCTCCATCGTCCGGGCTTGACCGATTCTTCTCCATCACCGAACGGGGCTCGACCCTGTCCCGCGAGGTGCGCGGCGGCTTGGCCACGTTCTTCACGATGGCCTACATCGTCGTCCTCAACCCGATCATCATCGCGACCGTCAAGGACGCCGACGGCCAGTTCATCGGCGACGGCCTGGTCGCCAACGTGCCGCTGGTCGCCTCGGGCACCGCGTTCGTCGCGGGCCTGCTGTCGATCCTCATGGGCGTGGTCGGCAGGGTGCCGTTCGCGATGGCGGCGGGCCTCGGTCTCAACGCCTTCGTGACGTACGGCATCGCCTCCCAGATGTCGTGGGAAGAGGCGATGGGACTGGTCTTCCTCGAAGGTGTCATCATCGGCATCCTCGTGCTGACCGGGTTCCGCGTGGCCGTGTTCAACGCCATCCCCGTCCCGTTGAAGACCGCGATCAGCGTCGGCATCGGCCTGTTCATCGCGCTGATCGGCTTCGTGGACGCCGGTTTCGTGCGCCGCGTCGCCGCCGGACCTCCGCTGGAGATGGGCATCTCGGGCGCGCTGACCTCGTGGCCGCTGTTCGTCTTCATCCTCGGCCTGCTGGCCACGGCGGTGCTCGTGGCGCGCAAGGTGAAGGGCGCCATCCTCATCGGCATCGTCGGCACCACCGTGCTCGCGATGATCGTCGAGGCGCTGACCAAGACCGGCGCCGCCTCTAAGGAGAACCCCTCGGGCTGGCAGCTCAACGTGCCGACCATGCCCAAGGACGTCTTCGGATTCCACAACCCGCTCACGCTGTTCACCGAGTTCGACCCGTTCGGCGCGTTCAGCCGGGTGTCGGTGATCCTGGCGATCCTGTTCGTCTTCACCCTGCTCGTCACCGACTTCTTCGACACGATGGGCACCATCGTGGGCGTCGGCCGCCAGGCGGGGCTGGTCGGCGAGGACGGGCAGCTGCCGCGTACCCGCGAGATCCTGCTGGTCGACTCCATCGGCGCGGCCGCGGGCGGCGCGGGCTCGGTCTCGTCGAACACCACCTACATCGAGTCGGCCTCGGGCGTGGCGGAAGGCGCGAGGACCGGCCTGGCCGGCGTGGTCACCGGCGTGCTGTTCCTGCTGTCGATCCTGGTCGCGCCGCTGGTCGTCGTCGTGCCGTACGAGGCCGCCGCGCCCGCGCTCGTCGTGGTCGGCTTCATGATGATGACCGCGGTCAGGGAGATCGACTGGCACGACTTCGACATCGCGATCCCGGCGTTCCTGACGATCGTGCTCATGCCGTTCACCTATTCGATCTCCAACGGCATCGGCGCGGGCTTCGTCAGCTACGTGCTGATCCAGGCGGTCAAGGGCAAGGGCCGCGACGTCCACCCGCTGCTGTGGGTGGTCGCGGGGCTGTTCGTGGTGTACTTCGCGCTCGGCCCGATCAGGAGCCTGCTGGGCGTGTGACGTCAGTGACCGGCTCGGCCGCCTCCACCCCTGGGGCCGGCCGAGCTCGGCCGAGCATCACGATCGCCGCGGCGGCGAGATAGGCGCCGGTGTACCAGAAGGGCGACATCCGGCCCTCCGCCTCGATGTGCTCCAGCGGTGGCAGCTCGCTCTCGGTACGGACGTCGGCGATCACCACCCCGCCGCCCTCCGCGGGGTACTGCCAGATCTCGCCGGAAGGGATGACGCCCTCGCCCGACTCCTTGACGACGACGCGCTTCTCGGCAATCGCCGCCTGGCGGGCCTCGTAGCCGTACGAGAGCGGGAGGAGGGCCGCTGAGACGCCGGCGGCGGCGCCGACGGCCAGCGCGCCGACGGTGACCGCGCGCACCCAGAGCCGCCGCGTCGCGACGGCCAGAAGGACCAGGGCGCTGAGCACACCTGATCCGAACAGCAGCTCGATCGCGAGCCAGTCCGGCAGCGAGAACCAGGCCAGGCCGCCGAACCGCAGGTCGGCCTCGGCGACGAGGAAGGGAACGGCCACCGCGGTTGTTGGCAGCAGGTACGGCGGCGCCGGCCGCCGCCGCTTCACCAGGTCGGCCGCCGCCACGAGCACCACGCATGCCGCCGTCGCGACGGGCCCTGAGGCGCCTTCGAAGAGCATCGGCCTGCCGTACTCGTAGGCGAGGACCGACAATGCGGGAACGGACAGCGTGCCCGCGATACCCGCCAGTGCCAGTGTCCGATGTCGCGTACCGTCGGCGCGGACGGCGAGCAACGCGAGCGCCACGAGGAAGAGGGTCGGCAGCAGAGGTGGAACCGACTCCGCCGAGAGGGCGTGGACGGCCGGCTCCCATGCCGAAACCACGGCCGCCGCGACCCAGAATAAGAAGTGCACGGCCCACTGTATCGATGGGTGAGACGGAAACAGCTGGAGGGAATAGCGTGGCAGCCCATATAGTTAGCAAAGGTAATGAGACGTGCTAACGAATCCCCCTCGCAAGACGGACCTGCGCAGCGACGCGGGCCTGGCATCAGCCCTGCGCGTGTCGCTGGCGCGGCTGACCAGAAGACTTCGACGACAGGCGGCGGCACACACCCTGACACCCACGCAGTTCGCGACGCTCGCCGCCGTGGAACGGCATTCAGGGATAACCCCCGGCGAATTGGCCGAGCTCGAGAAGGTGCAACCGCCCTCGATGACACGGGTGATCGCCATGCTCGAGGAGCGCGGATTGGTCGCGCGCTCACCGCACCCGACCGACCGGCGGCAGGTGACCGTGGCGGTGACCGACTCCGCCAAGGCGCTGCTGAAGGAGGAGCGCCGGCTGAAGGAAGCGTGGCTGACGCAGCGCTTGAAGGAGCTGACACCCGAGGAGCGGGCGGTGCTCCGCCAAGCGGCACCGATTCTGGAGAAGCTCAGCAAGATATAGAGCCTGACGAACCCAGGACCGGAATGTTCCGGTCTCTCAGGGTTCACAACTACCGGCTGTTCGCGGCCGGTGGTGTCGTCTCCAACGTCGGCACCTGGATGCAGCGCACCGCCCAGGACTGGCTGGTGCTCGACCTCACTCACGGCAGCGCGGCGGCCCTCGGCACCACGACCGCGCTGCAGTTCCTCCCGCAGCTCATGTTCGGCCTGTTCGGCGGCGTCCTCGCCGACCGCTACCCCAAGCGCCCCGTCCTGCTGGTCGCCCAGTCACTGATGGCGACGCTGGCGCTGACGATGGGCGTCCTCACCGTCACCGGCTCGGCCCAGGTCTGGCACGTCTACACGATGGCCTTCCTGCTCGGCGTGATCTCCTGCGTGGAGGTGCCGACCCGGCAGGCGTTCGTGGTCGAGATGGTCGGCCGTGACGACCTGCCCAACGCGATCGCGCTGAACGCCTCGATCTTCAACCTGGCGCGCGTGGTCGGCCCCGCGGTCGCGGGCGTGCTCATGTACGCCATCGGCACAGGCCCGATCTTCCTGCTGAACGCGCTGACCTTCGGCGGCGTCATCTCGAGCCTGCTGCTCATGCGCAAGGCGGAGCTGAACCCCGCCGAGCTCGTCCCGAGGGCGAAGGGCCAGCTGCGCGAGGGCCTGCGCTACGTCGTCGAGCGCTCGGAGCTGCTGCTGCCGATCCTGGTGATCGCGTTCATGGCGATGTTCACCCAGTCGTTCTCGATGTCGATCGCGCTCATGGCCCGCCAGGTCTTCGGCCAGGGAGCCTCGTCGTTCGGCGTGGCCTCCAGCGCCTTCGCCATCGGCGCGCTCGGCGGCGCCCTGCTGGCCGCCCGCCGTGCCCGACCGACGCGCAAGCTGCTCATCGCGGGCGCCATCGGGTTCGGGCTGTTCCAGGTGGTGGTGGGCCTAGCCCCGTTCTACCCGGTCTACCTCCTGCTGCTGGCCCCCACGGGCATCGCGCTGATCACCGTCAACACCGCGGCCAACTCACTGGTACAGATGTCGACCTCGCCCGACATGCGCGGCCGGGTCATGGGCATCTACGTGCTGGTCTTCACCGGCGGCGCCCCGATCGGCGCGCCCCTGATCGGCTGGATCGCCGACCTGGGCGGACCGCGGGTCGGCGTCATGATCGGCGGCGTGCTCACGCTCGCGGGAACCGGTCTGGCCATCATGCTCACCCGCGCGATCGGCGCCCGCCGTACCCGCCCGGCACTCGCCACCGCGTGATCGGCGCCCGCGGTACCCGCCCGGCACTCGCCACCGCGTGATCGCCGCCCGCGGTACCCGCCCGGCATGACCTGAGCCCCCGCCCGCCGGTCCGCGACCGCGGGCGGGACAATCGGTCGTGTGAGACTGTTCGCCGCGATCGTCCCCCCGCCCGACATCCTCGACGAGGTGGCCGCCGCGCTGACGCCCGTCACGGGGCTGGTGGAGGGCGTCCGCTGGCCCGACAGGGCCACCTGGCATCTCACGCTCGCCTTCTACGGCGAGGTACCCGAACATGTCCTTCCCGACCTGGAGGAACGGCTGGCCCGCGCCGCCGCCCGCCACCCCGCCAAACGCCTGGCCTTCACCGGCGCGGGCGCGTTCTCCAAGCGCGTGCTCTGGCTGGGCCTCGCCGGCGACCCTCTGGTACGGCTGGCCGCCTCCGCGAGCGCCGCGGGACGGCGGGCCGGAGCCGCGCAGACCGACGACAAGCCCTTCCGCCCCCATCTGACGATCGCCCGCGCCAAGCACCCCACCGACCTGCGCCCCCTGGTGGAGGCGCTGTCGTCGTTCGAGGGGTCGAGCTGGTCGGCCGACTCGGTCCACCTGGTCCGCAGCCACCTGGGCGCGTCGGTGAGGTACGAGTCACTCGGACATTGGGCTCTCGCACCCGATGACCGGGGTTAGGCTGCACCGCGTGGACCGTCCTCGTTTCTGGCTTCTTCCGACCGTGCTCGCCGTGCTGCTGCTCATCGTCATCGTCGGCGCGGTGCTGACCTGACGCGCGGAGCGCGCTCTCAGCCGCCCCGCCGCTCCCAGACGCGGTAGGAGCCGGCCAGCGGGTAGTCCTCGTCGCGGGGCGTGGTGTCCCAGATCCTGGTACGGCGGTGCTCGAGGTCGAAACGCGGCCAGCCTGGATCGCCCGAGGTCGCGAAGGCGGCCCACGCCGTACGGATCCGCTCGGACAGCGCGGCGAAGCCGTCCGGAACCGGGGAGCCCAGCAGCCGGGCCGCGTACCTGCTGCCGCCGTCGCCGAAGACGAACGGCACGTCGACACCGTGACCGGCTCCCACGGCGGCCCCCTGCCACGCGAAGTCGTACAGCCAGGTCCTGCCGCCCGCGCGCGCGTGCGCCTCGGCCACTCTGGTGGTCGGCATCCGGACCAGCGCGTCCGACATCATGACGACGAACAGGTCCGCGTCGCCGCGTCCTGGATGGGCGGCGCGATAGGCGTCCGCCGCGTCCTGGCCGAGCCCGATCGCCGCCGCCACCGCCGCCAGGTCGACGCCCGACGGATCGAAGCCCGGCGCGATCCCCCTGTACTCCTCGTGGGTGAACCCGCAGATCAGGTCGACCTCCCTGCCCGCGCCCTCCCGCATCGCCTCCCACGGCGGCCCGGTGACCAGGTCACCGTCGACGACGGGCCCGAACGCGCTCATCCCTGCCTGCGGTCCGGTCAGCGGCGCGTCCTGCACGGCGAGGATCGCCTCGGGCGGCAGCGCCGCGAAGCCCTCCAGGCTCGCGCGCACGCCCGCCGCGGCGGCGAGCGTCCCCGTCACCCGCTCGGCGTCGGCGACGTCGCGGTAGCCGTCCGGGACGCTCTGCGCGATCGCGCGCCCGAACAGGTCCTTGGCGGCCGGCGCGGCCATCAGCAGGGCCACCGAGGCGGCGCCCGCCGAATGGCCGACGACGGTCACGTTGCCGGGGTCGCCGCCGAACGCCGCGATGTCGCGCCGCACCCATTCCAGCGCGGCGATCTGATCGCGCAGGCCCCGGTTGTCCAGCACGCCGGGCAGGTGGCCGAAGCCCTCGAAGCCGACCCGGTAGTTGAACGTCACCACCACGACCCCCGAGCGGGCGAGGGTCGCGGCGTCGAAGTGCGGCATGCTCGACGAGCCCGTCTTCCACATGCCGCCGTGGATCCACACCATGACGGGCAGGCGGCCGGCGCCCAGGTCGGGGGTCCAGACGTTCAGCGTCAGGCAGTCCATCCCGTCGCCGGGCCGCCAGATCGGCGGGACGCCCGGCGCGGGCGGCGCCTGCGGCGGCGCGGGCCCGAACGCGGAGGCGTCGCGCACGCCGTCCCACGCCGCCGGCCGGGCCGGCGGCTGGAAGCGCAGCGGCCCTTCGGGAGCGGCGGCGAACGGGATCCCCTTGAAGGCGGCGACGCCGTCCTCCTCCCGCCCCCGGACCAGGCCCAGGGCGGTCTTCACCACGGTGTCGGTCACCTGACGGACGCTAGGCGGCGCGGCCGCCTGAGACAACCTGGACGACCGCGCGAGACCCGCCCCCGCAATCCACGAGCCCCGGGTCGGACGGCGCGAGCCGGGGGAAGTCCTGGGGCGGCCGCGAAGGCCAGGACAGGTCGGACGGCGCGAGCCGCGGGGAGTCCTGGGAGCGGACGCGAAGGTCAGGACAGGTCGGACTCCGCGAGCAGGAGCGGCACCGCCGAAGGGTCGCGCAGCAGGGCGGCGACGGCCAGGCGGTCGTTCCACTGCCCCGTCGCCCACGCCAGCCCGCGCGCCAGCCCGTCGACCCCGTCGCAGTGCACCATTCCGTCGAAGTACCGCCACGCGCACGGCATGCCGTCGACCAGCAGCTTCTCGTGCTCGACGTACACCTCGGGAGCCGACGGCAGCAGCGACTTCACCTCCGCGGGCACCGGCCGCTCCACCCCTGACGAGGTGACCTGCCCCGTCACCAGCTCGCCCGCCAGCGGCAGGTCGACCAGCTCCGACAGCGACTCGGCCAGATCGAAGGGCGCCAGCACCAGCGGCCGGTCGGTCACCAGTTGCAGCAGGTCGGGGGCTTCGACGACCACCGCGTCGTCGGCGGAGGCGATGACGATGTCGCCGCCGAGCACGGCCCGCACGGAGGACGGCGGCGCCACCCGTGAGGGTTCGACGGCCGCCAGCGCCATCCACAGCGACCGGAGCTGGGCCCTGTCGACGGTGACCGCCGGATCCGCCAGGAGCTCCAGGAGCTCCTCAGGCCCACCGTGAGCGGCCAGCAGGTCGGTCAGCGTCGTGCGTACCCCCAGCATCGCCAGCGCGCCGGAGTCGAGCCCTGAGGGCGCCTCGTCGTACAGCCCGGTCAGCAGCGGGTCGGCTCCTGGAAGGCGCAGCTCCACGGGCCGCCGCCCGTCGAGGACCCGGTGTGTGGACAGCCACCAGGCGGTGTAGGAGGGCACCTCGACGCCCTCGACGCGCAGCGGGAGCAGCGCGCCCCGCAGCGGCGGCCTGGTGATCAGCGCGAGCGCGGCGGGCCAGTCGGCGACCAGCTCCAGGTCGCGGATGGCGGTGAACTCGGGCACCACCGGCGGCACCTCGAGCGAGGGCAGCAGGTCGTGCACGAACTCGAGCCAGGCGTCCTCCTCGTCGAGGTCGTGGTCGCACGAGTCGACGTCGAGCAGCACGTCGGAGTCGTTGACGACGGCGAACCCGTCGAGCACGCCGACGGCGGTGAGCACGCGCGCGTCGTAGGTGTCGGCGGCCACGCCGAAGCCCGCGTCGTCGACGAGCAGCCCGGCCAGCGCGCCCGTGGGCAGCAGCAGCTCGCCCGCAGGGTAGAGCGAGCCGTCGTCGCCGCGCAGCGCCAGCTCCGACAGCCACGGCTCCTCGCCCGGCGTCAGCCCCGCCGCGTCGACCAGGGACAGCACGGCCCGCGCCACGGCGTCGGGGTCGTCGCTGTCGAACGACTGCGACACCGCCGTCTTGGTGAGCGGGTCGTCGAGGACGGCGCGCGGCGTGGCCTCGAAGGCGCCGAGGCGCAGCAGCAGCGGGTGCGCCGCGTCGGGGTGGACGATGCGCAGGCCGAGCGGCGCGAGGTCGAGCGGCGCGCTGAGGATGAGCGTGCCGCGGGGCCCGCGCACGAGCCGCCCGTCGGCCAGCGGCACGGGCAGCGCGCCGAGCGCCTCGGGGTCGTCGCCGGGCAGCACCTCGTAGAGGGAGCGCCACCACGACGGGTCACGCCCCTCGATCGCCTCGCCGGACAGCTGGTCGACGACCTCGGCGAGCTCCACCCTGCGGACGCCGAGCGCGGACAGCGCGGGATGCCTGGCCGGCCAGCCCGCGGGCAGCAGGCCCGGCACGATCTCGGCCAGCACCGCCAGCAACTCGCCCGAGCCGTGGACCGCGGACGCCTCCCTGCCCGAGACCACCCACCCGTCGGCGGACGGCTCGCGCACCGGATGCTCGACCTGCCAGGCGGCGTCGGGGTCGTAGAGCGCGGCGTCGTCGAAGGAGGGCGAGGTCACCACGGGCGCGGGCGCCGACAGGGCAGGCAGCAGCGGCACGTCGGGCAGCAGGCGCAGGATCGCGCGTCTGATGCGGGCGTCGAGCTCGCCCTTGCCCATGAGCGCGGGCACCAGGTCGAGGAGCCGGGGCGTGCGCGGCAGCTCCTCGAGCAGCCTGACGTAGGTCTCGGCGACGCGCTCGATGAGGAAGTCGGTCAGCTTCCCGTGGGCGACGTGACGCCTGTCGGTGGCCATCGGGAAGGAGGCGATGAGCAGCGCGGGCAGGTCGAGCGGCTCGTCGGAGGGCGTCGGCGCGTGGACGACCTGCGGCACGGGCAGCGGACCCGCCTCCACCGGTACGGCCCAGCGCACCGACCAGTACGGCCTGGCACGTTCCTCCGTCGGCCGGTCGGCGAAGTAGGCGGCGACCTCCTCGGCGGCGAACTCGCCCGAGGCCGAGACGACGTGCCAGCCGGAGGGCTCGACCGTGCGGGTGACCCCGTCGACGGTGATCTCGATCGAGGTCAGCGCGGGCATGCCGAGCAGCAGCGCGGGGCTCGTCTCCTCGAGCATCCGCCGCACCGCGTCGACGGCCGAGGGGCGCAGCGGCAGCAGTACCGACGTCTCGAAACCGTCGGGCACCTCGACGGTGGCGGGGAACGGCAGCCGCAGCAGCGGCACGTGGCCCTCCCGCGAGGCCAGCTCGGCGGCCAGGCCCGGCTCGGCGGCCACCACCTCGGCCGTCTCCTCTCGCGACCAGCGGACCGCTCCCGTCGACCGCGAGCCGATCGACGGCTCATCACAGACGGACACGATCGCGGCGAAGCCGACGCCGAAGCGCCCTGCCGCGCCGATGTGATCACGCTTGGCCGACACCCGCAGCGTCGACAGGCCCTCGACTCCCGCGGCGTCGAGCGGCGCACCCGTGTTGGCGGCCGTGAGCACGCCGTCGCGCAACTCCAGCCGCAGCACGCCCGGCACGCCCGCGCGCAGGGCCGCGTCGGCCGCGTTCTGCGCCAGCTCGACGATCAGACGGTCGCGGTAGCCGCCGAGGGCGAAGTCCTCTTCGGCGTTGGCGTCCTCGCGGAAGCGCGCGGGCGAGGCCTGCCAGGCCGTGAGTACGGCGGCGCGCATCCGGTCAGTGCCAAAGGTGTCCACGGGGCTAACTCCTAAAACGAGAGAGGGGCCACCGAAGGCTAGCGGTCCGTGCCGACAATCCTGATCAGGAGTGGCCGAGCTCCTCCGAGCCCGACTCCTCGACCGACCCCGACTCGACCTCGATCAGGTCGTAGCCCAGGTCGTCGAGGATCGGCGAGGCCTGCTCGACCGGCGGCGGCATGACCGCGGCCTCGGAATGGGCGCCGCAGCCGTGGTCGGCGGCGACGACCTTGCCGTCGTCCGGCGCGTACTCGTTGGCGCACACGCCGAACTCGCCCCGCAGGCCGCCCGCGAGCGGCCAGAAGAAGCCGCAGGTGGAGCACTGGGCGGGGGCGGCGTGCGCGATCGGCGTGTGCGGCCCGTGGGCGCCTGAGTGCCAGCGCTTGGCGGCGCGGTCCCTGCCGATGGCCGACAGCACCCTGGCCCTGCCGAGGCCGTACTCGAAGATCATCTGATGGTCGAGCTCTTCGTCGGCCCCGCCGGTGAAGCCGGGCACGAGCCTGTCGTCGTCCTCGGACGTGGGCAGCAGATCGCCGACGCCCAGGTCGCCCGGCCGCAGCCGCTCACTCCACGGCAGCCACGGGGGCGCGAGCATCGCCCCGGTTCCGGGTAGCAGGACGGCTTCGCTGACCGTGACGTTCTTGGCGCGAGAGGCGCGCGTCACGGTCACCGCCCATCGCCAGCCCTTGTAGGCCCGGTCGAGGCAGGCGAAATAATGTGTAACGATCCGGTCGCCCTCGCCCTCGTAGCCCAGGTGCGCACCGGGCTCTCCCGGTCGGGCGAGCTCTCGCGCGGCCTCCAGCGCGAGCTCGACGGCGGCGACACAGGCCTGGTCAGGCGGGGAGACGCGGGTCCTGGTCCTGGTCAAAGGCCCGCTCCCGCCGCAAGGTGCTGTTCGCTCACACTCCATTCTCACCCATGGATGGACGTGCGAGCACCCGCGTCGGGTAAGACTGGTAAGCGTGGATCGTGTGCTGTCGTGGGTGAAACGGGTGAGTCTTGCGCTTGGGCGGGCCGGCCGTTCGACCGCGACCGGCACCAAGCGGGCAGGGCTCGCCACGGCGCGGGGCACCAGGCGGGTCGGGCTGGCCACCGCGAGTGGCGCGCAGCGGGTCGGCCACGCGACGCGGCGGCTGACACACGCCCAGGGCGCCGGCCGCACGGGCCTCGGCCGCCTCATCGAGCTCACGGCCGCCAACAGCGCGGGCGACTCGCTCATCACGCTGGCGCTGGCCGGCACCATCTTCTTCGGGCTGCCCGTCAACGAGGCGCGTGGCCAGGTGGCGCTCTACCTGTTGATCACGATGATCCCGTTCGCGGTGGTCGCGCCGTTCGTCGGGCCCGTGCTCGACCGGTTCAGGTCGGGCCGCCGCTACGTGATGGCCGGCACGCTGTTCGCCCGCGGCCTGCTCTGCTTCGCCATGGCCGCCGCCGTCGGGCCCGGCGACGTGCTGACGCTGTTCGCGGGCGCGCTCGGGGTGCTCGTGCTGTCCAAGGCCTACAACGTCTCCCGCGCGGCGATCATGCCGAGCGTGCTGCCCGCCGACATCACGCTGGTGAGCGCCAACGCAAGGGTCGCGCTGTTCTCGCTGGTGGCCGCGGGCATCGCGGTGCCGATCGCGGCGGGCCTGACCGCCTGGCTCGGCGCCGCGTGGGTGCTGCGCCTGGCGATGGTGGTCTTCCTGCTGCTCGGCGTCTTCGCCGTACGGCTGCCGCGCCACGTCGACTCGCCCGACCTGGAGGAGGAGGACGAGCGAGGAGAGCGGGCGCGATGGAGGACGCTGCTCAACGTCGGACCCGCCGTGACCGAGGCGATGCGGGCCAACGCCGCCATCCGCCTCTTCTCCGGCTTCCTGCTGTTCTTCCTGCTCTTCCTGGTGCAGGACGGGCACCTGAAGGACCTGCCCACGACCACCACGATCGCGATGCTGGCCGCGGCGGCGGGGCTCGGCGGCTTGGCGGGCGCGGCCGTCGCCAACTGGGCGCGCAACCACTCGCCCCAGCTCATCGTGCTGCTCACGCTGGCCGTGAGCCTCGTGACGGCGGGCGTCACCGCGTTCCTGTTCGGCCTGTGGGCCGCGGTCGCGGTGGCATTGATCGCCGCGTTCGCTCAGGAGCTCGGCAAGCTGGCGCTCGACGCGATCGTGCAGCGCGAGATCGGCGAGGAGGTGCGCTCGTCCACCTTCGGCGTGGTCGAGGCGCTGCTCCAGGTCGCCTGGGTGTTCGGCGGGCTCGTCGGGCTGCTGGTCTCGGACTGGTCGGCCGGTCCCGGCGGGCTTACGGCGATGGCCGTGGTGCTCGCCCTCGCCCTCGGTTCCCTCCTGGTGCTCAGGAGGGCGAGGGTCAAGGCGCGCGACGCCAAGGTGCAGGCCAAGGTGAACGACGCCAGGAACGACGCCAGGACGACCGACGTCGCGGTGGTCGAGGTCGCCGACCCGCCGCCCGCGCCGACGACCACCAAGCCGCTGACCAACCCGCACGGGTGATCAGTCGAGGTCGTCGGCGACCGCGCGCAGTACCGAGGCGACCTTCTTGGAGTGGGCGGGGTCGGGCTGCTTGCCCCGCTGGTACGACTCGGAGATGACGTCGAGCAGCTTGATGAGGTCTTCGACGATCACGACCATCTCGTCGGGCTTCTTCCGCTTGCCCTTCGGCTTGGTCTTGGCCAGCGTCGGCGGCTGCTCGAGGATCCGCACCGACAGCGCCTGCTGTCCCCTGCGCCCCTCGGCCACGCCGAACTCGACCTTCTGACCGGGCTTGAGCGGCTCCGCGCCAGTGGGAAGCGCGGAGGAATGCACGAAGACCTCACCGCCGTCGTCGCGGGTGAGGAAGCCGAAACCCTTGTCGGCGTCGTACCACTTGACCTTGCCACTCGGCACAGGGGGGACCTCGTTCATGCTGTCGGGAAAGATGAATGGAAGTAGGTTATGCCCAGCAGAGCCGGAGAGCGACCGGGTAAATCCGCATCTCTAATGAGAAACGTGCCCCTCGGTCCGTCACGCCACGCCTGCGAGCGCCGAGGTTCCTGGTGGCGGTCCCAGCCGCGCGTTTCCATTAGTTCCAGCGGCCGAACCAGGCGGCGAACTCCGTCAGATCCGCCAGTGCCACATCGGCTCCGTGATCACGCAACTCTCCCACCGTGTAAGGGCCCGTCGCGACCGTCACGCTGACGGCGCCTCCCGCTCGCGCCGCCTCGATGTCCGCGACGTGGTCTCCAACATAGGCGGCCGCGCCGAAGCGCGCGAGAGCCGATCCCTTGTCGGCACCGAACACCGATCCCACGATCTCGTCGACCTTGAAGCCGAGCAGTTCGACGGTGCTGGTGGCGTCGCGCAGGTTCTTCCCCGTCACGACGATCACCCGCCCTCCGGCCTCCCTGACGGCCTGGACGGCGTCGTGCGCGCCGGACATGGCCGTGTGCACGGGAACGGCGACGTCGGGGTAGAGCCGCCTGAACAGGGTGGCGGCCGCGGCCACGTCCTCGTGCGGCAGCCAGTTCGCCAGTTCCTGCTCCAGCGGAGGGCCGAGGCGAGTGATCACGGTCGCGCTGTCGATGGCGACGCCGAGCCGTACGGCGAGCTGGTCGTAGACGGCCGCGATCCCCGATCGAGTGTCCGCCAGCGTCATATCAAGGTCGAATCCCACTGATTTCCCCACGGGTGAAGAGTAACGGTCGCTGGTATGGCACCGTTGAAGTGGGAAGAAAGGAATTACTTATCCAAGGGAGCGGCCATGGCGGAAAGTCAGGGGACCAGGCCTCATCGCCCGGCACGACCGGCCGCCCAGAAAACGGTGAGCGTGTGGCGGCGCACGGCCGACTTCGCCGTGTGGGCCGTCAGGGTCGTCTCGCGGCTGGCCGCGCTCATTCTCGTTCTCTACATCGCTTTCACGATCTTTCCCACCAATCCCGCGAACTCGCTCGTCCGGTTCGTCGAGTCGTTCGCCACCTCGCTGTCGCTCGGCCTGTACGACCTGTTCCAGCTGGCGGACGCGCGCTGGCAGGTGCTGGTCAACTACGGCCTGGCCGCCCTGGTGTGGCTGATCATGGGGTCGGCCGTGGCGAGCCTGATCCGGCGCGTCACGCCGTAGCGACTATGGTCCTTACCCATGAGAAACGTGCCAATCGGACCGCCGCCGGGTCCCTAGACTGGCACGAAGGTGACGCGGCGGTCTGATGAGCACATTTCTCGTCGGTTGGAGGTACTAGGAACGACATGGCCAGATCGACGCGCGAGCGGATCGTCGACGAAGCCCTCCGGCTGTTCGCCGAGCGGGGCTACTCCGCCACCTCGGTGGCCGAGATCGAGGCCGCCGCCGGGCTCTCTCCAGGGGCGGGAGGCCTCTACCGCCACTTCAAGTCGAAGTACGAGGTGCTCGCCGCGGCGATGCACGAGCACGCCGCGCGCACGCGCACCCAGGTGGCCGACAGCCTCGCCCAGCTCAGCAGCATGGAGTCCTCGGCCGATCTGGAGGAACGCCTGTCTCACCTGTGCAGGGCGGGCCTGGCCAAGGTGCGCGAGGAGAGCGAGCTGACCAGGGTGTTCTTCCGCGACCTGAGCCAGTTCCCCGAACTGGTCGCGGTCGTGCGCGAGGGGCTGCTGCAGCCGATGTTCGACGCGATCACCTCCTGGTTCCGCGCCCAGCCCGAGTACGCCGAGGTCGACGTCGACTGGACCGGCATCGGCGCGGTGCTCGGCGGCGCCGTCGTCCACTACCGGCTGTTCCAGGAGACGGTGGGCGAGTCGCCGGGCCACGCGGAGAAGGACCAGTTCGTCGCCGCATGGGTACGGCTGGCCGTCGGCCTGCTGCCCGCGCCCGCACCGGTCAGCTGACGTCCCACAGCCGGTAGGCGAGCCAGACCACGCCCAGCCCCGTGAAGATCATGAACATGACGCCGCTGACCGCGAAGAACTGCTCGACGAAGGCGTTGAACCCGCCGGCGCTCTCGGCCCGCAGGGCGGCGATCACCACCCCGCCGACGGCGTAGCCGAAGATCGGCGCGCCGAGCCCGGTCATCCGGTCCTTGAAGGACCAACTGTCACTCGTCAGCGCGGTCGCCGCCCCGACCGCCCACACGATCGCGGGCAGCTGGAAAATCGCGACGGCGGGCAGGCCGAACGGCACGAGCAGCGCGGCCAGCACGAGCAGCCCCATCGCGAGGACCTCGCGCGGATGGGCCTTGACGAGCGTCCTGGCGTCCCTGCCGCCTGTCGCCATGGGGTTGGCCCTGGCCATCGCCGCCCTGCGCAGCCCCGCGAAGGGCAGGCCGCGCTCCGCCCTCGCGGCCAGTTCGGCCCGCGCCTCCCGCCTGCTGCGCGCCACGCCGGGCGGAACGTCGTCCACGACGCGCGGGAAGACCGCCGTGTCCTTGCCGGCCGGCCGTACCTCGGGCTCCGCCTGGACCTGGGGCACCTCGGACGCGCCGCTGAGGCGGCGCGCCTCCCGCTCGACGAGGGCGGCGGGGTCGCCGAACCTGGCGAGGACCTTGGCCACGGCCTTCGGGTCCTCGCTGCCGGCGCGCTCGGACTCGATGCGGGCCCTCAGCCGCTTGACGAAGTCGAGCCGGTGGTCCTGGCGCAACACGCCGTGGGCGGCGTCGGCCGCCCTGCTGACGAAGTCCAGGACGAGCTGGTCGGCTCGTTCGATCACGCAAGCCATGCTGCCCGAATCCGCAGGAACATACCATTGCAATGATGGAGTTCACCCAGTGGATCAGGGAGCGCACCGACGAGCAGCTGGGTGCGCTCGTTTCGGCGCGCCCCGAGCTGATCACGCCGGTCCCCGCTCACCTGGAGGGGCTCGCCACGCGCGCGGGCAGCCCCTCGGCCATCGGCCGCGCGCTCGACAGGCTCGACAGGTTCGCGCTGGCCGTGGTGGAGACGCTGGCCGTGGCCGGCTCCGTGGACAAGCCCGCGCTCGGCCGCCTGCTCGAAAGGGCCGTGGACGGCGAGGTCCCGCTCGACGACGCTCTCGACCGTCTCCGCGCGCTCGCCCTGGTCTACGGGCCCGACGAGGCGCCGGAGCTGGCCCCCGGCGTCCGCAAGGTGCTGGACGACCCCGCCGGGCTCGGCCCTCCCGTCGTGGAGGTGTTCCGCCACCATCCGCCCGAGCAGCTCGAGGAGATCGCCGACGACATCGCCCCCGGCACCGAGGGAACGGGCAAGGAGCGGCTCGCCGCGGCCATGGCCGAACCCGGCAAGCTCGTCGAGGAGGTCTCTCCTCCCGCCCGGCAGGCGCTGGAGGAGCTGGCGTGGGGGCCGCCGAGCGGCAGGGTGCCCAACGCCCGCCGCGCCGTCCGCGTCGGCACCGCCCGCTCGCCGATCGAGGAGTTGCTGGCCAGAGGGCTGCTGGCCGCCACCGGCGAGGAGAGCGTGTCGCTGCCCCGCGAGGTCGGCCTGTACCTGCGCGAAGGACGCGTCCACCGCGACCTGTCGCCCGAGGCGCCGCCGCTGGAGGGCTCCGAACGCTCCCAGCAGCTCGCCGACAGGACCGCCGCGGGCCAGGCGTTCACGTTCGTGCGGGCGGTCGAGGAGCTGTGCGAGCGCTGGAGCCTCGACGCCCCCGGCGTCCTGCGCACCGGCGGCCTCGGCGTGCGCGACCTCAAGCGCACCGCCACGCAGCTCGACCTGCCCGAGTGGGCCGCCGCGCTGGTCGTCGAGGTCGCCCACGCCGCGGGACTGGTCGGCTCGGGCGGCAGCGTCGACGGCGAGTGGCTGCCCACCCCCGCCTACGACACCTGGCGCGTCAGGCCGACCGAGGACCGCTGGGTCACGCTGGCCGCCACCTGGCTGCACACCGACCGCGTGCCAGGCATCGTGGGCGAGCGTGACGAGCGCGACCGCCTGCTCAACGCGCTCCACCCCGACCTGCGCCGCTCCTCGGCGCCAGAGGTACGGCAGGCGACGCTCCGCGTGCTCGCCGCCGCCCCCGGCCTGGCGCCCAGCCGCGAGTCGGTCCTGCGGCGCCTGGCGTGGGAGCAGCCCAGGCGGCGCGGCCCGCTGCGCGAGCAGCTCACCGACTTCACCCTGCGCGAAGCCGAGCAGCTCGGCTTCACCGGGCTCGGCGTGCTGTCCGCGCCTGGCCGTGCCGTACTGGCGGGCTCGGGCGAGGCCGCCGCCGTCCTGGCCCCGCTGCTTCCCGAACCCGTCGACCACGTGCTGCTCCAGGCCGACCTCACCGCCGTCGCGCCCGGCCCCCTCACCAGCGAGCTGGCGCGCTGGCTGACGCTCGCAGCCGACGTGGAGTCCACGGGAGGGGCGACCGTCTACCGGTTCGGCGAGTCGTCCATCAGGCGGGCGCTCGACGCCGGGCAGGGCGCCGACGAGCTGCTGTCCATGCTCGCCCGCCACTCCGCCACGCCCGTGCCGCAGCCGCTGTCCTACCTGGTGGCCGACGTGGCCCGCAGGCACGGCAGGATGCGCGTCGGCACGGCCAGTGCCTACATCCGCAGCGACGACCCTTCCATGCTCGACCAGCTCATCGCCGACCGGCGCTCGACGCCGCTGCGGCTGCGGCGGCTGGCCCCCACCGTCATCGCCTCCCGCACCTCCAGGGCCGCGTTGGTCGACTCGCTGAGGGCGATGGGGTTCGCGCCCGTCCCCGAGTCGCTGGAGGGGGACGTCATCCTCACCCAGCTCGACGCCAGGCGCACCGAAGGGCTGCCGACCGCCAGGGCGGTCTCGTCGTTCAACGGGCTCGACCCGGACGTGGTGGCCGCCGCCGTACGCGCCATGCGGGCCGGCGACGCCCGTCGCGCCCCGCTGGAGGCGCCCGACGGGTCGGTGCCCCGCGGCCCCGCGACCACCACGATCTCCGCCCTGCAGGACGCGATCCGGCAGGGGGTGCGGGTGTGGATCGGGTACCTCGACTCCCAGGGCAACGCCACCAGCCGCATCCTGGAGCCCGCGCGGATGGAGGGCGGCTACCTGACGGCCTACGACGAGACCCGCGCGGCGGTCCACCGCTTCGCCCTCCACCGCATCACCGGGGTCGCCACCGTCACCTGAGCTCGCCGGGAACGGCCGTCGGCCGGGGAGAGCGACGGTCTCGGGTCGGACGCAATAGCCGGGCTCCCGTTGACTCCACCCCCGTGAGCCGATCAACGTAAGGACGTGACGAACCACACGCTGGGCCGCCTGGCAGAGGAGTCGTGGGCCCGCTTCGACGACCACGACGCCGTCTTCTACGAAGGCGTCTGGCACCGCGGTCACACCCTCGCCGAACGCGCCAGGCGCGTCACCGGCGGCCTGATCCGAGCCGGCGTCCGTCCCGGCGACCGCGTGGTCGTGATGATGGTGACCAGTCCCGACGTCCCCGTCGTCTACCAGGCCGTCTGGGCGGCGGGCGCGGTCGTGACCCCCGTGGTGTTCCTGGTCGGCGTGGAGGAGCTGCGCCACATCGTCATCGACAGCGGCGCCACCGCGATCGTGACGTCCGCGGAGTTGCTCGACACGGTCCACGCCGCCGAGCCACAGATCCCGATATTTGTGGATACGGGGGAGCTGGCCGAGGCGGCCGAGCACGGGCCCGTGCCGCGGGACCCCGCCGATCTGGCCGCCGTGATGTACACGGGCGGCACCACCGGCAGGGCCAAGGGCGTCATGCTCAGCCACGCGGGCCTGTGGCAGGTCGCGAAGGACGCCTACGACCTGGCCTACCAGCCGGGCGTCACCAGGGCGATCGTCCCCGTCCCCCTCTCCCACGCCTACGGCCTGATCGTGTCGATCGCCGGCCTGCACGCCAGGGAGCCGCAGCAGTCCGTCCTCATGCGCTGGTTCGACCCCAAGGCGTTCCTGCGGCTGGCCGTCGAGCAGCGCGTGCAGTACGGAACCGTCGTGCCCTCCATGCTCCAGATGCTGCTCGCCGAGCCCCTCGAGGACACCCCGCTGCCCGACCTGCGCCACCTGACCTGCGGCGCGGCCCCGCTGGGCCGCGCGCTGCTGGAGGAGTTCGAACGGCGCGTACCCGGCGTGCAGATCCTGGAGGGGTACGGCCTGACCGAGACCAGCGCCGTCACCACCTTCAACCCGCCCGGCAGGCGTAAGCCCGGCAGCGTCGGCCTCCCGCTTCCCGGCTACACGATCACGATCAGGGACGACGCGGGCGAGGACGTGGAGACGGGCGACATCGGCGAGATCTGCGTCGCCGGCGAGTCGCTGATGCTCGGCTACTGGGGCGGCCTCGGCTCCCCCGTCGTGGACGGCGAGCTGCGCACGGGCGACATCGGCTGCCTCGACGACGACGGCTACCTGTATGTCGTGGACAGGAAGAAGGACCTCGTCATCAGGGGCGGCTTCAACGTCTTCCCCCGCGACGTCGAGGACGCGCTGAACGCCCATCCGTCCGTCGCGATGTCAGGCGTGGTGGGCCGCCCCGACCCCGTGCACGGAGAGGAGGTCGTGGCCTTCGTCCAGCTGGTCCCCGGGGGCACGGCCACCGCCGACGAGCTGATCGCCTGGGCGCGGGAGCGCGTCGGCAGGGTGAAGTACCCGCGAGAGATTCATTTCACCGATCATGTGCCCGTGACCAGCGTGCTCAAGCTCGATCGCAAGGCACTGCGTGCCCGTCTCGCCTAATCGCCCCGTCATTTCGTGATATCTGTTGACACGGCTAGTGAGCGAGAAGGTGACACAGTGAGCAGCGGTTACGACAACTCCGGCGAGCAGAGCCCCTACGGCCAGCAGCAGCCGTACGGCTCGCCGTACAACCAGAGCGGCCAGAACCCCTACGGCCCGCCGTACGGCCAGCAGCAGCCCGGCTACGGCTACGGGTACCCGCCGCCCCAGCAGGGCCCCCGCACGCACGCGATCGTCGCGCTCGTCATCAGCATCGTGCTCGCGCTGAGCTGCTACGTCACACCCGGCGGCATCGCCGGCGCGATCCTGGCGGGCATCGCCCTCGGACAGGTCGACACCATGCCCGACAAGGCGCGCAACCTGCTCAAATGGACATGGATCAGCATCGGCATCAATGTCGTGCTGATCGTTCTGGGCGTCGGTACGATCATCGCGCTGGGAGTATCGGGGAACCTGGACTAACCGCCGGCCTCCGGGTGTTGGATATGCGGTAGCCGTACCGACCCCGGAGAGAAGCCTGTGAACGACGGCCCACTGATCGTCCAATCCGACAAGACCTTGCTGCTCGAGGTCGACCACGAACGGGCCGACGAGTGTCGCAAGGCGATCGCGCCCTTCGCCGAGCTCGAGCGGGCACCCGAGCACGTCCACACCTACCGCGTCACGCCACTCGCCCTGTGGAACGCGCGGGCCGCCGGCCATGACGCCGAGCAGGTCATCGACGCGCTGATCGGGTTCAGCCGCTACCCGGTGCCCCACGCGCTGCTCGTCGACGTGGCCGAGACGATGGCCCGCTACGGCAGGCTGCGGCTGGAGAAGGACCCGGCTCACGGCCTGGTCCTGGCCTCCACCGACCGCGCGGTGCTCGAAGAGGTGCTGCGCTCGAAGAAGATCCAGCCGATGCTGGGCGATCGCATCGGCGGCGACTCCGTCGCCGTGCACCCGAGCGAGCGCGGGAACATCAAGCAGGCGCTGCTCAAGCTCGGCTGGCCGGCCGAGGACCTGGCGGGCTACGTCGACGGCGAGAGCCACCCGATCAAGCTGCTGCAGGACGGCTGGGCGCTGCGTCCCTACCAGCAGGAGGCGGCCGACGCGTTCTGGCACGGCGGCTCGGGCGTGGTCGTGCTGCCCTGCGGCGCGGGCAAGACGATCGTCGGCGCGGCGGCGATGGCCCACGCGGAGGCCACGACGCTGATCCTCGTGACCAACACCGTCTCCGCCCACCAGTGGAAGCAGGAGCTGCTCAAGCGCACCTCGCTCACCGAGGACGAGATCGGCGAGTACTCCGGCAGCAAGAAGGAGATCCGGCCCGTCACCATCGCCACCTACCAGGTGATGACGACCAAGCGGAAGGGCGTCTACGCCCACCTGGAGCTGTTCGACGCCCGCGACTGGGGGCTCATCGTCTACGACGAGGTCCACCTGCTGCCCGCGCCGATCTTCAGGATGACCGCCGACCTGCAGGCCAGACGCCGGGTCGGGCTCACCGCGACGCTCGTGCGCGAGGACGGCCGCGAGGGCGACGTGTTCTCCCTCATCGGCCCCAAGCGCTACGACGCGCCGTGGAAGGAGATGGAGAACCAGGGCTGGATCGCGCCCGCCGACTGCGTCGAGGTGCGGGTCACGCTGTCCGACGAGGAGCGCCTGACGTACGCGATGGCGGAGGCGGAGGAGCGCTACAGGTTCGCCGCGACCACGCCGTCCAAGACGCGGGTGACCGAGGCACTGGTCAGGAGGCACCTCGGCGAGCAGGTGCTGGTCATCGGCCAGTACATCGACCAGCTCGACGAGCTCGCCGAGCATCTCAACGCGCCGGTCATCAAGGGCGAGACGCGGATCAAGGAGCGGGAGCGGCTGTTCCAGGCCTTCCGCGACAAGGAGCTGCAGGTGCTCGTCGTCTCCAAGGTGGCCAACTTCTCCATCGACCTGCCGGAGGCGGCCGTCGCCATCCAGGTGTCGGGCACCTTCGGGTCACGGCAGGAGGAGGCCCAACGGCTCGGCAGGGTGCTGCGGCCGAAGGCCGACGGCGGGGGCGCGCGCTTCTACACGGTGGTCTCCCGTGACACGGTCGATCAGGAGTTCGCCGCGCACCGCCAGCGGTTCCTGGCCGAACAGGGCTACGCTTACCAGATCATCGACGCCGACGACGTACACCAGTGAAAAGGCTCGCGCGAAAGCCCTCGCGCGAGCCGGACGCCTAGGTCCACGAAACCCCGCGGGCCTTGAACAATCGGACCACCCCCTCACCGGCAAAAGCTGTCGCGATGCGACATACCCCCATGATCCGTCGAATCCACCGGACATGCCCGGATTTTTCGGATTTTGGGGAGCGATTACTGGGCCAGCATCCCGCCGACGAAGAGCACACCCTCCGCGATCACCCACGCCAGCACCGCGCTACCGATCAGTACGGCGAACCGTGCGGGGAACAGCCACGCGCTCACCGTGAGAAAGGCCGCGAGCACCGCGAACAACCCTGACAGGGTCGAGACGCTGTCGAGCCGCTCCGCGCACGCCACGGAGGTCTCCCCGTCGGTGCAGAACGCCTCGAGCCCCCAGCCGGCGAAGACCGACAGCCCCCACAGAGCCGCCAGCAAAAGGCTGGCGACCGTCGGAATGACTGGGGAGATCCTCACGCCGCCTCCTGATTAATCGATTGGAAGCTCCCGAGCCCGGGGGTAAGCTCAACGGTTCGCTGCCTTGTCTACCACCTCCGTTGACGAATGGGGAGGCGCTTTCGCATGCCCGGAAACCAGTTGGCCCCTGACATACCCACCGATGTGCTCGGCGACGAGCGAGCCCATCTGGCCCAGTCCCGCGCGGCGCTGAAAGCGATGCGCGAGCACGCCCAGTCGCTGTCGGCGGACGCCGCGGGCGACTGGGTCTCGCAGCAGATCCTGCAGTCGTTGCTCGATCAGCGGGTCGCGGCGCTCGCCGACCATCCCGACACTCCCCTGTTCTTCGGCAGGCTCGACAGGGAAGATCATGACGATCTCCCCGGCGTCATCTACGTCGGCCGCCGCCACGTCCACGACGGCGCCAGCCGCCCGCTGGTGATCGACTGGCGCGCGCCCGTCTCACGCGCCTTCTACCAGGCCAGCCCCACCGACCCCATGGGCGTCGTACGGCGGCGCCGCTTCGGCTACCACGGCGGCGACCTGACCGCCTTCGAGGACGAGCCCCTCAACGAGGGCGCCGACTTCGGCCCTTCGCAGATCCTCACCGAGGAGATCGAGCGCCCCCGCACCGGCCCCATGCGCGACATCGTGGCCACCATCCAGCCCGACCAGGACGAGATCGTCCGCGCCGCGCTGACCCAGACCGTCTGCGTCCAGGGCGCGCCCGGAACGGGGAAGACGGCGGTCGGCCTGCACCGTGCCGCCTACCTGCTGTTCACCCACCGTGAGAAGCTCGCCCGCGCCGGCGTCATGATCGTCGGCCCGAACAAGGCGTTCCTGTCCTACATCTCCTCCGTGCTGCCCGCCCTCGGCGAGGTCAAGGTCGACCAGACCACCGTCGCCGAGCTGCTCGGCGAGCACGACGCCCCCGAGGACCCGCTCGTCGCCGCGGTCAAGGGCGACGCCCGCATGGCCAAGGTGCTGGAGCGCGCCCTGTGGCTGCACATCGTCAAACCCACCGAGGGCCTCGTCTACACCAGGGGCGTCCACCGTTTCAGGGTCGCCGACTACGAGGTGCGCGAGATGGTCGCCTCGCTGCGCGGCACCACGAGGTACGGCCCCGGCCGGGCAGCCCTCGCCCAGCGGCTGGCCCACCAGGTGCTGGTCCGCATGGAACAGCGCGGCGACTCGCCCGACGACAGGGTCCAGGACGCGGTGGCCAGGTCGAAGCCCGTCAAGCAGCTGGTCGACTCGGTGTGGCCGAAGCTGACGCCCGCCCAGGTGCTCTTCCGCCTGCTGTCGGACGCCGAGTTCCTCGCCTCGGCCGCGAGGTCGGACCTGTCGGCCGAGGAGCAGGAGGCCCTGCTGTGGCGCAAGCCGTACCGGTCGTGGAAGTCGGCCAGGTGGTCGGCCGCCGACGCGGCTCTCCTCGACGAGCTCGCCGACCTCATCGAGCGCACGGCCTCCATCGGCCACCTGGTCGTCGACGAGGCGCAGGACCTGTCGGAGATGCAGCTGCGCGCGCTCGGCCGGCGCTGCCGCACCGGCTCGGCCACCGTCCTCGGCGACCTCGCCCAGGGCACCACCCCGTGGTCGACCCGCTCGTGGGCGACCGTGCTCGAGCACCTGGGCCAGGACTCCGGCGAGGTCACCGAGCTCACGCTCGGCTTCCGCGTGCCCCGCGAGGTGCTCGACTACGCCGCCCGGCTGCTGCCCGCCATCGCCCCTGACCTGGCTCCCCCGCGCTCGCTGCGCCCGGGTCAGGGCTCGCTGGCGGTACGGCAGGGCGGCGAGGTCGCCGACGCCGTCCGCGACGCGCTCGCCAGGGAGGGCTCGATCGGCGTCATCGTTCCCGACGGCATGGCCGGCGCGGTCTCGGCGTCTCTCGACGGCGTCCCGCACGCCGTCCTGGGGCCTGACTCGACCGAGGAGCACCGGCTGCTGGTGATCCCCGCCACGCTGGCCAAGGGTCTGGAGTACGACCATGTCATCGTCGTGGAGCCCGCCGACATCGTCGAGGCCGAGCCGCGCGGCCTGGCCAGGCTCTACGTGGTGCTCACCCGCGCGGTCACCTCGCTGACCATCCTGCACGCCAAGCCGCTGCCCGCCCAGCTGGCGTAGGACGCCCGTAAGCCCGGGGACGGAAAGAGCGGACAAAAGAAAAAGGGCGACCCCGAGGGGTCGCCCTGATTCGTCAGGACTGAGAAGCCAGGACTTAGAAGTCCATGTCTCCGCCGCCGGGCATGCCCGCCGGAGCAGCCGCGTTCTTCTCGGGCTTCTCGGCGATGACGGCCTCGGTGGTGAGGAACAGCGCCGCGATGGAGGCGGCGTTCTGCAGCGCGGAGCGCGTCACCTTGGCCGGGTCGAGAATGCCCGCCTCGAACATGTTGACGTACTCGCCGGTCGCGGCGTTGAGGCCCTCACCCGGGGTGAGGTTGCGCACGCGCTCGACCACGACGCCGCCCTCGAGGCCGGCGTTGACCGCGATCTGCTTCAGCGGCTCCTCCAGCGCCTTCTTCACGATCGCCGCGCCGGTGGCCTCGTCACTCTGGAGCTCGAGCTTGTCGAACGCCTTGGTGCCGGCCTGCAGCAGCGCCACGCCACCGCCGGGGACGATGCCCTCCTCGACGGCCGCCTTCGCGTTGCGAACGGCGTCCTCGATGCGGTGCTTGCGCTCCTTGAGCTCGACCTCGGTCGCGGCGCCCGCCTTGATGACGGCGACGCCACCGGCGAGCTTGGCCAGGCGCTCCTGGAGCTTCTCGCGGTCGTAGTCGGAGTCGGTGCGCTCGATCTCGGCGCGGATCTCGTTGACCCGGCCGGCGATCTGCTCGGGGTCACCGGCACCGTCGACGATGGTGGTCTCGTCCTTGGTGACGACGACCTTGCGGGCGCGGCCGAGCAGGTCGAGGGTGGCGGACTCGAGCTTGAGGCCGACCTCCTCGGCGATGACCTGACCGCCGGTCAGGGTCGCGATGTCGCCCAGCATCGCCTTGCGGCGGTCGCCGAAGCCGGGAGCCTTGACGGCGACCGACTTGAACAGGCCGCGGATCTTGTTGACGACCAGGGTGGCCAGAGCCTCGCCCTCGATGTCCTCAGCGATGATCAGCAGCGGCTTGCCGGACTGCACGACCTTGTCGAGCAGGGGCAGCAGGTCCTTGTTGGCCGAGATCTTCGAGTTGACGATGAGGATGTAGGGGTCCTCAAGGACCGCCTCCATGCGCTCAGGGTCGGTCACGAAGTAACCGGAGACGTAGCCCTTGTCGAAGCGCATGCCCTCGGTGAGCTCAAGCTCGAGGCCGAAGGTGTTGCTCTCCTCGACGGTGATGACGCCTTCCTTGCCGACCTTGTCCATCGCCTCGGCGATGAGGTTGCCGATCTCGGCGTCACCGGCGGAGATGGAGGCGGTGGAGGCGATCTGCTCCTTGGTCTCCACGTCCTTGGCGAGCTTGGAGAGCTCCTCGCTCACGCGCTCCACGGCGGCCTCGATGCCCTTCTTCAGGGACATCGGGTTGGCGCCTGCGGCCACGTTGCGCAGGCCCTCGCGAACCAGCGCCTGGGCGAGCACGGTGGCGGTGGTGGTGCCGTCACCCGCGACGTCGTCCGTCTTCTTGGCGACTTCCTTGACCAGCTCGGCGCCGATCTTCTCCCACGGGTCCTCGAGCTCGATCTCCTTGGCGATGGACACGCCATCGTTGGTGATCGTGGGAGCGCCCCACTTCTTCTCCAGCACGACGTTGCGGCCCTTGGGGCCGAGGGTCACCTTGACGGCGTCGGCGAGCTGGTTCATACCGCGCTCGAGACCGCGCCGGGCGTCCTCGTCAAACGCGATCATCTTGGCTGCCATAAGGCTAGACCTCCCAGATGCAGGGTGGCTTTCAGCGGACCGAGCCGACGCCCGCGACGGCATGGGCCCGACTCCATTCGGCGGGCCCCATCGTCTCGATCCCAGTTTCTGGCACTCTCATAACGAGAGTGCTAACGAACTGTTTAGCACTCTACCCTGGCGAGTGCAACCGAGAGGCACTTCCCCGCAGGTCAGCCTAGCAAGTTGGTCATCATCAGGACCTGTTCTCTGGTCAAGCCCGCGCCCATCACATCGTCACGTGGCGGTTCGGTCTCGTGGAGCTCGACCATGTCCTCGGGCAGAACCCGCCCGGGCAGCTCAGACCAACGTCCCATGACTCCAGAGTACGGCGGGCAGGCCCGACCGGCTGACGCGGATCAGGCCTGCCGAATCGACGAAAAGGACATGACAGATCCTCACGGACTGCGCTGCCGTGTGAGCTGCCGGTTCTTGATGGTTCAGACCGTCCTGACGGATTCCGCCTGGGGACCCTTCTGGCCCTGGGTTATCTCGAACTCGACCCGCTGGCCCTGCTCGAGCGACCGATAGCCATCCATCATGATCGCTGAGTAATGGACGAAAACATCCTTACCACCGTCTACCGCGATGAAGCCGTAGCCCTTGTCCGCGTTGAACCACTTGACGGTGCCCTGCGCCACTTCCGACTCCTCTTACTTGGCTCTGGACCCCGCCCATTCACTCGCGAGATCCGCGATCGGCACGACTTATGGGGAAATCAGCCGGACGATCGCCCTCGACCATACCTGTGGCATGCCGTAGAACAACAGAGTCAATCGCCAAACTACTTCTCGGTGTTCGCGGTAGGCATTCTTGTAGTCGCGGAAAGGTTAGTTAAATGTTCCATCTTCTTGCGAAAAACAACGTGTCGCCCGCGCCCCGAGCTGCGGCCTTTCCTCGCAGCGGTCCCAGGAGCCCCTGCCCACACGGCCACGGCGGCGTCCAGCTGCCCCTCAGGAGGAAGAAGCGCCTTAAAAACGGTCAAAGGACATGAAAACGCCCGCGAGGAAAACCTCGCGGGCGTTCGTGACGACCGAAAAGGGTCAGCCGCCGGCCACGGCGGGGATGATGGAGATCTGCGCGCCTTCAGGGGTGACGCTGTCGAGTCCGCCCACGAATCGGACATCCTCTTCCCCAACATAAACGTTGACAAAACGGCGAATCTTGCCCGATTCATCCAAAATTCGCGCACCGATACCCGGGTAGTCGGCGTCCAGCTTCTGCAGCACCTCGCGAAGCGTGGCGCCCTCGCCGCTCACCTCCGCGCTGCCGTTCGTGTACGTGCGCAGGATGGTGGGAATCCGCACCGAAACGCTCATGACTTCTACCTTTCCTTTCAGACAGCCGCGCGGAACGCGTCAAGGGACGGCCTGATCACGGCCGTGGGCGTCGCGTCGTCCGCGATCGCGTCGAGCGTCTTGAGACCGTCACCGGTGTTGAGGACCACGGTGGTCAGCGAGGGGTCGAGCTGCCCCGTGTCGACGAGCTTCTTCAGCACGCCCACGGTCACCCCGCCCGCGGTCTCGGCGAAGACGCCCTCCGTCGACGCCAGCAGCTTGATCGCCGACACCACCTCGGCGTCGGTCACGTCCTCGACCGCCCCGCCCGTACGGCGCGCGATGTCGAGCACGTACGGCCCGTCGGCCGGGTTGCCGATGGCCAGCGACTTGGCGATGGTGTCCGGCTTGACCGGCTGCACCACGTCGTGGCCTGCCTTGAAGGCCGTGGAGACCGGCGAGCAGCCGAGCGCCTGCGCGCCGAAGATCTTGTAGGGGGTGTCCTCGACCAGCCCGAGCGCGATCAGCTCCTTGAAGCCCTTGTCGATCTTCGTGAGCTGCGACCCCGAGGCCACCGGGATGATGATCTGGTCCGGCAGCCGCCAGCCGAGCTGCTCGGCGATCTCGTAGGCCAGCGTCTTGGAACCCTCGGCGTAGTAGGGCCGCAGGTTGACGTTGACGAAGCCCCACTTGTCACCCAGCGGGTCGCCGATGAGCTCCGAGCAGAAGCGGTTGACCTCGTCGTAGGTGCCCTGGATGCCGACCAGCTTGCCGCCGAAGACGCGCGCCATGGCGATCTTGGCCTGCTCCAGGTCGGCCGGGATGAACACGCAGGCGTCGAGTCCCGCGCGGGCGGCGGCCGCGGTCACCGCGCCGGCCAGGTTGCCGGTGGACGAGCACGACAGGGTGTGGAAGCCGAAGTTGCGCGCCGCCTCGACGGCGATGGCGACCACGCGGTCCTTGAAGGAGTGGGTGGGGTTGCCCGAGTCGTCCTTCACGTGCAGGTCGCGGATGCCGAGGGCCTTGCCCAGGTTGTCGGCCTTGACGAGCTTCGTCCAGCCGGGGTTCATGTTCTGCTTGCTCGCCACGTCGACGGGCACCGGC
Source organism: Nonomuraea mangrovi (assembly GCF_042681425.1). NCBI lineage: Bacteria > Bacillati > Actinomycetota > Actinomycetes > Streptosporangiales > Streptosporangiaceae > Nonomuraea > Nonomuraea mangrovi. The sequence goes on along the minus strand of NZ_JBHUFV010000080.1, from coordinate 32,977 downwards.
AGCAGCGAGCGGTAACGCCAGATGTTGGCCGGTCCTGCCTCGATGTCGGCGCGGGACACGGACCCGAACGAGTAGGCCACCTCGAGCGGCCCGAAACACTCCAGACACGCGAAGCTGGGGCCGAGGTCGTAGCGCGCGCCGCACTCGCGGCAGGACAGAGCGACAGCAGGACCGAAGTCAAGCGACATGAAGCGAGGCCTTCCCTCATCTTCGTCTGCGACCGCCTTGGTCACAGACCGGAATTGGCACCTGTCCCGGCCGGCCTCGTCACTTCACGAGTTCAGTCCGGGAGGGTTGCCGGGGCTTCGCAGGGCCGGTCCCTCCACCCCTCTGGATGAGCAATATGGAGTTGTGGGCATCACGATACCCGGCCGTGCCCCTGACACGACCAACCGTCTCGCTAGCTGAGACGATATGTATCACCAAGCGCGGCCTGCACGTACTTGCGCGCCTGGTGGATCCGCGACTTCGCGGTGCCGAGCGGGATGCCCAGCTGCTCGGCCACCTCGTTGTAGTCGAGCTGGACGATGTCGCGCAGCACCAGCGCCTGGGCCAGGTCGGGCTTGTCGGCCTCCAGCGCCTCCATCGCGTCGAGCAGGTCGAGCCTCGACCCCGCGATGACGCTCACCCTGCGCACGTCGGGCTTCTGGACGGGCAGCTCCTCCGAGGTCTGCTCGGCGGCCCTGCGCTTCAGCGACCTGTAGGTGGTGCGCGCGCAGTTGGCCGTCACGATGTGCAGCCAGGTGCTGAACCTGGCCCTGCCCTCGAAACGCCCGATGTTGCGGGCCACGGCGAGCAGGGTGTCCTGGCAGGCCTCCTCGGCGTCCTGGTGGTACGGCAGGATACGGGCGCAGTGTCGCAGCACGTCGGGTTCGATCCGCTTCAGGAGCTCGCCAAGCGCGCGATGATCGCCTCCCGCGGCGGAGCGGGCCAGTTCCTCGGTTAGCTCATCTAGGGCCATAGCGAGATCCTATGTTCGGGGTCATGGTGGATGTTGTGAACAGCGTTCTTGTGGCTTCCAACCGTGGCCCTGTCTCCTTCACCGTTTCCGACGACGGCGACCTGACCATGAAACGCGGTGGCGGGGGCCTGGTTTCCGGGCTCTCGGGAGTGGTCAGGGACGAGGGCGTGCTCTGGGTGTGCGCCGCGCTGTCCGACGGCGACCGCAGCGCCGCACGGCTTGCTCCTGGCGGGCGGCTCGACCAGGCGGGCTACGACACCGGCAAGTTGCGCATGCTGGACATCCCCCCTGCGACCTTCCACCGCGCGTACAACGCGGTGGCCAACTCGACCCTCTGGTTCGTCAACCACCTGCTGTACGACACGCCTAACGCCCCCTATTTCGGCACCAGGTTCACGAAGGAGTGGGAGTCCTACCGCGACTACAACGGCGCGTTTGCGCTGGCACTGGCCGAGGAGGCCGGCCACGGCGCCAAGGTGATGGTGCAGGACTACCACCTGACGCTCACCCCCGCGATGCTCCGCGCCGAACGCCCCGACCTGCGGATCGCCCACTTCAGCCACACGCCGTGGGCGCCTCCCGAGTACTTCTCGCTGCTGCCGGACGAGGTCGCGCGCGAGGTGCTCGAAGGCATCCTCGGCGCCGACCACGCCGGATTCCTGACCGAGCGGTGGGCCGGCGCGTTCATGGACTGCTGCCAGAGCCTGCTGGGCGCCAAGGTCTTCGACAGGACGGTCAGCCACGAGGGCCGCACCACCCGCATCGGCGTGCACGGCCTCGGCGTCGACGGCGACTCGCTGTGGAAGCGTGCCTGCGAGCCCGACGTCGAGTCCAACATGGCCGCGCTGCGCGAGCAGGTCGGCGACCGCAGGCTGATCGTGCGCATCGACCGTACCGAGCTGTCGAAGAACATCGTGCGCGGCCTGCTGGCCTACAGGGAGTTCCTGGCCGCCCACCCCGAATGGCATGGTCGGGTGGTACACCTCGCCTTCGCCTACCCATCCCGCCACGACCTGCCCGAATACCGCGAATACACCGCCGCTGTGCAACGCTGCGCCAAGGAGATCGAGGACGAGTACGCCACCGAGGACTGGGATCCGCTGATCCTCAACGTCAACGACGACTACCCGCGCTCCCTCGCCGCCTACCGCCTCGCCGACGTGCTGCTGGTCAACCCCATCCGCGATGGCATGAACCTGGTCGCCAAGGAGGGCCCGATCCTGTCCCCGCGCTGCGCGCTCGTGCTCTCGCGCGAGGCGGGCGCGGCGGCCGAGCTGGGCGCCGACGCCCTCGTGATCAACCCCTACGACGTCGGCGAGACGGCCGAGGCACTGCGCGCGGGACTGGAGATGCCGGAGGAGGAGCGGATACGGCGATGCGCGAGGCTCAAGAAGGCCGCCACCGCCCTTCCCCCGCGGCGATGGCTCGGCGAGCAGCTTGCCAGCCTCTGACCGGCTGACCCCTCGTGTTACCGGCCACCCTCACCGGCTTCGCGATCGCGGGCGGCTTCGGCTCGGTCATGCTCTACACCGCGATGGCCGCGCTGAGCGACCACCAGGGGCGGGACGCCGGCGCCGGCCGGGGTGATCGCCGTCTCCGGCGACCGCCCCGACCTGGCCTCGGCGGCCTCGCCCGTGTGGGCCGGGCCAGCCATGGGCGTGGGCCGTTCGCCCTCGGCGCCCTCGCCGACGGCTACGGCACGAACACCGCGTTCCTGATGGTGCCCGTGCTGGCGGGCCTGGCCGCGGGCGGGGTGCTCAGCGCCAGACGGCCCGCTTGAGCGCGGCCCCCAGCCCTGGCGTCGACCACTCGTCCACGATCAGGATCTTCGACGCGGGCAGGTACCAGATCCGCTGCGGGTAGGTCACCTTGGTCGGCTTGAAGGTCTGCTGGCTGTGACAGGTGATCTTCCACTCCCTGTGGTACGCCTTGTGCCCGCTGCCGACCTGCCTGAGCCCCGAGACCGTCGGCTTCTCCGGCAGCGGGGAGGAGTAGTAGCGCTTGTCGTGCGTGCACTCCATCACGCCGCTGCTGGGGTGGTAGGGCTGGTCGACCCTGAACGGGTTGCCCTCCGAGGCGTACTTGATGCTTTGCGGGCCGTGCAGCCAGAACCCCTGGCAGTCGACCGCCTTCTTGCTGCACGGTCCGGTGATCACATGGACGGAGCCGAAGCCGGACTTCTTGACCTTCCACGCGGCGGGCACCTTGATCGTCGCACCTCTGAAGGACAGCGACTGCGTGTCGGTGTGGGCTCCGGTCAGGACGAGCGAGGCCGTCACGGCCAATGTCATCAGCATGAGCGCGAAGCTAGCCTGCCCCGGTTGCAGATGAATCGCGGATCGCTGCCGACAGCTCGGTCAGCAGCGCGACGACGCCTTCGGGCCCGTCGACGACCAGGTCGGCGCGCTCGGCGAGCTCGGTGACCTCCGTCGAGCCGCTGCACACGGTCACTCCGGGGAGCCCGGAGGCCCGCACGGCCTCGAACGCCGCCAGGTCGCCCAGGTCGTCGCCGGCGAACAGCACCGACCGTGCCGCCCTCTCGGCCAGGAACAGGTCGAGCGCGTGCCCCTTGTCCATGCCGGGCGGCCGCAGCTCCAGCACCATCCGGCCCGGCTCGACGACGAGGCCGTGCGCCGCCGCCAGCTTCGCGAGCGGCTCGCGCAGCCGCTCCAGCGACTGCCTGGGGTCGGGGGCGCGCCTGGTGTGCACGGCCACCGCCCGCTGCTTGTCCTCGATCGTCACGCCCTGGATGCCCTCGACCAGGCGCGGCAGCTCCGCCTTCGCCCGCATGACGCCTGGTGGCGGCGGCGGGGCGCTCACCCTGCCGCCCTCCCAGCGCTCGAACCCGTAGTGACCGAGCACCACCAGTCCCTGAACCTTCTCCAGCCCGGGGCCGTACTCGATGACGGTGGCGGCCGGCCTGCCGGTCACGATCACCACCGCCTTGACCCTGCCGCCCAGCTCGGCGAGGACGGGCGGGGCGGCGGGATGGCTCCTGGCATCGCGGGGGTCGGGCACGATCGGCGCGAGCGTGCCGTCGAAGTCGAGCCCGATCACCGCGCCGCCCGGATCGCGCACAATGGCTTGGATTCCTGGATTGCTCATCACGCGGCTGGCCGTACCCAGGCAGTCAGGGGCGCATTCCCAGCCTGCGGGCCGCGCGCTCCCTCTGGCGGGCCGCCCTCAACCGCCGCAGGCGCTTGACCAGCATCGGGTCGTGCTCCATCGCCTCAGGCCTGTCGATGAGATCGCCCAGCAATTGGTAGTAGCGAGTGGCGGAGAACCCGAAGGCGTCGCGGATCGCGTGCTCCTTTGCGCCCGCGTGACGCCACCACTGGCGCTCGAAGGCGAGGATCCTCAGGTCGCGCTCGGACAGGGGTCGTGGTGGTTCCTGGGCAGCACTGTCACCGCTGACCGGTGCAGTGTCCATGGTCTCCTCCTCGGTCGGCGCGGCCCGTGGCCCATCGTAATGTGCGGAGTGCGGCTGTTCACGGCGGTTGAGGAGACGTACAGTCACGAAGTGTGAGCCCAGTCATCACGCTTCTCACCGACTACGGACTCGAAGACGGGTATGTGGCCGCCTGTCACGGAGTGATCGCCAGGATCGCTCCGCAGGTCCGCGTGATCGACGTGTGCCACCTCGTGCCGTCGGGCGACGTCCGCAGAGGCGCGGCGATCCTCGCTCAGACCGTCCCCTACCTGCCCGAGGGGATCCACGTCGGGATCGTCGACCCCGGCGCGGGCGGCGCCCGCCGCGCGGTCGCCGTCGAGGCGGGCGGCCGGATCTACATCGGCCCCGACAACGGGCTGCTGTCCTGGGCGATCACCACCAGCGGGGGCGCCACGGCCGCCTACGAGATCACCAACAGGGACCTGTTCCTCACCCCCGTCTCGCCCACCTTCCACGGCCGTGACCTCTTCTCGCCCGTGGCGGCCCGCCTGTCGACGGGGCGCAAGCTGTCGGACGTCGGGCCGGAGATCCCGCTGGACAGGCTCGCCTCCCTGCCCTCGCCCGTCACGCATGTGCGTGAGGGGGCGGTGGAGGGCGAGGTCGTCTCGGTGGACAGGTTCGGCAACACCCAGCTGTCGATCGCGGCCGACGACCTGGCCGCGGTCGGGGTCCGGGTCGGGGACACGCTGGGGGTGTGGATGGGGCGGCGGCAGCTCTCGTTGCCCTATCGCGAGTCGTTCGCCGCGGTTCCGCCTGGGGAACTGGTGGCCTTCACGGACTCGGCCGGGTTGATCGCGCTGGCGGTCAACTCGGGGGACGCGGCCCAGCGCCTCGGTCTCCCGCCCGGCGCCCACGTCCGCCTCTGCGCCCTGCCTTGACCGGCCGTCCGCGGTCGGTGGCGGCGTGCCCGTCCGCAGGCCGGGGCTCCGGGTTTTCCGAGGACGGCACGACAGGAGAAACCCGACTCTCGGGGCGATCGTCCTGGTGAAACCGGTGTGACAAAAGGGGTTTATGTGGGTGAAGAGCCGGAAGTGGTAGTTACACCGCGTATCGGGCTGTTTACCGAACCGTCGGATTGAGCCATCGCGCGCGTGCCAGAATTCACCGCACCGAAGCGTCCCTCTCCCCCCTTCCGAGGCCGACGTGATCCGACTCTCCCTAGCCCTCATCCCCATCATGACCATGATCTGGCCGAACACCGAGCCCCCGGTGGCGGAGCGATGGCGAGCATGGCCGGCCTCCGAGGTCTTCCCCGCCAGGCTCGCGGGCACCACACCGTCGGGCGCCCGCACCGCCTACGTCCTGGCCGGCATCGCGCCCGAGACCCCGTGCACCCGCGCCTTCCATCGCGACACCGGCCTGCACGGGTGCCTCACCGCTTTGCGCGCCACCTACGTCGACAGCACCCAGACCTTCGCCGCCACCGCCGGCATCGCCGTCCTCACCGGCCCTCCCGCGCGCCGGGACGAGCCCCGCGACGCCAGGCCCGCCACCGTCAGGCCCTACACCGTCCCCGGCGGTCCCGCCGAGCTGTTCGGCTCCCGGCAGTACATCACCGGCGCGCGGGTGAGCTCCGACGACCGCTACGTCGTCATGACCGCGGCCGGGTACACCGACGGCAGGCCGTACACGAAGGACGAGAGCGCGACGCCGCGCCTGCGCAGAGTGGCCCGCGAGCTGGCGGTGGCGATCCACCGGCGGCTCACCGGATGAGGCGGGCGCTCGCCGCCCCGCTGGTGGCCGCCCTGCTCGCGATCAGCACGCCGACGGTCGCCGACGAGGTGGCGGCCACCGCGCGCGAACGGCAGTGGCAGCTCGGCACGCTGCACATGGAGCAGGCCTGGCGCCTCACCAGGGGCGCCGGCGTCACGGTGGCCGTGCTGGACACCGGTGTCGACGCCCGCCACCCCGACCTGGCGGGAGCGGTCGTCAAGGGCCCCGACCTCACGGGACAGGCTCCCGGCGGCGGCCGCTGGGGCCACCACGGCACGGGCATGGCCAGCCTGATCGCCGGGCGCGGCCACGGCAAGGGCAGGGCCGACGGGGTCATCGGCATCGCGCCCGAGTCGACCGTGCTGTCGGTGCGGGTGACGCTGGAGAACGACGATCCGCGCCGCGAGCTGCAGCGCACCAGGACCCGCGGGCAGGACTCGCTGGCCAGGGGCATCCGCTACGCGGTCGACCACGGAGCACAGGTGATCAGCATGTCGCTCGGGGGCGGCAGCGGCACATGGGAGGGTTCGGCCGCCGAGGAGGAGGCCGTGCAGTACGCGCTGGAGCGCGGCGCGGTGCTCGTCGCGTCGGCGGGCAACGACGGCGACGGCCCCAACAGGAAGAACTTCCCCGCCGCCTACCCCGGGGTGATCGCGGTCGGCGCGGTCGACAGGAAGCTGAAGGTGGCGGGCTTCTCCAACCGCCAGACCTACCTGTCCGTGGTCGCGCCGGGCAAGCAGATCGTCAGCGCCGACGGCCCCCGCTCCTACGTGATCGGCGACGGCACCAGCTCGGCCGCCGCGATGGTGGCCGGCATCGCCGCGCTGGTCAGGTCCGCCTACCCCGACCTCACCCCGCTGCAGGTACGGCGGGCGATCGAGAGCGGCGCCGACAGGGAGGGGCACAGCAAGGACTACGGCCACGGCGTGGTGAACGCGGCTCACGCGCTGGCCGAGGCCCGCCGCCTGGGCGAGCGGGATCCGGTCACCACGCCCGCGGGCCGGCCGTACTTCGGCGGCGGCCCGTCGGACCAGGGGACGGACACCAGACTGCTGGTGATCGCCGCGCTGCTGGCGCTGGCGGCGACGATGGCGGCCAGGGTGGTGGCGCTCAGCAGGAGGAGGCGGCGCTAGTACCGAGCAAGCGCTTGTGTGATACTGCTCCTCATGACGTGGTTCGACGGCATCGACCTGCTCGGCACCCGCTGCACGACCTGCCAGGCCGTCTTCTTCCCTCCGCACCACGGCTTCTGCCGCGACCCGCTGTGCGAGGGAGAAGACCTCGTAGAGCACAGGCTGTCCAGGCGCGGCACCGTGTGGTCCTACACCAACGCCTGCTACCCGCCGCCCGCGCCGTTCGTGGCGGCCGAGCCGTACGAGCCGGTGACGCTCGCGGCGGTGGAGCTCGACGAGGAACGTATCGTCGTGCTCGGCCAGGTGAAGGACCTGACCGTCGACGACCTCAGCGTCGGGATGGAAGTGGAGCTGACCGCCGGCACGCTCGCCGACGGCCACGCCGTCTGGATGTGGGGGCTGCCGCGATGAGCGTGGTCGTGATCGGCGCGGGCATGCACCCGTGGGGCAAGCAGGGCAGGTCCTTCCACGAGTACGGCGTGGTCGCCGCCAGGGCCGCCCTCGCCGACGCGGGCATCGCCTGGAGCGACGTGCAGTTCGTCGTGGGCGCGGACACGATCAGGAACGGCTACCCGGGCTTCGTCGCGGGCGCCACCTACGCCCGCGCGCTCGGCTGGTCGGGCGTCCGCATCGCCTCCTGCTACGCCGCCTGCGCCTCCGGCGCCCAGGCCCTCGACCTCGCCCGCACCAGGATCATGGCGGGCCTCTGCGACGTCGCCATGGTCATCGGCGCCGACGCCACCCCCAAGGGCTTCTTCACGCCCGTCGGAGGCGACCGGCCCGACGATCCCGACTGGCTGCGCTTCCGCCTGCTCGGCGCCACCAACCCCGCCTACTTCGCGCTCTCCGCCCGCAGGCGGATGGCCCTGTACGGCTCGACGCCCGACGACTTCGCCGCGGTCAAGGTCAAGAACGCCCTCGCGGGATCGCTGAACCCCAACGCCCGCTACCGCAAGCCCGTCACGGCGGCGGAGGTCCACGCCTCCCCCATGGTCGCCGACCCGCTGCGCCTCATGGACATCTGCGCCACCTCCGACGGCGGCGCGGCGCTCGTGCTCGCCTCCGCCGCCTACGCCCGCAGGATCGGCGCGCCAGGCCCGGTGACGCTCGCCGCGGTCGCGACGGTCACGCCCACCTACCCCAAGACCGTTCTCGACCTGCCCGACTTCGCCACCGACCCGCCCGTGCGCGAAAGCGTCCCCTTCCGTGCCGCCCTCGCCCACGCGGCCTACGAGGAGGCCGGGCTCGGACCCCGCGACCTGTCCTTCGCCGAGGTCTACGACCTTTCCACCGCGCTCGAGCTGGACTGGATGGAGGACCTCGGCCTGTGCGCGAGGGGCGAGGCCGACAAGCTCCTGCGCGCGGGCGACACCGCGCTCGGCGGCCGGATCCCCGTGAACCCCTCGGGCGGCCTGGCCTCCTTCGGCGAGGCGATCCCCGCCCAGGCGATCGCGCAGGTCTGCGAACTGACCTGGCAGTTGCGAGGTACCGCGGGCGCCCGGCAGGTCGCGCACGCCCGCGTGGGCATGGCCGTCAACCAGGGACTCTTTGGTCACGGTTCGGCGATCATCGCTATGGGTGACCCGGATTGATCTATTAACCCCTGACATGTTCTACTGATGAACACGGACAGTAACTGTCAATTACGGAACGTGTTGGATCTCGCGTTCTGGCACGTTGCCTTCAGGGGGAATTTTCCATGATCCGTCATATTCTCGTCGGCGCCGCCGCCACGCTCGGACTCGCGATGGCAGGACCCGTCTCAGCCGCTTCTGCCGAAGCGTTCCACGGCCCCGACCCCATCAGCGATCTCACCGCCACCGGCGCGACCGCACCCGCCACAGGCGCCGCCGCTCCCGCCACGGGAGCTGCGGCGCCTGCCACCACCGCGGCCGAGACCACCACAGGCTCGGCAGCACCCGCCACCAACGCGGTAGCACCCACCGACGATGAGGCACTCGTCACGGACGACACGGCACTCGTCACGGACGACACGGCACTCGTCACGGACGATGTGGCGCCCGCTACGGAGGCGGTAGCACCCGCCACGAACGATGCGGCACCCGCCACGGGGGCGGTAGCACCCGCCACCAACGCTGTGGCACCCGCTACGGACGCTGTGGCACCCGCCACAGGCGCGGCGGCTCCCGTCGCCGCCAACTCGATGGCACCCGCCACCAACGCGGCCGCTCCCGTCACGGGCGCCGCGGCTCCTGTTTCCGACGCGGCGGCTCCCGTGACAGACGCTGTCGCTCCGGTCACGGGCGCTGCGGCCCCGGCGACAGTTCCTGTCACGGGTCTGCCCGGCGCCACCGGCGCGGCCGCACCCGTCACGGGCGCAGCGGCACCCGCCACCGACACGAAGGCTCCCGCCACGAGCGCGGTGGCCCCCGCCACCAACGCGATGGCGCCCGCCTCCGGCACGAAGGCACCGACCACGAACGCGGTGGCCCCGGTCACCGACACGAAGGCGTCCTCCACCGACACGAAGGCACCTGTCACCTACGCGGTGGCACCGGCCAACTCGGTGGCACCCGCCACCAACACGATGGCACCCGCCACGACCGCGGTGGCCCCGGCCACCAACATGAAGGCCACGACCGCGGTGGCCCCCGCCACCAACATGAAGGCACCCGCCACGAGCGCGGTGGCCCCCGCCACCAACGCGATGGCGCCCGCCTCCGGCACGAAGGCACCGACCACGAACGCGGTGGCCCCGGCCACCGACACGAAGGCGTCCTCCACCGACACGAAGGCACCTGTCACCTACGCGGTGGCACCCGCCACCAAGGCGGTCGCCTCCGGTAAGGCGACGCCGGTCGGCCACCTTCTCGGCGCGGTTCCCGCCACCAGGTAGGGCAGCAACGAAGAAGCTCCCCACCCAAAGGCGTGCGGGGAGCTTCTTCACGGAACTCAGCCGGCGTGCACCACGTCGTGCGTCTCGGCGAAGTGGCACGCGCTCTCATGGCTCGTGCCCGGCCTGATCTGCAGCAGCGGCTCCTGCTCGGCGCAGATCTCCTGCGCCTTCCAACAGCGGGTGCGGAAGCGGCAGCCCGACGGGGGGTTGGCAGGCGAGGGCGGGTCGCCCTGCAGGATGATCCGCTCGCGCTGCTCCCTCCCCTCGGGGTCGGGCACCGGCACCGCCGACAGCAGCGCCTGCGTGTAGGGGTGGGCGGGCTTGTCGTAGATCTCGGTGTCCTTGCCGAGCTCGACGAACTTGCCCAGATACATCACCCCGACCCGGTCGGAGATGTGGCGCACCACCGACAGGTCGTGGGCGATGAAGATGTAGGCCAGGTCGAACTCGTTCTGCAGCCGCTCCAGCAGGTTGATGACCTGCGCCTGGATCGACACGTCCAGCGCCGACACCGGCTCGTCGCAGACGATGACCTCCGGCTGGAGCGCCAGTCCTCGCGCGATGCCGATGCGCTGACGCTGACCGCCGGAGAACTGGTGCGGGTAGCGGTTGACGTGGTCGGGGTTGAGGCCGACCACCTCCAGCAGCTCCTGCACCTTCTTGCGCCTGTCGCCCTTGGGCGCGACCTCGGTGTGGATGTCGTACGGCTCGCCGATGATGTCGCCGACGGTCATCCTGGGGTTCAGCGAGGTGTAGGGGTCCTGCATCACCATCTGGATGTTGCGGCGCATCCGCTTGAGCTCCGCGCCCCTGGCGTTGGCGATCTCACGGCCGTTCACCTTGACCGAGCCCGAGGTCGGCCGCTCCAGCGCCATCAGCAGCTTGGCCAGCGTCGACTTGCCGCAGCCGGACTCGCCGACGATGCCGAGGGTCTCACCCTTGTTCAGGTCGAACGAGACGCCGTCGACGGCCTTGATCGCGCCGATCTGCCGCTTGAGGACGATGCCCTGGGTCAACGGGAAGTGCTTGACCAGGTCGCGGACCTCGAGGATCGGCTCACCCACGGCTGCCATCGAGGACCTCCCTCCAGTAGTGGCAGGCGCTGCCGCGCACGCCGCTGATCTCGTAGAGCGGGGGGACGTCGGTCACGCAGTTGTCCTGCCGGTAGGGACACCGGGGGTGGAACGCGCAGCCTGAGGGCATGTCGAGCAGGTTGGGCGGCAGGCCCTTGATCGCGTACAGCTCCTGGCCCTTCATGTCGACCCTGGGGATCGAGTCGAGCAGGCCCTTGGAGTAGGGGTGCGCGGGGGCCTTGTAGATGTCGTACACCGGGGCGTTCTCGACGATCCGCCCGCCGTACATGACCGAGATCTTGTCCGCGACGTCGGCGACCACACCGAGGTCGTGGGTGATCAGGATCAGGCCCATGTTGCTCTCGCGCTGGAGCTCCGCGAGGAGCTCCATGATCTGGGCCTGCACGGTCACGTCGAGCGCGGTGGTCGGCTCGTCGGCGATCAGCACCTCGGGGTCGAGCGCGATGGACATCGCGATCATGATGCGCTGGCGCATGCCACCGGAGAACTGGTGCGGGTAGTCGTTCACCCGCTGCCTGGCCGCGGGGATGCGCACCCTGTCCATCAGCTCGACGGCCTTCTTCGTGGCGTCGCGCTTGCTCATCCCGCGGTGCACGCGGAACATCTCGCTGATCTGCCAGCCCACGGTGAAGACCGGGTTCAGCGCGGAGAGCGCGTCCTGGAAGATCATCGCGATGCGCTCGCCGCGGACCTGGGTCCTGGCCTCCTCCGACAGCCTCAGCAGGTCGGTGCCGTGGAAACGGATCTCCCCCTGGGGGATCTTCGCGGGCGGCATGTCGAGAATGCCCATGATCGCCTGCGCGGTCACGGACTTGCCCGAACCCGACTCACCGAGGACGGCGAGCGTCTCACCGGCGTTCAGCGAGTAGCTGACGCCGTTGACCGCCCTGACGACGCCCGCCCTGGTGTGGAACTCCACGTGCAGGTTGTCCACGGCCAGCAGCGGCTCGTTGCCCAGCCCTCCCTCGGCCGGCAACACGTCCAGTGCCGATTTCTTCTTCATTGCGATTCCCCCCTCTCTATCGCAGCTTCGGGTCGAGTGCGTCTCGTACGGCATCGCCGATCATGACGAAGCTCAGGACCGTGATGCTCAGGAAGACCGCCGGGAAGATCAGCGGTTCCGGAGCCATCAGGAACCTGTTGCGCGCGTCGGCGATCATCAGACCCCACGAGATGTTGGGCGACTGGATGCCGACACCGAGGAACGACAGCGCCGCCTCGCCCGCGATGAACACGCCCAGGTTCATCGTGCAGACCACGATGACGGGCGCCAGCGCGTTGGGCAGGATGTGCCGCACCGACAGGCGCCACGGGCTCGCGCCCAGCGCACGCGCCGCGGTGACGTAGTCCTGGTTCTTGGCGGTGATGACGGCCGCGCGCATGATGCGCAGCACCATCGGCCAGGCCAGGATCGCCAGCGCGATCACGACCGTCCAGACGCCCGCCTGGTCCCTTCCGACGACCGACAGCAGCAGCAGCGCGCCGAGGATCGAGGGGATGGCGAAGAAGATCTCGGCCACGCGGGAGAGGATCACGTCGACCCAGTGCCCGTAGAAGCCGGCGATCAGGCCGAGAGCGCCGCCGACCAGGCCGGTCACCAGCGAGGTCAGCACGCCGACCAGGATCGAGACCCGAGCGCCGTGGATGACGCGCGCGTAGGTGTCACAGCCCTGGTTGTCCAGGCCGAACCAGTGGGCCGAGCTGATGCCCTGGCGGGCGTCGGCCAGGTTGCAGGCCGTGGGGTTCTGCGGCGCGAACACCCCGGGGAAGATCGCCATCAGGATCAGCACGACCGCGATGAACGAGCCGATCACGAAGACCTTGTTCCTGCGCAGGTCGTACCAGGCGTCAGACCAGAGGCTGGCCGGCTTCTTCTCCTTCGGCTTCCTGCGCGAGGGCGCCTTGGGCGCCGTGACGGTGTTCAGGTCACTCATAGCGGATCCTGGGGTCGAGGACGGCGTACAGCAGGTCGACGATGAGGTTCGCGAGCAGGTAGACCAGGACGAGAACCGTGACGATGCCGACCACGACGGCGTTCTCACGCCGTGCGACCGACTGGAAGAGCTGCTGGCCGATCCCGTTCAGGTTGAAGATCGCCTCGGTGATCACCGCGCCACCCATCAGTGAGCCGAGGTCGGCGCCCAGATAGGTGATCAGGGGGATCAGCGAGTTGCGCAACGCGTGCCTGCCGAGGACCCTCCGGCGCGGCATGCCCTTGGCGATCGCCGTGCGGATGTAGTCGGCCCTCAGGGTCTCCATGAGGCTGGTTCTGGTGAGCCGGACCAGGTAGGCGATCGACGTGCCCGCGAGTACGAAGCCCGGCACGAGGAAGCTCCGCCACCCCGCGTCGGTGCCCGAGATGGGGAAGAAGTCGATGCCCAGGGACGTCTTGAGCTTGACGCCGAGAACGAGCTGCAGGACGAAGCCGCTCACCAGGGTGGGCACCGACACCAGCAGCAGCGTCAGGGCCAGGATGCTGTAGTCCTCCCAGCGGCCGCGGCGCAGAGCCGCGAGCAGACCGAGACCGAGACCGACGATCCCCTCGATGACGAGAGCCGTCAACGCGAGCTGGATGGTGACCCCGAACTTGCCCGCGAACAGATCATTGACCTGGACGCCCTGGAAGGTCTCACCGAAGTCGCCGACGAAGACGCCGGTGATGTAGTGCCAGTACTGCACGATCAGCGGATCGTTGAGCCCGTACTGCTCACGCAGCTGCGCCGCGAGCACGGGGTCGATGCGTCGTTCACCGCCCAGGATGGCCACGGGATCGCCGGGCAGGGCATAGACGGTGCAGAAGATGAGAAATGTGGAACCCAGCAGAACAGGGATCGCCTGGAGCAGGCGCCTGATCGCATAGCGGCCCATGATGTCTCCCGATCATTGCGAAGGGCAGCCCGGCAACCTCCCGGGCTGCCCTCAGTTGTCAGGGCCCCTCCGGCAGGCATCTGGTGGACGCCTACCGGAGAGTGCGGGTCATGGTCAGGAAGCCCGCTCGACCTTGGCGAGGTCGATCCGCTCGAACGGGTCGATGGTCACGTTCTTGACGTTCTGCGAGTAACCACCGTTGGTCTGGTAGAAGTACACCGGCACGTACGGCATGTCCTTCACCAGCATGTCAGCGGCCTGCTGGTAGAGCTTGACGCCTTCCTGGTCGCTCTTGGCGGAGTCGCCCTGGACGAGCAGGTCGTCGAAGTCCTTGTTCGAGTAGCGGCCGTGGTTGGAGCTACCGCCGGTGCCGAAGATCGGGCGGAGGTAGTTCTCGATGGACGGGTAGTCCATGATCCAGGCCATGCGGAAGGCACCGCCGACCTTGCCCTTGTCCAGCTCGTCCAGGATGGACGCGAAGGACTCGTAGGGCTCGGCCTTCACGTCGACGCCCAGGTTCTGGCGCAGGTTGTTGGCGGCGGCCTCGATCCACTCCTTGTGGCCGCCGTCACCGTTGTAGGAGAGGGTGATGGGGCCCTTGCCGCCACCGTTCTTCTCCCACAGCTCCTTGGCCTTGGCGGGGTCGTAGACGCACGCGTCGCAGGCGCCCTTGCGGTAGCCGGCCACGACGGGGCTGACGAAGTCGTCGGCCGGCACGCGGGTGCCGGAGAAGACCTGCTCCGTGATGGTCTTCCTGTCGATGGCCATCGAGACGGCCTTGCGCAGCTCGACGTTCTTGGCCCACGCCTCGCCGTTCTTGGTGTTGAAGCCGAAGTAGCCCACACCGGAGGACGCCTGCTCGATGTAGCGGTCACCCAGCTCCTGCTTGGCGGTGGCGATGGCCTCGGGCGGCAGCTGGTCCATGATGTCCAGGTTGCCGGCGCGCAGCTCGTTCCACGAGGTGCCCTTGTCGCTGGAGATCTTGAAGTCGACCGCGTCGATCTTCGCCTTGCCCTCGACGAACTCGTCGTAGCGCACGACGGAGATGGTGGTGTCCGTCGCGAGCTTGAACGGCTTGGCCATCTTGAAGGGGCCGTTGCCGACGGGGCTCTCGCCGAACTCCTTCTTGATGCCACCGTTGCCGTCGAAGGCGACGGAGGGCATCGGCATGAAGGTGGTGTAGCCGAGCATCGTCTTGAAGCCGGAGTAGGAGTGCGCCAGCGTGACGGTGAAGGTCTTGTCGTCGACGACCTTGAGGCCCGCGAGGGTCTTGGCCTTGGGCTCGGGGGCCTTCTGCGGGCCCTCCTCGCCGTCGGGGTCGGCGGGGGCGACGTCCTCGTAGCCCTGGACGGCGGAGAAGAAGTGGCCGCCTTCCTGGACGTTGGGGCCGTAGGCGGCGGCGTTCCACGCGTCGACGTAGCTCTTGGCGGTGACGGCCTCGCCGTTGTGGAACTTGTAGCCGTCCTTCAGCTTGATCGTCCAGACCTTGGACTCGGCGTCAGGCTCGATGGACTCCGCGCCACGAAGGATCACGTTCTTGTCCTTGTCGTAGTCGACAAGGCCGACGAACAGCGCGTTCAGCACCTCGGCACCACTGGTGTCATTGGTGTTGATGGGGCTCAGCTCGTGCTGGGGCTTGGCGATATCAACCGTGACCGGCTTGGCTGAGGATCCGCTGCCCTTGTCGTTGCCGGCCGTCCCACCGCCGCCGCTACCACACGCGGCGACTGCGACGGCCAGCAGCGCGGTACCGGCGACGATCTGTGCGCCCTTAGTAACACGCATTAGTAGATTTTCCTCCCTCTACAGGTGGGCGTAAGCGCTGAGCTGCGAAGTCCTAGGCAGCCTGACGGAGGGTCCTTGTCAATCCCCCGGGTTTGGCTGACATGGTCAAACCAGCTGACGCCCTGCCAGTCGATCGCGACTATCCCTCACTACTTGCCACCAGCGAGTCTCTGGCACATTGCAGTTCGGTCACACGTCTGCGCGCTCAGCGTCACACCCATCCGCCCACCGGCCGAAGGGAACCCTTTATGGGGACAAACCGGTCACGAGGGGATGAGTAAGGCGCCTGAACTGTCGAGTCAAATTACACCTCATCGGACAGTGCTCTCACCGCGCTCACACCGCGAGCGCTCCTGGGCTACCGTTGACCAAGTCTTGGGAGGCACCTGGAACCCGTCTCCCCCAAGACGACGTCCAAGTCTCTGTGGTAAACCGCCGCCCGAAGCACCTCACCTACCTGGATCCAATAGAGTCCATGCCATGAGCCAGCCGGAATCCGCTGTCGCGGACGCCCAGGCGGGCGGCCGCAGCGGGGAGCCGCTGAGCAAGCTCGCCAAGCGATACGGGCTTCGTCGTGCCATCGCACGACCGAGGTTCCCCGCCTACCTGCGCCAGTTGTGGGAGCGGCGGCACTTCATCATGACGTACGCGACCTCGCGCAACGTCTCGAAGTACAGCAGCTCGGCGCTCGGCCAGCTGTGGCAGGTGCTCACACCGCTGCTGAACGCCGGCATCTACTACGTGATGTTCGGCCTCATCCTGGGCGGCAAGGGCAACATCCACAACTACCCCGCCTTCCTGCTGACGGGGATGTTCGTCTTCACCTACACGCAGCGGTCGGTGACGGCGGGCGCCAAGTCGATCTCCGGCAACCTCTCGCTGATCAGGGCGCTCCACTTCCCCCGGGCCGCGCTGCCCCTGGCGTACACGATCCAGGAGCTCCAGCAGCTCGCCATCTCCATGGGCATCCTGCTCGCGATCGTCGTGGCCACGGGTGAGTTCCCCACGTGGTTCTGGCTGATGATCCCCGTCGTGCTGGTGTTGCAGACGATGTTCAATGTCGGGGCGAGCCTCGTCATGGCCCGCGTCGGCTCCTCCATGCGCGACATGAACCAGCTGCTGCCCTTCATCATGCGCACCTGGCTCTACGCCTCCGGTGTGTTCTTCTCCATCCAGGAGAAGGTGGTCGGCGCCGCGAAACTGCCCCAGTGGGTGGCCAACGTCATGTACGCGAACCCGGCCGCCTCCTACATCGAGTTCATGCGCGACATCCTGATCCCTGGCCACCCCGTGCCGACGTGGGCTTGGATGAGCTGCGTATTCTGGGCGGTGTTCGCACTCGCCTTCGGCTTCTGGTACTTCTGGCGCGCCGAGGAGAGGTACGGCCGTGGCTGAGCTGACGGAGGAGCTGTCCCAAGTGAAGGCTGAGGAGCCCGGCGTCCCCGACAAGGACGTCAGGGTGCACCCCAACCCGGAGCCTCCCGCTCCCACGACGGGTACGCCGACCGTCATCGTCGACGACCTCCACATCGTCTACCGCGTCTACGGTGCCACCTCGGACCACGAGAAGGGCAACGCGGTCAACGCCCTCATGCGCCTCGTGAAGCGCCAGGGGCGGCCGCAGATGAAGGAGGTCCACGCCGTCAAGGGCGTGACCTTCGTGGCCTACCACGGCGACGCCATCGGCATCGTGGGCCGCAACGGCTCGGGCAAGTCGACGCTCCTGCGGGCCATCGCGGGCCTGCTGCCGCCGCACGAGGGCGCCGTCTACACCGACGGCCAGCCGTCGCTGCTCGGCGTCAACGCGGCCCTCATGCGCGAGCTGACCGGCGAGCGCAACATCGTGCTCGGCTGCTACGCCATGGGCATGACCCCCGGGCAGGTCAAGGAGGCGTACGACGAGATCGTCGACTTCTCCGGCATCGGGGAGTTCGTGCAGCTGCCCATGTCCACCTACTCCTCCGGCATGGGCGCCCGGCTGCGCTTCGCCATCTCCTCGGCCAAGACGCACGACGTGCTCCTGATCGACGAGGCGCTGGCCACGGGCGACAGGGAGTTCCGCAAGAAGAGCGAGAAGCGGATCAAGCAGATCCGCGAGTCCGCCGGCACGGTGTTCCTGGTAGCCCACGATCTCAAGGTGATCGAGGAGACCTGCAACAGGGTCATCTGGCTGCACAAGGGCAAGATCAGGATGGACGGCGATCCCAAAGAGGTCATCGCCGCCTACAACAAGGGCTGACCCTCGGGGCCGGAGAGCACGGCCCGCAGCCTCTCCGGTGACACCGGGATGCCGATCATCGTCTCCGCCCCCGCCCGGGTGGAAGATGGGGAAGGTAAGCCCGAACTCACCGGAGGTGCATCTTGCCCGCAAGGCCACCTATCCCCTATGACTTCCTGCCCGAAGTCCCCGCCCTGACCGTCGAGAGCGATGACGTCCGCGACGGAGAGCGCCTCCCCGACGCCCACGTGTTCGACGACTGGGGCATGACGGGCCAGAACCTCTCACCGCACCTGCGCTGGTCCGGCGCCCCCGAGGGCACCAGGAGCTACGCCGTCACCTGCTACGACCCCGACGCCCCCACGGGCAGCGGCTTCTGGCACTGGCTCCTGTTCGACGTCCCCGCCGACGTCACCGAACTGCCCACGGGCGCGGGCGCCGCCGACGCCAAGCTCGGCACCCAGGCGCGCAACGACTTCGGCACCAAGGCGTACGGCGGCGCCGCACCGCCTCCCGGCCACCCGCACCGGTACCTGTTCGCCGTGCACGCGCTCGGCGTCGAGTCGCTGGGCGTCGACGCCGACGCTCCCGCGGCGGTCGTCGGCTTCAACATCACCGCGAACACGCTGGCCAGAGGCTTTATCGCACCTGTGTACGAAACCTGAGCGACTCAGGAGGCAAAGGCCTGACACCGCCATCGCCGTTCCGATATGATTCGAACGCTGTTTCGAGCTGAGGAACATGATGGAGTGGGGGCGCGCGATGCGAGAGCTGTCGACCGCGATTGACCACCTGGCCATCGAGGATCCGTCTGAGATCCCCAGGGCCGAGCTCGCCGAGCAACTGATCGAGCTGCACTGGCAGATGGCCAGGCTTCAGGCCCAGATCGCCCGTCGCACGGGCGTCCGCATCACCTGACCGACACCCGCGCCCCTCCACCGCCGAGGGCCGGGCCGCAGACCCCGCACATGACGAGACCGGTGGCCTGAACCAGGCCACCGGTCTCGTGAAGCCGACCGTGATCACCATGTCGCGGAAGTACGTCGAGGAAGGAGGAAGCCGCGGCCATCGGGTGAGCCGATCGGCAGGTGGTCCGTCCCGTGAGCCCATGGCCCACGCCCGCCGGCCGAGTCGGCCCGCCCGGGGCCGCCGCTTCTTTCCCATCTCGCGATCGCCACGCTCGCCTGCCCGACGTCCGTCCCATCGTCGTCGAAGGCTTCGTGGTGTCACGGGCGCCGTTGCGGCGCGGAAGGGACACTCACGGGAGCGTCCCTTCGACAGGCCCCTGCCACGCACATGGGGAGGCGCTCGGCGTGGCTTGCCGTACGGGGTCGCATCCATCCGCACAGGCTCTGACGCGCGGTCCCGGTCCCGCCAAGCTCCGGAGAGGATCGTGCCCGCGGTCAGGTGTGCTGGATGCGACGCCCCAGGGGAGCCATCGCGCGGCGAGCCATGGGCACCGTACGGCCCGTCGCGGCGCGCGCCCTCCGATGTCAGTGCTGGGCGGCGAGGTCGGTCGTCTGAGCGACCGACTCGGTGACCGCGCCCTGCGTCTCGCTGGCCGAGCTGATCCCCCTGTTGGCGTTGTTGTCGACGACGTCGGTGGCGGCATCGACGAGCGGGGCGATCTCGTCGATGGAGAGGGCGCCCACGAGGCCGGGCAGCGACTCCATGACCGGCGCGGCCTCGGCCGGCGTCGCCTCGCGGACCGCGGGTGCCAGCTCGACCCTTTCCGCCTCGGTCTGGACCGGCTCGACGGCGCCGTGCGAGGCCGCCTCCTGCTCCCTCAGGCCCAGGAAGGTGCCCCGGTCGGCGGGAGAGGTCGAGCTGGACGAGCTGCTGGAGCTGGAGCTGGAGCTGCTGGAGCTGGAGCTGCTGGCGGCGTCCTGGCGGTCCGCGACACCGAACAGCTCGGCCGCGACGCTGTCCTCCGGCATCGAAGCGCGGACGACCTCGCTCGGGCTGCCCTTCATGACCGCCTGGAGGAGCCGGTCGACCGAGTCCATGGGCCCGTCGAGATCGAGGCCGTGCGAGGCCACAGGGACCTCGTGACCGTTGAGGAGGACGCCGCTCCCGGCCACCGGGCCGGTTCCGTCGATGCCGTTCTCCGAGACCACCCGTACACCGTCGGTGACCACTGCGCTGTGGCGGAGCCCTGCCGTCGCGTCCGTTCCGGAGAAGGACACGTCGATGCCTCCCCCGGCGGAGCGGTAGGAGTTGTCGGCCTGGGCGGGCACGGCCACGGCCGCGGCGAGCCCGCAAATGGCGACGGCTACCGCCGCCTTGATAATACGGTTCATGATTGCCTTCCCGGCTCTTATTCGATTCGCGTTGTTCGCCATTCGAATCGCGATTCGAAGTCCCCCGAAAGCCGGCGTGCGCGCTATGGCGCCATACGGAGCGCGCACCGCCCGACTGAGCTACCGAGGCAGTTCTATCACCACCTCGAGCGGGCGGGATCGCCGTGAAACCCGGAGGCCACCGTTGCTGGGGCTCCAGCTCGGGATCAAGCGGGCGGCTGACAAGTCCGGACATGGGGAGGGTGGATTTCGGATATTCCCCCGACGCCCAGTCAGTCGATCAATGGAGTCCCACCGGCCCGGTACAACGGCTCGGAAAACAAATGTCCCGGGCCGGGGGTTCAGATTTTTCTGTTGCTGGATATCCGCTTGACCGCTCAGGCCGACAGGAGAGCTTCCTGCGCGGCCGTCTCCCACGGGAAGCGATCGGCGAAGGCCGGCCGCAGGTCCGTCAGCCACGCGGCCTGCGGGTCATAGCGGGCGAAGAACGGCCTGCCGACCAACGAGGGGTCCCGCGACTGGATGAGGTGGAGCACGAAGACCTTCTGCCCCGCGATCTCGGTGACGCCGTCGACACAGACCTTGCCGGGCGTCGCGGACATCGAAGGCCCCCGCACCGTACGGCAGAGCCCCGACACCGAGGCGTATGCGTCCCTGAAGACCTCGTACGCCTGGGCGAGCGGCACGGCGAAGTAGTCCTGGGGACCCGTGTCCCGCTCGACGAACATGTAGTAGGGGATCATCCCCATCCCGAGCTGCTGCCGCCACATCGACGACCACACCTCGGGATCGTCGTTGATGGACCTGATCAGCGGCGCCTGCGTGCGGATGGTCGCCCCTGAGCCGAGGATGCGGGAGACCGCCTGCGAGACCAGCGGCGACGCCAGTTCGCGCGGGTGGGAGAAGTGGGACATGAACGCGAGGTTCTTGCCCGCCTCGACCACCTGCTCGAACAGGCGCAGCGTGTCGTCGGCGTCGGGATCGGTGGTGAAGCGCTGCGGCCAGTAGGCCAGGGACTTGGTGCCTATCCGGATCGACTCCAGCTGCTCGACCTCGAGCAGCGGCTCGACGTAGCGCCTGAGCACGGACTCGCCCATGATCATCGGGTCGCCGCCGGTCAGCAGCACGCTCGTGACCTCAGGATGCTCGCCCAGGTAGGCCACGAGCTGTTCGACGTCGTCGGAGGCGAACTTCAGGTCCGCGTCGCCCACGAACTGCGCCCACCTGAAGCAGTAGGTGCAGTAGGCGTGACACGTCTGCCCCTGCTTAGGGAAGAAGAGTACGGTTTCGGGATATTTGTGCTGCATGCCCGGCACGGGCTCCTTGCCGATGCGCGGCACGTTGAGAGAGAGCTGCCCCGCCGGATGCGGGTTGAGCTTCATCCGCACCCGGTTGGCCTCGGCCTGGATCTCCGCGTTCGGCGCCTCGGCCTTCAGCAGGTCGGCGAGCCTGTCCACATCGGGGCTCGGCAGCATGTCCGCCTGCGGGAAGACCAGGCGGTAGATAGGGTCGTCGGGCGCGGCCGACCAGTCGATGAGTTCATCCACGACGTAGGCGTTGGTCCGAAAGGGCAAGACTGTCGCCACCGCCCTCACCTTCAGCCGCTGGGTCTCATCGAGGCCCGCCCGGAGAAGGAGCTCGTCCAGATGCTTGGAGGTGTAGGCCTTGAAGCGTCGCGTTCCCGCTTGGTTCAAGATCACTAGGCCTTTCCCATCTTTTTTGTTCGATCGGATGTAAACCTGTGAACCCTGTCGCGCGTCTAGGGGCTCTTATACCCGGACGCGGCCAGGACACGTTCTGGTTCCACAGAAACCCAAGTTTCTGCCGAGCTTCGGTCACTCGCGACATATCGCGAAGGGACATACACTGGCGGATTGTGACCGACGACGCAGCAATGCGAGCCTCCGACGCCGACCGCGACCGCGTCGCAGCCGTCCTCGGGGAGGCCCTCGCCACCGGCCGACTCACCAGCGTCGAGCACGCCGACCGCCTCGAGGCCGCCTACACGGCCAAGACCGTCGGCGAGCTCGTCCCCATCACCCACGACCTCCCCGACATCGCGACCTCCGCCAGACCCGCGCTGGTCGAACAGCAGACCGTGAACGCGGTCTTCAGCAAGGTCATCCGCAAGGGCCGCTGGGTGGCCTCACGGCACACCAGGCTGAGCGCCACCTTCGGCGCCCTCATCATGGACCTGTCCGACGCCGTCCTGCCCGGCAGGGAGATCACGATCGAGGCCGACGCCCGCTTCAGCAAAATGATCATCAGAGTCCCCGAGAACGCACACGTCATCGACGAGGGCGCGTCGATGTTCGGCAAGCGCAACGTCTCGGGCGGATCGGGCGGCGACGGCCCGCTGATCCGGGTCACGGGACGATCCATGTTCGCCAAGGTCATCGTGGCCCGAGGGGTCACTGACTGGAACCTGGCATAACAACCATACGATTCGAACTGTGCCAGAGCCCGAACCGCCGATAGCGCTCGACGCCATGGGCGGCGACCACGCGCCATACGAGATCGTGGCCGGCGCCGTGCACGCGGTCAGGGAGCGCGGCCTGCCGATCGTCCTGGTCGGCTCGCCGCGCGTGCTCTACGAGTCGCTGGCCGACCACGACGCCACCTCCGAGATCCCGATCGTGCGGGCCGAGGAGGCTCTCGCCATGGACGAGGGCGCGCTCGCCAGCCTGCGCCGTCCCCGCTCCAGCATCGCGGTCGCCTGCCACCTGCTCAGGCGGGGCGACGCCTCCGCCGTGGTGTCGGCCGGTTCGACCGGCGGCGTCGTCGCCACCGGCAAGCTCCGGCTCAAGGCCCAGCAGTCGGTGCTCAGGCCCGCCCTCGCCGTCGCCCTCCCCACCAGGCCCAGGCCCACGATCCTGCTCGACGCCGGCGCCAACGCCGAGGTCAAGCCGGAGATGCTGGTGCAGTTCGCGCACCTGGGCTCCGCCTACGCCGAAACCGCCTACGACGTCCGCGACCCCCGCGTCGGCCTGCTCACCATCGGCTCCGAACCCGAGAAGGGCACCAAGCTCGTCAAGCGCGCGCACGAGTTGCTGCGTGCCGCCCCCGGCATCGACTTCCTCGGCAACATCGAGGGCCACGACCTGCTGACCGGCGAGGCCGACGTCATCGTGACCGACGGCTTCACCGGCAACGTCGCGCTCAAGACCATGGAGGGTGCCGTCCGCTACGCCTTCACCGAGCTGCGCGAATCCATCAACACCAGCACGATCGCCAGGATGGGCGCCCTCATGCAGCGGGCCCGCCTGCGGGAGCTGTCCCACCGGCTCGACTCCGAGGCGTACGGCGGCGCCGCCCTGCTCGGGCTGAACGGCACGGTCGTCATCGCCCACGGCGCCGCCAAGGCGGCCGCCGTCAGCGCCGCGTGCCAGCTCGCCGCCACCCTGTCCCGCCGGGGCATCGTCAGCCGCATCGGCGAACGCCTGGCCGCAGGCCACCGTCCCCACCGGCTATGGTGATCTTTACCACGATATTCGGGGGGATCGCGTGGAAGGCCTGACATCTGCCCAGGTGGCAGTAGCCAAGAAGAACACCGTCCCGCGCAGGACGAGCCGATCGCTGTCGGCGATCATCAGAGCCAACGTCTTCACGTTCTTCAACCTGGTGATCGGCGTGCTGTGGGCACTCATCCTGATCTTCGGTCAGTGGCAGGACAGCCTGTTCGGCCTGGTGATCGTGGCCAACTCGATGATCGGCATCGTCCAGGAACTCCGGGCCAAACGCACGCTCGACAGGCTCGCCGTGGTGAACGAGGCACCCGTCACCGTCAGGAGGGACGGCAGGGACGAGCTCGTCCACCCCGAGGAGATCGCGCTCGGCGACGTGATCCTGCTCGGACCGGGCGACCGGGTGCTGGTCGACGGCGAGGTCGTCGCCGCCCAAGGTCTGGAGATCGACGAGTCGCTGCTCACCGGCGAGGCCGACCCCGTCCACAAGAAGCCCGGCGATCAGATGCTGTCCGGCAGCTTCGCCGTCGCGGGCTCCGGCGCGTTCGTCGCGACGAAGGTCGGCGAGGACGCCTACGCCGCCGTGCTCACCCGGCAGGCCAGCAGGTTCTCCCTCGCCCACTCCGACCTGCGCGACGGCGTCGCGAAGTTCATCAAGTACATCACCTGGCTGGTCATCCCGATCGGCGCCCTGCTGATCTACAGCCAGCTGCGCCACAACGAGGACTTCGGTTCGGCCATCACCGGCGCCGTCGCCGGCATCGTCACCATGATCCCCGAAGGCCTGGTACTGATGACCAGCATCGCCTTCGCCGTCGGCGTCGTACGGCTCGGCCAGCGCGACGCCCTCGTCCAGGAACTGCCCGCCATCGAAGGCCTGGCCAGAGTGGACGTCCTGTGCGTCGACAAGACCGGCACCCTCACCGCCGGCGGCATGGACGTCGACGAGGTGATCCCACTGCGCCAGGACGCCCCCGTCGGCTCCGCCCTCGCCGCGCTGGCCCACGCCGACCCCCGCCCCAACGCCACCGCCCAGGCCATCCAGGCCTGCTACCCCGAGGCGCCCGGCTGGACCAGCACCGACATCGTGCCGTTCTCGTCGGCCCGCAAGTGGAGCGGCGCCACCTTCGACGGCCACGGCACCTGGTCGCTCGGCGCCCCCGACGTGCTGCTCCCACCGGGCACCCAGGAGTACGGCACCGCCGCGACGCTGGCCGCCACCGGCGCCCGCGTGGTCGCGCTCTGCCGTACCGAGAACAGGGAGCCCGTCGCGCTGATCACCCTCAAACAGCGGATCAGGCCCGACGCCCGCGAGACGCTCAAGTACTTCGCCGAGCAGGGCGTCACCGTCAAGGTCATCTCCGGCGACAACCCCGACGCGGTGTCGGCCATCGCCACCTATCTCGACATCCCCGGCGGCGACAGGGCCGTCGACGCCAGGACCCTCCCCTCGGACGACGACGAGAAGCTCGCCGAGATCCTGGAGAGCCACACCGTCTTCGGCAGGGTCACCCCGCAGCAGAAGAGGCTGTTCGTCGCGGCGCTCCAGTCGCGCGGCCACACCGTGGCGATGACCGGCGACGGCGTCAACGACGTGCTCGCGCTCAAGGACGCCGACCTCGGCATCGCGATGGGCGCGGGCAGCCCCGCCACCAAGGCCGTCGCCCAGGTCGTGCTGCTGGACAACAAGTTCGCCTCGCTGCCGGAGGTCGTCGCCGAGGGGCGCAGGGTGCTCGCCAACATCGAGCGGGTGTCGAACCTCTTCCTCACCAAGACCTTCTACGCCATCGCGCTGTCGCTCGTGGTCGGCGTCCTCGGCATGGTGTTCCCGTTCGCGCCCCGGCACTCGACCCTGGTCAACGCGCTGACCATCGGCGTCCCCGCCCTGTTCCTCGCGCTCGGCCCCACGGCCGAGCGGTCCCTGCCGGGGTTCGTGCCGCGCGTGCTCCGCTTCGCCGTACCGGCGGGGCTGATCACCGGGGCCGGCGTGATCCTCTCCTTCTCCGCCGCGGGCGGCGACCGCACCGCGGCGGTCGTCACGCTCTTCCTCGTCACCTGGTGGGTGCTCATCCTCATCGCCAGGCCGCTCAACGCCTGGAAGATCATGCTGGTCGGCGCGATGGCGATTCTGTTCGCCCTCGCGCTCGCCATCCCCTTCACCCGCGCGTTCTTCGAGCTCGGGACGGGCGGTTGGACGGCCGTCGGAATCTCCGCCGCGGCCGCGGCAGGCATCAGCATCGCGGTCAAGCTCACCGGTACCCTTAGAACATGACCGACCCGCAGATAGTGCTCACCGAGCGCGTCCAGCAGGCGCTGGCCCACGCGTTCGGTCCCGAGTACGCCGACGCAGACCCGCTGATCCGGCCCTCCCAGTTCGCCGACTTCCAGGCGAACGTCGCGATGAGCCTGGCCAAGCGCCTGCGACGAGCCCCGCGGGAGGTCGCACAGGAGATCGCCGACCAGCTCGCCGACTTCCCCGGCACCGTCGAGGTCAGCGGTCCCGGCTTCCTCAACATCGCCCTGTCCGACGACTGGGTCACCGAGCAGGCCGCCGAGATGCTCGCCGACCCGCGCACCGGCGTCGGCACCGCCACGCCGCCCCAGCGCGTGGTGATCGACTACTCCGCGCCCAACGCGGCCAAGGAGATGCACGTCGGCCACCTGCGCACCACGATCGTGGGCGACGCCATGGCCCGCGTCTACGAACACCTCGGCAGCACCGTCATCCGCCAGAACCACCTCGGCGACTGGGGCACGCCGTTCGGCATGCTCATCGAGCACCTGCTCGACATCGGCGAGGACGCCGCCGTCGCCCAGCTCGAAGCCGGCCAGGGCACCGAGTACTACCAGGCGGCCCGCGCCCAGTTCGACAGCGACGAGTCCTTCAAGGCCCGCTCCCGGCAGCGGGTCACCACGCTGCAGTCGGGCGACCCCGAGACCATGCGGCTGTGGCACGTCTTCATGGACGCCACCATCCGCTACTTCGACAAGGTCTACGCGATGCTCGGCGTCACGCTCACCGACGCCGACATCGCGGGCGAGAGCATGTACAACGCGATGCTCGAGAAGACCTGCGACGATCTGGAGTCCATGGGCGTCGCGACCATGAGCGAGGGCGCGCTCTGCCTGTTCCCGCCCGGGTTCACCGGCTCCGACGACAAGCCGCTCCCGCTGATCATCCGCAAGAGCGACGGCGGTTACGGCTACGCCTCGACCGACATGGCCGCGATCCGCTACCGGGTCGACGACCTCAAGGCCGACCGTGTCCTCTACGTCGTCGGCGCCGACCAGGCGCTCCACTTCCGCATGGTCTTCGCCGCCGCCAGGCAGGCCGGATGGCTGCCCGACACGGTCTCCGCCGAGCACGTCCAGATCGGCATGATGCTCGGCAAGGACGGCCGCCGCTTCAAGACCCGCTCCGGCGAGTCGGTCAAGCTGACGGACCTGCTCCAGGAGGCCGTCGACCGCGCGTCCGCGGCCATCGCCGACCGCGGCTACGACGACGAGACCAAGGCCGAGATCGCCCACGCGGTGGGCATGGGCGCGGTCAAGTACGCCGACCTGTCGATCAGCCACGACAGCGAGTACGTCTTCGACTTCGACCGCATGCTCGGCTTCTCCGGCAACACCGGTCCCTACATGCAGTACGCCACGGCCAGGATCCGCTCCATCTTCCGCAAGGCCGCCGTCGAGCCCGAGAACGCGCACGGCCCGATCGTCCTCGGTGTACCCGCCGAGCGCGCGCTCGCCCTGCACCTGCTCGGCTTCGGCGCGGTCGTCGACCAGGTCGCCGACCTGGTCGAGCCGCACCGGCTCGGCGCCTTCCTGTTCGAGACGGCCAGCCTCTTCAGCACCTTCTACGAGGAGTGCCCGGTCCTCAAGGACGAGGTCGACGCCGACACCCGCGCCTCCAGGCTCGCCCTGTGCGCGCTGACCCTGCGGGTGCTCGAAACCGGCCTCGACCTCCTGGGAGTCCCCGTACCTGATCGCATGTGAGCCATGGGCGCGCCTCCGCAAGGTTGGCGCGCCCCCCGGCTAGGCTTTACGCGGTCATGAAGTGAGGCCGATATTGGGGGAGTTCTCTGCCTTGGCAACGGATCTGACCGCGAGCCCCCAGGCCACCACGGAGCTCCACCGGTACGTCGAGGCACTGCTGGCCAACCTCGCCGCCGACAGCTCCACGCCGCTGGCCGCCCCCACCTTCCAGGACGACGGCTCGTCCTGGCTGCCGCCCGCCGTTCAGGCCCTCGTCACGATCCTCGCCGGCGACGACCCGCTCGAACCGCTGACCAAGGCGGCGACTCGCGACCAGCAGAACACCGCGCTCTTCCTCTGCCTCGCCCTGGCCGTCGCCGGCCATGGCGACCGCATCCACGCCTCATGGCTCGGCACCGCCTTCGGCGCGCTGTCCCTCGAACGGCCCGTCACCCACGGCCAGCGCGCGCTGTGGCTCGCCGCCGCCAGAGGCGCGTACGGCCCGGCCGGCAAGATCTTCGTGCTGCGCAAGCTCGACGCGCTCGCCATCCCCGAGCATGCCGAGGTCAGCGAATGGCTGCAGGCCCTCGTCCCCGGCGAGCCCGCCGTCGTCGTACCCGCCGCACTCGTCGACTTCCCCGAACTCGCCGAGATCCCCGAGCTGGCCAAGCCCGTCCAGGCCGCGGCCAGGCTCGCCAGGCTGCGCGCCCGCTGCACCGAGATCACGTCGACCAGGCAGGCCGACTCCGAGTCGCGCACTCCGCTCATCAACGCCGCCGCCACCCCCGCCACGGCGTGGGCGGAGGAGGAACCGCTGGCCGTCCTACGCTCGATGGCGGGCCTCGGCGGCGCCCCAGGGCCGATGGCCTCGCTCGTCAGTCACCTGCTCGACGACCTGCGCCCCGGCTCCGATCCGTACCTGGCCGCCATCGCCCTGCACGTGGCCGCGCCCATCCTGCGCGGCGTCGCCGAAGGCCTGGCCGCCGACACCGAGCTGGCGCCGCCCGACGCGATCACCGTGCCGGTGCTCGGCCACCCGCTGGTGCTCCACCCCGAGGGCCCCGACGCGACCTCCATGGCCGACGCCGAACGCGAGATCATCGCCGACGGCGTGCCGGACCGCGGGCTGCCCTGGCTCGCCTACGTCTCGCTGGGACTGGCCGTCGCGCTCCTCGTGGCCGCCGTCGTCCTGTGGTGGCCGTTCGCGCTCCTCGGCGCCGCCCTCGCGGGACTGGGCGGATGGCGGCTCTGGCGGCTACGGCAGGCCAAGCTCTCCGACGCCGCATACGTCGAGCAGCGGCTGGCCGAACTCAAAGACCTCGCCGACGGCGCCGTCTGGGCGCTGCACGCCTACGCGCGCGAAGCGGAGGACCGCGCCAAACAGGCGGCAGAGGACACCGCCGAACTCACCCGGCTCCTCCGCCGCGGACCCCGCGCCGCATAGCCGGCCGCGTCACGCGGCACGCCACAAAGCGCACCTGGCCCGAACCTGACATAAGCGCCAGACCAGCCTCCCCAAGGCCGGCCCGGCGCGCAGTCACACACGTCAGGTGTTCTCGATCTCCACATGCGCGGGCGCCAGGAGGAACACCCGGTCCGCGATGCGCTCGATCCGACCCTCGCACCCGTAAGCCAGCCCGGCCGCGAAGTCGACCATCCTGGTGGCCTCCGGCATCGGCATGCCGGTGACATCCATGATGACCGTCTGGCCCTCGCGGAAATGCTGCCCGATCATCGGTGCGTCGTTGTACTTCAGCGGCTGGACCATCACGATCCGTGACGACTCGACGGTGGACCGCCACCGCTTCGCGGCACGCTCCGACGCCGGCATGTACTCGTCTTCGTACTGCTCGTCGTCGTATCCGTCATCGTATTGGTCGATCCCGCCCAGGCCAAGGTAGCTCACCACCTTGCGCACTGCCCCCATCGGCTTGTCCTTTCCTCAGGAACTCACCGTAATCGGCACGTCCCTACACATTGGACGGTAACCGACTCTTTGGCGTTCGCCATGCGACACGCCCAACACTTATTCCATTTTGTACGGCAAGCGTCCTGGTTTCGACTGGATATCTGCCACCTATAGCATCGACGACATGCGCCTGTTCACCGTCGACGCCTTCACTCCCACAGCATTCCAGGGTAATCCTGCCGCTGTCTGCCTCCTGGAGTCACGCGCTTCCGACACTTGGATGCAGTCCGTAGCCGCCGAGATGCGGCTCTCGGAGACGGCGTTCCTGCTCGGTAATTCGTTGCGCTGGTTCACCCCGGTGGCCGAGGTATCGCTGTGCGGACACGCGACCCTGGCCACCGCCCATGTGCTCTATTCCACAGGAGCGGCCACCGGTGAGATCAAATTCACGACGAAGAGCGGAATCCTCACCGTCAATCGCTCCGACGACGGACTCATCTCGATGGATTTCCCCGCCAAAGAAGTGACGCCTGCCACAGTTCCCGACGGACTGGAAAAGGCCCTTGGAGCTGCGGTTGTAGGCGTCGGACACAGCCAGTTGGACCTGCTGGTCGAGCTCGAATCCGAGGAGGCCGTCCGCTCCCTCGACCCCGACATCGCCGCCCTCGAAAGGATCGACGCCCGCGGCGTCATCGTGACCGCCCGCGCCGCCGCGCCCACCCCGGAACCCCCGGCACCCGCCGCCCTGGAAGGCGCCGCCGCCCGCGGCCCGGAAACCCCGGCTTCCGCCGCCCCGGAAGGCGCCGCCGCCCCCGGCCCGCGCCCAACCGGCTCCCCCGCCCCGGACCCGATCTCCGCCGGCCCTGCCGTCGGATCCTCCCCCGCCGTCTCGTATGACTACGTGTCCCGATTCTTCGCCCCACGCGTCGGCGTCCCCGAAGACCCGGTCACCGGCTCGGCCCACTGCGCCCTCGCCCCGTTCTGGTCGGCCCGCCTCGGCCGGGCATCGCTCGTCGGCCGCCAACTGTCGGCCCGCGGCGGCACCATCCGCACCACCGTCCGCGGCGACCGCGTGGACCTGGCCGGCCGAGCCGTCACCGTCCTCTCCGGAACCCTCCACATCACCCCCTAGCCGACCGGCCCCTACGCTCCGAGCCGCCAGTCGTCACACCCTGAGCCCGTCCGGCCATCGCATGCGCACGCCGTCCGAACCTCCATGAGTCCGGCACACCCCCACACCGCAGCACGCTCGCCGCGGGGTAGCAGGAGGCGTAGCAGGTAAGGGTGGTGGAGGGCTTACCAGCGCTCCACCAGATGCTCGCGACCAGACGGCGGATCGTACGGCTCTGGCCAGTAATCGGTGATCCGGCTGATCAGTCCCTGGTCGGAGATCTCGAACCACACGCACGCGTCCTGACGCTCGGCGCCGACGCGCGCGTCGATCAGCGCCGCCGCCTGGCGACCGTCAGCGACCACTTGCCGCACCTGGAGGTGCCAATCGCCGGGATACTCCATGTTGAACTGGAGGAAGGCCGACTTACCACGGATCCGTTCACGGCTCTGTGGCATCTCATACACCACGTCCTCGGCAAGCAGAGCGCCAAAGCCCTCCCAATCACGTCGCTCGGCACTGTCAACGTAGGCATGTACGGCACGACGGGTTCTGATTGTCTCCTCGTCCACGCGTCGGACCCTATATCCGAGCACCGACACTTGATCTGCCGCGTGATGGAGGTCCTCATCCTGAGTGGCGACCGTCTTCGACGGCTTGCAGTACGAGAATCGCCTGGATGATCCCGGTCGCGCGGTGAAGGCAACAGCGCAGGCGAACCAGGATCATCCGCGTCGTGAGTGTGGCCACGGCTCGCTCTCCCATGGCCAACCGGGCGTAGGTGTCGCCGCCTCGCAAGTGAGCCGGTACCAGCAAGGCCTGGCGACCGGCTGTCAGCCTTCTGATCGACTATGAACACACGCAGGCTCCGCTAGGACCAGCGCGCTTACGTCCAACTGAGTTGGGCAAAGCTGCCGCGTAACCCAAGCAGCCGCGATCTCCCCGTCCTCCTCCACCAGTTCACCCAGGATGGAAAGGCTCATGGCGTCAGGCGTGTGTGCCGGCCCAGTGAACCTTCCCAGTCACAGCCCTAGGCGGTCAGAGGACCCGACAGCAGATGTTCCCCCGCGTCGCGATCGCCGTCCCACACCAGGCCGTCGTCGTCAGGAGACATCCGTCCCCACAACATCAGCAGCAATCCCTCCGCCGTGCCCGACACCTTGGCAACGGGCATGCCCTGCCCATACGTCCACGATCGGCCGATGTCAGCGGCATCGAGCCGGAGCGCCTTGTCGGGCAGCTGCGCTCGCCCCCGCACGATCTGGCGCGGCGCCATCACCTCGAACACCTCCGCCACGCCCTCCCCTGCCAACTCCGGATCGAACGGCCGAGCCGTACCGATCGCCCGCTCGGCATCCCAGCGATGCAACAACGCCTCCACGCACCGGCGCCGCTGCCAGAAGCCGACCGTCTCCGGCGGGTGGAACGTCC
Organism: Nonomuraea mangrovi; assembly: GCF_042681425.1. Taxonomy (NCBI): domain Bacteria; kingdom Bacillati; phylum Actinomycetota; class Actinomycetes; order Streptosporangiales; family Streptosporangiaceae; genus Nonomuraea; species Nonomuraea mangrovi. The sequence continues at coordinate 707 of NZ_JBHUFV010000080.1, read as the reverse complement.
ATGCCTCCCTCGACGGATCGGTGTCCAACGCTTTGAGCAACGTGTCCGACGCCGCATCGAACCACCGAGCCAACCCCGCACGATCCTTCGGCGCCGCGGGCGGCACGTAGTCGCCGCGCCTTTCCGTCACTGCCTTGGCCGCCCACAGGTTCGATCCCCCCAGGTGTTCGGCGAGTTCGCGCAATGTCCAGTCGCCGCAATGCTCGATCGGTGCCGACAGATCACCATCGAGGCACGCTCGGAAGGCACCCAATTCGTGTCGGAGATGTAGAAGAAGATCCATGCCTGGCAACGTAGCCGACCGCTCCGACAGTCCCCCCTCCTGCCAGCCGCCCCCAGCCACAATCCCTCCTCCCACTCCAGCCCCAGGCCCACGACTCTCAGGGGGGTCGTGGGATCTCCTGCGGCACTGTGCCGGCGCGGTGTGGAGGCGCGGTGTGGAGGCGCGGTGTGGAGGCGCGGTGTGGAGGCGCGGTGTGGAGGCGCGGTGTGGAGGCGCGGTGTGGAGGCGCGGTGTGGAGGCGCGGTGTGGAGGCGCGGTGTGGAGGCGCCACGGCCCGTGGACGGGCCGGGCGCACGGGCGTGCCGAATGCCCCCGTAAACGCAGAAAGGCCCCGCCGGGCATAACCCGGCAGGGCCTAACTAACAAGAATTGCGCGGCGGCGACCTACTCTCCCACACCCTCCCGAGTGCAGTACCATCGGCGC
>NZ_JBHUFV010000079.1:0-246213 GCF_042681425.1 Nonomuraea mangrovi | reverse complement strand
CTCCCCCATCGGCGCACCGCCCACCGACGTCTCCGCCGACGAGATCATCGCCGGACACCGCGAACTGATCCGGCAGGCCCACGCGAAGGGCGTGCGTGCCATCGGCGCCACCCTGCCACCGATGAAGGGCTCGCGCTACCATTCGGCGCGCGGCGAGGCCAAGCGCGACGCGGTCAACGCCTGGATCCGCGGGTCGGGAGCCTACGACGGGGTGGTCGACCTGGACCGCGCGCTGGCCTCGCCGTCCGACGAGGACCAACTCGACCCCGCCTACGACTCCGGCGACCACCTGCACCTCAACGACGCCGGATACCGGGCCGTGGCGCAAGCCGTCGACCCCGCCGACCTGAGCTGAAAGCGTTCCCGCGCACCCCGCCATGCGCGAATCGTTCGAGCTGTTCACCGGCGGCGTCATCGACCCGGCCCAGCCCGCCCTCAGCCTCGTCCTCCTCGTCGCCGAGCTCGCGGCCACCGTGCTCTTCGGCGCCGTCCGGGCCGCCACCGTACGGATCTGGCGTGACCCGGCAGGCGTCGCCTGGACGCAGGGCACCTGGATGCCGGTCGCCGCCTGGTTCGCCTCGGCGGCCTCGCGGGTCGGCTTGTATCTCGCGAGCTCGGCCATGGGGCTCGCCTCCACCTCCGCGGGCGGGGTGCAACAACCTGTTCGCGAAGATCCAGGTCACCACGCGCGCGCAGGCCGTCGCCCACGCCTTCCGGCACGGCCTGGCCCCCTGACAGGACCTCAGCAGGCCGGCCGGTTCAGCAGCGACTCCTCGTCGAACTCCGCCAGTTGTAACAGGCTGTCCAGCGCCGCCTGCCGCATCTCCTCGATCGAGGCGCCCTTCTCCCCGAAGCACTCCGCCGCCACGTCCAGCACCGCCTCCACCACCGCCGAGTCGGGGTACGGCACCTCCACGTGCACCCTCCCGTCCGCCCCCACCTCGCTGGGCGAGAAGTGCAGCCGTAGCAGCCGCCGGGTCTCCTCTGCCACCGCCACACCCAGCATGGCGGCCCTGACGAACCGCTCGGACTCGGCGCTGTCGCCGTCCATGCGACCTCCATTATCGGACACGTGTTCGATCGAGGAAGAAGCTACGGCACCGCACCGACAAAATCAGAAGGCCACGAGGACCTCGAGACCGCCGTCGGGAATCGGCCGGGCGTCGACCCGCGCGTCGTGCGCGGCCGCGATGGCCGCGACGATGGAGAGCCCGAGCCCCAGTCCCTCGCCGGTCCTGGCCGATCCCATGCGGCGGAACGGCTGGAACAGCTCCCCCATCAGCGCGAGGGGGATCCGCGGCCCCGGGTTCGAGACGCGGAGCGAGGGCCGTCCCTCGTGGACGCCGGTCCACACGCGGACCCAGCCGTCCTTCGTGTTGTGGCGTCTGGCGTTGTCCACCAGGTTGGCGACCAGCCGTTCGACCAGGCGGGGGTCCCCTGTGGCCGAGGCCGGGTGCAGCTCCGCCTCGACCCGGTCCGACACGTCGGACAGCAGGTCGCCGGTGATCGACGCCAGGTCCAGCGGCTCACGGTGGTCGAGGCCGCGCTGGCTCCTGGCCAGAGTGAGCAGCGCCTCGATGAGCCGCTCCTGGTGTCCGTTCACCTCCAGCGCCCTGCCGCACACCCGTCGCAGCCCGTCGGCCGTCGCAGCGGGGTCGGCCAGCGCCACCTCCAGCAGCGTCCGCTCGAACGTCAGGGGCGTGCGCAGCTCGTGCGAGGCGTTCGCGACGAACCTGCGTTGCGCCTCGAAGGCCGACTCCACTCTCGCGAGCAGCCCGTCGAAGGTGTCGGCGAGGTTCTTGATCTCGTCGCCGGGCCCGGTCATGGCGAGCCGCTGGTGGAGGTTACGGGCGGAGATGTCGCGTGCCGCAGCCGTCATCGTGCGCAACGGCCGCAGCGCCCTGCCCGCCATCACCCAGCCGAGCCCGACCGACACGACCGTCATCACACCGAGCCCCGCGGCCCCTGCCATGACGAACTGCCGCAGGTCGGCTTCGCGTTGCAGGAGCGGGTCGAGAGGGGGCTCGTCGAAGATCTCCGGCGGCGGGGCGATCCAGGTCAGCTGCGTGGCCAGGAGGAGGTAGGTGAGCACGAGCAGCAGCGCGCCCGCGACCGCGAACAGCGTGCCGTACAGGAGGGTGAGTCTGACCCTGATCGTCATATCCGGTACCCGGCCTGGGGCACCGTCTCGACCAGCGGCGGTTCGCCGAGCTTGCGGCGCAGCCTGCTGACCGTCACCTTGACGGTGCTGGTGAAGGGGTCCGCGGCCTCGTCCCATGCGCGTTCGAGAAGCTCCTCGGCGGCCACGACCCGGCCTCCCGCGGAGAGCAGCAGTTCGAGCACCGCGAACTCCTTGGGGCTCAGGTCGAGCCTGCGGCCGGCCCTGGTGGCCAGGCGCCGGCCCGGATCGACCCGGAGGTCGCCGTGCACCAGCACAGGAGGTACGGCAGGCTGCGCCCGCCTGCCCAGCGCCCTGATCCTGGCGACCAGCTCGGCGAAGGCGAACGGTTTCGGCAGGTAGTCGTCGGCGCCCGTGGTCAGGCCCTCGACCCTGTCCTCGATGGTCGCGGCGGCGGTCAGCATGAGCACCCGGGCCTCGTAGCCTTCGGCGATCAGGCGCCTGCACACCTCGTCGCCGTGGACGCCGGGCAGGTCGCGGTCGAGCACCACCACGTCGTAGCGGTTGATCGACGTGCGTTCGAGCGCGGCGTCGCCGTCCCGTGCGAGGTCGACGGCCATGCCTTCGCGACGCAGCCCTTCGGCCACCGTCGCGGCCAGTTCCGTGTGGTCCTCGACCACCAGCACGCGCATCGTCCCAGCATCGCGATCGGGGGGTAACACCGGCGTAACGGCCGCCGTTCCCTTGCGGTAACCGGTGGGACGCTTGAGTGTGCGGCATGAGAACACGACTGGTGCTCTGCGCCGCCGCCGCACTGGTGGCCATCGCCGTTCCCGCGGCCGCCGAAGCCGCTACCCCAGGTCCTACGAAGGACTTCACGACGTGCATGCGCGCGAAGGGAGTGAAGGAGTTCCCCGGCATCAAGATCAAGGAAGGCGGGAGGGTCGTGCTGCGCGACGTCGTCGGCAGCCGGCTCAACCCCATCTCGAAGAAGTTCAGGGGCGCGCTGAAGATCTGTGCGCACCTGCTGCCCGAGGACGCGGAGCTGCCCCCGGCGCTGGAGCTCCCCGAGCCGGACTTGCCCGACCTGCCTGACCTGCCCGAGCCGAAGCCGCCCGTGCCGCCCAGGCCGTAACCGGCCGCCCGTGCCGCCCAGGCCGTAACCGGCACAGGCCCGGTGCTCGCGACGAGCACCGGGCCTGTGTCCTTGTGGCTACTTCTTGGCCTTGTCCGTGCTGGACTCGGTGGACAGCGCGGCGACGAAGGCCTCCTGGGGCACCTCGACCCTGCCCACCATCTTCATGCGCTTCTTGCCTTCCTTCTGCTTCTCCAGCAGCTTGCGCTTACGCGAGATGTCACCGCCGTAGCACTTGGCGAGGACGTCCTTCCTGATCGCCCTGATGTTCTCGCGGGCGATGACGCGCGCGCCGATGGCCGCCTGGATCGGCACCTCGAACTGCTGCCGCGGGATGAGCTCGCGCAGCTTCTTGGCCATGTCGACGCCGTAGCCGTACGCCTTGTCCTTGTGCACGATCGCGCTGAAGGCGTCGACGGGCTCGCCCTGCAGCAGGATGTCGACCTTGACCAGGTCCGCCTCCTGCTCGCCCGCGGGCTCGTAGTCGAGGGAGGCGTAGCCGCGGGTGCGCGACTTGAGCTGGTCGAAGAAGTCGAAGATGATCTCGCCGAGCGGCAGCGTGTAGCGGATCTCGACGCGGTCTTCAGACAGGTAGTCCATGCCCTGGAGCTGGCCGCGCCTGCCCTGGCAGATCTCCATGATCGCGCCGATGAACTCGGCGGGCGCCAGGATCGTGGACTTGGTGACGGGCTCGAAGACCTGCGCGATCTTGCCGCCGGTCGGGAACTCCGACGGGTTGGTGACGGTCAGCTCCTTGCCGTCCTCCATGACCACCCGGTAGACCACGTTCGGCGCGGTGGAGATCAGCGACAGGCCGAACTCCCGCTCCAGCCGCTCGCGGATGATCTCCATGTGCAGCAGGCCGAGGAAGCCCACGCGGAAGCCGAAGCCGAGCGCGGCGGAGGTCTCGGGCTCGTAGACCAGGGAGGCGTCGTTGAGCTGCAGTTTGTCGAGCGCCTCACGCAGCTCGGGATACTCGTCGCCGTCGATGGGGTAGAGCCCGGAGAACACCATCGGCCTGGGGTGGTCGTAGCCCGCCAGCATCTCGGTGGCACCACGCGCGGCCGAGGTGACGGTGTCGCCGACGCGCGACTGGCGCACGTCCTTCACGCCCGTGATGAGGTAGCCGACCTCGCCGACGCCCAGACCCTTCTCGGCCACCTTCGGCTCGGGCGAGATCACCCCGATCTCGAGCGTCTCGTGGGTGGCCTGCGTGGACATCATGGTGATGCGCTCGCGCTTGCCCAGGTGGCCGTCGACGACCCGGACATAGGTGACGACGCCCCTGTAGGTGTCGTAGACCGAGTCGAAGATCAGCGCGCGGGCCGCCGCGTCGGCGTCGCCCACGGGGGCCGGAACGGTCTCCACGACGTGGTCGAGCAGCTCCTTCACCCCGACGCCCGTCTTACCCGAGACCCTGAGCACGTCGGAGGGGTCGCAGCCGATGAGCCCCGCGAGCTCCTCGGCGAACTTCTCCGGCTGCGCGGCGGGCAGGTCGATCTTGTTGAGCACCGGGATGATGTGCAGATCGTTGTGCATGGCCAGGTAGAGGTTGGCCAGCGTCTGCGCCTCGATGCCCTGTGCGGCGTCGACCAGGAGGATCGCGCCCTCGCACGCCTGCAGCGACCGCGAGACCTCGTAGGTGAAGTCGACGTGGCCCGGCGTGTCGATCATGTTGAGGACGTGGCCGTTCCACGGCAGCCGCACGGCCTGCGACTTGATCGTGATGCCGCGTTCGCGCTCGATGTCCATCCTGTCGAGGTACTGCGCGCGCATGGAGCGATCGTCGACCACGCCGGTGATCTGCAGCATCCGGTCGGCAAGCGTCGACTTGCCATGGTCGATGTGCGCGATGATGCAGAAGTTGCGGATCAACGCGGGGTCGGTCTGGCCAGGCTGATTGCGCACCGAAGTCCGTTTCGACAAGGGTTGAGGTCAAGCGTCTTTCATGGTGACATGCCCGGGTGATTGCCCGAACCGTCATCCGCCGCGGTCTGCGCGCCCTGGCGCTGGCCTTGGCCGTCTTAGTCACGCTCGCCGCCTTCGTGGCGGCGGCGCTCCGGCTCCAGTTTACCGGGGCGCCGGAGGCCTGGGCGAAGAGCACGGGTAACGATGCGCTGTGGCTCGGGCACGCGTGGGTCGACGGCCGCCGCACGGAGCGCGACGTGGAGGCGATGGCGGTACGGCTGCGCGGCACCGGCATCAGGGACGTCTACGTTCATTCCGGCCCCTTTGAATGGGACGGCAGCCTCAACCCCGCCAAGCACCCCAACGCCGGAAATTTCCTGAAGTGGTGGCGGAAACATCTGCCTGATGTGCGGGTCTCGGCCTGGCTCGGACAGGCCGTCAAGAACGGCCTCGACCTCGACGACCCCGCCGCCCGTGCCCGCGTCCTGGCGGGGGCGAAGCACATCATGGACCTCGGGTTCGACGGCATCCACTACAACTTCGAGCCGATCGGTGACGGGGACACCGACTTCCTCGACCTGCTCGACCGCACCCGGCCGCTGACCACGCTGCTCTCGGTGTCGACGCCGCAGCTCGAGCCGTACCCCCTCATGCGCCTGGCCGTCCGCGCGACACTCGGCCACGACAAGTACTGGTCGCACGGCTTCTACCAGGAGGTCGCCCGCCGTACCGACCAGGTGGCGATCATGACCTACGACTCCTTCATGCCCGCGCAGTCCCTGTACGGCGGCCACGTCGTACGGCAGGCGGCGCTCGCGCTCGACCTCACGCCCGCCACGACGTCCATCCTCATCGGAGCGCCCGCCTACCACGACCACGGCGTGCCGTTCCTCGACGGGTCGGAGAGCGTAGCGGGGGCGGCCGAGGGGGCGCGGCTCGCCCTTTCGTCGTACGGCAGGCGCGAGGGGTTCGGACTGGCGCTGTACGTGGACTTCGCGGCGACGGAGGAGGACTGGAAGGAGTACACCGGCCGCTGGAACACCAGGTGATCCCGCTCGACGGCCCCGGCGCGAGCGGATGCGAGGCCGGTCCCGCAGGACACCCCGTATGCTGGGCAGGTCACGGGTCGTTGATTTGAGCGGCGACCTGGATTATTGGTAACCTGTACAACTGCGTGTGGCGCGCCCTCTCATCGAGCCCGCGCGCCCCATCCGATTTCTGACCTTCACCGAGGCTTCTTCGTGGCGAACATCAAGTCCCAGATCAAGCGCAACAAGCAGAACGAGAAGGCTCGTCTGCGCAACAAGGCTGTCAAGTCTTCCCTGAAGACGGCGATCCGCAAGTTCCGCGAGGCCGCCGAGCAGGGCAACGTCGACGAGGCCGTGGCGCTGCAGCGCGCCGCCGCTCGCCAGCTCGACAAGGCTGCCAGCAAGGGCGTCATCCACAAGAACCAGGCCGCCAACCGCAAGTCGGCGATCGCTCAGCGCACCGCCGCTCTGCAGGCTGCCAAGTAGTCGCAGACGCACCGGCGACGCCGCACTCCGCGATGACGGGGTGCGGCGTTTTCGTGTACCACCACCCGCGCTTCGCCCTGGACCACCGCGATGATCCGGGCATGAGCCCCTCCCGGATGAACATCTGAAATATCCGGACGCGGTCGTGGAAGTGTCACAGTTTCGACATCACTCCAGCGTATCGGCTGTGTCACCGTTGAGAAGATCGGCTTGCCGCCGCCACCCGTCATCCCCAAAGGTTCACAGAACGGGAGCATGTGACGAGCGGGGGCGATATGCGGGCGCGTGTTCCGCTGGTTCTCAGGCGAGCCGCCAGTGAGCCTCTCCTCCTGCTGGCCGCCTTCGGCTCCATCCTCCTCGCCACCACCACCCTTGTCGCGCTGACGATGTACGCCTCCTCGACCGCCGAGGCGGGCGTCCGCCGCACGATGGAGACCGCGCCGATCAGGACGACCGCGGCCACCATCACCACCCCCGTCACCACCGCCTCCTTCCCCGGGGTCGAGCGGGCGATCCGGACCGTCACCGCCCAGGTCTACGCGGGCGCTCCCGTCGCGCTCACCGCGAGCATGCGCTCCGACTCCTACGTCGTCCCCGGTCAGGAACGGCAGGCCAGGCCTGAGTTGTACCGCTTCAACACCTACGAGGGCCTCGACCGGCACGCCAGGCTGGTCGAGGGCGCCTGGCCCGGTGACGGCGAGGAGCGGGTCGAGGCGGCCGTCTCCCTGTCCGCCGCCACCGCGGCGGGCCTGAAGGTCGGCCAGGAGTTCACCACCGAGAGCCGCATCGACGCCAGGCGTCGCGTCGAGGTCCGGATCACCGGCGTCTTCCAGCTCGACGACACCTTCGGCGACCGCTGGGCCGGTGAGGAGCTGCTGAGCTCGGGCGTCCAGCTGGGTGACTTCACCACGTTCGGGCCGCTGATGGTCACCGAGCGGACGTTCCTGTCCAGGTTCGCCACCAACGTCAGCGCCACCTGGACCGCCCTGCCCGATCTGACCCGCCTCTCCCCCGAGCGGCTGCGCCCCTTCGCCCGGGACGTGGCCGGGCTCCAGGACCGGCTCAGGGACAGCGGGTGTCCCGAGTGCAGGGCCGGCACGCGGCTGCCCGAGATGTTGACCCAGCTCGACACCGCCTCGCTGGTCGCCCGCTCGACCATGCTGATCCCCGTCCTGCAACTGCTCCTGCTGGCCGCCTACGCGCTCATGCTGACCGCGCGCCTGCTGGCCGACCACCGCAGGATGGAGGTCGCGCTGCTGCGCGCGAGGGGCGCGGGCGCGGGCAGGCTCGCGCTGCTCGCGGGCGGTGAGGCGCTGCTGGTGGCGCTTCCGTGCGCGATCGTGGCACCGCTGCTGAGCCCGCCGCTGCTCCGGCTGGTCACCGCGATCCCCTGGATCGAGGCCTCGGGCGTACGGCCGGCCCCCGACGCCGACCTCGGCACGTTCGCCGTGTCGGGGGCGGTGGCCCTGGCCGCCGCCGTCCTGCTGACCATGCCCGCGCTGGGCGGCGTCCGCCGCACCTACGTCGACGAGCAGGCGGCGCGCGGACGGTCGGGCGGCAGGGGGCTGGTGCAGCGGGCGGGCGCGGACCTGGCGCTGCTGGCGCTGGCGGCACTGGCGATCTGGCAGCTACGGCACTACGGTGCGCCCGTGACGGCCACGGCCGGCGGTGACATCGGCATCGATCCGCTGATCGTCACAGGGCCGGCGCTCGCGCTGCTCTGCGGCGGCATGCTCGGCCTGCGCCTGGTGCCGAGGGTCTCGGCCCTCGCCGAGCGGTTCACCGCCAGGCGCGAAGGGCTGGCTCCCGCGCTCGGCGCCTGGCAGGTCAGTCGCAGGCCGGCCCGCTACTCGGGCCCCGCGCTGCTGCTCACGATGGCGATCGCGATCGGCGTGGTGTCGATGGCCACCGCCGCCACCTGGCGTTCCTCGCAGGAGGACCAAGCCCGCCACCAGGCGGGCGCCGACCTGCGGATCTCGGGCCCGCCCGATGCCCGCGAGCTCGGCGCGCTCGGCCGGGGCACCGCCTTCGCGAGCCTGCCGGGCGTCACCGCGGCCAGTCCCGCCTTCAGGGGGCCGGCCACGGTCGCGGGGGAGCCGGCGACGCTGATGGCGCTGGACGCCGCGAGACTGGCCGCGCTGCTGAAGCTGCGCCCCGACCTGTCCGAGGACGGCGTGCGGGAGATGGCGGCGCGGCTCGGCGCGGCCCGCCCCGAGATCGAGGCGGTCCCGATACCCGAGCGGCTGCCGCTGTCCGTGCGGGTCAGCGGGCCTCCGGGCCGGTCCGTCGAACTGGGCGTGGCGGTGGAGGACGGGCTCGGCGTGTGGCTCGAGCTTCCCGCGGGGCCGCTCCGGGCGGGCGTCAACCGGATCGAGCTCGACCTGAAGTCGCTCGCGGGCCGTACGGGAAGGCTCACCCCTCCCCTGAGACTGCGCGGCTTCGTCCTGAGGTCGACAGGCGTCACGGTGACGGTCGACCCCGGCGTCACGCTGCCGCCCGGCCTGCGCTGGACCGCCAGGCGGCCGGTGGCCTCGGACGGCGGGCGGCTGTGGACGCTGCAGCTCCCCGGCACGGCCGAGGAGCCCGCCTACAGCGTCGTCGCCGCGAAAGGCGACGGCGACCTGTTCGCCCCGCCTCGCGGGCCTGACAAGCAGCGGATCTTCAAGCCGTTGCCCGTCGTCCTCACCGCCGATCTGGCCGAGCGGCTAAGGCTCACCACGGGCCAGGTCGCGCCGGTGAACCTCGACGGCGACAACATCGAGGTGAAGGTGGCGGGCGTCGTCGACCGGATGCCGACCACCCAGCCCGACCAGCCCTCGATCCTCGTCGACTGGGGCACGCTGCAGGGCAGGGCGTTCGCGGCCGCGCAGCGGCTGCGTCCCGCGACGGAGTGGTGGCTGGCCGCGCGCGGCGGCGACACCGCCGCCGCGATGAAGGTGCTGGCGAGCAGGCCGCAGTGGGTGGCGACGGCCGTGGACCTCCAGGCGCTCACCTCGCGCTTCCGTGACGATCCGCTGGCCGGTGGACTGCAGGGTGCGCTGACGCTCGGCTTCCTGTCCGCGCTGGTCTTCGCCGTGCTCGGGTTCCTGACCAGCGCGGCGGTGGCGGCGCGCGATCGCCTCGCGGAGTTCGCGATCCTGCGGGCGCTGGGCGTCGGCTTCCGCCAGGTGTTCGCGCTGCTGGCGATCGAGCAGACGTTCGTCATCGGCCTCTCGCTGGTGGCGGGAACGGTCCTCGCGCTCGTGGTCGGCGCCCTCGTCGTGCCCCACATCGTGCTGACGGGGCAGGCCACGGCCGTCACTCCCGGCGTGGTGCTGGCCGTCCCGTGGCCATCGACCGTCCTGATGCTGGTCCTGGTCGCGGCGCTGCTGTTCGCGATCGTCGGGGGGCTGGCCCGCGTGCTGCGCGGCCGGGGGCCCGGTGGTCTGCGCACCGGGGAGGAACGGTGAGGATCCTGACGCTGATGCGCGAGCACGCGGGCGCGGCCGCCGTGCTGGCGGTCCTGACGCTGAGCGCCTGCCTGCTGATCTCCGGTACGCCCCGGGCGCTCCAGTCGGCCTACGACCACGGGCTCAGGCAGACCCTGGCCGCGACGACCGCCCAGGACAGGGACCTGCGGGTGCTGGCGCGGAACGCGACGCCCGTCAGGACCCGCGCGGAGCTGGCGGCCAAGGAGCGGGCCTTCCGCGCGCTGCTGCCGTCCGAGCTGGCCGCGCTCGCGACGACCGGCGGCACCAGCCACTTCTCGGTCAGGACGGTCGACACGCCCGCCTTCGACCGTCCGAAACAGTACGTCAACGTGGGCTGGCTCTCCGACTTCGACCGGCGCCTGACCTGGGTCGAGGGCCGCGAGCCCGGCGCGCCCAGCACCTTCGCGGCGCGCGGGATCGGCACGATCCCGCTGCTCGAAGTGGGCGTGCCGGAGGGCGCGACCACCACCATGAACCTGCCTGTCGGCAGCATCGTGGTCATCGGGCAGAGCGAGCAGATCGCGGTCAGGGTCTCGGGCGTCTACCGGCCGAGGAACCCCGCCGACCCGTACTGGGACCACGAACGCGACACGATCACGGTCGAGGAGCGGCTCCCGCCGGGCCAGCTGGAACCCGACCGCTACGTCACCTCGCTGACCGGCGACGAGGGCATCGAACTCCTCGGCTACGGCGCCCGCAGGACCGTCTACTCCTGGGTGCTCGGCGTCGATCCCGGCAGGGCCGACGCGCTCGACCTGCCCTCCACGCTCGGGGCGATCAAGGACTACAACGGCGCGGTGGCGCTGGAGGCGGACGACAACGCGGCCAACAGCGTGGCGACCGGCCTGCCCAGGCTGCTGACCTCCTACGCGGAGTCGCTGGCCACGGCGCAGACGGTGATGTTCCTGGTGCTCGGCGGCCTGCTGGCGGTGGCGCTTGGCGTGATCGTGCTCGCCGTCCAGCTGATGGCCGAGCGGATGGCGGCCGCGCTCGCCCTGATGCGCGCGCGAGGCGGCGCGCTGGGGCAGGTCGCGGGCGCGGGGACGGCCGTCGTCGCCATCGCGACCGTGCCGGCGGCGGCGGCCGGCTACCTGCTGTCGTGGCTGGTCCCCGGGCCCGTCACGCCGATGGTCCACGTGGGCCCGCTGATCGTGCTCGGGGTCGCGACGGGATTCGCCGCGATCCGGCTGACGCTCGCCCACCGCGCGCCGCTGCACGAACGACGCGACGACGTGGCCGCCGCCAGGCCCTCGCCCCGCCGGATCACGCTGGAGCTGACGACCGTGGCGCTGGCGCTGGCCGGGGCCTATCTGGTGCGCTCTCGCGGCGTCTCGACCTCGGCGGCGACCCTGGGCGCGGACCCGTTCCTGCTGCTCGTCCCCGTCGCGCTGGCGGTGGCCGCGGCCCTGATCACCCTGCGCTGCTACCCGTTCCCCCTCAGGGCGCTCGTACGGCTGGCCGCCCGCCGCCGCGCCGCCGTGCCGTTCCTCGGCCTGACGATGGCGGCGAGGTCGAAGTCGTTCACCGTGCTCCCCGTGCTGATCCTGCTGCCCGCGCTGGCCGTGTCGGTGTTCGCCTCGATCGTCTCCGGCGGCGTCTCCAGCACCCAGGAGCTGGCCGCATGGCAGAGGGTCGGCGCGGACATCAGGGTCGAGCACGCCGTCGCGATCACACCCGAGGCCGTGGCGCGGGTCAGGAACGTGCCGGGCGTCGAAGCCGTGCTGACCGCGATGACAGGTGACGCGGTCGTCGGCAGGACTCCTGTCGAGGTCGTCTCCATCGACCTGGCCGCCTACCGGGAGCTCGTGGCAGGCGGTCCGCTGGACGTGCCGGCGCCACCGGGAGGGCCCGGCATCCCCGCGCTCGCCTCGCCCCTGCTGGGCAGGGAGCCGCTGTCGGTCCGCTGGCAGGTCGCGATGCGGGTGGACCCGCGCGGCTCCGTCACCGGCTTCCCGGGGTTGCAGACGCAGCGGAACCTGATCGTGCTGCCCGCCGACGCCAACGAGCGGGTGGGCGCGCCCACCAGGCCGAACGTGCTGCTGGTTCGAGGGTCCGCCGACCCTGCCGCGGTGCGCGAGGCGGCGAGCACGCAGGGCGGTCTGCCACCCGTGGTGCGATCGAGAGCGCAGACGCTGGCCGCCATCAAGGGCTCGCCGCTGACGGGGGCCGTCCTGGACACCCTGATGATCGTCACCGCCGCCCTGGCCGTCTACTGCCTGGTCGCCGTCGTGCTCGCGCTGGTGATCACGGCCCCCGCCCGCGCGGGCGCGCTGTCCTTCCTGCGTACGCTGGGGCTGTCGCCTCGCCAGGCGCGACGCCTGACCGTCCTGGAGATCTCCCCCTTGATCCTGTTCACCGCCCTGGCAGGGCTCGCGCTGGGCCTGGGCCTGCCCGTGGCGCTGGGACCGGGCATGGACCTGTCCGCCTACACGGGCGACCTCGCCGTGAGCGGCCACGGACCGCTCTCCGGCGGCGCGCTCCTGACACCCGTCCTGCTGGCCGCGGGCCTCACCGCGGTCTCCGTGCTCGGCGCGTACGCGCACACCGCCATCGGCCGCGGGCGCGGCCTCGGCTCCGTCCTACGAGTAGGTGACCAGTGACGAACACCCCCACCATGTCCGACCTGGAGGCGCAGGCCACGCGGGAGCGGGCCGTCTTCGGCGGTGACGCGCACATCGTCTGCGACAACCTGGTCCGCATCTACAAGACCGAGGGCGTCGAGGTCGTCGCCCTCCAGGGCCTCGACCTGCTGATCCAGAAGGGCGAGCTGGTCGCGATCGTCGGCGCTTCGGGCTCGGGCAAGTCCACGCTGCTCAACGTGCTGTCGGGCCTCGACGTGCCGACCGCGGGCCTGGCCAGGGTGGCGGGCATGGATCTGCTGTCGATGACGGCCAAGGACAGGCTGCGCTACCGGCGCGAGGTCGTCGGCTTCATCTGGCAGCAGACCGCGCGCAACCTGCTGTCGTACCTGACCGCGCGGGAGAACGTCGAGCTGCCGATGAAGCTGGCCGGCAGGAACCGCAAGGGCCGCGCGACGGAGCTGCTGACCCTGCTCGGCGTCGACTACTGCGCGGACAGGAAGCCGTCGGAGATGTCGGGCGGCGAGCAGCAGCGGGTGGCGATCGCCGTGGCGCTGGCCAACGCGCCGCAGCTGATCCTGGCCGACGAGCCGACGGGAGAGCTCGACAGCGACACCTCGGAGGAGGTGTTCGAGGCGCTGCGCAGAGCCAACAGGGAGCTCGGCGTCACCGTGGTCATCGTGACGCACGACGCGCTGGTCTCGGAGCAGGTCGATCGGACGATCGGCATCCGCGACGGCCGTACCAGCAGCGAGACGCTGCGCAGGGAGGGCGCCGAGGGCCAGATCATCGCCGAGGAGTACGCCGTCCTCGACCGCGTCGGCCGGCTGCAGCTGCCGCGCGACTTCATGAACGCCCTCGACATGGAGCGCAGGGTGCGCCTCGAGCTCGAGTCCGACCACATCGGCGTGTGGCCGTCCCGTGAGGAGTCTTCCGATGAGCAGTGAGCCGCTGGTGGTGGTGGAGGGCCTGCGTAAGGTCTACCGGACGGGCCCCAAGGAGGTCGTCGCGCTGCGCGAGGTCTCCTTCGAGGCCTACCCGGGCGAGCTGGTGGCGATCAGAGGCAGGTCGGGTTCGGGCAAGACCACCCTGCTGAACCAGATCGGCGGGCTGGACAGGCCCGACGCCGGCCGCGTGGTCGTGGCGGGGCAGGAGGTGACCTCGCTGCCGGAGGATCGGCTGCTGGCGCTGCGCAGGGACGTCGTGGGCTTCGTGTTCCAGTCCTTCGGCCTGATCCCCGTGCTGTCGGCGGCCGAGAACGTCGGCGTGCCGATGCGCCTGACCCGCACGCCCGTCGACGAGCGGGACAGGCGCGTGCGCATGCTGCTGTCACTGGTCGGGCTCGAGCAGCACGCCAACCAGCGCCCCTACGAGCTGTCGGGCGGGCAGCGCCAGCGCGTGGCGATCGCCAGGTCTCTCGCCAACAGGCCGCGCCTGCTGGTGGCCGACGAGCCGACGGGGCAGCTCGACTCGCAGACGGGGCGGCAGATCATGCAGCTGATCAGGGCGCTGGTCCGCAGCGAGGGCGTCACCGCGCTGGTGGCCACCCACGACCCGGGCCTGATCACGCTGGCCGACAGGGTGCTGGAGATCAGCGACGGGGTGCTGAGAGAGACGGCGCTGCAGGAGTCCTGACCTCGCGTACGGCCAGCACGCCGAGGCTCGCCGCGGCCACGGCGATCGCCGCCACCCACAGCGGCGCCGCCGTACCCGCCCATCCGGCCAGCGGGGCGGCGACGGCCAGCCCCAGCGGGCGGCTGGCGAACGAGATCAGCGAGTCGAACGAGCGCACCCTGCCGAGCGCCTCCACCGGGATCCGGTCGGCGACCACGGTCTCCCACAGCGGCACGAGCACGCCGAGGCCGAACATCGCGACGCCGTACGCGACCGCCACCGCCCAGCCGCTCAGCGGCACGGCCAGCGCCGCCAGGGGCGCCGCGTAGAGCGACGCGCCCACCGCGCAGCCGACGAGCGGGCTGCGCACGGGCAGGCGGGGCGCGGCGAACACGCCCGCGAGCATCCCGACCGTGCCGGACTGCACGATGATCACCCACATCGCCTCGCCGCTCCGGATGGTGATCAGCGGGCCGAGAGTGAGGAACAGCCCCGCGCAGAAGTGCCACACGCCGTGGCCCATGACGCTGACCAGGAACCACGGGCGCCGCCTGATCTCCTGCCAGCCCCTGGCCAGTGACTGCTTGCCGGTGGGGGCGGCCGTGGCCGTACGGACGCCGCCGAGGGTGAACGCGGAGGCGGCGAACAGGGCGGCGGTGGCCAGCGACGCCCAGCCGGGCCCCGCCCCCAGGACCAGCGCGCCGGCGATGGCGGGCGCGCCCACGGCCGACAGGCTGGTGGCCAGGCTGATGCGCGCGTTGGCGCGCAGCCGCGCCGGTCCCTCAACGGTCGCGGCCACCAGCCTGGGCACGGCAGGCGTGCCGAACGCGACAGCGGCGCCGGTGACCGCCGCGAGCACCGCCAGGTCGGCGATCCTCTCCACGCCGGCCAGCAGTTCCACGCCGATCGCCGCCTGGGCCACGCACCGGGTCAGGTCCGCGAGCAACGCGACGCGTTCGGGCGGGAAGCGGTCGGCGAGCACTCCCCCGAACGGCAGCAGCACCAGCATCGGCACCAACTCGCACGCCAGCACGACGCCAAGGTCGGCGGCCTCGCCCGTGACCCTGAGCACGACGAGGGTCAACGTCGTCGGGATGAGCGCGGTCGCCAGCGCCGACAGGGCACGGCCGATCACTAGTCTGGTGAGCATGGCCTCGGAGAATAGTTCGCCAGCGAATGTTTCGTCAACGTCTGATTCGGTTGACAAACATCTGTCGCGGTGGCGCGGCAAGGCGCCCTACGACGAGCGGGTGGAGGCGATCATCACGCGCATGCAGCTCCTGGTGAAGCACGTCCGCCTCGCCAAGGAGGCGGCACTGGCCGAGGTCGGGATCCAGGACTTCGAGTTCGAGACCCTGCACAGGCTCGCCTCCCGCGACACGCGGCAGGCCACGCCGTCGGAGCTGGCGAGCGAGCTGATGCTGTCACCGGCGGGGATGACAGGACGCATCGACACACTGGAGAAGGCGGGGCTGGTCCGCAGGATCCGCAGCGAGGAGGACCGGCGCAGGGTCGACGTGGCGCTCACCGGCAAGGGACACGACCTGTGGCAGGCGGCGATGGCCGTCAGGGCGACGGCGGAGGCGGAGATGGTGGCCGCGCTGGAACCCGGCGAGCAGGAGGCGCTCGACAGGCTCCTCAAGCGGATGCTGGTCAGCCTCGAAACCGCCCGCCGCCCGTCGTGATCGCCATCGACCCGTCGCCCTCCGTGACGCCGGCAGGCACCCTTCACCTCCCGTAGGAGACTCCCTCCCACAGGAGACTCCCCGCCCACCAGTAGGGGACTCATCTCCCACAGGAGACTCCCCTCCCGTGGTGGACTTCCCTCCCGCAGGAGACTCCCCTCCCGCAGGAGACGATCCTCGGCGGGGTGGGCGGCTCCGTCAGCGACCGTTCCTGCTCGCCACGATCGTCTGGATGGCGTGCTCGAGCGCATAGGCAGGATCAGCGCCGCCGCCCTTGACCTGCTCGTCGGCCGCGGCGACCGCCATCAGCGCGGCGGACAACCCCTCGGGCCCCCACCCGCGGAGCTGCCGCTTGGCGTTGTTGATCTGCCACGGGGCCATCCCGAGCTGCGCGGCCTGGACGTTGCGCCCCGCCCCGCTCACCTTGGCCAGCGACCTCAACGACCTGGCCAGCGCGCTCACCAGCAGCACAGGCGCCACCCCTGTGCCGAGCGCCCATCGCACCTGCTCCAACGCGTCGGCCAGGCGACCCTCCACCGCCGAGTCGGCCACCGTGAACCCGCTCACCTCCGCCCTGCCCTTGTGATAGCGGGCGACGGCGTTCAGGTCGATGCTCTTGCCCTCGGTGTCGAACGCCAACTGGCTGCAGGCCGCCGCCAGCTCGCGCAGGTCGTTGCCCACCGCGTCGAGCAGCGCCTGAGCCGCCTCGCCGGTGATCGTGCGGCCCGCACGCTTGATCTCGCCCTTGACGAAGTCGAGGCGCTCGGCGGGCTTGGTGAGCTTGCTGACGGTGACGACGTCGGCCCTGGTCTTCTTGATCCCGTCGATCAGCGCCTTGCCCTTGACGCCGCCCGGATGCACCAGCACGAGAACCGTGTCGTCAGCGGGGTTCTTGGCGTAGCCGACGACCTCGGCGATCGTCTCCTTGGACAGGTCCTGGGCCGACCTGATCACCACCACCGACCTGTCGCCGAACAGCGAGGGCGAGGTCAGACGGGTCAGCTCGCCCGGCTCGACCTTGCCGCCGACCAGGTCGTGCACCTCCGCGCTGGCGTCCTGCGCCTTCGCCGCGGCGACCACGACACCGACGGCCCGCTCGGCGAGCAACTCCTCGTCCCCGACGACCAACGTCACCATGCGGTCAATTCTCCTGTACGGCAAGCACCCGATAGGCCACCGCGGTCACCGGTGACCGCCCGTCCATCACGCTACTGCGCGCCCACCCCCGTCGATTCCCCTGTACGGCAAGCAACCAATAGGCCACCGCGGTCACCGCTGACCGCCCGTCCATCACGCTACTGCGGGCCCACGAACCCGGCCGCCGTTACGAGAATCCCCCACCCACCCGGCCGCCGTTACGAGAATCCCCGCACCCACCTTCCCACCACCGCCGAGCACCTCAGCCCCGCCGCTCGCCAGACAACCACCCACCACGGAACCACCCGACTTCCCACACCGCCGACCACCTCAACCCCGCCGCCCGCCAGACAACCACCCACCACGGAACCACCCGACTTCCCACACCGCCGACCACCTCAACCCCGCCGCCCGCCAGACAACCACCCACCACGGGACCACCGAGCTCACCCACCGCGCCCAACGCCACATCAACGCCACCCCGCCCTCACCCAACCGAGGACACACCGCGAAGACCGCCGCGCCCGCACACCCGAGCACACCAGCCCAACCTCCGCGACAAGCACCAGGCCACCCGTCCCACACGAACACCGCCACCCCGTTGTCGCGAAGAACCGCCGCGACACCGCCTGCCGGAAGCCGCGTTTCACGGCCGCCCCCAAGCCGACCGTCAGCGCTCCACCCGCCGCGTCCCGCCCGAGCGCCGGTACTCGCCCGGCGTCTGCCCGCACCACTGGCGGAAGGCCAGGTGAAACCCCACCCCCGACCGGTACCCGACCCGCTCGGCGATCCGGCTGTGCGGCAGGGCCGACTCCTTCAGCAAGCGCGCCGCCTCCTGCATCCTGCGCGCCGTCAGGTGCCGCATCGGCGTCTCCCCCACGAGCTCGCGGAAGCCGGCCGCGAACGCCGACCGCGACAGCCCCGCCTCCCCCGCCAGCGACTCCAGCGTCCACTGCTCGGCGAACCTCGTGTGCACCGCGAGCAAGGCCCTGCTGATCCCCTGATGCCGCAGGGCGTGCAGCACGGGGGTGTCCAGATCGCTCAACGCCACCCGCAACGCCAGCACGAACGCGAGCTCGAACGCCCGCAGCGCCACCAGCGCGGCGCCCGGTTCTCCGGTCGCCCACTCCCGCGCCAGCATGTCGAGCGTGCCGGACAGCAACGGCTGGCGTTCGAGCAGTTCCCTGTCCAGCACGAGCACCTGTGGCAACGCCTGGTAGAGCGGGGCGGCCGCCGCGCCGTCGTAGTGCAGTCCGCCGCACAGCATCGTGGTGATCGCGCCAGGGCCGTCGATCTCCACCGTTCGCACCGCGCCAGGCTCGCGCCGGGGCAGCATCGAGGCCAGCGGCACCGTCGGCCCGCCCGGGCGATCGGCCAGGCGATGGGCGGCCCCGTGCGGGAAGACGACCAGGTCGCCGGCGCGCAGCCGTATCGGCTCGGGGACCTCGGGCAGTTCGACCGTGCACTCGCCCTCCTGCACGTAGTGGAGTAGCGCGCAGTTCTCCCGCTCGCCCGCCACTCCCCACGGGGCGTGCGCTGACCACCGGCTGTGAAAGACGCCGTGCAGCCGGAGCGGCGCCAGCAGCTCGCTCAGGAGATCCTCATCCACGGACGATCCTTAAATCCTTTGAGACTTGTCTTTATGGATCGTAATCGGTGAGGTTGGCAGTCTGGTCGTCATGAACATTCTTGTGATCGGAGCCACCGGCGCCCAGGGCGGCAGCACGGCTCGACGCCTGGTCGGCCTCGGACACGCGGTGAGCGGCTTCACCAGGACCGGCATGGGGCTCCCCGAGGGCGTGAAGCCCGCGATCGGCGACCTCGCGGACGCCTCCGCCGTGCGGGCGGCGTTCGACGGGGTGACGCACGCCAGCGTGTTGCTTCCCATGGTCTACGAGGCTCCCGTCGTGGAGTCGTACGTGCGCAACATCGTCGCGGCGGCCACCGAGGCGGGTGTGCGGCGCCTGGTCTTCAACACCGGCAACCGCGTCCCGTCAGGGCCGACGCCGGTGAGCGCCTTCGAGACGCGTCGGGCCGCGGAGTCGGTGTTCGCGCACTCGGGAGTGCCGACCGTGGTGCTGCGGCCGCCCGTGTACCTGGACAACCTGTGCGCGCCCTGGGTGGCGGGACCGCTCGTCCACGCGGGAGTGCTGGCATATCCCTTGCCCGCGGACGTGCCGGTCTCCTGGCTCAGCCACGGCGACCTCGCCACCGCCACCGTCGCCGCCCTCACCAGCCCCGATCTCCTCAGCACCACGCGGTTGCTCGCCCTCGACCTCGGCGGCCCGGACGCGGTGACGGGAGCCGAGCTCTCCGCCGCCTTCGCCGCCGTCCTCGGCCGGCCTGTCCGGTATGCCGCGCAGGACCTCGGCGAGTTCGAGGCGGGCCTCGCCCATGCCTTCGGCCCGTCCACCGCCGAGGCCATCGCGGGGGCGTACCGCTGGGTCGCGGAGAAGGACCGCACCCTGTACGGCCAGAACTCCGCGGGTCTCGAGGACACTCTCGGCGTCCGCCTCACCCGGCTGCACGACTGGATCGCCTCCCGCCCCTGGAAGGAGATCGCCCGATGACCACCGACCCCCACCCCGCGCCACCGAAGTACCCTGATCGTCTCCCGCCCGCGGAAGGAGAACTCCCGACCACGCACCGAGCGCCGCCGGAATGGCCAGGTCGCCTCCCATCGCCCGAAGGCCACCATCCGACGCCCACCACCCATCCAGCACAGTTGGAGAAACCAGGCCTTCCCCCAACCCCCGAAGGCCACCATCCGACGCCCACCACGCACCCAGCACAGTTGGAGAAACCAGCTCATCCCCCAACCCCCGAAGGCCACCATCCGACGCCCACCACGCATCCGACGTCCCGGGAGGAGGGCGTCTCCGCAGTAGGGGAGGTCGAGTGCCGTGCCGAGGTCGTTCGGCACCACAGGGTCATCGAAGCCTGGCTCACCGGGCGCGCCCCGCGAACCGAACTCGACGTGTTCGCCGCTGCTCACACCCCCGACTTCGCTTACACCACCCCGGACGGCCAGACGCTGCCGCTGCCCCACCTGCTGGCCATGATCGAGCCCGCCCACGGCGCGGCGCCCTCCCTCACGATCGAGATCCACGATGTGCGGGTCGTGGCCGGCGCTGACACCGTGGTCGTCGCCACGTACGACGAGCACCACCACGGCCCCGATCCACGCGACCGCCGTGCCACGGTCGTCTTCGTCCGCGACGCCACCGCTCCCCATGGCCTGCGATGGCGTCACCTGCACGAGACCTGGATCTAGCGCGATCCGGCGATCACCCATCGGGCCGCCCCCTGGACACCACCGCGAGGCGGCCCGCCTGGTCGATGACGGCGAGCGCCCCCGACTGGTCGGTCCGGTACACGCGCATGCCGAGCCGATGCAGCAGCCCCACCGTTCGCGGCGCCGGATGCCCGTATCCGTTGTCGGAGCCCACGCTGATCAACGCCGCTCTCGCGCCGATCGCGGCGAGGAAGCGCGGGTCCTGCCGTACGGACCCGTGGTGGGGGACCTTGAGCAGGTCAGCGCGCGGCAGACCGGCCCGCAGTAACTCCGTCTGCGCCTCCGTCTCGACGTCGCCACCGAGCAGGATGGAGCCTGCCGCCCACCGCACGAGGACGACCACGCTCTCGTTGTTGATCACACTGCCCTCTCCGGGGCCGCTGGGCAGCTTGCCCGGTGATGGGCCGAGCACGTTCAGCTCCGACGGCCCGAAACGCCACCGGGCGCCCGGTGTGGCCACCCATTCGGGGACGCGGCGTCTGATCAGGTCGTTCGAGATGCGCGCGGACTCGCTCGCGGGGGCACGACCCGGGCTGACGATGACGGCGCCCACCCGTCGCCCCGACCTGAAGACGCCGTCGAGACCGCCCACGTGGTCGCGGTGTGGGTGGGTGAGGATGACCAGCGGCACCTCTCTGATGTCCAGATCGCGGAGACAGCGGTCCACCAGACCGGGATCCGGCCCGGTGTCGACGACGACGGCCCTCCCCTGCCCCGCGGCGACCGCGAGCGCGTCGCCCTGGCCGACGTCGCACGCCACGAACAGCCACCGGGTTGGCGGCCATGGGGCGATCACCGGGCCCGCGACGAGTACGGTCGCCATGCCTGCCGTACCCGTGATCAGGACGATGGTTCGCGTGCCCGCGCGCCGCAGGAGGGGTACCGCCACCGCGGCGGCCCCGGCCAGCAGGAGCACTCCGGGCAGGCCGCCCGGCCACGGGAGCCCCGCGAAGGGAACGCGGGCCGCGTGCTCAGCCACCGTGATGATCCAGCCGACCGCGTAGCCGGCGGGAACGACGAGCAGTCGCGCCAGGTCCAGCGACACGGGTGCCACCAGCGCCGCCACGAACCCGATGACGGTGGCGGGCGCGACCGCGGGACCCGCCAGCAGGTTGGCGGGCACCGCGACCAGTTGCAGCTGTCCTGCCATGAGCACCAGCACGGGCGTGACCGCCGCCTGCGCCGCGGCGGGCACGGCCACGGCCTCGGCCGCCCAGCGCGGCATCCTGGCCGACAGCCTGTCGCGCCACCGGGGCGCGAGCAGCAGGATGCCGCCAGTGGCGCAGACCGACAGCGCGAAGCCGTACTCGCGGGCCAGGCCAGGATCGAACATGATCAACAGCAGTACAGTCGCCGACAGCGCCGCGACACCGTCCCTGGCGCGGCCCGTGCCGAGCGCGATCGCTCCGACCAGCCCCATGAGCAGCGCCCGCAGCACGCTCGGCGAAGGCCGCGCCACGACGGCGAAGGCGAGCATGGCGGCCGCCGCGAGCATCGCCCGTACAGCGAGCGGCAGCCCGGCCAACCGCGACAGCGCCACCACCGCCCCCGACATGATCGCGAGATTGGCTCCGCTGACGGCGGTCAGATGGCTGAGGCCCGCGTCCTTGAAGTCGGCGCTGACGTTCGGATCCATGCGCGACACGTCGCCCACCACGAGTCCCGGCAGCAGACCCCGCTGGTCGGGCGGCAGGACGTCCGCCGCGCGGCGCAACCCCGCCCTCAGCTCACCCGCGACTCCCTGCAGGCCTGAAGGCCCGGACAGGACCACTGGCGAACCACGAACGAGCAGCACAGCGGTGACGAGTTCGCCCGGCTCGGCGGAGCTCAGCCTGCCGCTGACGCGCAGGCGCTGGCTGGGCAGGAGCGACCGCCACGCGCCACCTGACCCGAACACCACGATGGGAGCGTGTACGGCAAGCCGCCCGTCCGGGGTGTCGACGGACTCGAGCGTGGCGTCGACGACCACGCTCTCGCCGTGGAAGGCGGCCTTCGCCTGTCGCACCCGGGGGTCGCCGGTGAGCACGATGTCGCCGTGCACGACGGCCTCCCTGGCTGCCCGTTCGGCGACCGGGCCGGTGGTGACGGCGTGCACCCGGAACGCCACCCCTGCCGAGGTCGCGGCGACACAACCGAGCACGGCGACGGCCACGTTGACCCGGACACCGGAGCGCCGGCGCCCCGTATCGCGGTCGGGCTTCCGGAGATGACGAGCCGGTGAGACGCCCTGCCCGGCTCCGCTGTTCCTGAGTCGGCTCCATCTCCAGAGGCGAGAACCCAGGCTCCAGACATGAAAGCCGCGGCCCCAGAGGTGAGAGCCCAGGCCCATGAGGTGACGGCCCGAGCTCCGGAGGCGACGGCCCGAGCTCCGGAGGTGACGGCTCGGGGCGACGAGGGCGCCGTGGAGATCGGATGGGCGCGGAGCGGGCGATTCGATGGACAGGCCGGGGGGCGGAATCAGGGACGCGGCCGTAGGCGGGGGTGGGTGTGGCGTACGACGGCACGCGACCGTGATCGGGATCGTGACCACGCCCGCGGCGGCCACCACCGCGCAGGTGGCACCCACCGGCGCGGGACAGCCCAACAGGACCAACGCCGTCGCCCATGAGGCGAGCGCCGGTAGCACGAGAACCAGCGAGTAGGCCGCCGGAGACTCGCCGTCCCCGCGCCGAGCGCCATGACCATCCGGAGACTCCCCGTCCCCGCGCCGAGCGGCATGACCGTCTGGGGCTCTCGACGCCGACGCGCCTGGGTGGCCGCGCTTCGACGGCGGCATTCGTTGCCCCGCCCCCTCGCTCACCCGAACACACCCTTCCGTTGTCACTCGAACGCGCTCCTGTGCTGACCGGACACGCGCCCGCCACGCCCCCGACACGCCACCAGAGGCAGCCACCAGGTACCGACCCAGCCGCACACCGTGCCGACCCAGCCGACCCAGCCGCACACCGTGCCGACCCAGCCGACCTGGCCGTGCGCCGTGCCCACCCTGAAGCGGACACACCCACCCCTCACGTCCCCGTGCGGATATGACGGGGCCGAGCGAACGCGGTCCACGGCTGTTGCCGCGGCGTATCCCCACTCCTCAGGGCACGCCTGCGGGGCCGGGCCAGTACGCACACGTGCCGATCCGGATCACGTCAGACGCGGACCTTGTCCTTCAACTCCGCGTACTTTCGATCACCGATCCCGGTCACCTCCCGCAGCTGGTCGACGCTGCTGAATCCGCCGTGGGTCGTTCGGAACTCGGCGATCCGGGCCGCGAGCACTTCGCCGACCCCTGGTAACTGCTCCAGCTGGTCGGGGGTGGCGGTGTTGAGGTCGAGGACGTCGGGGACGGGCGCGGCGGCGATCGTCCCTTCCCCGCTCGGCGCGCCTGGGGCGCCGACGACGATCTGCTCGCCGTCGACCACACGTCTGGCGAGGTTGACCGATCCGGTGGGGGTGCCGGTGCGAACGCCGCCCGCCGCCTGGACCGCGTCGGTCACCCGGGAGCCGCCGGGGAGGGTGTAGACGCCCGGCTTCCGTACCTTTCCTGCGACGTGGACCATCACCGATGGCGTGGTCGTGGGGGTGACGACGTCCGACGGGGGCGCGGCCGAGCCGTGGATCGGGGATGGGGCGGCAACGGGTTCGGGGGTGGGGCTGGAGCGCCAGGCGTAGATTCCGCCGACGACGGCGGCGACAAGACCGAGGGCGAGAAGGACGCGCAGTCCTGGACGTCCGGGGTCGAGGGCGGGCGCCTGGTTGGTGACGGCAGCGCGGAAGGCGGCGAAGGAGGAGGGGACAGGAGGCGAGATGCCGCCAGGGGCGTCGTCGCCCGCTCGACCGTGGCCGGGCTCAAGGCTGTCGCGGCCCGTCCGGCCGATGGTGGAGGACGAGGGCGCGAAGGCGTCGTCAACGTCCCAGTCGGGTGTGCCGAGGTCGGCGGCCGTGGGCCGACGCGAGGACGATGCCCCTGCGCCCGACGACCAAGAGGAGACGAGCGGGTCCACGGGGTCGTCACCTGAGGTCAGGCGACCCACAGACGGAAGGCCGCCCGGCGCCAGGCGGGAGGCGACGGGACCCACAGGGTCGTCGGCTGAGACTCGCGACAAGAGGGGCCTGCGGTCGCTCGGCGCTCCGTGAGCGGAAGGCGGGACGTCGCTCGATGCTCCGCGAGAGGAAGACAGGACGTCGCTCGGCGCTCCGCGAGAGGAAGACAGGACGCCGCTCGGCGCTCCGCGAGAGGAAGACAGGACGCCGCTCGGCGCTCCGCGAGAGGAAGACAGGACGTCGCTCGGCGCTCCGCGAGAGGAAGACAGGACGTCGCTCGATGCTCGGTGGGAAAGGGGTGGGTCGAGGGGGGAACGAGGCGATGTGGGAGGCCGATCGCCGCCCCGCAGGGCTGAGCGTGCCAGTGGCAGCCCTGACGCGCCGTCCTCGGCTCGCCAGAGCCTCTGCAGACGTCTCGCGGCCACGGCTCGCTCGACGTTCTCCTCTGAGTTCCGCACAGGCGGAAAGGTAGGCCGACCGCCCCGTGGGCCGAGGCGCAGAACGGCGTTCTGTGGACAACCGAACCGGCCCGGAAGCACCTGTGGACGGTCAGGAGCTGGGTGACACCGTGATGCCCAGCGCTCCTGGGCCCACGTGGACGCCGATCACCGCGCCGACCTCGACCACGCTCAGCCGTACCAGCTTCCGCAGCCGCTTGGACAGCCGCTCGGCCGACGCTTCGGCCCGCCCCTGGGCCGACAGGTGCTGGACCGCCACGTCGACCGGTTCCTCCCCCGCCGTGGCCACCGCCAGGTCCTCCAGCCGCGCGATGGCCCGCGCGGCCGTGCGGACCTTCTCCAGCGGCACGATGCGCCCGCCTTCCAGGTGCAGGATCGGCTTGATCGCCAGCGCCGATCCGACCAGCGTCGCCGCCGCTCCGATGCGTCCTCCGCGCCGCAGGTACTCCAGCGTGTCGACGTAGAAGTACGTCTCGGTGTGGGCGGCCGACGTCGCGGCGATCGTCACGACGTCTGCCAGCGTCCGCCCGGCTTCGGCGGCCCTGGCGGCGGCGAGCACGGGGAAGCCGAGCCCCATGGCGATCGATCTGCTGTCCACGACCTCGACGGGGCCCGGAGCCTCGGCGGCGGCGAGCCTGGCGGCCTCGGCCGTACCGGACAGGTCGCCTGACAGGTGCACGGAGACCACGCCGGTGGCCCCGGAGGAGAAGGCGGCGGCGTAGGCGGCGGCGAAGCGGTGGGGGGCGGGGCGGGAGGTGGTCACGGGGGTCCACTCGCCGATGCCTGCCTGCGTCCCCTCGTCGTACGGGCGGCCGCCCACGATCACCTGGAGCGGCACGACCGTCACCCCCGGGGGAACGGCAGGCAGGTAGGCCGTGGAATCGGTGACGATCACAACCGAAGGCGACATACCCAGAGATTAGCTATTGGACGGGCATTCCGCCCCGCCAGACCCTGCGCGGCTTGAGCCCGAAGGACCAGGCGAAGGCGCCCTCGTGGTCGGCGTCCCACTGCACGATGTCGGCCAGCCGGCCAGGCGCGAGGACGCCCCTGTCGGGCGCGCCGAGCACGGTGGCGCCGCCGAGGGTGGCCGCCCGCAGCGCGTCGCCGACGCTCATGCCGAAGGCCGCCACGGCCAGGCTGATGACCAGCGCCATCGAGGTGATGCCGCAGTGTCCGGGGTTGTGGTCGCTGCCGAGCGCGATGGTGACGCCCTGGGAGATCATCCGGCGGACGGGAGGGAGGCTGCCGCGCTGCATCGCGGTGGCGGGGCAGAGGACGGCGGGGACGCCGTAGCGGGACAGGACCGCGATGTCCTCGTCGGAGGTGTGGTGCAGCAGGTCGGCGGAGGCGCAGCCGAGCTCGGCGGCCAGCTGCACGGCGCCGCGGCGACTGTAGGCACCGGCGTGGACGCGGGGCAGCAGGCCGACGTTGCGTCCCGAGGCCAGCACCCAGCGCGACTCCTCGGTGGTGAAGTGGCCCTCGTCGCAGTAGACGTCGACGCTGTCGGCGCCCGCCGCGGCGGCGTCGGCGCACCACGCGCCCACGGCCTCGACGTAGTCGCGCTGGCGGCCGAAGTACTCGGGTGGCACGACGTGCGCGGCGAGGAAGGTGACGTGCACGCGCGGCATCATCGGCTCCTTCTCCAGCTCGCGCAGGAGCCGCACGTCGGCGAGCTCGCCGTCGCGGGTGAGGTGGTAGCCGGTCTTGGCCTCGACCGTGGTGGTGCCGCTGAGCAGCCACGAACGCAGTCGCTCGCGCACGCCGTTGCAGAGGGTCCAGGGGTCGGTGCCGCGGGTCACGGTGACGGTGGAGCCGATGCCGCCGCCTGCCGCGTTGATCGCCGATGGGGAGGAGCCGCTGGAGCGCATGGCCATCTCGGCGTAGCGGTTGCCTGCGTAGACGGGGTGGGTGTGCGCGTCGATCAGGCCGGGGGTGACGAGCGCGCCGCTGAGGTTCTCGACCTGGTCGACGTCGACGATGTCGTCGACGACGCCGGGAACGCTCTGCGGGAGGTCTGCCGCACGGCCCACCCAGGCGATGCGGTCGTTGTGTACGAGAAGGGCCGCGTTGCTGATGACGTCGTTGCCTGTCCACATGCGGCCGATGTTGGTGAGCAGCCGAACGGTCATCGCACCACCCCGCACTTGGGCAGCGGAGAGCGAGCGGCGGCTACCGCGCCCACTGAGTCCGCTCCGGGTCCGGCCGACATCGGGGGTCTCCTGCTCTCATCCGCAGCGATCGTGCGGTGACCGGTCGCCGGGCTCATGATCCGGCGATTTCAGTTCAGTTACGTTATTTCACAGGTCGGCTCGCTGTACAGGGTTATTCGGAAGAAAGCATGCGTATCAAAACGACGTATGCGTCCCTTGGGGCAGCTCAGCCCCGTCAATCCCCATCGGCCCCCGCAGGCGACATCACTCGCAGCAGCCATCTCGATACCCGCGCCATCAGTGTCGTAAGGCTTGACTTATGGTAGCAATCCAAGCGTTCAAGGACCACCGCCGTTTTTGTCCGAAAATGCGAAAATCGCGCGGGGAATCCCCGCGCGATTTTCTGCAGCTCACACCCGCTCGACGGGCTTGGCCACCTGCTCCAGTTCGTGGAAGAGGCTCGACAGGACGCGAGCGTGGAGGATGGTGCCGTCGCCCACGTGTTCGACGGAGAGCACCTCGCCCTCCTTGTGCGCACGGGAGATCAGGTCACCCCGCTCGTACGGCACGAGCATGGACACCTCGTGGTCGAGCCTGGGCAGCTCGCGCTCGATCATGGCCATCAGCTCGTCGATCCCCGCGCCCGTGCGGGCCGAGACGACGATGCTGTCGCGCTCGCTCCTGGTGAGCCGGTCGATCACCTCCTGGTCGGCGGCGTCGGCCTTGTTGATCACCACGATCTCGGGCACGTCGAGCGCGCCGTCGATCTCGGAGAACACCTGGCGGACCGCGCTGAGCTGCCCCTCGGGGTCGGGGTGCGAACCGTCGACCACGTGGAGGATCAGGTCGGCGTCGGCGACCTCCTCCAGCGTGGAGCGGAACGCCTCGATCAGCTGGGTCGGCAGCAGCCGCACGAACCCGACGGTGTCGGCGATCGTGAACAGCCGGCCCTCAGGCGTGCGCGCCCTGCGGACGGTCGGGTCAAGGGTGGCGAACAGCGCGTCCTCGACCAGCACGCCCGCGCCGGTGATGCGGTTGAGCAGCGAGGACTTGCCCGCGTTGGTGTAGCCGGCGATGGCGACGGCGGGCACCTCGCGGCCCGCGCGGTGCGCGCGCATGGTCTCGCGCGCGGTCGACATGCCGCTGATCTGGCGGCGGAGCTTGGCCATGCGCTCGCGGATGCGGCGCCTGTCCAGCTCGATCTTCGTCTCACCGGGACCGCGGCCGCCGATGCCCACGCCGCCTGCGGCGCGACCACCGACCTGCCTGGACAGGTTGCCACCCCAACCACGCAGGCGCGGCAGGAGGTACTGCAACTGGGCCAGCTCGACCTGGGCCTTGCCTTCGCGGCTCTTGGCGTGCTGGGCGAAGATGTCGAGGATCAGCGCCGTGCGGTCGATGACCTTGACCTTCACCACTTCCTCGAGCTGGCGCAGCTGGCCAGGGCTCAGCTCGCCGTCGCAGATCACGGTGTCGGCGCCGGTCGACTCGACGATGTCGCGCAGCTCGAGCGCCTTGCCCGAGCCGATGTAGGTGGCAGGATCGGGGCTCTGCCGCCGCTGGATGAGGCCGTCGAGGACCTCCGAGCCCGCGGTCTCGGCCAGGAGCTTGAGCTCCAGGAGCGAGTTGTCGGCTTCGGCCGCCGTACCCGAGGTCCAGACGCCCACGAGGACGACCCGCTCCAGCCGTAGCTGGCGGTACTCGACCTCGGTGACGTCCTGAAGCTCAGTGGACAGGCCCGCCACACGGCGGAGCGCATGGCGCTCTTCCAGATCCAGCTCGCCGAGCTCGACGTCGTCGAAGGCGGAGTTGGCGGCGGAGTCACGCGTGTAGCGAGTACGGGAGTCGTTGTGCATTCGTGTCATCTCTAATAGGGAACGTTCGGACGTCCCAGAATCATCCCCGACATGCGGCCCGTCAGTCACCTGGTTAAAGAGGAAGGACCCGCACGTCGCCCGATCCCGTGCGAACGGTGACCTTGCGCGACGAGCCCGCGTCGTCGGTCACTTTCACCTCGGCGTCGCCCGAGCCGGTTTCGGTGGTGACGTCGTACGCGTCCTTCGGCAGATAGAGCGTGGCGTCGCCCGATCCCGCCTTCATCTCGACGCTGTCGGGCGCGGCGGCGAACCTCAGCTCGAGCCGGCCGGAGCCGGTCTCGGCGAGGACGCGCTTGCCCACGAGGCCGTTGGCGTCGATGTCGCCCGAGCCCGTCGTCGCCTCGGTCTCCCCTGACAGCGAGCGCAGCGAGACGTCACCGGAACCGGCGTCGGTCTTGACCCGCAGGCCCTTGGGAATCTCGATCGTGTAGTCGACCCAGCAGCTGTCGTTCTGCATGCACCTGTAGGAGAGCTCGAGGGTGTCCCCAGCCACCTCGTGCGAGGTCTCGGGCTCGTGGTCGCGCCAGTGCCGCTGCTCGGTGACCTTGATGCCGGTCCTGTCGGTCTCGTTGACCACGATGTCACCGGACCCGCTGTCGACGGCCAGACCGGCGACCTTCTCCGACACCACGTAGGTCTCGGTCTTCTCGTCCTCCGCCGTGCCCGTCCCGACAAAGCCGCAGCCCGTCAGCGCCGTGGCCGAAGCCACCAGCGCGCCCAGGGCGATCACGCCTTTCGCCTTCATCTCTCCATGGTCTCCCCGCGAAGGAAAAGACAGCATCGGGGATGACCCTTGCCTTGTCCCGAACCGACCCGGTGAAGTAGCGTCACTTCCATAATCCAGAACTATTTTTCCACTATGCGGAAAGAGGCTGTCATGGAGATCACAGGCCCGATGCTCGACCGGTTCGAGGAGATCCTCACGCCGGAGGCCCTGGCCTTCGTGGCGGAGCTCCACCGGAAGTTCGACGCCAGGCGCCTGGAACTCCTGGACGCGAGGCAGGCCAGGCAGGCCGAACTGTCCGCCGGCGGCACGCTCGACTTCCTCGCCGAGACCAAGGAGGTCAGGGAGGGCGAGTGGCAGGTCGCGCCGCCCGCGCCGGGCCTCGAGGACCGCCGCGTCGAGATCACCGGGCCGGTCGACAGGAAGATGACCATCAACGCCCTCAACTCAGGCGCCAAGGTGTGGCTCGCCGACTTCGAGGACGCCAACTCCCCGCTGTGGGAGAACTGCGTGAGCGGCCAGCTCAACCTGCGCGCCGCGCTCGACCGCGAGATCGACTTCGAGACCGGCGGCAAGAGCTACACGCTCAAGCCCGACGCCGAGCTGGCCACCATCGTCGTGCGGCCGCGCGGATGGCACCTCAACGAGAAGCACGCCCTGGTCGACGGACAGGAGGTCTCGGCCTCGCTGTTCGACTTCGGCCTGTACCTCTTCCACTGCGCCTCCCGGCAGCTCGCGAAGGGCAAGGGGCCGTACTTCTACCTGCCGAAGATGGAGTCGCACCTGGAGGCCCGCCTCTGGAACGACGTCTTCGTCCACGCCCAGCGCGCTCTCGGCCTGGACAACGGCACGATCAGGGCGACCGTGCTGATCGAGACCTACCCCGCGGCGTTCGAGATGGAGGAGATCCTCTACGAGCTGCGCGACCACTCCGCCGGCCTCAATGCCGGCCGCTGGGACTACCTGTTCAGCGTGATCAAGAAGTTCCGCACCAGGGGGCGCGAGTTCCTGCTGCCCGAGCGCAACGCCGTGACGATGACCGCGCCGTTCATGCGCGCCTACACCGAACTGCTCGTGCGCAGCTGCCACAAGCGCGGCGCCCACGCCATCGGCGGCATGGCCGCCTTCATCCCCAGCCGCAGGGACCCCGAGGTCAACGCCGTCGCCCTCGACAAGGTCAGGGCGGACAAGACCCGCGAGTCCGGTGACGGCTTCGACGGTTCGTGGGTGGCCCACCCCGACCTGGTGCCGATCTGCCGCGAGGTCTTCGGCTCCGTGCTCGGCGAGCGCCCCAACCAGCTCGACAGGCTCCGCGAGGACGTCGAGGTGTCCGCCGCCGACCTGCTCGCCGTCTCCGCCACCCCTGGTGACATCACGGAGAACGGCCTGCGCAACAACGTGGACGTCGCCCTGCGCTACCTGGCCGCCTGGATGGGCGGGCTCGGCGCGGTCGCGATCCACAACCTCATGGAGGACGCGGCCACCGCCGAGATCTCCCGCTCCCAGATCTGGCAGTGGATCCACAACGGCATCACGCTCGCCGACACCGGCGCGCCGGTGACCAGGGAGCTCGTCGAGCAGATCATCGCGGAGGAGCTCGCCAAGATCGCCGCGGAGCCCGGTTACGACGAGCGGCTGTACGGCCAGGCCGAGGCGCTGTTCAAGGAGGTCGCGCTGAACGACGACTTCGCCGAGTTCCTCACCCTCCCCGCCTATGCCCGCATGCCGTAGCTTTCTGACCCGGGACCGGTGGGAGCGACCGGTTCCGGGGAGGTAGGTGCCCATGATCTCGACCGAGCTCACCGAGGGCCTTCGGGCGTTCCTGCCGGAGGACTCGGTGATCACCGACCCGGTACGGCTGCGCACCTACGAGTGCGACGGCCTCACCTATCACCGCGCCATGCCGGGTGTCGCCGTCCTGCCGGAGACCGCTGAGCAGATCGCGGCGGTGGTCAGGCTGTGCAACGAGCACGGCGTGCCGTTCGTGGCGCGCGGCTCGGGCACCGGCCTGTCGGGCGGCGCGCTCCCCCGCACCGACGGCGTGCTGATCGTCACCTCGAAGATGCGGGCGATCGTGGAGATCGACCTGCCCAACCGCAGGGCGGTCGTCGAGCCGGGCGTCACGAACCTGGCGATCACCGAGGCGGTCCGCGACCAGGGCTACTACTACGCGCCCGACCCCTCCAGCCAGCAGATCTGCTCGATCGGCGGCAACGTGGCGGAGAACTCGGGCGGCGCGCACTGCCTGAAGTACGGGTTCACGGTCAACCACGTCGAGGCCTGCGAGATCGTCACGCCCGACGGCGACATCGTGGTGCTGGACCGGCACGATCCCGGCTACGACCTGCTCGGCGCCTTCATCGGCTCCGAGGGCACGCTGGGGATCACGACCAAGGTGACCGTACGGCTCAGCCGCGCGCCCGAGATGGTGATCACGGTACTGGCGGCCTTCGACGGCATCGAGCGGGGCGGTGAGGCCGTGTCCGCGATCATCGCGGCGGGCATCGTCCCCGCGGCGATCGAGATGATGGACGCGCTGGCCATCGCCGCCGCTGAGGCGGCCGTGGCCTGCCGCTACCCGGAGAACGCGGGCGCGGTGCTGATCGTCGAGCTGGACGGGCCGAGCGCGGAGGTCGAGACGCAGTTCGAGCAGCTCAAGGAGATCTGCTCGGGCGCCTTCGAGCTGCGGGTGGCCGCGGGGCCCGCCGAACGGGCGGCGATCTGGAAGGGGCGCAAGTCGGCCTTCGCCGCCGTCGGCCGGATCAGCCCCGCCTACATCGTGCAGGACGGCGTGGTGCCGCGCACGGCGCTGCCCGAGGTGCTGGCGGGCATCGACAGGCTCTCCCACGAGCACGACATCAAGGTCGCCAACGTCTTCCACGCCGGCGACGGCAACCTGCACCCCCTGGTGCTGTTCGACGACGCCGAGCCCGGAGCGGGAGAGCGCGCCGAGATCGTCTCCGGCCGCATCCTCGACCTGTGCATCGAGCACGGCGGCTCGATCACCGGCGAGCACGGCGTCGGCGTCGACAAGGCCCGCTACATGCCGAGGATGTTCTCCGCGGAGGACCTCGACACCATGCAGCTCGTCAGGTGCGCGTTCGATCCGCGCGGGCTGTCGAACCCGGGCAAGGTGTTCCCCACACCGCGCCTGTGCGGGGAGGTGCCGGGCGTGCGCAAGGGCGTGCACCCGCTGGTCGAGTCGGGAAAGGCGGAGCAGTTTTGATGCCGAGCGGGGTCACGGTCAGGCAGGCGGGTCCGGACGACGAGGTCGCGGGCGTGCGTCCGCGCTGGGTCGCGCTCCCGGAGAGCGTCGAGGAGATCGCCGCCGTCCTGAAGGCCTCCGCCGAGCGGGACCTGGCGGTCGTCCCCGCCGGCGGCGGCTCCAAGCTGCACTGGGGCCCGCCGCCCGAGCGCTGTGACGTGCTGCTGGACACCTGCTGTCTCAACCAGGTCGTCGAACACGCCTCGGGTGACCTGGTGGTGAAGGTTCAGGCGGGCGTCACCATGGACGCCCTCGCAGGCACCCTCGCCGCCCAGGGCCAGGAGCTGGCGCTCGACGTTCCCGTGGAGGGCGCGACCGTCGGCGGCACCCTCGCCACCGCGACGGCGGGCCCGCGTTCCTTCCGGTACGGCACGGCCCGCGACCTGATCATCGGCATCACCGTCGTCCTCGCCGACGGAACCGTCGCCCGCTCGGGCGGCAAGGTGGTCAAGAACGTGGCGGGCTACGACCTCGGCAAGCTCTTCACCGGCTCGTACGGGACACTCGGCGTGATCGCCGACGCGACGTTCCGCCTCCACCCCCGTGCCGCCGACCGCCGCTGGGTGACCTCGTCCGTACCGCAGGCCACCGCCTTGGGCTCCGTCGTCACGACCCTGGCCGCCTCCCAGGACGAGCCCACGGCCATCGAGGTCGACCGGACGGCCGGCGAAGGGCGGGTCGAGCTGGCCGTCCTGGTGGAGGGCACGGCCGCCCGGTCGCGTGCCGAGTCCGTCGCCGCCCTCGTCGGAGGTCAAGCCGCGATCGAGGGGCGGCCCCCGTCGTGGTGGGGCGTGCTGCCCGACGACGAGGTGCTGCTCGAGGTGCGCTTCCCGCCCTCGCGGGCCGACCAGGTCCTGCAGGAGACGCTCGGCCTCGGCGCGGCGGTGCGCGGCTCGCCCGCCTCAGGGGTCGTGTGGCTCGGCGGCGACGAGCACCTCATGGAGGCCGTGGTGCCCCTGCGCAAGCGGCTCGGCGAGTACGGCGGGAGGGTCACCGTGGTGGTCGGCGAGCCGTACCAGGGCCTGGACAGGTGGGGAGAGATCAGCGCGCTGCCGCTGATGCGGCGTGTGAAGGAACGTTTCGATCCCGGGCGCAGGATGTCTCCCGGCAGGTTCGTGGGAGGGATCTGACCCCGATGGAACCCGAGCTGATCAAGGACTGCGTGCACTGCGGGTTCTGCCTGCCGACGTGCCCGACGTACGTGTTGTGGGGCGAGGAGATGGACTCCCCTCGCGGCCGCATCCACCTGATGGGCCAGCACGTCGAAGGCACGCCGATCACGCCCGCGATGGCGGGCCACTTCGACGCGTGCCTGGGCTGCATGGCGTGCGTGACCGCGTGCCCCTCGGGCGTGCGGTACGACCTGCTGATCGAGCAGACGCGCGCCGAGGTCGAGCGCGAGCACGTGCGCGAGCCGCAGGAGCGGGCGGTGCGCGGGCTGGTGTTCGGACTGTTCCCCTACCCACGCAGGCTGCGCGCCCTGCGTCCGACGCTCGGGGTGGCCAGAAGGCTGCAGCCGCTGCTCGAACGGGCGCACCCCAGCCTGGGTGCCATGATCGCCCTCGCGCCCGCTCCGGGCAGGCGGCAGCGGCTGCCGCGCCGCGTCACGGCCGTGGGCCCGCGCAGGGCCGTGGTCGGGATGCTGACCGGGTGCGTGCAGGGCGAGTTCTTCCCCCAGGTCAACGCGGCCACCGCACGGGTACTGGCGTTGGAGGGATGCGATGTGGTGATCCCCCCGCATCAGGGGTGCTGCGGGGCGTTGAGCGTGCACTCGGGGCGCTCGGACCAGGCGCGAAGGTTCGCGAGGCGGACGATCAGGACGTTCGAGCGAGCCGGGGTCGACACCATCGTGGTGAACGCCGCGGGCTGCGGCTCGTCGATGAAGGAGTACGCGGAGCTGCTGGGCGACTCACAGGAGTGGGCGGCCAGGGCACGCGCGATCAGGACCGTCGACCTGGCCGAGTGGCTGGCCGAGTTGGGGCCCGTGGCGAAACGGCATCCGCTGCCGGTGAGCGTGGCCTACCACGACGCCTGCCATCTGGCGCACGCCCAGGGGATCAGGGCACAGCCGAGGGAACTGCTGCGCGGCATCCCCGAGCTGTCGCTCAAGGAGATTCCCGAGTCGGACCTGTGCTGCGGGTCGGCGGGGACCTACAACATCTTCCAGCCGGCGGCGGCGCGCGACCTCGGGGACAGGAAGGCGGCGCGGGTCCGGTCGACGGGGGCGGAGCTGCTGGTGTCGGCCAACCCCGGGTGCACGATGCAGATCGCGGCGGCGATGCGGCGGCGGGGCGAGGAGATCAGGGTCGCGCACACGGCGGAGGTGCTGGACGCCTCCCTGCGCGGCGTCTCCCCGTCCGTCCTGGGTGCCACAGGGCGCGGTGGCCGCGATGGCTCCGGCCCGGGGACCAGAGGTCGTGACGGCGGTCGTCCCCGAGGGGGGCTCGCGTGAGCGTGCAGTCGGTCGACCGGGCGTTGGACGTCCTGGAGGCGCTGGCCGCGCACGGCGGCGAGGCGGGGCTGTCGGAGATCGCGGCTCGCACCGGCCTGCCGTACGGGACGATCCACCGCCTGCTGCAGACGCTGCTGGCCCGCGGCTACGTGCGGCAGGAATCCGACCGCAGGTACGCGCTCGGCGGGGCGCTCGTCAGGCTCGGCGGGGTCGCCGAACGGATGGTGGGGGTGTGGGCGCAGCCGTACCTGACCAGGATGGTCGAGCTTTCGGGCGAGACCGCCAACCTGGCGGTGCTGGAGGGCGACTTCATCGTGTACGTCGCGCAGGTGCCCTCGCCGCGCAGGTTGCGGATGTTCGCCGAGGTCGGCAGGCGCGTGCTGCCGCACAGCACGGCCGTGGGCAAGGTGCTGCTGGCCGACAGGCCCGGCGCCGAGGCGATGGCGGTGTTCGAGCGGACCGGCATGCCCAGGCGCACCGCCAACACCATCACCGACGGCGAGGCCATGCGCGCCGAACTGGCCGCGGTCAGGGACCGGGGGTACGCCATGGACCTCGGCGAGGAGGAGCTCGGCGTGCACTGCCTCGCCGTGCCGGTGAACGACGGGGTCCGCGTGGTGGCGGCCATGTCGGTGTCGGGGCCTGCCGAGCGCATCGAGGCGCTCGACAGGGACGAGCTGGCCGAGGGCATGCGGAAGATCGCCCTCGACTTCGGCCGCGAACTGAGCTCCCCGAACGGCTGGTGAGGTCCTCGGCCGGCCCCCACCGGCCGGGGGTCGCGCGCGGCTCAGCGCCTCGGCGTGATGTTGATCGTGCCGTTCTGCGGGACGGGCACCACGTCGACCTTGCCGTCCTGGATCGCCTTCCACAGGATCGCGCCGTTCGGCCCGAGCACCCTGACCAGGTCCTGGATCGACTCCAGCTCCGTCTTCACCTTGGCGTTGATCTGCTGCTGGGCCAGGTTCTGCTGCTTGGCTGCCTGCTCGGCGGCCAGGGCGTTGATGAGGCTCTCCGGCGGCTGCGGCTTCTGGATGGTCAGCACCACGTCACCGCAGTCGCCCGTGCCCGCGTAGTTGGGCTGGCAGAAGTACTCGGCGCCGGCGGTCTCCTTGATGAACTGCCTGGCCAGCTGGCCGACCCGCTGCTCCCACTGCTGCTTGACCGTGGGGTCGTTGAACAGCTTCTTCCACTCGAACTCCTGCGAGGCGGCGTCCATCGCCCGGTCGAGCGGCTGCTTGAAGTAGAAGTTGAGCATCTTGGTCCAGCCGCGGGACGAGCCGTCCTCGAAGAACGCGCCGAACTTGCGGCCGATCTTCTCGTGGAACTGCTGGAGGACCTTGCAGTCGGTGTTGAGCGTGAAGGTCGCCGACCCTGACACCTTCATCTCGACGTTGTCCTTCGAGACGATGCTGATCCCGCCGGACTCGGCGTCGTCGGAGCCGGAGAAGTCGAAGGTCCGCTGGCCGAAGGGGTAGTGGTAGTCGGTGTCGCCAGGGCCGAGCCAGGTGGCGCCGCTGGACGGGTTGATGCACCGCTCGAACTTGATCGCCTCGATCGGTCCTCCCGCGTAGTGGAGCACGACCTCGTCGGGTTCGGTGCTGACGCGGGAGAAGCCGGTGGCGATGACGACCAGGGCGACGAGCACCGCGCCTGCCGCCGCGATTAAGAGTCCTCTTCTCACGCGGCGAGATACTACTGGGCGCTTTCCCGGGAAGGGCCGGCGCCGGAGAAAGGTCGGTGCTGGGAGGTAGCGTGCGAGGCATGTGTAGAAGCATCAAGACGCTGCGCCCGCCGTACACCGACGACGTCACCGAGGACGACGTGCGCGCCGCGGCCCTGCAGTACGTCAGGAAGATCTCCGGTTTCCGCGCCCCCGCCGCCCACAACGCCGCGGCCTTCGACGCCGCCGTCGAGGCCATCACCAAGGCCTCCGAGGAGCTCCTGGCCGGCCTGCAGATCCGCAGGGCCCATTGACAGCCGCACAGGGCGGGGGAATGTTCCTCGTATGCCCCCCATCAGCGGCCTGTACCGCGGCCAGGACGGTGAATCCCAGCTCGACCTGAGGGTCGACGTCGACGGAGCGAGACCGACAGGGCGGCTCAGCGGCGACCTGTTCACCACGACCGGCGCGACGACCACCTATCACGGTTCGTTCGTCGTGCACGCGACGACCAGGCAGGGCGACAGGATCGAGGGGCAGGGCGCCTTCACGTTCGCCGCACCCGACAGGCACGTGACCGTCACCGTCACCGAAGGTTCGGCCACCGCGACGGTCGCCGGAAGGACGTACAGGCTCGACCGGGCCTCGCCGTTCTTCAGGAGCGTCCTGCTGGAGCAGGACTCGGTCACGGGAGCGGTGCCGTTCGTGTCCTACGACACCGGTTCGCTGCCGTGCCCGTCGGGCGGGCGGATGCTGACGGTGGCGGAGGCGTACGCGGAGGCGGGCGTGGAGCTGCGCGTCGCCGAGCCCGGCGTGGTCCCCGTGGACGGCGCCGGCGATGACCTGGCGTGGGACGACTCCGAGCTGCACAACGCGATGACCAGGCAGTTCGCCTCGTTCGGCGACCAGGCGGCGTGGCGGGTGTGGCTGCTGGTCGCCAGCAGGCACGTGGGCGGCTTCCGCGGCATCATGTTCGACTACAACGACGGCTGCCAGCGCCAGGGCGCCGCCGTCTTCTACGACGCGATCAAGGGTGAATCGCCGCAGGCTCAGCGGGCCCAGCTGCGCACGTACGTGCACGAGCTCGGCCACGCCTTCAACCTCCTGCACTCCTGGCAGAAGAACCTGGCCCGCCCGCCGCAGCCGCTCGGCCTGCACGGCGGCTTCGGCGACCTGTCGTGGATGAACTACGTGCAGAACTACGTCCCCGGCGGCGAGCGCGCCTACTGGCAGTCCTTCCCGTTCCAGTTCACCGACGCCGAGCTCGTTCACCTGCGTCACGGCTTCTTCCGCGACGTGGTCATGGGCGCCAACGCCTTCGGCACGGGCGCGGCCGAGCTCGACCCGTTCGAGCAGCCGGTCGACGACCGGTCAGGGCTGCTGCTGGAGGTGCGGGCGAAGGACTCCTTCGGATACGGCGAGCCGGTCGTCGTCGAGCTCAAGCTGTCGTCCACGGGCGAGGCCCGCACGACGCACGGCCACCTGCATCCCGACACCGAGTTCACGCAGATCTCCATCACCCAGCCGTCGGGCAGGACCGTGCTGTACCGCCCGATGATGCGGCACTGCGTGGACGAGTCGCCCGAGATCAGGCTGGACGCCGGCAATCCGGCGATGTACCGCAGCGCCTACATCGGTCACGGCCGCGACGGGCACTACTTCCAGCAGCCCGGCGACTATCTGGTGCGCGGGCAGTACATCGCGGCCGACGGCTCCCGCATCGTCTCCGCCTCCTGCCCGGTGCGGGTGCGCCATCCGATCACCACCGACGACCACAAGGTGGGCGAGCTGATGCTGGGTGAGGAGCAGGGCAAGCTGTTCTCGCTGCTGGGCTCCGACTCCCCGACGCTGCGTTCGGGCAACGAGGCGCTGGAGGAGGTCATCGGCAGGTTCGGCGACCACCCGCTGGCCGTCTACGCGCGGATGGTGAAGGGCCTGAACGCCGAGCGTGAGTTCAAGGACCTCGGCGCGGACAAGAAGCTGCACGTGCGCCCGCCCGACACGAGGGAGAGCATCGAGCTGCTCGGCGAGGTGGCGAGAGAGGCGTCGATCGACAACATCACGCTCAACATGGTGACGCGCCGCCTGGCGCGGGCCGTGGCGAGGAGGGGCGATCTGGACCGCGCGCTCGGCCTCATGGACGACATGGTGTCCACGTTCGCGGCGAAAGGGATCAATCCCATCGTGCTGGGCCAGATCAGGCGGCAGGCGACGCTGACCAAGCAGGCGCTCAGCGCCGAGATGTCATGACGGGCCGGTCCTGCCCGTCGCAGCTGATCTCGATCTTGACGTCGCGCTCGCCCGACTCGAACTCGACCTCGACCCTGTCACGCGATTCGGTCTCGACGTCGTCGGTGGTGTAGCCCTGGGCGGGGCTCCACGAGCGCAGCCGCACCAGGCCCGCGTCACAGGCGGCGACCACGGTCCCGCCCGCGGTCCTGAACACCTCGGCCCGGCCCGCGGCCCGCGGCCCCGGGGTGGAGGGCCGGTCGCCGGAGGGGGCGGCGCTCGAAGGCGCAGGCCGACTCGGCGAGGCCGCCGGCTGGGGCGCCGCGGCCAGCGCGGCGCGGACCTCGGCGTCCGACATCGGACGGCCGACGGTCCCGGTCAGCGACCCGCCGAGCAGCCCGAGCACCGCGATGCCGGAGCCCGTGGCGACCAGCGCGACGACCACCCAGGCCAGGAAGAGGCGTTTCACCCTTCCACCATCCCCCATCTCGCGATAACGCGAGGTTAACGCGGCGATAAGCCGGTTAACGCGGCCCCCGCGACCGTCTACGGTTTCCTCATATGGCCGACATCCTGCTCATCGAGGACGACGCGACCATCCGGGCGGCCCTCAGCCGTGGCCTGCGGGAGCTCGGCCACGCCGTCTCCTCCTCCCCCACCGCGCTCGACGGGCTGCGGCTGGCCGTACAGGACCGTCCCGACCTGGTGGTCCTCGATCTGGGCCTGCCCGACCTCGACGGCGTCGACCTGCTGCGCATGCTGCGGGCGGTCAGCAAGGTGCCGGTGATCGTGGCCACGGCCCGCGACGGCGACGCCGAGATGGTCCCCGTGCTCGACGCGGGCGCCGACGACTACGTGGTCAAGCCGTACAGCTCCGCCCAGCTCGACGCCCGCATCAGGGCGGTGCTCAGGCGGACGGGCGACGTCAGGGACAAGCAGGAGCTCACGGTCGGCGACCTGCTCCTGGACCCGCGGGCCAGGACGGCGGCCCTCGGCGGCGTCACGCTCGACCTCACGCCGCGCGAGTTCGACGTCCTGCACTACCTCGCCGCAAGGCCCGGCGAGGTGGTGACCAAGCGCGAACTGCTGGTGGAGGTGTGGCAGGTGCCGTACGGCGGGGCGGACAAGACGGTCGACGTCCACCTGTCGTGGCTGCGCCGCAAGCTGGGTGAGACGGCCGCGAACCCCCGCTACCTGCACACGGTCCGTGGCGTGGGTGTGAAGCTCGTGAGCCCTTCGTGAGGCGCTGGCTCGCGCTCCTGGCCGCGGCGATCACCTCTCTCGTGCTCGTGGCGCTGCTGGTGCCGATGGCGCTGCTGATCCGCTCGGTCGCCGAGAGCGGCGCGATGGCCAGGGCGACGGGCGCCGCCGAGTCGGTCGCGGTCGCGGCCGGCTCCCCCGACCTGGTCCTGACCGTGGAGCAGGCGCGCGGCGGCCCCTTCCCCGTCACCGTCTTCCTGCCAGGCGGCGGGGTGCTGGGAGCCGGCGCCTCTCGTGACGACGCGGTACGGCTGGCCGCCACGGGCCGCAGCGTCACCGCCGAGGCCCCCGGCGGCAGGGCCGTGCTGGTCTCGGCGCTCACCCCTCAGGGGACGGTCGTGGTGCGGGTGTTCGTCGGCGACGCGGAGCTCACCAAAGGCGTGCGCGAGGCGTGGCTCGGTCTGGCGCTGCTCGGCCTGGCGCTGGTCGCGCTCGGGATCGTGCTGGCCGACCGGCTGGCGCTGGCGATCACCAGGCCGATCGGCGCGATGGCGCAGGTCTCGCACCGGCTGGCCGGCGGCGATCTGACCGCCAGAGCGGCGCCGGACGGCCCGCCCGAGGTCCGCTCGGTGGCGCTGGCGCTCAATCATCTGGCCGGGCGGATCGACGACCTGCTGGCCGCCGAGCGCGAGTCGGTCGCCGACCTCTCGCACCGCCTGCGAACCCCGCTGACCGGGCTGCGGCTGGACGCGGAGTCGCTGCGCGACCCCGACGAGGCGGCCAGGGTGTCGGCCAGGATCGACGAGTTGCAGCGTGCCGTCAGCGCGGTCATCACCGAGGCCAGGCGGCGTACCGGCGAGCAGCAGTCCTGCGACGCCGCTGCCGTGGTGTCGGAGCGGGCCACGTTCTGGTCGGTTCTGGCCGAGGACCAGGATCGCCGCATGGACCTCGACCTGGCTCCAGGCCCGCTGCCGGTGCGGGTGGGCGCGGCCGAGCTGGGCGCGTGCGTCGACGCGCTGCTCGGCAACGTCTTCGCGCACACCCCCGAAGGCGTCGCGCTCGCCGTACGGCTGAGTCCCGGGGTGCGGCTCGTCGTCGCCGACGAGGGACCGGGTTTTCCTCCTGCGGCTCTGGAGCGGGGGCGCAGCGGCGCCGGCTCGACCGGCCTCGGCCTCGACATCGCCCGCAGGACCGCCGAGTCGGCGGGCGGCGCGATCGAACTCTCCACCGGGCCAGGCGCGACGGTCACGCTCACGCTTAGCCCACCTTTAACGATCTCCTAGCGCGGTGCTATCGCGGCCGGGGCGAACCTGTGGCCATGACGACGACAACACTCATCGCCGCGGCCCTGCTCTTCACCGCCGCCCCCGTCACCCAGGCCCAGGCCGTCGACATCGCGAAGGCGCGCGTGCCGGGCGCGAGCGTCGTGGAGGTCCATCGCGACTGGGAGCACGGCCACCGCACCTGGGAGGTCGAGCTGCGCAAGGGCCGCTGGGAGTACGAGGTCCACGTGGCGGTCAAGAACGGCAGGATCGTGAAGGTCGACAGGGACCGCGACGACGGGGGCCGTGACGACGACGGCCGTGGCAGGGACCGCCACGGGGACGACGACTGACTCAGCAGGAGGACAGGATGTCCTTCATCGCGGCCTTCTCCGCCGCGGTGACCCACAGCGCGTACTTCGTCTTCACCTTGACCTGGCGGACGATGTAGGCGCACCTGTACGCCTTGCGCGGCGGCAGCCATGTCGCCGCGTCGGCGTCGCTCTTCTGGCCGTTGAGCGGCCCGTCGACGGCCAGAAGGTTCAGCGGGTCGTTGGCGAACTCCTTGCGCTTGTCCTTGGCCCACTGCTGCGCGCCCTTCTGCCAGGCGTCCGACAGCGGGATCAGGTGGTCGATCTGCACGTCCGAGCTGGTG
This sequence comes from Nonomuraea mangrovi, assembly GCF_042681425.1. NCBI lineage: Bacteria > Bacillati > Actinomycetota > Actinomycetes > Streptosporangiales > Streptosporangiaceae > Nonomuraea > Nonomuraea mangrovi. The sequence continues at coordinate 203,790 of NZ_JBHUFV010000079.1, read as the reverse complement.
TCCTGGCCGCGCTTGAAGTTGATCGTCTTGCCCGAGTACGGGTCGTCGAGGACACCGGTCAGCACGATGCAGTCGTGCGTGCCCGGCTTGAACGTCTCATCGCGCAGGTCCCGCTTGAGGATGTCGTTGCGGGTGTCGCAGCCGTTGTGGTCGACGTCCGCCCACGCGGGCCCGAACTTCTCCCGTTCGAACCCCGTCTTCGGCGCCCGCCCCTTGACCTCGAGCTTGTCCAGGTCCTTGCGCGCCTCGCCGACGTCGGCGGACGGCGCCTTACCCGCGTCGGAGTCAACGTCGGCCGCCTGTAGCGCCCCGCACCCCGTCAGCAACGCCATCGAGGCCAGAGCACCCGCCAACATCCTTTTCATTCGTAAAATTCTAGGATGTAAACGGTCAAGCCCGCGAGTAACGCGTCAGCCAGGTATCAAAGCGACGGAGATCCCTATCTCCGGATCTTCTCCATCTTCGGGTCGAAGAGCGGCTCCTCGGCGACCACCGCGGGCACGCGCCGGCCGAAGTACACGATGTCAACGGGCGTGCCGGGGCTCGTCAGCTCCACCGGCAGCCACGCGTAGGCGATCGGCCTGCCGATCGTGTGCCCGAAGGCGGCGCTGGTGACGTATCCCGCCGTCCTGCCCTCGTGCTTGACCGGCTCCTTGCCCATCACCACCTCGGTCGTCAGCAACGGCACCAGCCTGCGGGTCAGCTCGCCGTCCAGCGCGTCGCGGCCGAGGAAGTCCTTGTCCTTCCGTACGGCGAAGCCCAGCCCCGCCTCGTACGGGCGGTGCTCGTGGGTCATGTCGACGCCCCAGAGCCGGTAGCCCTTCTCCAGGCGCAGGCTGTTGAACGCGGCTCTGCCGCCCGCCGTCACCCCCTCGCCGAACAGCGTGTCCCAGAGCTTCAATCCCAGGTCGGCGCTGGTGTAGAGCTCCCAGCCGAGCTCACCGACGTAGGAGACGCGCATGGCCAGCACCGGCACCTGACCGACATATCCGGACTTACAGGTGAAGTAGCGGAACCCTTCGTGCGACAGGTCCATGTCCGTCAGCGGCTGGACCAGCTCGCGCGCCATCGGCCCCCAGACGCCGACGCAGCAGGTGCCCGGCGTGATGTCGCGGACCTCCACGCCCTTCGGCGCGTGCCCTCGCAGCCACGCCAGGTCCAGATTGCCGTTGGCGCCGACCTGGAAGCGGTCCTCCTCCAGCCTGGCGACGGTCAGGTCGGACCTGATGCCGCCCCTGGCGTCGAGCATGAGCGTGTAGGTGACCGAGCCGGGCTTCTTGTCCACATTGTTGGTGGTCAGCCACTGCAACATGTCCGCCGACCCCGGCCCGCTGACCTCGATGCGCTTGAGCGGCGTCATGTCGTAGAGGGCGACCCTCTCGCGCGTCGCGTACGCCTCGGCCGCCGCGATCGGCGACCAGTACCTGGAGGCCCACTCGGCCCGCTGCGCGACGCCGAGTGCCGCCTCGACGAACGCCCCCCGCACCTCGTCGGGCAGGTCGGCGTCGGCTCTGCGGCGCAGGGCGAGCTCCTCCAGCAGCGGCTTGTTGGCCTCGAACCACTGCGGCCGCTCCCATCCCGCGCCTTCGAGGAAGTAGGCGCCGAGCTCGCGCTGCCTGACGTGGAACGGGCTCGTCCGCATCGGCCGCGGCGACTCCATCGGCTGCAGCGGATGGATGATGTCGTAGACCTCGACGAAGTTCTGCCTGCCGCGCTCCTCGATGAAGGCGGGGGCGAGCTGCACGGGCTCGAAGCGCTCCAGCTCGCACTCGTGCAGGTCCACGCTGGAGTGGCCGTCGGCGAGCAGCTCGGCGACCGCCCTGGCCACGCCCGCCGAATGGGTCACCCAGACCGCCTCGGCCAGCCAGAACCCCTCCAGCTTCGACGACTGCCCGATCAGCGGGAACCCGTCGGGCGTGAAGGAGAAGATCCCGTTGATCCCGTCCAGGTAGGTGCTCTCCCGCAGGGCGGGCAGGAGCTCGGCGGCGTCCTTCCACGAGGGCTCGAAGTCCTCCGGTGTGAACGCCTGCACCGAGGGCATCACCGTGCCCCTGTCGTCGATCTCGTGCTGCTTCACCGGCATCGGCCGGTGGGCGTAGGACCCGATCCCCACCCTGTCCCCGTGTCCGCGGACGTACAGGTCCTTGTCCTGGTGCCGCAGGATCGGCAGCCCAGGGGGCACGGCGAGCGCACCCGACTTGGCGTACTGGTGAGCCAGCGGCAGCAGCGGCACGGTGACGCCCGCCATCGCCCCGATGGACGGGCCCCAGAATCCGGCCGCGCACACGACCACGTCGGCGGGAACGACACCCTGGTCGGTCTCCACCGCCGTGACCCGTCCGCCCCGCTGGGCGATCCCGGTGACCCTGTGCCGCTCCAGGAGACGCGCCCCGCGCTCGACCGCTCTGCGGGCCTGCGCCGCACCGCTCGGCACCGCCCTGGCCAGCCCGTCGCCCGGCACGTGGAAGCCGCCGAGCACCTTGCCGACATCGAGCAGCGGCCACAGCTCGTGACACTGCGCGGGATCGAGCAGCCTTCCCTCCACGCCCCACGACTCGGCCCACCCGTGCTTGCGCCGCAGGTCCTCGAGTCGTTCCTGCGTGGTCGCCACCTCCAGCCCGCCCACCCGGTCGAAGGTGCCCAGACCGGTGTACTTCTCGACGGTGTAGGCGGCGAACTCGGTCATCGTCTTCGACGCGTTCGTCTGGAAGACCAGCCCCGGGGCGTGCGAGCTCGACCCGCCCGCCTCGAACAGCGGCCCCTGCTCGACGACCGTCACGTCGGTCCAGCCGCGGGCGGTCAGCTCGTCGGCGAGGGCGCAGCCCACGATCCCCGCGCCGATGATCACCACACGAGCCATGCGACGCCTCCCGCCGTTCCCCGGTACGCAGAAGTATCGGAACACAACGGGCAACCTGCCGCAAACACCAGCGCCGTCGGCAGCGGACGTCAGGTGATGAGGAGACCGCCGTCGACCGGCAGCGTCACGCCGGTGATGTAGGAGGAGGCGTCGGAGGCCAGGAAGACGGCGGCGGCGACCAGCTCGGAGGCGTCGCCCACGCGCTTCATCGGCACGCGGAGCTCGAGCATCGTCTCCAGGTAGTCCTGCTTGTAGTCCTCGGTCATCTCCGAGTGGAAGAAGCCGGGCTCCAGGCAGTTGACCCTGATGCCCTTGCGACCCGTCCACTGCTGCGCCAGATCCCTGGTCAGCCCGATGACCGCCGCCTTGGACGCGCTGTAGGCCGCCTGCGGCAGGCCCGCGGTCGTCTCGCCGAGGACGCTGCCCACGTTGATGATCGACGAGCCGGGCCGCATGACCCGCCCGCATGCCTGCGCCATCCAGTACGTGCCGTGCAGGTTGATGTCGACGACCTGACGGAACTGCTCGGGCGTCTCCCGCGTGGCGGGCACCGCGGTGCCCACGCCCGCGTTGTTGACCAGCACGTCGACCGTCCCGAAGGTGGACACCGCCGCCTCGACCAGCGCGTCGCAGTCGGCGACGACGGTCACGTCGGTCGGTACGGCCACGCACCGCCTGCCCGTCTCCTCGACCAGCAGGCGCGTCTCCTCCAGCCGGTCCTTGCGACGGGCGCCGATCACGATGTCGGCGCCCGCCTCGGCCAGCCCCCGCGCGAAGGCCACCCCCAGCCCCGAAGAGGCTCCTGTGACGATGGCGACCTTCCCCTGAAGGCTGAACCTGTCGAGCATCTAGAGTCCGTACTCCTTCACGATCCGCTCGTGGCGCTCCACCTCGACGTCGACCTCCCTGGCCAGGTCGAGCCAGGCCAGGGGGTGCACCCAACGCTCGGTGGCGTCGTCGAGCAGGGCGTCGACCTCGACGGGCGAGACGTCCGGCGGCACCGCGACCCAGCCGAACACGCCGGGCAGCTGCTCGCCGCTGGTCGGGTGGGAGACCTGGTAGTTCTCGTCGCTGTAGACCCACATGGGCCAGCCGCGCTCGGCCATGACCTCGGTGAACTCGGCCCAGTCCTCCTCGCTCGGCGCGGCGCCGTCGAAGAAGTAGCTGGTGTAGCCGCCAGGGCGGAGCATGCGGACCGCCGCGAACGGCGGCACGAAGTTCTGCTGCTCCTGCGGGTCGTCGGGGACGGGCTCGAGCAGCTGCGGGTCGAAGACGACCAGGTCGCCCGCGTTGTACTCCATGCCGCGCGGCTGCGGCAGCGCGAGCCTGGCCGTGGCGGGGCCCGTGCGGATGGACAGCACCTGCCGCTGGCCGCCGTCGGGCGCGGGCAGGATGATCCTGACCAGGCCCAGCTCCTCCTCGATCGGCCCCTCGGCCGACTTGACCGGCATGCCGATCCTCTTGGCGCCGACGCGGACGGTCTCCCAGTCCTCGGCGGAGGTCGCCAGCACGATCATGCGCCAGACGTCCTCGTCGGTCATGTCGTCGCCGCCGAGGGCCTCGCGCAGCACCTGGGCGCCCTTGGCGTTCTGGTCGAGCTGCTGGCTGGCGCTCGCCAGCGCGCGCCTGGCCTCGATGCCCGCGCCCGCCGCCAGCGCCTGCTCGGCCTCGGAGACAGCCTGCTCCCAGCGCTCACGGGCCAGGTGAAGCCTGGCAAGCGCGAGATGCTTGAACGCGCCGGGCAGCAGCTCGGCCATCTGCTCCAGCCGCTCGTCCTGGCGGGCCTCGACGAGCAGGTTGGTCAGGAAGTCGACGTCCTGGGCGTCGGCGGTGGCGATCCGGCCGCCGTCGACGAGCATCTTCCAGTAGATGTCGGCGCCCGTGGCGGGGTAGCCGAGGAAGCCGAGCGTCGTGGTGTGGCGGCGCGTGGCCTCGATGTCCTGGCCCGACAGCGGGGCCAGCCAGCCCACCCACTCCTCGGGGTTGGCGTTGATGCCGTCGGCGGCGTCGAAGTAGGCGACGCGCTCCTCCAGCGGGCTGGACGCCTCGGGCGCGGCGGTCGCCGCGGCGGCGGCGCGCAGTGCGGCGACCCGCTCGGCGACGCCCTCGGCGGAGCGCAGCTCGGTCGCGGCGTGCTCGGCCAGGTCGGCCAGCAGTTCGGCCTGCCAGACGCCCTTCCTGTCCACGGCGAGGTCACCGGCGACCAGGGCCAGCTCGACGCGGGCGCGGTAGCCGCCCATCATGCCGAAGTAGTCGATCCACTGGCGGAGGACGCGCCCGAGCTGCCAGGTGTTGGTGATCTGCGCGGAGCCCGCGAGCTTCGCGACGGCCTGCGCCCACTCCACGAAGTCGCGCGGGTGGTCGCCGACGACGTCGAGGTCGGGCAGCGCGTCGACGGCCTCGGCCGTGCGCCCCAGCGTGGCGAGGATGAGCGCGCGGCGCACGCCCTCGCGGTGCGGCTTGGCGACGGGGTCGTCGGGCTTGAAATCGGCGGCGGCCTGGATGGCGGCGAGCGCGTCGTCGGCGCGGCCCGCGGCCAGCAGCGCGCGCGAGCTCTCCGCGCCGAGCTCCCAGCTCGCCTCGCGACTGACCGCGCCCAGGCGCTGGATGGCGGTCTCGGCGTAGGCGACGGCCTCGTCGGCGCGTCCGGCGTCGGTGAGCGCCGAGACGTACTGCGTGACCAGGCCCGCGTAGGCGACGTCGGTCGGCTCGAGCGCCTCGATGGCGGGGCCGAGGGCGGCCAGGCGCTCGGCGGCGTAGCCGGGGCCGTCGGCGTTGGCCTGGGCGAGCGCCAGCGCCTCCACGGCCGCGGGAGCCGAGGGGCAGTCGCGAACGTCTTCGCGCTGGGCGAACGCCACGAGCTCCTCCGCGTCACCGATCGCGACCGCGCCCTGCGCCCTGTCACCGATGCGGCCGATCAGGTGCCAGTAGCGGGCGTAGAACTCGAGCCACGGCAGGCCGAGGGTCTCCGCCTGCTGCGCGATGGCCGGGGCCATCACGTCGAGCTGCGGGTACCGACCCTCGTAGGCCTGAGCCGGCAGGTCGCCAAGCGCCATGGCGAACGGGGCGTTACCCGCCTCGGAAAGCTGCTGCTGGGCTTCGCCGACCCAGGCCCAGATGTCCACGTCCATGGGCAGCCAGTCTGCCAGGTCAACGGACGTGCCCCAAACGCATCAAGGTGACGAGCTCGTCGCGTTCCGCGTCGGTAAGGGCGGCGAAAGCGGGCGCCATCAGCTCGTCCGTCAACTCCTCGGCCTCCCGCCTGCGCGCCACCGTCTCCTCGGGAACGGCCGGGTACGGCTCGGGCCAGGTGAAGAAGCGCGCCATGTCCTGGCCGGAGGAGATACCGAGAGGGGTGCCCTCATGGTCGGTGGCGAGGGCCGCGGTCAGCGGGTCGAACCCCATCGACAGGATCGCGATCGCGTGCAGGCCGCCGCGCAGTTCCCTGACCACGTGCATGAGCTGGGTGGCCCTGGCCACGGGGTCGTCGGGCAGCGGTACGGCCCGCCAGCCCGCGAACAGCGGCGACCCGAGCACGGAGGCGGCGCCGGCGACCTTCTCCAGGAGGTGGGCGATGCGGTCGCAGCCCTCGACGGCGCCGAGCTTGCGGTGGCCCCATGCGTGGCAGGCCGTGGTGTAGAGCGCGACGGCCTCCTCGACGGGGAGTTTGCGGCCGCCTTCCCAACTCTCGCGAACGTGGCTGGGAGGGAAGAAGACCGCCGCCGAGGTGACGACGTCGGCGTCGACCTCGCCGAGGACGCCGCACCTGCCTCTGAAGTAGAGCTCGCGCGGGCCGAGACCCGTCCGCGCGCACAGCTCCTTGGCCTCGCGGGAGAGCATGAAGCCGCCGCCCAGCCTGCCGATCGTGCCCTTGACCGCCACCGCGGTGCTCTTGGAGTCGACCATGCGGCCAGCATCGCCCACCAGAACATCATTCTGCAAGGGTTCCTCGACGGTCTTCACCCGAAGAGCCGGTCCCGGACACCTCCGGCCCGCGACCGGAAGGCCGGACGCACGGGAGGACGGCCCCGCGATGCGACCTCGTCCCCGTGGTGCCGCCCCCCGGACCGCGGGGACCACGACCCCGAGGCGCGAAACCGTGGCCTGGGGCCGGAGGCAGGCAGGGTCAGAGAGTCAGCTCCCCCGAGGCGATGATCGCCGCGGGTCCCGCCAGGTAGCTGGTCCGCTCGTCGAGGGTGACCGTGAGGATCCCGCCCGGCACCTCCACCGTCCACGTGCCCGTGTCCTCGCCCGCCAGGTGCGCCGCCGCGACCGCCGTGGCGACCGCGCCGGTCCCGCACGAGCGGGTCTCGCCCGATCCGCGCTCGTACACCCGCATCAACGCCCGGTGCGTGCCCACCGCGTTCAGCAGCTCGATGTTGACCCCGTTGGGGAAGACCGCGGGGTCGAAGGCCGGCTGGTGGGTGAGGTCGAGGTGCGCGACGGGGTCGCCGATGACGCAGGCCAGATGCGGGTTGCCCATGTCGACGTGCAGCCCGGTGTACTCCTGGCCGCTCACGGTGGTGGTGCTCGACCCGAGCACGACCGGCTTGCCCATGTCGACGGTCACGTCGCCGTCGGCGGCCAGCCGTACGAGCTTGGGGCCTCCCCTGGTCGCCACGGCGAACTCGCCCGGCTCGGCCAGGCCCGCCTCCACCAGGTAGCGGGCGAAGACGCGCACGCCGTTGCCGCACATCTCGGCGATGCTGCCGTCGGCGTTGCGGTAGTCCATGAACCACTCGGCGCGGTCGGCCTGGTCGACCACCTCCTGGCTGAGCTTGGTCCTGACCACGTGGAGCACGCCGTCCGCGCCGATGCCCGCCCTGCGGTCGCACACCGCGGCCACCCTGGCGGGGGGCAGGTCGAGCTCGTTGTCGGGATCGGGGAGGATGACGAAGTCGTTGTCGGTGCCGTGCCCCTTGAGAAATCTCATGTCTCAACCCTATCCAGGGCCTGCCGCAGCAGATCCGGCGCGTCGAAGGGCAGCCAGACCACCCTGGGATCGCGGCGGAACCACGACTCCTGACGTCTGGCGAACCTGCGCGTGGCCCTGACCGTCTCCTCGAAGGCCTGGTCCTCGCTCCACTCGCCGTCCAGGAACCGCAGGACCTGCGCGTAGCCCAGGGCCCTGCTCGCCGTACGGCCGTGCGCCAGGCCGTGCGGGAGCAGCCCGCGCACCTCGTCGACCAGGCCCGCCTCCCACATGCGCCGGACGCGCAGCTCGATGCGCTCGTCGAGCACCGGCCTCGGCACCTCGACGCCGAGCTGGACGCTGGGGTAGACGGCGTCGTAGGAGGGCATGTTGGCCGAGAACGGGCGCCCGGTGAGCTCGATGACCTCCAGGGCGCGCACGATCCTGCGGCCGTTGCTCGGCAGGATGGCCGCGGCCGCGGCGGGGTCCTTCTCGCGCAGGCGCGCGTGCAGCGCCCCTGATCCCCGCTCGGCCAGCTCGGCCTCCAGCCCGGCCCTGATGCCGGCGTCCGTTCCAGGGAACTCCAGGTCGTCCAGCGCCGCCCTGACGTACAGACCGGAGCCGCCCACCAGGATGGGCACGTCGATGGCGTCCATCAGCGGCCTGACCAGCCGCTGGTACTCGGCGACGCTCGCCGTGACCGTGACATCCCATATGTCTAGAAGATGGTGCTTGACACCGCGACGCTCGGTTTCATCCAGCTTTGCTGTACCGATGTCCATTCCTCGGTAAAGCTGCATGGAGTCGGTGTTGATGCATTCCCCGCCCAGCCGGAGCGCCAGATCCACGGCGAGATCAGACTTTCCGGCCGCGGTCGGTCCGACGACGGCGATCACTGGCTGTTTCCCCACACGGATAAGTGTGACAAGCCGATGGGTATGAACGGTCCGCAGTATCGACACACCATTCGGGGGAAAGTATGTCGATCTTCGACAAGGTCAAGGAGATGCTGGGCGAGAAGCACAAGAACGTCCCAGAACAGGGCGGGCCCGCGACCGACGAGACCACCGCCCAGGCCGGTGACGTGCTCAGCGACTTCAGGAACAAGGCCGAGGAGGCCGCCATGAGCGGCATCGACGAGGCGGCCAGGAACGTGGACGAGGCCACAGGAGGCAGGTTCACCGACCAGATCGACCAGGGCGCGGAACAGGCCAGGAACATCGCCGACAAGATCGACGGCGAGCAGGGTTGACACCGCGTGCGGGACGCGCCCTTCAGCCCGTCCCGCATCCAGCCCCGGGCCCTCCCGGTCTCCTCAGGGCCCGCCTCAGAGATCGAGGAGGGTCGGCTGCAGGTAACCCTCGTGGGTGAGCAGCCAGCGCTTGGTCTCGACGCCCTCTCCCCCGCTGAACCCGCCGAGCCCGTTGCCCGCCACCACCCTGTGGCACGGCACCACGATCGGGATGGGGTTCGCTCCCATGATCGACCCGATGCCCCGCGCGGGGACCGTGGACTCCGCCTTGCGCGCCAGCTCGCCGTAGGTGACGACCGTGCCGAAGGGCACCTTGTGCAGCGCCTGGAGCACCCGCCGCGGCGTCGGGGAGATGAACCGCCAGTCGACGGGCGTCTCGAAGACGCGGCGCCGCCCGGCGAAATATTCGGTCAACTCGGATACGACGCCGGCCGTACGATCCGGGTCATGAACTTCGACCAGGTCCTTCAGGCGCGGCCTGGAACCCCAACCGGCGGCGACCAGCCCCACCTCCGTGACGGCCAGCGTGAACCTGCCGACGGGCGTCGAAACCTCGGCGAACGCGACGGTGACCGGCTCGGGACTCGGCTGGGAGGTCATCGTGTCCTCTCGTGAACTCGTGGTGCTGGGCACGTCCAGTGCGGTGCCTACCAGACACCGTAACCACAACGGGTACCTTCTGCGCTGGGACGGCCAAGGCCTGCTTTTCGACCCCGGCGAGGGCACGCAGCGGCAAATGGTGCACGCGGGCGTCAGCGCGCACGACGTCCACTGGATCTGCGTCACCCACTTCCACGGCGACCACTGCCTCGGCGTGCCAGGCGTGGTGCAGCGCATCGCCCGCGACAAGGTCAGGCACCAGGTGCGCGCGGTCTTCCCCGGATCGGGCGAGCTCTACTGGCGCAGGCTCAGGCACGCCGCGGCCTTCGCCGACACCGACAGGATCACCGAGCACCCCGTCACGGGCGAGGCGGACGCGGTGGGGCCGCTGACGGCCCGCCTCCTGTCGCACCCCGTCGAGTCGTACGGCTACCGCCTGCAGGAGCCCGAAGGCCGGCGCATGCTGCCCGACAGGCTCAGGGCGTTCGGGATCAAGGGTCCGGAGATCGGCCTGCTCCAGCGGACCGGCTCGGTGCGCGGCATCACGCTCGACCAGTGCAGCGTGCCGCGTCCGGGGCAGTCCGTCGCCTTCGTCATGGACACCAGGCTCTGCGACGCGGTGTTCGAGCTCGCCGACGGCGTGGACCTGCTGGTGATCGAGTCGACGTTCCTGTCGTCGGAGGCGGCGCTCGCCAAGGAGTACGGCCACCTGACCGCCTTCGACGCTGGGGTCGTCGCCGCCCGCGCCGGCGTCAGGCGGCTGGTGCTGACCCACTTCTCCGAGCGGTACGGCGTCGCGGAGGAGCCCGCGTTCCTGGAGGAGGTGCGGCGCAGCTACGACGGCGAGGTGGTGGTGGCACGCGACTTCACGACCGTCCCCGTGCCCAGGCGGCGCTGAGCGTTGGGCCCCCTTCGTCGCGCTAGACGCTAGGGGTGAGGGCCGCCTCGGGACATCGGCCATTCAGCCATGAGGTCTCGTCCTCAGGTCCAGGTCGCCACGAAGTAGCCCACCCCGTAGGGCGCGGTGCTCTCCAGCAGCTCGGCCTGCGGCCTCGCGCCGCCCGCGGCGCCCGCCAGCACCTGGAACGCGGCCCTTCCACCGACCCAGAGCTCTGCCGCCTCCTCGGGGTCGAGCGCCGCCAGCGCGCCCGCGTCACCCCCGGCCAGCGCCCCCGCGATCCCTTCGTTGTACGGCGGAGCCGCGGGGTGGAGGTAGCCGGGAGCCTTCTCGGTGAGGCGGGCCGAGCCGTCGCCCATGACCAGCAGCGCCGTCCGCCCGTCTCCGGCGAGCCGTTCCCCCAGGCGCAGGCACTCGCCCGTGCTCGCGTCGAGCGCGACCTCGTGGAAGGCGGCCCTGTCGCCCGCCTGGTCGCCCAGCAGCCACCGGCCGATCGTCAGCGACAGCGGCAGGACGGGCTCGCCTGCGCCCACCCTCACGTCGACGCCCCACGGGCGCAGCGTGCCCGCGGGCCGCCCGCCGTACGACCTGGTGGTCTCGCCGCCGCCCACGACCACCAACGCGTCGTGTTCCACGGCGAGCAGGGCCTCGACCGCGGCGGCGCAGGCGGTGCGCAGGCCGTCGAGCTCGGGCGCCGCGGCGCCGGCGAGCGCTGGCACGAGCAGGGGCGGATGCGGGCACACGGCCGCGGCGACAAGCACCCGCCCAGGCTAACCGAGTCGCCGCCCTACCCGGCTGAGCAGATCGTGGAGGATCTCGCGTTCGCGGGCGTCGAGCGGCTCGAGGACCTCCTCCTGTACGGCACGCGCGGTGGCGTCGAGGCCGGCGAGCGCCGACCTGCCGGCGGGGGTCAGGCTGACCAGGACCCTGCGCCGGTCGGCCTCGTCGCGGGCGCGCTCGGCGTAACCGGCGGCCGCCAGCTCGTCGACCACCTTGACCACGTCACTCGGGTCGATGGCCAGCCGGGCGGCCAGGTCGCGCTGGGCGTGCGGACCGAAGTCGGCGAGCGCGGGCCTCCTTGCGCGGGCCTCCTGGCGCGGGCCTATTCGTACGGGTTCCGGCCGGCCGCGACGGCGGCGAACAGACTCTCGGCGTAGACGTGGGCGGCCCTGTGCAGGCCGTGGCCGTAGCTGACCCTGCAGACTCCGAGCGCGGCCAGCTCGGCGTGCGAAGGGGCGCCAGGACGGAAGTACACGTTGATCGGAAGGTCGGCGGCCAGGATCCGGATCTCCTCCGGGTCGGCCAGGCCGATCGGATAGACGCAGTCCGCGCCCGCGGCCACGTACCGGCGACCCCTGTCCATGGCGTCGGCGATGCCGCCGTCTCCCACGATGTAGGTGTCGACGCGGGCGTTGACCACCAGGTCGTCGCCCGCCGCCGCCTTCACCGCGGCCAGGTAGTCGGCCTGCTCGCCTGGCTCGACGAGCACGTCGTCGCGGGAGTCCTCCAGGTTGCAGCCGACGGCGCCCGCCTCGGCGAGGCGCCCGGCCAGTTCGGCGGGCTTGAGCCCGTAACCGCGCTCGACGTCGGCGGTCACGGGGACGCCGACCGCCCTGACGATCCTGGCGATGGCCGCGAACATCTCCTCCGCAGGCGTCCGCTCACCGTCCTCGTAGCCGAGCACCGCCGCCATCGCCGAACTTCCGGTGGCCACGACGGGAAAGCCCGCCTCCTCCACGGCCCTGGCCGAGGCGGCGTCCCAGACGTTGGGCAGGATCAGCGGGCTCCCCTTGACGTGGAGGGCGCGCAGGCGAGCGGCTCTGTCTGTCGTCATGCCGTGGACCCTACGCAGGCCCCCACCGGGGCTGAAGGGCCAATTCACGGCAAAACGACTGAGCCACCCGCCAGACCCTCGGGATCCTCCTGGTAGCCGCTCAGCAGCCGTCCTTGGCGCACTGGCCGGCGACGGCACCCGCGGGGCCGTCGGCGGGACCGGTCTCCGCCGGCTTCTGCTGCTGGCCGTTGCCGGTCTGAGTGCCTGGCTTGTCCTTCGAGCCGGTGTCCGGCGTGCCCTTCGAGCCGTCGCCGTTGCTCGCCGGGCCCGCCGAACCGGTGTCGGACTCATCGGCGGGCGGGTCGACGGGAGTGGCGTCGCCCTCGGCGGACTCGCCGCTCTCCTCGGGCAGCGTGGCGTCGCCCTCCGCCGACTCGCCCGAGTCTCCGAGGTCCTCGCCGGGGCCTTCGGCGTCCTCGGACTCCCCTGCTTCACCGGACCGCCCTGCTTCACCGGTGGGCTGCGAGACCGATGCGCCCTGTCCGCCACCGGCGTCCGAGCCGAGCACCGCGAACCCGACCCCGCCGGCCGCCAGGAGGGCGACGAGGGCGGAAGCCGCGATGACGAGGCCCTTCCTGCTCTTCTGCTGTCGTGGATCGTGACCAGGGCCGGAAAGGATCTCCAGGCGATCCTGGTCAGGCTGGCCCGTCGGTGAGGGGACGTGCCCGTGCATGAGAAAACTCCCTGCGGTCGTATCGGGGGGAAACGCGATGGCCTCCGCGGGTGATGGACCACACTAACCGCAGGAGTGGAATGCGTGCGCACCAATCACGAAGGAATCACGACTTGTCTTCTCTTGGTCCCATACGCCCAGGTTGGCGAGCGAGGGCGGTTCCGGTGGCGGGCGTGGCCGCCGTCCTCGGTACTGCTGGACTGGGCGTTTTCCTGGCGTTTTCCGGGGATTCCAGTGATCGTTCCGGGGCCGCGGAGCCCGCCGCGATAAGGCCCATTACCGCAATTCCTGAAATATCAACTTCTGCCGGATCCGGGTTCCTGGAGATCTCCTGGGTACGGCAGGTCCCCGCCCCGTCGCGCCGCGCGGGGTGGACGCGTGACGACCAGGACCCACTCACTGACGGATCCCTGACGGACGGATCACCCGTCGAGGGGTCGCCCACCGACGGGTCACCCACCGAGGGACTTCATGCCGAGGGCCCTCGCCCCGGCGGACCGCACGGCGACGAGCCGGCCGTCGACGGATCGGGAGTCAACGGATCGCGGGTCGGCGGATCCCGGGTCGGCGGATCTCGGGTCGACGGTGGGACTTCCCGCGGTGGCGAACCGCGGGCCCGCGTCGCGGTACAGACGCCGAGAACCGCGCCCCGCCCGCCCGCCGTCGCGCCCGCCTCGCCCGCTCCCGCGCCCGCAGGCGTCCGGCCCGACCCGTGCGCCACGTTCAACGACCTGCGACGCGACTACTGCTACCAGGTGCTCGACAGACTGACGCGCTGAGCGTCCTGACCCACCCACGTCGACCACCGACCCGCCCCGCCCCGCGAACACGACGACGATCCCGGCGATGGGAGATCGCCGGGGTCGTCATCCGAGGTGGAGGTGGTTCTGCCCGCCGCGGAGGCCGTCTCGCGTGCCGTCGCGCGGAGCGATCGGGCCGTCGCGGGAGTGCCTTCACGCGGGACGTTCCGGCAGGCCGGGCGGAACGGTCCGACGGACCGCGGAGGGATCGCACGGCCGGTCGTGCGGGCACCATCACACGACCGGCCCGGCCAGACGTGTGAACGCCGTCACACGAACGGCCCGGCCAGACATGCGAACGCCATCACACGACCGGTCCAGCCAGACATGCGAACGCCGTCACACGAGCGGCCCGGCCAGACGTGCAAGCGCCATCACACGAGTTGCCCGGCGGGTCGGGCGGCCCGGGTCAGGAGGGGACGGCGCAGCCCGAAGGTTCGACGGGGAGCGGCGCGGGCCTGCCGATGGTCGGCATGCCGAGCGACACCCCCTTCGGCTTGGCGGGGGCGCCCTGACGGGCCTCCCATGCGTCGCCCGCCCGGGTGCGGCGCAGGCCGAGCGCGCGGTCGGCGACCAGGTGGTGCGGGGCGGCGTAGGTCACCTCGACGGTCACCATGTCGCCCGGCCTCGGCGTCTCCTCACCCACGGCGAAGTGCACGAGCCTGTTGTCGGCGGCCCGTCCCGAAAGGCGCCTGGTGGTCTCGTCCTTGCGGCCCTCACCCTCGGCGACCAGGACCTCGAGCGTGCGGCCCAGCTGCTTCTTGTTCTCCTCCCACGAGATCTCCTCCTGGAGGGCGACCAGGCGCTCGTAGCGCTCCTGCACGACCTCCTTCGGCACCTGGTCGGGCATCGTGGCCGCGGGGGTGCCGGGACGGATGGAGTACTGGAAGGTGAAGGCGTTGGCGAAGCGGCTCTGCCTTACGACGTCGAGGGTCGCCTGGAAGTCCTCTTCGCTCTCGCCGGGGAAGCCGACGATGATGTCTGTGGAGATGGCCGCGTCGGGCATGGCCGCGCGGACCCGCTCGATGATCCCGAGGTAGCGCTCGGCCCTGTACGAGCGCCGCATCGCCTTCAGCACCCGGTCCGAGCCCGACTGCAGAGGCATGTGGAGCTGGTGCATGACGTTGGGCGTCTCCGCCATGGCGGCGATGACGTCGTCGGTGAAGGCGGCCGGGTGCGGGGAGGTGAAGCGGACCCGCTCGAGGCCGTCGATGTCACCGCAGGCGCGCAGCAGCTTGCCGAAGGCGAGCCGGTCGCCGAACTCGACGCCGTAGGTGTTGACGTTCTGGCCGAGCAGCGTGACCTCGAGGACGCCCTGCTCCACCAGCGTCCTGACCTCGGCCAGCACGTCGCCCGGACGCCTGTCCTTCTCCTTGCCGCGCAGCGAGGGCACGATGCAGAAGGTGCAGGTGTTGTTGCAGCCGACCGAGACCGACACCCACGCCGCGTACGGCGACTCGCGCTTGGTGGGCAGCGTCGAGGGGAAGACCTCGAGCGACTCCTTGAGCTCGACCTGCGCCTCGCCCGCGATGCGGGCCCGTTCGAGCAGCACGGGCAGCGACCCGATGTTGTGGGTGCCGAACACCACGTCGACCCACGGCGCCTTG
Organism: Nonomuraea mangrovi; assembly: GCF_042681425.1. Classification (NCBI taxonomy): domain Bacteria; kingdom Bacillati; phylum Actinomycetota; class Actinomycetes; order Streptosporangiales; family Streptosporangiaceae; genus Nonomuraea; species Nonomuraea mangrovi. The sequence continues at coordinate 188,354 of NZ_JBHUFV010000079.1, read as the reverse complement.
CGGACGATCTCGCCCTGGTCCTTCTGCGCCAGACAGCCGCCGACGGCGATCTGCATATCGGGGTTCTTCACCTTGGCGGGCCTGAGGTGGCCGAGGTTGCCGTAAAGGCGGTTGTCAGCGTTCTCGCGAACGGCGCACGTGTTGAACACGACCACGTCGGCGTCCTGGCCCTCGGGGGCGGGAACGTAACCGGCGTCCTCCAGCAGGCCCGAAAGCCGTTCGGAGTCGTGCACGTTCATTTGGCACCCGTAGGTGCGCACCTGATAAGTCCGGGTCACAGTCATGGCACTTCCAAGCGTAGGCGTTCCTGCGTAACACTTGCGCCGGGGGCGAAAATGAGGGTGCCGTGATCGGATCGGTACCACCTGGTTAGTGACCAGTGCATCCGACCCCTCTACGTTGTCATCCATGACGGAGAACTCGACTCCGCTGGTCAAGCTGGAGAATGTCCAAAAGCACTTCGGGGCGCTACACGTCCTGAAGGACATCAATCTGACCGTTTCCCGCGGTGAGGTCCTGGTCGTGATCGGCCCTTCGGGCGGTGGCAAGTCCACGCTCTGCAGGACGATCAACCGCCTGGAGACCATCGACGGCGGTCAGATCGTCTTCGACGGCACTCCGCTTCCAGCCGAGGGCAAGGCGCTGGCAGGGCTGCGCTCCGAGGTCGGCATGGTCTTCCAGTCGTTCAACCTGTTCGCCCACAAGACGATTCGCGAGAACGTCACGCTCGGGCCGATCAAGGTGCGCGGCATCAGCAAGGACAAGGCCGACTCGCGGGCGATGGAGCTGCTGGAGCGCGTCGGCATCGCCGCCCAGGCGGACAAGTACCCTGCCCAGCTGTCCGGCGGTCAACAGCAGCGCGTGGCCATCGCCAGAGCGCTCGCCATGGACCCCAAGATGATCCTGTTCGACGAGCCCACCTCCGCTCTGGACCCCGAGATGGTTCAGGAGGTGCTCGACGTCATGATCGGGCTCGCTCGTGACGGGATGACCATGGTGGTCGTCACGCACGAGATGGGGTTCGCCCGCAGGGCGGCCAACCGGGTGGTGTTCATGGCCGACGGCCAGATCGTCGAGGAGGCCACCCCCGACGAGTTCTTCACCAACGCCCAGACCGATCGGGCCAAGGATTTCCTCTCCAAGATTCTTACGCACTAGAAGAGGTGTCACACATGCGTATCCAACGTGCGGGAGCCGCGATCGCGGCCGCCGGCGTCCTTGTAGGGAGCCTGGCGGCCTGTGGCGGCGACAAGACCTACTCCAGCGTGGTGGACAAGGCCGCGGACGGTGCGACCGTTGTGGTCGGCACCAAGTGGGACCAGCCGAGCCTGGGGTTGAAGAAGGGCGCCGAGCCCGAGGGCTTCGACGTTGACGTCGCCAAGGCCGTTCTCAAGGAGATGAACGGCGGCAAGGACGTCAAGATCGAATGGAAGGAGTCGGCGTCGTCCAACCGCGAGCCGTTCCTCCAGAACGGCACGGTCGACATCGTCTTCGCCACCTACTCCATCACCGAGGCCCGCAAGCAGAAGGTGACCTTCGGCGGGCCGTACGTGATCGCCCACCAGGACGTGATGGTCCGCGGCGACGACGCCACGATCACCAAGCCCCAGGACCTGACCGGCAAGCGCATCTGCAAGGCTTCCGGCTCCAACTCCTACAAGCGGATCACCGACCCGCCGCCGGACGGCCAGCTCGACCTCGACGCCACGACCGTCGACGCCGCCAACTACTCCGAGTGCGTCCAGAAGCTGCAGGGCAGCAACCTCGACGCCGTCACCACCGACGACCTGATCCTGGCCGGCTTCGCCAAGCAGGCCCAGGCCTCCGGTGGCAACTTCAAGGTGCTCGGCCAGCCGTTCACCGACGAGAAGTACGGCATCGGCCTCAAGAAGGGCGACACCAAGACCTGCGAGGCCGTCAACGCGGCCGTGGCCAAGGTGTGGACGAACGGCACCATGAAGACGCTGCTGGACAAGTGGTTCGGCGGCATTCAGGGCCTCAAGCTGTCGTCGGAAGCCCCGAAGGCCGAGGGCTGCGCGTAGCCAGACGGCGACAGACCGGACGCGGCGGCCGGGTGATCTCGGCCGCCGCTGTCATACCAACGGTGGAGCACTGTGGACGAACTGATTCAATACGCTCCTCAGCTTGCTGAGGGGTTCCTGGAGAACATCAAGCTCTCCCTCGTGGGCATGGTGTGCTCGCTCATCCTCGGCACGGTGCTGGTGGGGATGCGGGTGTCCCCGATCCCCGTGATGCGCCTGGCCGGTACGGTCTACGTCAACGTCGTGCGGAACACGCCGCTGACGCTTGTCCTGGCGTTCTCCGCGCTGGGCCTCAGCGACACGCTCGGCCTGGTGTTCTCCGGCGTGCCGAGGACGAACTCCTTCTGGATCGTCGCGATGGGCCTGTCGTGCTACACGGCGGCGTTCGTCTGCGAGGCGCTGCGCTCGGGCATCAACACGGTCCCGCTCGGCCAGGCGGAGGCGGCGAGGGCGATCGGGCTGACGTTCTTCCAGTCGCTCAGGCTGATCATCCTGCCGCAGGCCTTCCGCGCGGTCGTGGCGCCGCTCGGCAGCGTGATGATCGCGATGGTCAAGAACACCACGGTCGCGACGGCCGGCGGCTTCCTCGGTGAGGTGGCGGCCAACATGAAGGAAATCTTCGACACCACCGGCGCCTCGATCCCGATCTTCCTGGGCATCGTGTTCGCCTTCATGGCCGTGACCCTGCCCATCGGCTACTTCACTGGCTGGCTCTCCCGACGGTTGGCGGTGGCCCGATGAGCACCTCTGTCCTGTTCGACGCGCCGGGGCCGCGGGCCAGGGTCCGCAACGGCATCCTGACCGTTGTCAGCGTGGTCGCGGTCGCGGCCGTGCTCTACGGCATCTACGCGGGCTTCGACGCCAAGAAGCAGTGGGAGGGCCGGATCTGGCAGCCCTTCCTACAGGCCGAGACGTGGGAGATCTACATCATCCCCGGCCTGATCGGAACGCTGGAGGCGGCGGCCGTGGCCGCCGTGCTGGCGCTGGTCTTCGGCGCGGTGTTCGGCCTCGCCAGGCTCTCCGACCACAAGTGGATCAGAGTGCCCGCGGGCGTGGTGGTCGAGGTCTTCCGCGCCATCCCGCTGCTGCTGCTGATCTTCTTCATCTTCTACCTGGCGCCCACGATCTTCGGCGGCGGCGACTACGCCTTCATCGCGCTCGTCCTGGGCCTCATGCTCTACAACGGCTCGGTGCTGGCCGAAGTGGTCAGGGCCGGCGTGCTGGCCGTGCCCAAGGGCCAGTCGGAGGCGGCGTACGCGGTAGGCATGCGCAAGAACCAGGTCATGCGCCTGGTCCTGCTGCCGCAGGCGGTCACGGCCATGATGCCGGCGATCGTCAGCCAGCTCGTGGTCCTGCTCAAGGACACCGCGCTCGGCTACATCATCGCCTACGTCGACCTGCTCAACACCGGGTTCAAGATCCTGCCCGCGGCGTTCTTCGGCTCGCTCATCCCGGCCGCGATCGTCATCGGCATCATCTACATCGGCCTCAACATGGCGCTGAGCGCCCTGGCCACGTGGCTGGAGAAGCGCAGCAGGCGCAGCCGCAAGACCGCGGCGCCGCCGGTCGCCCCGCCCGCCGCGGGCATCATCGGCGGGGGTCCCTCCCAAGCGGGACCTGGCACGGAGGCCGTGGCCACGATGGAGTAACGGCCACGAGAGGCGTGGTTTTCCGGCAGGATGCGGCTATGCCTCTCTGGCCTTCTCCCATCTCCACCACCGACGTCGCGAGCTCGGGCCTGCGCCTGGCGTGGCCCACTGTCTCCGGCGACGAGGTCTGGTGGACCGAGGACCGGCCCGACGAGGGCGGCCGGACCACCATCGTCCACCGGGCGGCCGACGGCACGCGCACCGAGCTGCTGGCCGCCCCGTGGAACGCCCGCAGCAGAGTCCACGAGTACGGCGGCCAGCCGTACCTCGTCACGCCGCGCGGCGTGGTCTTCGTCGACATCACCGACCAGCGCCTCTACCTGATCACCTCGGGCGAACCCGAACCACTCACCCCCGACGACGGCTCCCGCTACGCCGACCTGCACCTCGGCGAGGACCGGCTGTGGTGCGTGCGCGAACGCCACGACGGCAAGGTCACCCGCGCGATCGTCTCCGTCCCCCTCGACGGCGGACCGGTCGAGGAGCTGGTGACAGGCAACGACTTCTACGCCTACCCCACGCTCTCCCCCGACGGCCTGCACCTGGCCTACATCTGCTGGAACCACCCGCGCATGCCGTGGAACGGCACCGAGCTGCGCATCACCCGCCTGGCCGACGGCAACTCCTGGACCGTCAAGGGCGGATCCAGCGAGTCGGTCCTCGCGCCGGCGTGGAAGGACGACAGCCACCTCTACCTCGTCTCCGACTGGTCGGGCTGGTGGAACCTCTACCAGATCGGCATCTACGGCACCTCCTCCCAGGCGCTCCACCCCGCCGAGGAGGAGTTCGGATCGCCGCTGTGGCAGCTGGGCGGCCGGCCGTACCTCGTGATGGCCGACGGGCGACTCGCGGTGCTCCACGGGCAGGGCGACCTGCGCCTCGGCCTCCTCGACCCGGAGACCGGCGAGCTGCGCGACCTCGACGTGCCCTACTCGGGGTGGGACCCGGCCCTGTCCGCCGACGGCACGACCCTGGCGGGGGTGGCGTACGGCGGGGCGATCCCCCGCTCGGTCGCCAGGATCGACACGGTCACCGGCAGGGTCGAAGGGCTGCGCCGCGACATCGCCGAACTGCCCGACGTCTCCTACCTGCCGACACCCGAGCCCGTCGAGTTCACCGGCCGGTTCGGCCGGCGGGTGCACGCCTTCCTCTACCGGCCGCTCCACGCCGAAGGTCCCGCCCCCTACGTGGTGTTCGTCCACGGCGGGCCGACCGCCCACAGCGGGTCCGCGCTCGACCTGGAGAAGGCGTTCTTCACCTCCCGCGGCATCGGCGTCATCGACGTCAACTACGGCGGGTCCACCGGGTACGGCAGGGCCTACCGCGACCGGCTGCGCGGGCAGTGGGGCATCGTCGACGTCGAGGACACCGTCGCCGCCGCCGAATGGCTGGTCGCCGAGGGGCACGCCGACCCGGCACACGTCGCCGTCCGAGGAGGCAGTGCGGGCGGCTGGACCGTGATGGCGGCCTGCTGCAGGTCGAACGTGTTCGCGGGCGGGGTGTCCTACTTCGGGGTGAGCGCGCTCGCCCCGCTCAACGCGCACACCCACGACTTCGAGTCGCGCTACACCGAGTGGCTGGTGGGGCCCGAGGATCCCGCGCTCTACGCCTCGCGGGAACCGCTCGCGCTGGCGGGCGGGGTGTCGTGCCCGATGCTGCTGCTCCAGGGGCTGGACGATCCGGTGGTGCCGCCCTCCCAGTCGTCGGCGTTCGCGGACGCGCTGTCGGAGCGTGGGGTGCCGTGCACGTATCTCGCGTTCGAGGGGGAGTCGCACGGTTTCCGCCGCACGGAGACCAGAACGGCGGCCCTGGCGGCGGAGCTGTCGTTCTACCAGCAGATCTTCACGATGGCATAGCCACACTCCCCACCCCGACACCCAGCACCCCGGCACGGCACCCGGCATCCTGGCGTCCCGGCCTCCTGGCACCCTGCTTCCCTGCCCCGGTATCCCGGGCATCCCGGCATCCCGGCATCCCGGCATCCCGGCATCCCGGCATCCCGGCATCCCGGCATCCCGGCATCCCGGCATCCCGGCATCCCGGCATCCCGGCATCCCGGCATCGCGGCATCGCGGCATCGCGGCATCGCGGCATCGCGGCATCGCGGCGGATGGTGCCACGGGCGATCAGCCCTGGAGCGGCGTCCCCCACGCAGAGGGACAGCCACGACCACCTTCGGCGGCGGTCGTCATCACGGGCCGGTCTCCCACGCGCCGTTACGTGACATCCACCCACACGGCGAGGAAACCTCTCGGGCATCTCAGGCGGTGGTCGCCGTCGAACCCACCGCATCGGGAGAACCTCACCCGATCTCGAAGAACCCGGCCAACATCCCCGACGTGACGGCGGGCCACCGAAGTCCCGCTGGAGCATGCGTGGGAGGACGGGCGGTCACCGGTGACCCCGGTGGCCTCTCCCGTGCCGGGCCGTACAAGAAGCCCCTCCCGTGCCGGGCCGTGCAAGCCGCCCGTGCCGGGCCGTGCAAAAAGCCCCTCCCGTGCCGGGCCGTACAAGAAGCCCCTCCCGTGCCGGGCCGTACAAGAAGCCCCTCCCGTGCCGGGCCGTACAAGCCGCCCGTGCCGGGCCGTGCAAAGAAGGAGGAAGAACAGTCGCCGGCTAGCGGGCGAACTCGGTCGCTCGGGACTCGCGGACCACTGTGATGCGGATCTGGCCGGGGTAGGTGAGCTCCTCCTCCACCTGCTTGGCCACGTCGCGCGCGATCACTTGCGCCTGGATGTCGTCGATCGCGTCCGGCTTCACCATGACGCGGATCTCGCGCCCCGCCTGCATGGCGAACACCTTGTCCACCCCGTCGAACGAGGTGGCGATCTCCTCCAGCCGCTCGAGCCGCTTCACGTAGGCCTCCAGCGACTCGCGCCGCGCTCCTGGCCTGGACCCGCTGATCGCGTCGGCCGCCTGCGTGAGCACCGCCTCCACGGTCCGCACCTCGACCTCGTTGTGGTGCGCCTCGATCGCGTGGACGACGTCCTCGTGCTCGCCGTACCGCCGGGCGATCTCCGCGCCGATCAGCGCGTGGCTGCCCTCGACCTCGTGCGTCAGCGCCTTGCCGATGTCGTGCAGCAGCGCGCACCGCTTCATCAGCGGCTGGTTCATCTTGAGCTCGGCGGCCATGATGCCGGCGATGTGCGCCGACTCGATCAGGTGCTTGAGCACGTTCTGACCGTAGCTCGTGCGGTAGCGCAGCTGGCCGAGCAGCAAGGTCAGCTCTGGGTGCATGTCAGTGATCCCGAGCTCCACCAGCGCGTCCTCGCCCGCCCGGGCGCAGAGGTCCTGCACCTCCTGGCGGCTGCGATCGTGGGCCTCCTCGATGCGCTGCGGGTGGATCCGCCCGTCGAGCACGAGCTTCTCCAGCGTCAGCCGCGCCGTCTCCCTCCGCACCGGGTCGAAGCAGGACAGCAGCACCGCCTCGGGCGTGTCATCGATGATCAGGTTCACCCCGGTCGTCGACTCGAACGCCCTGATGTTGCGCCCCTCACGACCGATGATCCGGCCCTTCATCTCGTCACCGGGCAGGTGCAGCACGCTGACCACGGACTCCGCCGTCTGCTCGGCCGCGACCCGCTGCACCGCCAGTGTCACGATCTTGGTGGCGCGCTTCTCGCCCTCCTTGCGCGCCTCGCCCTCGATCTCTCTGACGATCAGCGCGGCCTCGCGCTTGGCCTGGTTCTCGATCTCCTTGACCAGCTCGTTCTTGGCCTGCTCGGCCGTCAGCCCGGCCACCCGCTCGAGGATGGTTCTGCGCTCGTTCTCGACCTGCAGCAGTTCCTCACGCCGGTCGGCCAGCTCGGTCTCGGTCTCGGCCAGCTTCCTACCGCGCTCGACCTGTCTGCGCGTCTCCTCGTCGAGCCGCTGCTCCCGCTCGCCCAGGCGGTTCTCTCTCCGCTCCAGGTCGGCCCGCAGCTCCTTCAGCTCGGACTTCAGGATGCGGCTCTCCTCCTCGACCTCCTGCCGCATCTGCGCGGCCGACTCGGCCGCCACCTCGGACCTGCGCAAAATCTCAACGGCGTCGGACTGGGCCTTGTCCCTGATCTCCACGGCTTCGCGGCGCGCTTCCTCCAACTCCGCGTGCACCTCGGCCAGCGCGTCAGGCGACGGTTTGGACACCTTGGGCGGCGCCAGGGCGGCAGTGCGGCGCAGAAGTATGACAAACGCGACGATCATCACGCATGCCAGCAGCAGCACCGCAACCGCCAACACCACGACAGGCGTCTCCATGTGCGCCCCGCCCTCCTCGCGTCACAAATTTCCAAACGCCTCAGGAGGGGTCACGTGCACGGCACGGATCGCCCCATCGGTGTCTCCACCAGGACAAATATCAAGCCAAAGCGGACCGGGCGCCGACCTGGACAGCCGCCACCGTGTCGTTCATGGTCAATCGAGCTCGCTCGTCCGTAGTTCACCGGTATGGCAATCCGCACTGCGCGGAGTAACTCCTCACTGCCGTCGAGGTTATGCGTCGAAGAGGTAACGGGCAAGCAAAGACGTGTTGTCAAGCGTGTCCTACCACCGAATCGAGCACATACCGCACGATCTTGCCTGGAATGGCCGACATGCCGTCATTTACCCAGCTAATCCGCATCTGACGCACTTGAGCTACCCAGATCTCAGCAGCTCTTACCGACCCATGACCCGACCGCCGCAGCGACCCGAATACCCCCTGCGCACACGCCGAATCGGCCATCACCCACCCCGATCGTTTCGGACATCCGACGACCTTCTTCACCGGCCCGCGCGGACCCCAGGCGGATCAGGTGGAACCCTCCGCCCGCCCGCCCTCCGGCCCGCCCGAGCCCGCGCACCGCCCCATCCGGGGGCAAACCCACGGCCACGCGGACGTCCGCGAACCTTCCCGCCCCGGCCATGCGACGGTCATGCCTCGGGGAAGTCGTCCTCGACGGCGACGCCCTCGTTCTCCAGCGCCTCGCGGACCACCCGGTAGGCCACTCCGGCCCCGTATCCCTTCCTCGCCAGCATCCCGGCCAGCCGCCGGGTACGGGCCTGCGGATCCAGGCCACGGGTCGAGGCGAGCTTGCGTTCCACGAGCCTGCGCGCCGTCTCGGCCTCCTGGTCGGTGTCGACGCGTTCGACGGCCTCGTTGACCGTGTCGCTGTCCACGCCCCTGTGCCGTAGCTCCGCCGCCAGCGCCCGCCGCGCGAGCCCGCGCCCGTGATGCCGCGAGTCCACCCACGCCTCGGCGAACGCCTCGTCGTTGATCAGCCCCAGCTCGGTGAACCGATCCAGTACGGCGTCCGCCGCCTCCCTCGGCACATCGCGCTTCCGCATCGCCTCGGCGAGCTGCGCCCTCGTCTTCGGCGCCATCGTGAGCAACCTCAGGCAGATGGCACGCGCGACCGACTCCGGGTCCGCCTCGGGACCGGAGCCCGCCACGGAACCTTCTTGCGGCCCATCCGCCCATCCGGCCGAACGCGCTCTCCCCGTCCCTCGCCGCGCCCCACCGGCACGCCGCCTTCCCCGGCCCCCGCGTCGCCCCTCATCAGGACCGTCTTCCGACTCATCGGGGCCGCGTCCTGAGGTCTCGCCGAACAGGCCGCCCGCGCCGCCACCCGGCCAGCCGCCCCTCGCAGAGCCGCCCCGCCGGCCGGCGCCGGAGTAACCGTCGTTTCCCTCACCGGACGCTCCGGCCGGGAATCCGCCCTCCTGCCATCCGCCAGTCCGCGGGTCGGAAGAGACGCTCTGGTGCTCCTCTTCCGCGTGCCGGTCGCGGGAGATGTCCTGGCGCCGATCACCAGCCCGTTCGTCACCGGAGACCTCCGAACGCGACGCGCCACCCCGCTCGTCACGAGAGACCTCCGGCTGGCCCGCACCACCCCGTTCGCCACGGGAGACCTGTGGACGCGACGCCCCGACCCGCTCGTCGCGGGAGACCTCCGCCTGCCCTGCACCATCCCGTTCATCACGGGAGACTTCCGGCTGGCTCGCACCGATCCGCTCCTCGAGAGAGGCGTCCTGACGTGCTTCTCCGGCGTTTCGACGTCGAGGGACGGCATCTGGCCATCCCTCGGACGCCCCGGTCTGGGATCCGCCAACCTTCCGGAAGCCGGATGCCTTCCGGGAGTCAGACGCCCCGGAGCCGGTAGAACGGCCGTTGTAGGGAGTCGGCTCAGGCCATGCGCCATCAGGCGTCGAGTCGGACGAGCCGCCCTCGCCCCTGGCCCACGCGGGCGGCTCACCCACGGAGTCGAAGCTGTCACGTCCATGGGAGCGCCCAGCCCGCCCAGCGCCCCAAGCGCCGGATGAAGACACACCCCCCGCGGCAGAGGAGCCGTCTCCCCCGGAGGCGGTCCGCCCTCGAACGGATCGGGTCCCCGCATCGGCATCAGGCCAGCCGTCGTCCCGGTTGCGACGCGAACTCTTGCGGGAGCGCGACGTCCGGCGACGCCCCGACGAGCCGTCGTCTCCCGAGCCGAGCCCTCTGTCCAGGAAGTCGCCGTCGTCTCCCGACTCCAACCCGCCGTACGGCCGGCCACCGTCGTCACCCGAGTCCAGCCACTCGTAGGAGCGGCCGCCGTCATCGCCCGAGCCAAGCCCTCCATCGGGAACGGCCCACTCACCCGACGACGATCGTGAACGGGGTCGACGTTTCGGACGCGGCCCCCGCTGCGCGACGTCCGGCCACGCACCCCAGTCGTGCGCCGCCCCCGGGTGGTCGGCCTCGTCGGCGGGCGGCCCGATCTGCATCCTCCGAGATCGACCCGTGGACTGAACGCGAAGCCCAGGATCATGATCAGTTCCCTGGTCGCGGCTCAGGTCCTGGCCGCGGCTCAGGTCCTGATCGCGGTGGGAGCCTGCGTCGGTGCCGCGGCCAGCGTCGGCCTCGCGGTCAGCGCCGCGGCCGGCGTCAGCGTCGAGGTCGCCCTTAGTGTCGCGGTCGGCCTCCGTGCCGCGGTCAGAGCCAGCGTCGATGACGCGGCCAACGTCGGCATCGACGTCGCGGTCAGTGTCGCGATCGGCGTCCGTGCCGTGGTCAGAGCCAGTATCCCGGTCAGAGCCGGGAACCTGGTTGTGGTCGGCCGAAATGGTGCCGTCTCCACGGGTCCTGTCCGCCGTTCGGGGTGACGCTTCCATTGACGACAGGGCCTCCGCAGCGCCCTGCACGAGGTCGACACCCTGCGCAGACCCAACGTTCTCCTGAGGGAGGTCGCCCTCTTCTCTGCCCGACTGCGTGGTGTCGGCCCTCCCGCTCGGGGCGGGCGAGGCGGCCTGCTCCGGCGCCTCGTCCTGGGACCGGTCCTGGCTGGTTGCAAGGGGGTCGGCGGGCGGGTCAGCCTTGCTGGGGGGCGACCACGCTGGGCCGGTTCCGGCAAACGGCCACGCGGGGCCGTGCTCCGGCTCCTGACTTGTGGTGCCACGTGATCGGGTGGAGCGGGGCGCGGCGAGATCGGCGAAGCCGTCGGGGATCTCGCTCCAAGCGTTCGGGCTGGAGCCGCCCGCATCCCAGGCGTTCGGGCCGGACCCGCCCGAGTCCCACGTGTTCGGACCGGAGCCGTCCGCATCCCATGTGTTCGGACGGGATCCGCTCGTGTCCCAGGCGTTCGAGCCTGAGCTCCCCGTGTCCCAGGCGCCCGGACCAGAGCCGGTCACGTCCCAGGGGGCCGAGTCGCCCCTGTCCCAAGCGCCCGAACCGGGACCGCCCGGGCCCCAGGTGTTCACGCCGGAGCCGCTGGTGCCCGAGGCGCTCGGACTGGAGTCGTTCGCATCCCGGGACCTCGGGCTCCACGCCCCAGGATTCGGGCCCCAGCCGTCGGGCCGCCGACTGTGGCCCGGGCCCCAGCCGTCAGGATCGCGCACGCCCCAGGGGTCGGACTCACGCGCGGCCCACACGCCGGAGCCCCGCGTGCCCCAGCCGTCAGGGGCCTGGTCGTCAGCACCCCATCCGTTCGATGCCTGGTCGGCGGCGCCCCAGCCGCCGGGGCCGTTCTGGCCGAAAGCGTCCCTGGCGACGCCGTCGTCGCTGGTCCGGCCCATCCCGGATGAGCCGTCGCCGGCCTGTGCGATGGCAGTGTCGTTGTCGAGAGACTCGCCGCCCGCGGGGTGGGGCGGAGAGTCCCCGAGGGAGCCGCGCGCGGCCTCGGGGCCGGAGCTGTCGGGACCCTGGCCTGCCCGTCGGCGGGCAGGGGGGTGAGGCGGAAGCGGCTCCGGGGTGGAACCGGGCGGCTTCTGGTCAGGGTCCGACGACATGCTCATGACTCAAACCGGATCAGACGTCACCAGGCTTGGGCGTGGAGGCCTTGGAACCGCGGCCCGTGGTGGCGGGGGCCGGAGGGGCGGCGGGAGCGGCGGCCTCGGCGGGGGCGTCGACCCGCGGGCCCACGCCCAGCTTCTCCTTGATCTTCTTCTCGATCTCGTTGGCCACGTCAGGGTGGTTGCGCAGGAAGTTGCGCGCGTTCTCCTTGCCCTGGCCGAGCTGGTCGCCCTCGTAGGTGTACCAGGCGCCCGACTTGCGAACGAAGCCGTGCTCCACGCCCATGTCGATGAGACCGCCCTCGCGGGAGATGCCCACGCCGTACAGGATGTCGAAGTCGGCGACGCGGAAGGGCGGCGCCATCTTGTTCTTGACGACCTTGACGCGGGTGCGGTTGCCGACCGCCTCCGTGCCGTCCTTCAGCGTCTCGATGCGGCGGATGTCGAGGCGGACCGAGGCGTAGAACTTCAGCGCCTTACCGCCGGTCGTGGTCTCGGGCGAGCCGAACATGACGCCGATCTTCTCGCGGAGCTGGTTGATGAAGATGGCGGTGGTGCCGGTGCTGTTGAGCGCGCCCGCGACCTTGCGCAGCGCCTGGGACATCAGGCGGGCCTGGAGACCGACGTGGCTGTCGCCCATCTCGCCCTCGATTTCGGCCTTGGGCACCAGGGCCGCGACCGAGTCGATGACGATGATGTCGACGGCACCCGAGCGGATCAGCATGTCGGCGATCTCGAGCGCCTGCTCACCCGTGTCGGGCTGGGAGACGAGCAGGGCGTCGGTGTCGACACCGAGCTTCTTGGCGTACTCGGGGTCGAGGGCGTGCTCGGCGTCGATGAACGCCGCGATGCCGCCGGCCCGCTGCGCGTTGGCCACCGCGTGCAGCGCCACCGTGGTCTTACCGCTGGACTCGGGACCGTAGACCTCGACGATGCGGCCCCTGGGGAAGCCGCCGATGCCGAGCGCCACGTCGAGCGCGATCGAACCGGTCGGGGTCACCTCGATGGGAGCCCTGGCGTCATCGCCGAGGCGCATGACGGAGCCCTTGCCGAACTGCCGCTCGATCTGTGCGAGGGCAGTCTCAAGGGCCTTCTCGCGGTCGTTGATAGCCATGGGAACTCCCCGGAGGGTCGTGGTCTGGTCGGTCGAGTGAAAGCTACGCGGTGGGACCGACAATTTTCCGCCGACCCGAGGAAGCCGCGGTCCGGCGCTTCTCATGGTAGCCGAACGGCTGTTCGATCGCGCCTCGAACACGCCAACAGTCACACCGGCCCCGACCGACATTCCCAGACAATACGCCGGGCCTGTTGCCATGGCGCTGACCTGGGGAGATCCTGGGAAAAAGGTCGAGAGGCGGCGACGTGACGAGCACGTACACCGGGCAGCGGCGCGCCCACCTGGAGGCGCTCGCGGCGTTGCTCCCCGACTGCGGGCTCGTCGGGCGGATGGTCGGTGGCGACGACCCCGTGCTGTGGGTGTGGCACCCGCGTACGGGCCGCCAGACCATCATCTTCGCCACTCCGTCGGCGACCGCGTGGGTCTTCCTGTGGTCCCCGGGCGGCCAGGGGCACGCCGACGATCTCGCCGGTACGGCGGAGGCGCTTCACACCTCGCTGGCCGAAGCCACCTGAGAGCCCCTAACAAAAATGATCTGGTCTGCGGCCGGCTCCTGCACCACCTCGCGTTCCCTGGCAGGAAGATCAGCGGACGAGGCGGCGCCAGCAGATGATCGCCGCGGCAAGGGTCATGAAAGCCTCGTGGATGTCGTCTTGTATCTCCCAGCGGATGCGCAGGCGACGGAACCAGTGCAGCAGCGAGAGCGTCTGCTCGATCACCCACCGATGCACGCCCAGGCCGGAGCGAACGGGCGCAATGCCCCGTAGCAGCGGCATGAGCTGGGTGACGTCGTTGCGGTTGCCGCCGGTCAGGCTGAGCGCGAGGGGATGCCTCCTTCCTGGCGTGATCACCGCGATACGGTGTCCGCGGCCGGCGGGCGACCCGGGCGAGACCGCCTACCGGCCGACGAAAGCCGCCCGCAGGCCCGCCACGGTGGACTCCAGGCCGTCGGCGGCGGCCCGGTCGAGAGAGGCCGTGAGCGTCTCGTCGTAGGTGGCGCCCGCCCCCTCCTTGCGCTCCCTGCCCGCGTCGGTGATCACGGTGTAGACGCCTCGGCGGTCGTTGGCGCACAGGTCGCGACGGGTCAGGCCGGAGGCCTCCAGCCGTCCGACCAGGCGGGTGACCGAGCTCTGGTTGAGCCCGAGCAGGTCGGCGAGCTCCTGCATGCGCAGTTCGCCGCCCACGGCCGTGGACAGATGACAGAGCGCCCTGTACTCCGAAAGGCCGAGACCGTGCCGCTGCAGCGCGGTGGACAGCTCGTACTCCACCCTGGCGTGCAGCCGTACCACCCCGACCCACATGTCGTCGTCGAGCGTCGCCATCTGTTCCTCCTTCGCGTGTTGACACCCACTCTATATGTATGCACAGAATATGCATGTACAAGCAATTAATGAAGGAGTTCAGTCCCCCATGGCATGGATCTACTTGCTCGTCGCCGCCGTGTTCGAGGTGGTCTTCGCCCTCGGCACCAACGCCACGGAAGGCTTCACCGTGCTCGGCCCCTCCTTGCTGACCATCGCCGCGGCGGCAGGCGGGATCTTCTTCCTCAGCCTGGCGCTCAGGACGCTGGACGTCGGCGTGGGCTACACCGTGTGGACCGGCATCGGCTCCGTGGGCACGGTCGTGCTCGGCACCCTGATCTTCGAGGAGGCGATGACGCCCGGCAAGGCCCTGGCGTTCGTCCTGATCATCGGCGGCGTCCTCGGCCTCAAGCTGGCCGACCGCCTCTCCCCCACCACGCCCACCGTCTGAGGAGTCACCACCATGGCCTGGATCCACCTTTCCATCGCGATCGTCTTCGAGATCGGCTTCGCGCTCGGCACCAACGCCACCCAGGGCTTCACCCGCCTGTGGCCGTCGGTCTTCACCCTGCTGGCCGCCGCGGGCGGGATCTTCACCCTCAGCCTCGCGCTCAGAACCCTCGACGTCGGCGTCGGCTACACCATCTGGACCGGCGTCGGCTCGATCGGCACCGTCGTCCTCGGCGCCCTCGTCTACAAGGAGAAGATCACCGCGCCCAAGCTGGTCTCCTTCGCCGCGATCATCGGCGGCGTCGTCCTGCTCAAGCTCGCCGCAGGTGCCTGAGCACGAAGGCGACCCGCTCCTCCACGGGGACGCGAGGCAGTTCGACCAGCTCGTAGCCGTAGTCGAGGTAGGCCGAGGACACGGACGCGTAGGTCCGCTCGGCCTCCTCGGGCGTCTGCTTCCGCTCGGCGTCGTTCTCGTAGATCTCCGGCCACGGGGGCGCGACGAAGACCGTGCGGTGGTAGCGGAAGCTCCTGGCCGCGGCGTCGACGTGGGCGGGCACCTGGCGCCCCTCCAGCCGCAGGTAGCCCGCGATGTCGGGCACCCCCCTGTCGAAGACGACCGTGCCCTCCCTGCTCGCGGCGAGCCGGTAGGAGCGCAGTTCGTGGCTCAGCATGAGCTCGGCGAACAGCTCGACGTCCTTCCACGGCAGCGCGAAGCCGCCGATCGCCACCTGGTCCTGGATGATCGCCCGTCCGGCCTCCTCCGAGGCGAACAGGCCCAGGCGGCCGATCAATGTGCTCTTGCCCGATCCTGGACCCCCGGTGAAGACGACGAGCCGAGGCCCGGCCGTACAGCACGAGCAGGTGTGCACCCGTTCCCCCCGAGCGGTCAGCGCAGTTTGCTGGAGACGTTCTCCACCTGGCACACCGCCCGCCAGACGTCCTTGGCGCTCTCGCCCTGCGCGAGGGCCTGCTCGACGGTGCGCCCTCCCAGCGGGGAGAGCACGTAGTCCTTGGCCCACGACTCGGCGTATTCGTCACCGAAGTGGGCGCGCATCCGTCTCCAGAACTCGGTCAGGCGCATCTACCCAGTATGGAACCGGCTCCAGACTGGGTAGGACATCGTGCATGGCGAAAACCCCCAAAACGGCGCCCAAGCCGTCAGCCACCGCCAGATCACATCGGGAGCGTCGCCGCAGCCTGCTCCTCCAGCAGCGGCTCGCCGTACAGAAGGAGAAGGCCGAACGTGCCGAGCGGCACGGCGGCCTGAGACGCGAACCCCGCGAGGGCGCACCGCGTACCCGCAGGGCATCACGGAGATAAGCGGTTACAGCACACGCGAGCCGTACATCTCTCCCAGATGGTCGGCGAGCAGCTCCAGCCGGGCGCCGTCGGGGTCCTTGAAGTAGATGGAGGCGCCGCTCTCGATCTGGTGCGGCACGCCGGCCATCTCCAGCTTGCCGCGTAGCCGCTCCCACGTCGCGGGGTCCACCGAGATCGCTATGTGGTGCAGCCCCCCGAGGACCTCCTGGTACGGCCCGAGGTCGAGCCCGGGGAAGTCGAAGAAGGCCAGCAGGTTGCCGTTGCCGATGTCGAAGAAGAAGTGGTTGGAGCCCTTGTAGTCGCGGTTCTCGAAGATCTCGGTGAGGGGGAATTCCAGGAGCTCCTGGTAGAAACGGATCGTCCGCTCCACATCGGAGGAGATCAGCGCGAAGTGGTGCAGGCCGCGTGCGCTGCTCGATGGTCGGTGCGGTAGGAGGTACTCCCGCTTGATGCGCTCGCGATCAGCCTCGATGGCTGGATAGTCGATGGTCACGTCGCTCACCTCTCCCGCTCTATGTCCCCGGGAGTCCCCTCTCAATCGCGCATGGTGGCGACAATCTCCTTCACGATCTCGATGGTGGTGCCGGGGTGCAGGAAAGCGAAACGCGCGACGGTTTCGCCCTCCCAGCCGGTCGGGGTGACGAATCCGATCTGCCCGGCCAGCAGCCGCTCGGACCAGTCGTAGTAGTCCTGAGCGGTCCATCCGGGACGGCGGAAGAGAACGGCGGACAGTTCGGGCTCGCGGATGAGCTCCAGGTGGTCGCTCTCCTTGATCAGTTCGGCCGTCTCCCTCGCCAGGCTCAGCCCGCGCTCAACGGCCTCGGTGTAGGCGTCGGTGCCGTTGACCGCGAGCGAGAACCACAGCGGCAGGCCGCGGGCGCGCCTGGTCAGGTGGTAGGCGTAGTCGGTGGGGTTCCACTCGCCGCCGTCGGTGTGCAGGACGTCCAGGTAGGAGGCGTCCTGCGTGTGTACGGCACGCGCCAGGCCGGGATTGCGGTAAACGAGCGCGGCGCAGTCGAACGGGGCGAACAGCCACTTGTGCGGGTCGACCACGAACGAGTCGGCGTGCTCGATGCCTTCGTAGCGGTGCCGTACGGAAGGGGCGAACAGCCCCGCGCCGCCGTACGCGCCGTCGACGTGGAACCACAGGCCGCGCTCGCGCGCCACCTCGGCGACGCCCTTGAGGTCGTCGACGATGCCGGCGTTCGTCGTGCCCGAGGTGGCGACGACGCCGATGACGTTCTCCTGGCCCTCGAGCGCCTTCCGCAGGGACGCGCCCGTGAGACGGTGGTCCTCCGAGGGCACGACGAGCGCCTCGACGCCGATGATGCGCAGGGTGTTGGAGATCGAGGAGTGCGCCTGGTCGCTCACGGCGATCTTCGCGTTCGGCACGTTGGCCGTGTCCCTGGCCACGACAAGGGCGGACAGGTTGGCCGCGCTGCCGCCGGAGACGAAGCACCCGCCCGCGGTCTCGGGCAGGCCCGCGTAGTCGGCGATGAGGCGCAGGACCTGGTTCTCCGCGGCGATCGCGCCCGAGGCCTCCAGCCAGCTGATGCCCTGGAGCGAGGCGCAGGAGACGACCATGTCGAACAGCAGCGCGGCCTTGGTGGGGGCCGCGGGGATGAAGGACAGGAAGCGGTTGCTGTCGGCGGAGATGACCGCGCGGGACAGCTGCTGGTCGTAGATGTCCAGCACCTTGGCCGGGTCGGCGCCTTCCGGAGTGATGAGCCCGGCGAGCGCGGCATCCAGCTTGTCCTTCTCGCCCGGATGGTCGAGGGGTACGGGGTCCAGGGCGAGGCGCTGCCTCATGTAGTCGAAGACCAGGGTGGTGAGGCGCTCGTCGTAGCTATGCACGCATGCAGTATGCGGATAAAAACGAAAAAATGGGAAATACCAGTCAAAGATCTTCAAATCTTCCTGTCCGGTACGGCATGGCACGCGGCGGCTGGGCATCGTCCTCAGGGCTGCCCGGGGCCGCAGCCATGTGCCGGGCCCGCCCGGTCGAGGCCTGACACCGGCCGGTGCGCCGCGCGGCTTCGGCGAGGGGTCACAGTCGGCCTGAGCTGCCGGGATTCGGTTTTGTCGGTGCCAGAAGGCACCATGATGAGGTGACTGTCCTCGACCACTTCAGCAGGGTGACCCGTGACTGGTTCACCGGGGCCTTCGCGGCGCCCACGCCCGCTCAGCTGGGGGCGTGGGAGTCCATCGCGCGCGGCGACAACACGCTGGTCGTCGCGCCCACGGGTTCGGGCAAGACGCTCGCCGCGTTCCTGTGGTCGCTCGACAGGCTCGCCGCCGAGGCCCCCTCCCCCCCGGCCTCCGGCAAGGAGCCGAAGAAGTCCTGCAAGGTGCTCTACGTCTCGCCGCTGAAGGCGCTCGCCGTCGACGTGGAGCGCAACCTGCGGGCCCCGCTGGCGGGGATGAGGCAGACCGCGCGACGCCTCGGCCTCGCCGTACCCGAGATCTCGGTGGCGATCCGCTCGGGCGACACCTCGGCGGAGGACCGCAGGCGGTTCGCCGCCAAGCCGTCCGACATTCTCATCACGACGCCCGAATCGCTGTTCCTGCTGCTCACCAGCCAGGCCAGAGAGGCGCTGCGCGGCGTGGAGACGGTGATCGTCGACGAGGTGCACGCGGTCGCCGCCACCAAGCGCGGCGCGCACCTCGCGCTCAGCCTGGAGCGGCTCGACGCGCTCCTCGACAGGCCCGCCCAGCGCGTCGGGCTCTCGGCGACCGTGCGGCCCGTGAGCGAGGTGGCCGCCTTCCTCGGCGGCGCGCGCCCCGCGACCGTGGTGCAGCCGCCCTCCGACAAGCGTCTCGAGGTGGAGGTCGTCGTCCCGATCGAGGACATGACGGAGCTCGACGCGCAGCCGATGACCGATCCCGACGCCTTCGTCCAGGAGCCCGCGCGCAGGTCGATCTGGCCGCACGTGGAGGACCGGCTGTTCGATCTGATCGAGGCCCACAGCTCGACGATCGTCTTCGCCAACTCGCGGCGGCTGGCCGAGCGCCTGTGCACGCGGCTCAACGAGCTCGCCTACGAGCGCGAGCAGGGCGCGGAGGCGATCGACCTGTCGATATGGGAGACACCGCGCGACGAGCCCCCGGTCACCCGGCCACCGGCGGAGATGATGGCGCAGGCGGGGGCCAGCAAGGGCGCGGTTCCCGAGATCGTCCGCGCCCACCACGGCTCGGTGTCCAAGGAGGAAAGGTCGCAGATCGAGGAGGCGCTGAAGTCGGGCAGGCTGCCGGCGGTGGTCGCCACCTCCAGCCTGGAGCTGGGCATCGACATGGGCGCCGTCGACCTGGTGGCCTGCGTGGAGGCGCCACCGAGCGTGGCCAGCGGCCTGCAGCGGATCGGCAGGGCAGGGCACCAGGTGGGTGCGGTGTCCAAGGGCGTGATCTTCCCCAAGTACCGCGGCGACCTCATCCAGACGGCGGTGGTCGCCGAGCGGATGCGCAGCGGCGAGATCGAGGAGATGCGCTATCCGCGCAATCCGCTCGACGTGCTCGCCCAGCAGATCGTGGCGATGACGGCGCTCGACGACTGGACGGTCGAGGAGCTCGAAGAGGTGGTCAAGCGGGCGGCGCCCTACGCCACGCTGCCGCGCAGCGCGCTGGAGGCGACGCTCGACATGCTCGCGGGCCGATACCCGAGCGAGGAGTTCGCCGAGCTGCGCCCCCGGCTGGTGTGGGACAGGGTGACCGGCGTGCTGCAGGGGCGTCCGGGCGCTCAGCGGCTCGCCGTCACCAACGGCGGCACCATCCCCGACCGCGGGCTGTTCGGCGTGTTCCTGGTCGGCGAGAAGGGCTCCAGGGTCGGCGAGCTCGACGAGGAGATGGTCTACGAGTCGCGGGCCGGCGACGTGTTCGTGCTCGGCGCCACCTCATGGCGGATCGAGGACATCACGGCCGACCGGGTGCTGGTCTCCCCCGCGCCTGGCCAGCCCGGCAAGCTGCCGTTCTGGCACGGCGACGCCCCCGGGCGACCCGCCGAGCTGGGCAGGGCCATCGGAGCCTTCCTCCGCGAGCTGTCCTCCTCGGGAACCGCTCCCTCCAAGCAGGCCGCTTCCAAGCAGGCCGCCTCCGGGAAGGCTGTCTCCAAGCAGGTCGCCTCCGGGCAGCGTACGGCGGGCGGCCGCGGCGCGGCTTCCACGGACGGCGCGACCGGTTCGTCTTCGGGCCGCGGGTCCTCACCGGACGGCGGTTCTCCACCGGACGGCGGTTCTCCACCGGACGGGGGGTCTCCAGCGGACGGCGTGATCGAGCGGATGCGGGCGGCGGGGCTAGACGAGTGGGCGGCGGGCAACCTGCTCGCCTATCTGGAGGAGCAGCGCGAGGCGACGGGCTACGTGCCCGACGACCGCACGCTGCTGGTCGAACGCTTCCACGACGAGCTGGGCGACTGGCGCGTGGTGATCCACTCTCCTTACGGCGCGCGCGTCCACGCCCCGTGGGCCCTGGCCATCAACCGGCGGCTGCGCGAGCGCTACGGCGTCGACGTGCAGGCCGTCCACTCCGACGACGGCATCGTGCTGCGCATCCCCGACACGCTGGCCGAACCGCCGAGCGATGTGGCCGCCTTCGACGCCGACGAGATCGAGCAGATCGTCACGGAGGAGCTCGGCGGTTCGGCGCTGTTCGCCTCACGCTTCAGGGAGTGCGCGGGGCGGTCGCTGCTGCTGCCGCGCCGTACCCCTGGCAAGCGCACCCCGCTGTGGCAGCAGCGCCAGCGAGCCGCTCACCTGCTCGGGGTGGCCTCGCAGTACGCGAGCTTCCCCGTGGTGCTGGAGACGATGCGCGAGTGCCTGCAGGACGTGTTCGACGTGCCGGGGCTCGTGCGGCTGATGCGTGACATCGCGGCGCGGCGGGTGCGGGTGGTGGAAGTGGAGACCTCGCATGCCTCGCCGTTCGCGGCCTCGCTGCTGTTCCACTACATCGGCGCGTTCATGTACGAGGGCGACGCGCCGCTGGCCGAACGGCGGGCGCAGGCGCTCGCGCTCGACACCAGTCTCCTCGCCGAACTGCTGGGCCAGGCCGACCTGCGCGAACTGCTCGATCCAGACGTGATCGCCGACGCCGAGCGGGAGCTGGCCAGGCTCGACAGGCCGCTGCGCGACGCCGAGGACCTCGCCGACCTGCTGCGCTCGCACGGGCCGCTGCTGGCCGCCGACGTGAGCGTGCGCGGCGGGGACCCCGCGTGGCTGGCCGACCTGGAGCGGGCACGCCGGGCGATCAGCGTGCGGATCGCGGGCGAGGACCAGTGGGCGGCGATCGAGGACGCGGCCAGGCTGCGTGACGCGCTCGGCGCACCCCTGCCCGTGGGCGTTCCGCACGCCTTCCTCGAGCCCGTCGCCGACCCGCTCGGCGACCTCGTGGCCAGGCACGCGCGCACCCGCACGCCCTTCCACGCCGCCACGGCGGCGACCAGGTTCGGGCTCGGCGTCGCGGTGGTCACCGACGCGCTGCGCCGTCTGGCCGCGCAGGGCAGGGTGGTGAGCGGCGAGTTCAGGCCGGGCGGCCGCGGCGAGGAGTGGTGCGACGCGGGTGTGCTGCGGATGCTCAGGCGCCGGTCGCTGGCGCGGCTGCGCAAGGAGGTCGAGCCGGTACCGCCGGAGACGCTCGCGCTGTTCGCGCCGAGCTGGCACGGCATCTCGGGGCGCCCCGCATCCTCCGGCAGGGCAGGCTCCGCCGTCGGCGGGGCGATCGGCGCGGCCCGATCGATGGACGCCCTGGTCAACGCCATCGAGCAACTGCAGGGCGCGGCGGTGCCCGCCTCCTCTCTCGAGACGCTGGTGCTGCCCTCGCGGGTGCCGGGCTACCACCCCGCGCTCCTCGACGAGCTCACCTCCTCGGGAGAGGTCATCTGGGCAGGGCAGGGGTCGCTGCCGGGCGGCGACGGCTGGGTGTCGCTGTACTTCGCCGACACCGCCCCCCTGCTGCTCGCACCGCCCGCCGAGATCACCACAACGCCGCTGCACAAGCAGGTGCTCGACGTGCTCGGCGGCGGAGGCGCCCTGTTCTTCCGCGGGCTGTCCGACCGGGTGGGATCGCTGGACGACCTCACGCTGACCGCCGCCCTGTGGGACCTCGTCTGGTCGGGCAGGGTCTCCGGCGACACGCTCGCTCCGCTCAGGGCGACGCTCGGCTCGGGCCGGCCCGCGCACCGGCCCGCGACGACCCGGAGACGGCGGGCCGTCCTGCCGTCTCGGAGCGGCTCCCCGCTGGTCGGTGGCCGGTGGTGGCTGCTGCCCTCGCCGTCGCCCGACACCACGCAGCGGGCGCACGCGCAGGCGGAGGCCCTGCTCGAACGGCACGGAGTGGTGACGCGCGGAGCGGTGATGGCCGAGCGGCTGCCCGGCGGGTTCGCCGCCGTCTACCAGGTCCTGCGTGCGTTCGAGGAGAGCGGGCGATGCCGGCGGGGCTACTTCGTCGAGGGGCTCGGCGGGGCGCAGTTCGCCCTGCCAGGGGCCGTCGACCGGATGCGCGCACTGTCACCGGACGCCACCGGCGGGTCCGGTTTCCACGGGGCTCCTTCCGGCGATCCTTCGACCTCGGTCGGGCTCGGGGACGGATCGGGTCAGCGCGCGGTGGTGCTGGCGGCGGCCGACCCCGCCAACCCCTACGGCGCGGCGCTCCCCTGGCCCGCGCATCCGGGAGACGTGGGGCACAAGCCGGGTCGCAAGGCGGGCGGGCTGGTCGTGCTCGTCGACGGGCATCTCGTGCTGTACGTCGAGCGGGGCGGGAAGACGTTGCTGTCGTTCGCCGATGACGGACGGCTGCAGCCCGCGGTCGACGCGTTGGCGCTGGCCGTACGGGATGGGGCGCTCGGGAAGCTGACGGTGGAGCGGGCCGACGGCGGGTCGATCAACGAGTCGCCGCTGGCGGCGGCGCTGGAGACGGCCGGATTCCACCCCACTCCCCGCGGTCTCCGCCTCCGCGCCTGACCCCCGGCGGTTCCCACTCGGGGCGGCCCTCGATCGGGACGCGGGGCGCGCTCGTCCTGGAGCGCCCTTTCCGGCGCCGGTCTCCAAACCCGACCCCGGCGAGCCGCCGCGTTCTTCGGATGGGCGGGCGTGGCGGTCGGCCTGGTCACCGGTGTGCTGTTCGCGTGGGGGTTCGGGCTGCTGACCGAGCGTAGGCTGCGCACCCACGGGCCCGAACTGCTCGACATGATGCGCACCGGCCGCCGGCCTGCGTCGGCGTTCGGCTTCATGGCGATGCCGGAGATGTCCAGGCGGGGCAAGACCATGAGCATGCTCTGCTGGTCGTTCGGCCCGATCCCGCTGGTGCCGCAGGGGATCGTGGCGGGCGTCTGAGCCCCGCCCGAAGGAGGCCGGGAGGCCGGGGAGCCCGAGAGGCCGGGGAGCCCGAGAGGCCAGGGAGCCCGAGAGGCCGGGGAGCCCGAGAGGCCGGGGAGCCCGAGAGGCCGGGGAGCCCGAGAGGCCGGGGAGCCCGAGAGGCCGGAGGAGTGTGTGAAGGAGCATGGGAGGAGGGCGTGAAGGGAAGTGCCGCTCGCTCCGGAGAACGGGCTACGGTGATCGTCATGGTGTGGACAGCGGCGGAAATTCCCGATCTGTCGGGCAAGACGGCGATCGTGACGGGAGCCAACAGCGGCCTCGGCATGATCACGGCGGGCGAGCTGGCGAGGCGCGGTGCCACCACCGTGCTGGCCTGCAGGGACACGGCGAGAGGCGAGAGCGCGCGGAAGCGCATGCTCCTGGCGGCGCCCAAGGGTGCCATCGAGGTGCGGCGGCTGGACCTGGCCGACCTGTCCTCGGTGCGGGAGTTCGCGGCGGGCATCGCAGGCGACGTCGACATCCTGGTCAACAACGCGGGCGTGATGGCGCTGCCGTACAGGAAGACGGCCGACGGGTTCGAGATGCAGTTCGGCACGAACCATCTGGGGCACTTCGCGCTGACCGGGCTGCTGCTGCCGCGCCTGCGCGGCGGCAGGGTGGTGACGGTGAGCAGCCTGACGCACGTGGCGGGGCGCATGAGGTTCGACGACCTCAACAGCGAGCTGGGCTACCACAAGTGGCTGGCCTACGGGCAGTCGAAGCTGGCCAACCTGCTGTTCGCCTACGAGCTGCAGCGGCGGGCGGGAAACGTGCTGACCAGCGTGGCGGCGCATCCTGGCTACGCCTCCACGAACCTGCAGGCGACCGGTCCGCGCATGGCGGGCAACCGGTTCATGGAGGTGGGGCAGAAGGTCGCCAACGCCCTCTTCGCGCAGAGCGCGGGCCGGGGAGCGTTGCCGGTGCTGTACGCGGCGACGGTGCGGGGCCTGCCGGGCGGGAGCTTCGTGGGGCCCGGCGGACCGTTCGAGGTGTGGGGGTATCCGCAGATCGTCGATTCCTCTCCCGCGTCGAAGGATCTGAACGCCGCGGCGAAGTTGTGGGAAGTTTCGGAAGAATTCACAAATGTTCACTTTGATGTGAACGGGTAGGGCACACTGCCCGCATGGGCGATCTTGCTGTTGCGGAGGTGTGCGGCAGGTTCGGGCTCGGGCGTGCGGTCACGCGGGGTCTGCGGTTGGCCGGTTACCACCACAACGAGGTCTGGCGGATCGACACGACCACCGGCGCCTACGCGGTGAAGCGGCTGGGGTGGGCGCCTTCCGACACGGCGATCGAGATCGAGCGGGCGGCGCTGGCCGCCGGGGTGCCGATGCCCGGGCCCGTGCAGGAGACCGCCACCGGGCGGTACACGGCGGAGATCGACGGCGGCGTGGTGCGCGTGCACAGGTGGATGGACGGCCGCGCTCCCGGCGCCGCCGACCTGACTCCCGCGCTCGCCCGCCGGGTGGGTGCCCTGCTGTCGGCCGTCCACCGCGCCGGGTCCGCTGGACCCGCCCGGCAGGCCGAAGCCGACACCGCCCACACCGGAACCCACACCGTGCACGCCGGAGCCGACACCGCCCACACCGGAACCCACACGATGCACGCCAGAACCGACACCGCCCACACCGGAACCCACACGATGCACGCCAGAACCGACACCGCCCACACCGGAACCCACACGATGCACGCCAGAACCGACACCGCCCACACCGGAACCCACACGGTGCACGCCGGAGCCGACACCGCCCAGGAGGAGGGCAGGTCGAGGGCCGTCGCGCCGTACCCGGCGGGTGAGCTGCTCGCGGCGACGAACGGCCCGCGGGGCGGGGCACGCCGGTGCGCTCGCACGGGGACCTGCATCCCAAGAACGCCCTGCTGCGCTCCGACGGCTCGCTGGCGCTGCTCGACTGGGACACCGCCGGCGGCTATCTCGCCGAACGGGAGGCCGTCGGCGTCGCGCTCGACTGGGCGACGCGCGTGGACGGCTCCTTCGACCTGGAACGCTTCGACGCCGCCGTCGAGGGCTACCGGGAGGGCGGCGGGAAGGTCCCCGCTGAGCCGTGGGTGTTCGGCGGGTGGGCGCGCGGCTATCTGGACTTCCTCGGCCGGGCCGGTGAGGAGGAGGGCGAGCGGACCCAGGCCAGGCTGGGCATGCTCGCCACCACCCTGCACGACCTGGTCAAACGGCTCGCCTGACCGCCGCCTCGGGCCAGGCGAGCCGCCTCGGGCCAGGCACACCGCCTCGGGTCAGGCGGCGGTCTTCGCGGCGATCGTCTCCACGCCCACGAGGTCGTCGGGCAGCGCGTCGGGCACGTCGGCGTCGAAGCGGGCCAGCCGCCGCACCCGCAGCGCCCCCGCGACCACCAGGACCATGGCGACCGCGCACACCAGGTAGAGGAACGCGATCCCTCTCCCCTCGCCCACGCCGATCACCGCGCCGACCGTGGACGCCAGCGCGCCGCCCGGGGCCAGCATCGGGTCGAACAGCGCCGCGCCCAGCGGTGCGACGAGCCCCATCCCGATCGGCAGCGTCGACCAGGCGACGAGCGTGTTCAGCGCGAACACCCGCCCGTGGTACCGGTACGGCACCTTGATCTGGACGATCAGCGAGTAGATCCCGTTCATGAGCGTCAGGAAGTACGTGATCGCGAACGCGCCTGCCCCGACCAGCATCACCGACGGGGCGAGCCCGGTGACGACGCTTCCCGCCGCGATCGCCAGCGTCGTCAGCAGCACGCCCCTGAACCTGCGTCTGGGCGGCCCGCCCCACACGGCCATGGTCAGGCCGCCGAGCAGCACGCCGAGCCCGGTCACCACGGAGACCGCGCTCACCTCGCGCAGCGTGGCGAAGGTGAGGACCAGCGGCGAGACCAGCAGCAGGAGCGGTGAGAGGAAGATGTTCAGCACCGCGAACCAGCCCAGCATGGCCCGCAGGCCGTGCGCGTGCCAGGTGTAGGCGAAACCCTTGCGGATCTCGGTGGACAGCGGCTCACGCGGGCGCCACGGCAGCGTGTCGGGGAAGCGGACGAGCAGCACGACCAGTACGGCGAAGACGTAGCTGGCCACGTCGAGGGCGACGATGCCGCCGAGGCCGATCCACGC
Source organism: Nonomuraea mangrovi (assembly GCF_042681425.1). NCBI lineage: Bacteria > Bacillati > Actinomycetota > Actinomycetes > Streptosporangiales > Streptosporangiaceae > Nonomuraea > Nonomuraea mangrovi. Next base: position 161,807 of record NZ_JBHUFV010000079.1, on the reverse strand, counting down.
CAGGAGTCCCGCCGCCATGAGCGGGACGACGAGCTGGGCGACGCCGTTGGTCATCTGGGTGATGCCGACGGCGTGCCCGAGGTAGCGCTTGGGCACGAGCTGCGGCACGGCCGAGGAGTAGGCGAGGCGTTGGAAGCAGGTGGCGACGGACAGGGCGACGATCAGGCCGTAGATCTGCCAGAGCCGCAGGTCGCCGAAGAAGATCAGTACGGCGAGCACGCCCTGGATCGCGGCCGCGCACACGTCGGAGAAGAGCAGCACCCGCCTGCGGTCTCCCCTGTCGACGATCGCCCCCGCCAGCGGCGAGATGAGCAGCCCGGCCAGATTGAGCACGGCCAGGATGGAGAACTGGGCGATCGACCCCGAATCGACCAGGACGGTGATCGGCAGCGCCCAGCCGGTGAGCGCCGACCCGATCATCGAGATCTGCTGTCCGGAGGCGATGGTGAGGAAGCGCTGCATGCTGGGCGCCGGGGACGTGGACGCGGCGGCCGGCTGGTCAGGCGTGGAGACGGCGTGCACCCACCACGAGGAGGACCGGTCGGTGGGTTCGAGCCGCCGGTGGGTGCGCAGGACGGCGGCGAGCTCGGCGGCGCGGTAGCGCAGGAAGTAGTGGCCGCCCTCGTCCAGGACGACCAGCGCCGTGGTGTCGCCGAGGAAGCCCCATTCGCGGTAGCGCTCCTCGTAGTAGTCGGTGGCGGGGTCGCGCTCGCCGATCACCGAGATGATCGGGGCGCGCAGCCTGGGTCTGTCCTGCTCGTGGAAGAGCGAGGTGAAGTACTTCTCCGCCGCTTTCGAGTCGTGCCGCATCGTCCTGATGATGCGGTCGGCGACGCCTGGCTCGAGCTCCTCCAGGTCCACCCCCCGCGCCTTGAGCCGGTTGATGTCGGTCTGGTAGGAGCTGAGCCGGTCCATCAGCCCGAAGCGCCGCCATCCGCGCGGCCGGGCGAAGGGGAAGATCGCCCCGATGTAGAGCGCCTCCAGCGTACGGCCGGCCGCCTCGACCCGCCTGGCCAGCTCGACGGCGAGCGCGGCGCCCACCCCGCAGTGGCCGTAGATCACCAGCGGTCCTTCGATGCGGAGGATCTCCTCGGTGGTCCTGGCGGCCAGTTCCTCGAACTCCATCGCCTCCTCGTCCAGGCCGACGTCGTGCCCGGGGATGGCCAGGGCGTAGAGGGCCTGGTCGGAGGGGAGCGCGTCGGCCAGCGGCTGGTAGACGATCGCGCTGCCCGAGCCGTACGGCACGCAGACGTAGGTGACGGACGCGGTGCGCGGGCCCGTCAGCCGTTGCAGCAGCGGGCGCGGCAGGTCGGCCGCCGTCTCCAGGAAGGCCGCGATCTCGCGGACCGTCCTGTAGGTGAACAGGTCCACGAGCCCGAGCGGGCCGATGCCCGCCTTGCGCAGCCTGGCCACGACCTGGATGGCCAGAAGGGAGTGCCCGCCCAGGTCGAAGAAGTCGTCGTCGACGCCCACCCGCTCGGCTTCGAGGATCTCGGCCCACACGCCGGCGATGACCTGCTCGGCGGGTGTCGAGGGCGGGGCGTAGGCGACGTCCGAGGTCAACACGGGCTCGGGCAGCGCCTTGCGGTCGAGCTTGCCGTTCGGGGTGAGCGGCAGGGCGTCGAGCCGGACGAACAGCGAGGGCAGCATGTACTCGGGCAGGAACCCGCGGATCGCGGCCCTGACCTGCGCCGGCTCGGACGGCCCGCCGACGAGGTAGGCGACGAGCTTGTCGGCGCGGACGACCACGACGGCCTCGCTCGCGCCCGCCTTCTCACGCAGCGCCGTCTCGATCTCGCCCAGCTCGATGCGCAGGCCGCGCAGCTTGACCTGGTTGTCGAGGCGGCCGAGGAACTCGATGGTGCCGTCGGGCAGCCAGCGGGTCGCGTCGCCCGTCCTGTACCGCCCGCCGGCGAAGCGGGCGGCGGTCAGCTCGGGACGGTCGTGGTAGCCGAGCGCGACGCCGACGCCGCCGATGTGCAGCTCGCCGGGCACCCCGACGGGAACCGGCGCGCCGTGCCTGTCCAGGACGTGCAGCGTGATGTTCTGGATGGGCGAGCCGATCGGTACGGTGGCCCGTCCCTCCAGCTTTTCGAGCGTGCACTGCCATGACGAGACGTCGATGGCGGCCTCGGTCGGGCCGTACAGGTTGTGCAGCTCGGCCGGCAGCGCGCGCAGGCAGCGGGCGGCCAGGTCGACGGGCAGTTCCTCGCCGCTGCAGATGATCGTGCGCAGCGAGGTGCAGGTGGCCACGCCCTCCTCGGCGAGGAACACCGCCAGCATGGAGGGCACGAAGTGCAGCGTGGTGACGTGCTCGGCGTTGATGAGGTCACGCAGGTAGGCGGGGTCCTTGTGGCCGCCGGGCGCCGCGAGGACGAGGCGTGCCCCCGCGATCAGCGGCCAGAAGAACTCCCACACCGAGACGTCGAAGCCGGCGGGGGTCTTCTGCAGCACCACGTCGCCGGCGGTGAGCAGGTAGCGCTTCTGCATCCAGTCGAGGCGGTTGACGATGCCGTGGTGGCCGTTGGGGACGCCCTTCGGCTTGCCCGTCGAGCCCGAGGTGTAGATCATGTAGGCCGCCTCGCCCTGGGCGGCCTCCGGAGCGGAGGTGGGCCGGCCGGCCCAGATCTCCTGGTCGTCGAGCGGCAGGATGGTCGCGCCGCCCGAGACCAGCAGGGGCGCGAGGTGGGTCTGGGTGAGCACGAACGGCGCGGCGGCGTCGGCGAGCATGAACGCCAGGCGGTCTTCGGGGTACTCGGGGTCGAGCGGCACGTAGGCGGCGCCGGACTTGAGGATGCCGAGCAGGCCGACGACGAGTTCGAGCGAGCGTTCGGCGCAGATGGCGACCAGCGGGCCCGCCCCGAGGTCGGTGAGCAGGCCGGCCACCTGGTTGGCGCGCTCGTCCAGCTCGCGGTAGGTCAATGAGCGGCCGTCGAAGGTGACGGCCACCGCGTCGGGTGTCCGCGCCACCTGTTCCTCGACCAGGCCGTGCAGCGTCTGGTGGGCGGGATAGTCCGCTTCGGTGGCGTTCCACGCGGCGATCTCGGAGATGTCGCCCAGGGGCAGGCGGCTCACCTGCAGGTCGGGCGTGTCCACGGCGGCTCGCACCAGCGCCCCGAAGTGGCCGGCGATCCGCGCGACGGTGTCGGCCGAGAAGAGCGTGGTCTTGTAGGTGAAGGCGCACGCCAGCCCGTCACCGGCCGGTACGACGTACAGCTCCAGGTCGTACCTAGACGAACCTGGGCGCAGCGGGAAGTCGTCCTCGCCCGCCGCCAGGTCGTGCATCGAGAACAACGTGTCGACCAGCGGCTGCCTGCTCGGGTCGCGTGGCACGCCGAGCGCGTCGACCAGCGTGGCGAACGGCAGTTCCTGGTGGTCGAGCGCGTCGACGACCATGTCCTTGGTCCTGCCGAGCAGGTCGGCGAAGCTCGGGTCGTCGTCGAGCGTGGCGCGCAGCACGAGCGTGTTGACGAACATGCCGACCACGTCGTCGAGTTCGGGGCGCGTCCTGCCCGCCACGGGGGTGGCGACGGCCACGTCGTCCTGGGCCGACAGGCGCGCCAGCAGCACGTGGAAGACGGCGAGCAGCGCCATGAACGGCGTCGCGCCGTGCCGCCTTGCCAGCTCGGCGACGCGTTCGGTCAGCTCGGCGTCCAGCTCGTGCACGTGGGTGGCGCCGTCGAAGCGCTGCTGGGCCGGTCGAGCGCGGTCGGCGGGCAGTTCGGCGCGCGGCAGCCCGTCGAGCTGGGCGCGCCAGTAGTCGAGCTCCCGCTCGAAGGGCCGCTCGCGCAGCCACAGCGCGACGTCGCCGAACCTGACGGCGGGCGCGGCGGGGCTCTCGCCCCTGTAGAGCGCCAGCAGGTCGCGCATGAGGAGCTGCGCGGACTGTCCGTCGGCCACGATGTGGTGCACGAGCAGGGTGAGCACGTGGTGGCGGTCGTCGAGCGTCACCGCGAGCGCCGTGAGCAGCGGGCCTCGCGCCAGGTCGAGCGGTACGGCGGCGGCCGCCCCGATCAGCGCGGCGGCCTCGTCGTCGTCGGCGGCCCGCTCGATCGCGAGCGGGACCTCGGCGGCGTCCGCCACGTGGACGGCGGGCGTCCCCTCCTCGCTCGTGGGGAACCGGTGGCGCAGGCTCTCGTGCCGTCTCGGCAGTTCGTCGAGCGCGGCGTGCAGCCGTTCCTCGTCGAGCGGTTCGCGCAGCCGTACGGCGAGGGTGATCGTGTAGGTGGCGGTGCCGGGCGACAGGTGCTCCATGAACCACAGCGGCTCCTGGGCGGGGGCCAGCGGCGGCGGGCTGCCCTCGGGCCTGCGCGGGATGGCCTGCGCGGACTGCCTGCCCTGCAACCTGCGCCGCAGCAGCTCTCTCTTGGCGCCTGACAGGTCGACGACGGACATCAGCTCAGCCCTTCGATGACGGCTCTGAGTGCGTTCATGAAGAGGGCGGCGTCCCTGCCGTTGATCAGGCGGTGGTCGTAGGCCAGCCCGATGTCGGCCACGGTGCCCTCCTGCGGGGCGGTCACGGCCAGCGCGCACGCGGTCCCGGGGAAGACGAACGGGACGGCGAGGACGACGCCGCCGTCGGTGTGCAGCGTGACGACGAAGTTGGCGCCTGTGAGGTCCGACTCCTTGAAGTCGCCGGTGGTGGCCGCCACCCTGTGCCGCATGAGCGCGGACGCGATCTCCTTGGTGGTACGGCCGGCCGCGTCGTGGATGACCGGCACGTAGAGCCCCTCCCCCATGTCGACGGTGACCCCGATGTCGGGGGCGCGCGACAGGCGGGCCGTCGTGCCGTCCAGGGCGGCGAAGAAGAGCGGGAAGCCTCCGTGGAGGCCCGCGACCGCCTGGACGAAGATCTCGGCCAGTCCGACGGGCCGTCTGACGGCTCGCGTCTGGGCGGCCGCATGGTCGAGCGCGCCTGCCAGGTCCATGCGGACGGCCAGGTAGGCGGCGGGAATCGTCCGGTGCGACTGCTCCACCGCCCTCGCGACCGCGCGCTGGACCTTGGACAGCTCGTGGACGAGCCCGAGCATGCGCTCCACGTCGGTCTTCCTGACCAGCTCCAGGCCGAGCGCGTGAATCCGCTCCATGGGGACGCCGAGCTCGTCGATGAGCCGTTGAGCCGGTGCGGTGATCAGGGGTCCTGACGCGGTCGGGTCCGCGGCCGCCGGTTCCGTGGCCGGTCCCGCCGGGCCAGGGGTGGGGGTCACCGCGCGGTCCTCGACGGCGGCTGCATCGGCGGCCATGTCCGCGGGCTCGTCGGCCCTCTCGCCGGCGCTCTCGCCGGCGATCCGGGCGATGACCTCGTCCGGGCGGCACCACGCGCCCGCGCGCACCACGTGCCGGAGGACTCCCGAGGCGTCGGCGGGCAGTTCCTCCGCCGCCTTCGAGGTCTCCACGACAGCGACCATGTCGTCCTCGTGGACCGGGGAGCCGTCCGCCACCAGCCACTCGACCAGCAGGTACTCGGTGTCGTTGTTGTTCAGCTTGGGCACGCGCAGCTCAGCCACGGAGCGTCTCCCTGATCACGCGGTGGATCGCGGACTCCGACACCAGCACCTCGTCCTCCAGGTGCGCGGCGGTCGGGATGACGGAGTCGGCGGAGTGGACGAGGGTGACGGGGCCTGCCAGGCGCTCCCAATGCCGCCGGTGGACCTGGTGGGCGACCTCGGCGCCCCAGGTCCCGCCCGCGCTGCTCTCCTCGACGACGAAGACGTGCCGCGCGTACGGCATCGCCACGTCGAAGGGGTAGAGGCGGGAGGGCACCAGCAGCGTGCAGACGATCTCCTCCTCGAACAGGAGCGAGCGCATCGCGGCCAGCGCCCTGTGGGCGGTCCCGCCGGTGGCGACAATCACGCAGTCTGGCTCGGCGTCGAGGGACACCGTGGCCACGCCGTCCGCGACCGACACGGAGAAGGGCGCGGGCACGGCGTGCATGGGCCGCGTGTAGAGGACCTTGTCCTCGAACAGCACGCACGGCTCCTGCCGGAGCAGCATGTCGGTGAGCACCGCGAGGTTGTCGTGGAAGGGCGACATCTCGTAGAGCGAGAGGCCGGGGATGCCGACGAAGTGCTTCTGCAGGCTCTGGCTGTGCGTGGGGCCGTAGCCCCTGCCGCCTCCGACGGGGCAGCGCACGATCATGCGCATGGGGACGCGCGAGCCGTACATGGAGACGGACTTGGCGGCGAAGTTCATGATCTGGTCGAAGGCGAGCGCCGCGAAGTCGCCGAACATGATCTCGACGATCGCCGCGTCGCCGGACAGCGCGAGGCCCGCGGCGACGCCGGTGATGGCGCTCTCGCTGATCGGCGTGGACAGCACGCGGCCGGGAAAGCGGGTGGACAGTCCTCGGGTGATCTTGAAGGCGCCGCCGTAGGGGTCGGCGACGTCCTCGCCCAGCAGGTACAGGTCGTCCGCGGCCGCCATCACCTCGTGGAGCGCGGCGTTGAGGTTCTCCGAGACCCTCATCGCGTCTCCCACCTGGACAGCGGGCGGGCCATGACGTCGGCGGCGACCGCCTCGATTCGGGCCTCGGCCTCGGCCTCGAGAGCTTCGAGGCGCGGCGAGAGGAGCTTGTCCCGCCAGTCCACGCCGATGGCGTGCGCGGGCCTGGTGTCGTCGCCCTTGCTGTGCGGGCCGAGCCGGTGCGTGACGAACTCGACCACGGCGGGCCCGCCCTGCCGCACCGCCGCCGTCAGGGGCGCGAGCCGGTCCCTGATCGCGTCGACGTCAGCACCCTCGACCAGCGCGTGCGTGATGCCGAACGCCGCCGCTCGGCCCTCGATCGTGCCCGCCAGGTTCGCCGACGTCGGTGTCGACTGGGCGATGCCGTTGTTCTCGACGACCACCAGCAGCGGCAGCCGCCAGAGCGCGGCCAGGTTCAGCGCCTCGTAGACCGACCCCTCGCCGAACGTGCCGTCGCCGATGTAGGCGCAGGCCAGGCGGCCCGGCTCGGTGCGCTTGAGATGCAGCGCGACGCCGGCCGCCACGGGCAGGCTCTCTCCCTGGACGCCCGTGGACAGGTAGCGGTCGCGGCGGATGTGCTGGCTGCCGCCCACCCCCGAGCACACCGCGCCCTCACGCCCCATGATCTCGGCCAGCAGGCCTTCGGGGTCGTCGAAGCGGGCCAGGTAGTGGCCGTGGCCGCGGTGGTTGCTGAAGACGTGGTCGGCCGGGTCGAGCAGGCCCTCGACGGCCACAGGGACGTACTCCTGGCCGAGGCACGTGTGCGTGGTGCCGTTGAGCAGGCCCCTGCCGAACAGGTCGAGGAGCTTGCGCTCGAAGGCACGGATCATGAGCATCCGCGAGAGGTCCGCGTCGATCACCGCCTGATCACTCCGAGGACCCCTGCGATCGTGGGGTTGTCGAAGAAGTCGTCGAGCTCGACCTCGATGTTCAGCCGCTTGCGCATGCGGGCGATGATCTGGGTGATGGTCAGCGAGTGGCCGCCGAGGTCGAAGATGTCGTCGTGAGGCTCGATCGGCGACAGCTGGAGGACCTCCTCCCAGATCGCGGTGAGCCCGGCGAGCAGCGGATCGTCCCCGAGCCCTGGCGAGCTCTCGGAACCGCCCACGGGATCCGCCGAGCCCGCCGAGTCCAGGGTGGCCGTGGAGGCGGCAGCCGGGAGGGCGGCCGCGGGCAGCGGCACGGACGGGTCCCCTGCCACCCTCTCCAGCCACGCGCGCAGTCCGGCGACGATCGGCCGCGGGTCGGGCAGCTCGAGTGCGTCGTAGCGCAGGCTCGCCGCCAGCCCGGCCGGCCCGTCGAGGAGCTGGAGCTGGAAGGCGCCCCGGACGGCCCCGTTGAAGGCGAGCCAGTCCACCCGCTCGTCGCCTCCTCCGCGCCGGTAGCTGACCGACACGGGAGCCAGCGCCGCGTGCGGTTTGAGACCCTGCACCGCCCTGGCAAGCGGCACCCGCCGGTGCCGGTAGATCTCGCGCAACTCGGCCCGCAGCGACCCGGCGAACACCGCGAACGGCGTGCCTGGCCTGGGCTCGGAGAACAGCGGCAGCTCGTTGACGAACGGGCCGATGCGGTCCTCCTCGTCAGGGGTGCGGGTGGACAGGTCGATCGCGGTGACGACCGTGGTGTTGCCGTACGAGCCGAGGACGGCGTGCAGCGCCGCCATCAGCACCTCGAATCTGGTGAGTCCCGCGATGTCGGGCACGTCGAGCGGGAACTCCAGCACCCGTCCCTCACCCGCGCGCCGCGAGCGCAGCACCCCGCCCGGCACGAGCACCTCGGCCGGCGCGCGCCACCTGGACGCCCAGAACGCGCGGGCATCGTCGGCGGGGGCCTCCCTGGGGGTGACGGGCTCCAGCGGGGGCAGGACCTCGCCCCGGTAGGCGGCCAGCAGGTCGGCGACGAGCACCTCCTTGGAGCGGCCGTCGAAGACCGCGTGGTGGGCCACGACCCGCAGCGAACGGCCGGACAGCGTGAACCTGACGAGCGGGCCGCGGGCGAGGTCGAAAGCCTCCGCCCGCTCCTCGAAGGACAGGGCCGGCGGCTCCTGCGCGAGCACCAGCCGCGGCACGCCGTCGCTTTCGGCGAAGGCCATGCCGAGCAGCGGATGCCGCTCGACCAGCGCGGCGCACGCCTTGGCCAGCGCCCCCTCGTCGACGGGCGCTTCGAGCCTGATCACGAGCGGCATGTGGTACGCCGATCCCGCGCCGGCCAGCTCGTTGATCCAGATCCCGTGCTGGACGGGCGACACCTCAGTCATGCCTCAACCTCCGCTTGTCGACCTTGCCTCCGTGGTTGCGCGGCAGGGCGTCGAGGGTGACGAGCCGGGCGGGCAGCTCGTGCGGGGCCAGCCGCCCCTTCAGGAACATCCGCAGGTCGTCGTGGGCGACGGGGCCGACGACCGCCACGGCGACGGCCTTGCCGAGCGTGGGGTGCGGCACGCCGTACGCCGCCGCCTCGACCACGTCGGGATGCTGGTGGACGACCTCTTCGACGTGGATCGTGGAGACCTTGTACGCGCCCGACTTGATGACGTCGCTCTCCCTGTCCACCAGGTAGAGGTAACCGTCGTCGTCCTGGTAGCCGAGGTCGCCCATGCGGACCCAGCCGGAGCGGAACACCTCGCCGCTGGCGTGCGGGTCCCCGTAGTAGGTGCGGGTGGCGGCGGGCGAGCGCATCCACACCTCTCCCGTGACGTTCGGCGGCAGCGGGTCCCCCTTGACCGTCGCGATCTTGACCGCGCCGCCGGAGGCGGGCCTGCCGACGCTCGCGGGCCGCTCGGGGTCGAAGATCATCACGGTCTGCGCGGGCGCCGCCTCGGTCGAGGTGTAGTAGTTGGTGATCGTCGAGTTGGGGAACGCGGCGCTGAGGTCGGTCGCGACCTGGGAGGGAAGCGGCGCGGCCGCCGAGCCGAGCAGCAGCACGCTCGACAGGTCGTGCGAGGCGTGGGCGCGGGCGGCGAGCAACTCGATCGCCATGGCGGGGACGAGGAAGACGGTGCCTGCCCGGTAGTGCTCGATCAGCGCGGCGAACCTGCCGGGAGTGAACCGGGGAAGCGTCACGACCCGCGGGTGGGCGTCGACGGCGTTGACCAGCATCCACTGTCCCGCGTTCGTGCCGATCGGGAAGGCGTGTGCCAGGTGCTCGCTGTGCGTGAACGGCCTGCGCCTGCCGCCGCAGCCGTAGGCCAGGTTGGCGTGGGTGGCGGCGACGCCCTTCGGCCTGCCGGTGGTGCCCGAGGTGTAGAGGATCTGGGCCAGGTCGTGCGGTCGCGGAGGGTCGGGCACGCCCTCCGAGAAAGGTGCCGCGCCCGTCTCCGCGGAGGGTAACGCCCCTGGACGCAGTACGGTGCTCGCGCCGCAGTGGGCCAGCATCGCCTCGATGTCGGCGGCGGCCAGCCGGTCGGACAGCGGCACCGCCACGGCCCCTGCCTTGACGACGCCGAAGAACGCCACCGCGTACTCCAGCCAGTCCCTGTTGCCGAACACCAGCCCCACGCGATCGCCGGGCCGTACGCGCAGCCTCTCGGCGACGCTGTTGGATCGGTGTTCCCACTCGCCGAAGGTCAGTGAGCCGACGCCGTGGACGGTCATCGCCACCCGGTCGGGATCGGCCGCGGCGCGCGCTCTCAGCAGGTCAGGAAGGGTCACGCTCACGACAGACCCCCGAAAATACTGAAAGGAAACTTTCCTTATTCGATGGACGGCGCCAGTCTGGCACGGTCACGAGAGGGTGACAAGCCCGGAAACCCCGTGTTTATCGGCCCTTGCGACCACCTCAAGATCCGTGGTTGACTCCCAACAGTTAAGAACCTTTCCAGATTCGGGGGAAGGGATACGTGAGGCTTTCGTACGCCCAGGAACGGCTCTGGTTCCTCCAACAGCTCGACCCCGGCGATCCCTCGTACAACACCGCGTACGCCTACCGGCTGCGCGGCGATCTCGACCTGGCCAGGCTCGAGGCGGCCTTCACCGCCGTCGCCGCCAGGCACGAGGCGCTGCGCACCCGCTTCCCCGAGGTGGAAGGGCGTCCCGTGGCCGTCGTCGAGCCGCCGGGCCGCATCGCCTTCGAGGTCGTCGAGGGCGATCCGGAGAAGCTGGTGGCCGAGCGCACCAACGCGCCCTTCGACCTGGCCGCCAGGCCGCCCTTCTCCGTGACCGTCGTCCGGGTCGGTCCCTGCGACCACGTGCTGTGCGTGGTGCTGCACCACATCAACGGCGACGGCTGGTCGTTCAACGTGCTTCGCGCCGAGGTGGCGGCCCACTACGCGGGCGAGCCGCCGGCCGACGACCCTCCGCAGTTCGGCCCGCACCTGCGCGACGGCGACGACGCCGAGGACCTCCGGTGGTGGGTGGAGCGGCTGTCCGGAGCGCCGGTGCTCGAACTGCCGACCGACAGGCCGCGCCCCCCGCAGCGAGGTACGGCGGGCGGCGAGGTGCTCTTCCACCTGTCCCCCGAGCTCGTGGGGCGGGTGGCCGCGCTGGCCAGAGCCGCGCGGTGCACGCCGTACATGGTGCTGCTGGCCGCCTACCAGGTGCTGCTCGCGCGGCACAGCGGGCAGGACGACTTCTGCGTGGGCACCCCCTCAGCCGGGCGGGCCAGCACGGAGCTGGAGGGGGTGATCGGCTACCTGTCCACGATGATGGTGCTCAGGTGCGACCTCTCGGGCCGGCCGAGCTTCTCCGAGCTGCTGCGCCGTACCAGGAAGTCGGTCCTGCGGGGACTCGCCCGCCAGGAGGTGCCGTTCGAGCGGCTGGTGGGCGCGCTCGGGCTCGAACGCGACCTGAGCAGGACGCCGCTGTTCCAGACCATGTTCGCGCTGCACACCCAGGGCGAGATCGACGAGCCGGTTCCCGGGCTTTCCGCCGAGCCGTTCCCCATGGGCTGGCGGCCCGCGCGCTTCGACCTGTCGCTCGACCTGTACGACCTGCCCGACGGGCGCATGCTCGGCGTGGCGATCCACAGCGAGGAGCTGTTCGACAGGGCAACCGCCGAGCGCCTCATGGAGCGCTTCGCCGTGCTGGTCTCCTCGATCGTGGCAGACCCCGAGCTGCCGATCGACGAGCTCGACCTGCTGCCCCGAAGCGAGCGGGACCTGCTCGCCGCGTGGAACGACACGGCCGCCGACCTGCCGCCCGTCACGCTGGTCGACCTGGTCATGGCGCAGGCCGAGCGGACGCCCTCCGCGATCGCCGTCGTCTGCGGCGCCACCACGCTGACCTACGGCGAGCTGGTCGAGAAGGCGGGCCGCACGGCGGCCGCCCTGCGCGAGCGCGGGATCGGCAGGGGCTCGCTGGTCGCGGTCCGGCTCTCGCGCGGCGCCGACATGCTGGTCGCGCTGCTCGGCGTGGCCATGTCGGGCGCCGCCTACCTGCCGGTCGATCCCGATTACCCACAGGCCAGGGTCTCCTACGTGCTGGAGGACTCCGGTGCGGCCCTCGTCCTCACCGACGAGGACCTCCCCTCCGCCGCGTCGGCCCACGTGTCGCCGCCGCGGCCCGACGACACCGCCTACGTGCTCTACACCTCCGGCTCCACGGGCCGGCCCAAAGGCGTGGTCGTCCCGCACCGCGCGCTGACGAACTTCCTGCTCGCCATGCGCACGCTCGTCGACTCCTCCCCCGACGACGTCTGGCTCGCGCTCACCTCGCTGTCCTTCGACATCTCCGCGCTGGAGCTCTACCTACCCCTGATCACCGGCGGCAGGGTGGTGGTCGCCGACTCCGACACCGCCCGCGACGGCGCCGCCCTGTCCAGACTGATCGCCGGCAGCGGCGTCACCCACGTCCAGGCGACGCCGTCGGGCTGGCGGGTGCTGCTCACGGGCGAGCTGCCTGCGCTGACCGCGCTGGCGGGCGGCGAGCCGCTGCCGCTCAGGCTGGCGGCGGAGCTGCGCGACCGGGTGGACCGGCTGATCAACATGTACGGCCCCACCGAGACGACGATCTGGTCCACCGCGTGGGAGGTGCCGCGTGACCCCGAGCGGGTGACGATCGGCCGGCCCATCGCCAACACCACCGTCCACGTGGACGCCCCGATCGGCGTTCCCGGCGAGCTGCTGATCGGCGGCGCGGGCCTGGCCACCGGCTACCTGGGCCGCCCCGACCTGACCCAGGAGCGGTTCGTACGGCACGCCGGCGAGCGCGTCTACCGCACGGGCGACCTGGTCCGCCGGCTGCCCGACGGCACGCTGGAGTTCCTCGGCAGGACCGACAACCAGGTCAAGCTGCGCGGCCACCGCATCGAGCTGGGCGAGATCGAGGCCGTCCTCGAAGCCCACCACGGCGTCACCCAGGCGGTCGCGGCGGTCCAGGACGACCTGCTCGTCGCCTTCGTCGTCGGCGACCCCACGGGCGTCAGGGAGCACGCCGCCGAGCAGCTGCCCGGCTACATGCTCCCCTCGTCCGTCGTCGCCCTCGACGCCCTGCCCCTCACGCCCAACGGCAAGGTGGACCGCAAGGCGCTGCCGAAGGCGGGCGCCGTCGCGCCGCGCGCCTTCACCCCTCCGCGCACACCCCACGAGCGTCTGGTCGCCGACGTCTTCGCCGACGTGCTCGGCGTGCGGGACGTCGGCGCGGACGACGACTTCTTCGCCCTCGGCGGCCACTCCCTGCTGGCGACCGTGGTCACCTCCCGCCTGCCTGTCAGGGTGCCCGTGCGCGAGCTGTTCCTGCGGCCGACCGTCGCCGCGCTGGCGGCGCTTCTCGACGCTCCCCCGGGGGAGGAGGGGCCGCGGCCCAGGCCGCCCGGCGCGCCGGTGCCGCTGTCCCGCAACCAGGAACGTCTCTGGTTCCTGCACAGGCTCGACCCCCGCGACGCCGCCTACAACATGTGGATCGTCCGGCGGCTGCGCGGCCCGCTCGACGTCGCGGCGCTGGGCCGGGCGGTGGACGCGCTGGCCGCCAGGCACGAGAGCCTGCGCACGCGCTTCCCTGAGGAGGACGGCGTGCCGTACGCGCTCGTCGAGCCGCCGGGTCACGTGCCCGTGGAGATCGTCACGGGTGACGCGGAGAAGCTGGTGGCCGAGCGCACCAACGCGCCCTTCGACCTGGCCGCCGCTCCGCCGTTCAGGGTGACGCTCGTCAGGGTCGGGGCCGAGGAGCACGTGCTGTGCGTCGTCCTGCACCACATGCTCGGCGACGGCTGGTCGCTCAACGTCCTGCTCGACGACCTGGCCGCGCTCTACTCGGGCCGGGCGCTTCCCGAACCGCCGCTGCAGTTCGGCGACGTGGCGCGCTGGCAGCTCACCCAGGACTCCATGGCCGCCTACTGGGACGCCAGGCTCGACGGCAGGCAGCCGCTCACGCTGCCCACCGACCGCCCGCCGTCCGACGGGCCGCGAAGGGCGGCCTTCCACACGGTGACGCTTCCCGTCGCCGCCGTTCCCCGGGTTCGTGGCGCGACGATGTTCATGACGCTGATGGCCGCCTATCAGGCGGTGCTCGCGGCCCACAGCGGGCAGAGGGACATCTCCGTCGCGACCGTCACCTCCGGGCGCGACCGCGCCTCGCTCGACGGCGTCGTCGGCTACTTCGCCGACACCCTCGTGATCCGCGGCGACCTGACGGGCGCGCCCACCTTCGGTGAGCTCGTCGAGCGCACCCGCGACACGGTCATGGACGCCTTCGCGCACCAGGGGGCGCCGCTGGAGCGCGCGCCCTCGTTCGAGACCATGGCGATCCTGCACACCCAGGACGCAGGGCGGGTCCCCGCCGCCTTCGCCGGGCTGGAGGCCGGGCCGTTCCCGCACGGGTTCGCGCAGGTCAAGTTCGACCTCATGCTGGAGGCCTGGCAGGACCCCGACGAGCTGACCCTCGTGCTGTCCTACGACCGCGCGCTCTTCGACGCCGCCACGATCGCGGCCATGGCCGCCAGGCTGGAGCGCCTTCTCCTCCAGGATCCCTCGCTGCCGCCCCGGATCCTGTCCGCTGACGACCTGGCACTGCTGCGGTCGTGGGGAGTGGGCCCCGCCCAGGCCGAGGGTCCGTCCACACCCGACCGGCTGGCGCTCGCCGTGCGGGACAACGCAGGCCTTCCCGCCGTCGGCGATCTCACCTACGGCCGGCTCGACCTACGGGTCACCGAGCTGGCCGGTCTCCTGCAGGCCAAGGGGGTACGGCGGGGCGACCTCGTCGGCGTGTGCCTCGACCGCTCGGCCGACGCCGTCGCCGCCCTGCTCGCTGTGTGGCGGGCGGGCGCCGCCTACCTGCCGCTCGACCCCGCCCACCCGCCCGCGCGCCTCGGCCACCTGCTCGCCGACAGCGGCGCGACCCTCGTTCTCACCTCGGCCGACCTGGCCGGGCGGCTGCCCGAGGGGACGCCGCTCGCCCGCACCTGCGAGCCGCCCGCGCCCCTCACACCCGTCGCCCCGGCCGAGACCGCCTACGTCCTCTACACCTCGGGTTCCACCGGCACCCCCAAGGGGGTCGTCGTCAGCCACCGCAACCTGGCCGCCCGCGTGGCGTGGATGAGCCAGGAGTACGGCCTCGCTCCCGGCGACCGGATCACACAGTTCGCCTCGCTCGGGTTCGACACCCACGCGGAGGAGATCTATCCCGCGCTCGTCTCGGGCGCGCAGGTCGTCGTGCTGCCCGACGGCGCCGTCACCCTGCCCGACCATCTGGAGGGCGTGACCGTCCTCGACCTGCCCACGGCGTACTGGCACCACCTCGTCGACCAGATCGACGCGATCTCCTGGCCCTCGACGCTGCGGCTGGTCATCCTCGGCGGCGAGCAGGCGCACGCCTCCGCCGTCGCTCGCTGGCGGGCCCGTTTCGGCGACGCCGTACGGCTGGTCAACACCTACGGCCCGACCGAGACGACGATCATCGCCACGGCGGCCGACCTCGACGACTCTCCGGGCTCACCGCCCATCGGCCGCCCGATCGCCGGCACCACCGCCTACGTCGTGGACGCCGAGGGCAGGCTCGCCCCTCCCGGCGCCCCCGGAGAGCTGTGCGTCGGCGGCGCGGGCGTCGCCGACGGCTACCTCGGCCTGCCCGGCCTGACCGCCGCCCGCTTCGTCACCTTCACCGGCGACCGCCTCGCGGAAGCAGTGCGGCCGGACGAGGGCCGCCTCCCCGCAAACCCCGCGCGTCCTGAGGAGCCCGGCGAGCGCGTCTACCGGACGGGCGACAGGGCGCGCTGGCGCGGCGACGGCCTGCTGGAGTTCCTCGGCCGCCTCGACGAGCAGGTGAAGGTCAGGGGCCACCGGATCGAGCCCGCCGAGGTCGAGGCCCGCGTCATGACGCACCCCGGCGTGAGCGCGGCCGCCGTCGCCGCTGTGGGAGACACGCTCGCCGGCTACTTCACGGGCGAGGCCGACCCGCGCGACCTGCACGACCACCTGGCGGCCACGCTGCCGCCGTACCTGATCCCCACCCGCTGGGTCCGCATGGACCGCCTGCCGCTCACCCCCAACGGCAAGGTCGACAGGGCCGCGCTGCCCGAGCCCGAGGCCGTCCACGCGGAGTACCTGCCGCCGTCCACCGACGCCGAGCAGCTGATCGCCGAGGTCTTCGCCGAGGTGCTCGGCGTGGAGAAGGCAGGAGTGCACGACGAGTTCTTCGCGCTCGGCGGGCACAGCCTGCTCGCCGTCCGCGTGGTGGCCAGGATCCGCGCCGCGATCGACCTGGACGTCCCGATCCGCACGCTCTTCGCCCGGCCGACGGTCGGAGCGCTGGCCCAGGCGGTCGAGGAACTGCTGGTGGCCGAGCTCGGCCAGATGTCCGACGAGGAGGCCGAACGCCTCGCCAGGGAGCTGACATGATCAAGGAAAGACTCGCCGAGCTGGTCGAGGAGGCCTCCGACGGCGCGCTCACCGCGCCGGAGGCGCTCTCGGCGACCGTGCCGCTGTCCGCGCTCGGCCTGACGTCGGTGGGGCAGATGCGCCTCATCGACGCGATCGAGACGGAGTTCGGCGTCGAGGTCGACCTGACCGAGCAGGGTCTGGAGTTGCTCGACGACCTGGACCGGCTGGCCACGCACCTCGCGGCCCGATGAACGTCGCGTTCTCGGCGGCCGACGAGGGCGTCGCGCCGCTGACCTGGGGGCAGCGGGCCATCTGGGACGCGGTGCTCAACACCGAGCCCGACGACCACTACTTCAACTTCGACAGGGTGGTGAAGGTCCCCGGCACCAGGACCGTGCCCGAGGTCCTGTCGGCCGTGAAGGCGCTCGTCGAACGGCATGGGGCGTTCCGCACCAGGCTGGGTGAGCGGCGGGAGCCGTACCAGAGGCTGGAGCGGGAGGGGCTGCTGCCCGTCACGTTCGGCGACCCGCCCGCCACCAGGTTCGACTACGAGCGGGAATGGCCGCTGCGGGTCGGGCTGGTCACCGAAGGCGACAGGGTCACGCACCTCAAGCTGGTCTTCTGCCACCTGGCCGCCGACGGAGCGGGAGCCGAGGTGGCCGTGCGCGACCTGCGGATGCTGCTGCTGGGCAGGCCGCCGTCCACGCCCGCCCCGCGCCCTCTCGACCTGGCCACGTGGCAGCGGAGCGAGGAGGGCAAGCGCGTCGCCGCGACGGCGGCGGCGCACTGGGAGCGCGAGCACCGGCGCATCGCCGCCTCGATGTTCCCCGCTCCCGCCCCCAGGGCCGAGAAGGCCGCCGGACCGCCGATCTGGCGCGCCCTGCTGCGCTCGCCCGCGCTGGACCTCTCGGTGCGCTCGATCGCCGCCGCCCACGGCGCCTCCACCTCCACCGTGCTGCTCGCCGCCGTGGCCGAGTTGGCCGGCCGCCACACAGGGCAGGAGATCAGCTCGGTGCTGACGATCGTGAGCAACAGGTTCAGGCGCGACACGATGAACGTCGTCAGCACGCTGTCCATGGAGGGCCTGTTCACGCTCGACACAGGCCGCTCCTTCGCGGAGGCGCTGCGGGCCGCCGGCCCCGCCGCGCTGCGGGCCTACCGCAGCGCCTACCACGACCCCGCCGACAGGGACAGGATCGTCGCGGCCGAGAGCGCCAGGCGGGGCGAGCCCGTCCACCCGCACTGCTGCTTCAACGACATGCGCTTCGCCGACCCCGGACCGGCCGCCGCCGGGCCCGACGAGATCGGCAAGGCGCGCGCGGAGACCACGCTGACCTGGCCCCTGAGCCAGGACGAGCTCGACTGCCGCTTCTGCGTGCACGTCACCACCGAAGGCGTCTCCCTGACCGCCGACACCCGCTACCTGCCCCGGCCGAAGATGGAGCGCTACCTGTTCGACCTGGAGGACCTGCTCGTCGGAACGGCGGTCGGATGACCGTCCGCGCCTACGCCCTCGCGACCTCGCTCGCCCAGGGCGAGAGCCTCCGCTTCGTGCTCGACCGCCCCTCCCCCGTGGTCGTGAGCGACGCCACCGACGACCGCGTCGTTCACACCGGTCACGCCGGCACCGACTGGTCGCTGGAGATCCCGCGCTCCTGGCCGAGCTCCCTCTACGTGGCCCGCTTCGGTCCCGCGCGGCCGTGGCCGCGCTCGCTTCCCGGCGGCGCGCCCTGCCCCGACAACGAGGTCCACTTCGTCGTACGGCAGGCGGAGCCCACCGCCGCGATCCTGGTCAGCGTGCCGTTCACCACCTGGCAGGCCTACAACAGGGCGGGCGAGCCCGACCAGAGCGTCTACTGGACCGAGTCGCCCACCCGCGCGGCCAAGGTGAGCTTCGACCGTCCCGGCGGCGGCCCGCCTCCCGAGCGGTGGGAGGAGGGCCTGATGCGCTGGCTGCGGCCGTCGGGCTACGAGGTGGGCTACTGCTCCAACCTCGACCTGCACGACGGGCTCGACCTGCTGTCCAGGCACCGCCTGCTCGTGGTCAACGGCCACGACGAGTACTGGTCGGCGGGGATGCGCGACGCGGTCGAGGAGTTCGTCAGGCGCGGCGGCAACGTGGCCTTCTTCTCCGGCAACACCGCCTGGTGGCAGATGCGGCTGGAGGACGGCGGCCGGACGATGGTCTGCCATCGCGACCCCGTCTCCGACCCGGCCGCCGACCCGCTCCTGGCGACGGTCGAGTGGTCGGCCGCCTACCGCCCCGAGAACACGCTGACCGGCGTCAGCTTCCGCGCGGGCGCCGGGGCGTGGGGCGAGCACATGCCCCGCATGCTCGAGGAGTCGTACACCGCGCGGTTCGCCGGGCACTGGGCCTTCGAGGGCACGGGGCTGACCGACGGCGACAAGTTCGGCCAGGGCTGCCTCGGCTACGAGACCGACGCGGCCGAGTTCGAGGAGATCGGCGGGGTGCCGAGGGTGACGTGCCGTGACGGCACGCCGTCCTCCTTCGTCGTGCTGGCCACCGCGGACCTGCGGCACTGGAGCACGTACGGCCAGGGCGGCGCGGCCACGATGGGCGTGTTCACCAGCGGCCTCGGCACGGTCTTCACCGTGGGCACCGTGAACTGGGGCAACACGCTGCACGACCCCGTGGTCGCGCGCGTCACCCGCAACGTCCTCGACCGCCTGTCGCGGCCGCTGTCCCCGTCATGGGAGGTGATCGGCCCTCCCGCCGACGTCCGGGCGCTCGCGGTGGTGGGGCGCAGGCTGCACGCCGTGGACGGCGAGGGGGTGCTGCTGGCGCGGGAGCTGTGCGGGCAGAACCTGGCGTGGCAGCCGCTGCCCGGAGCGTCGGCGGTCGTCGGGCTGGCCGTCCCCAGGGAGGCGGCGGGCGGCGTGGGTGTCGGCCTGTACGGCGTGACGGCGTCGGGTGAGCTGCTGTACAGGGAGGGGGAGGCGTGGCGTCCTGTCGGCCCCGCCCCGCGTGAGGCGGTGGGGCTGGCGATCGCCGACTGCGCGTTCTACGTGGCGACCGCGTCAGGGTCGCTGTGGCGGCTGCCGTTCGGGGCGGCCACGTGGGAGGACGACGGGTCGTCCGCGGGAGCGGTGTCCCTGGCGGGCATGAACGGCAGGCTGTACTCCTTGGACGCGGCGGGCGTCCTGCGCACGCGGATCCCGGGGTCGGGGTGGGAGGAGCACGCGACCGCGGTGCCGGGCCGGGCCCTCACGGCGCATGCGGGACTGCTGGTCACCGGCGGTCCCGACGATCCTCTCCGCTGGCACCCCGCCCGCAAGCCGGCGGTCCGCTGACCACCGCGGGCACCCCGACGGTGCCGGCCTCGGAAGGAGCGCACACGAAGGAACCCCGGCCCGCGGGCCGGGGTTCGGACGGCGCGATCAGCTCAGGTCCGTCGGACCGTAGAGGGCGTGTGGAGCCCCGGTCGACATCGCCCAGTACCGGTCGCCGTACGACCAGTGCCACCACTCGGTCGGGTAGTTCACCAGCCCGACCTCCTCCAGCGCCGCCGTCAGGATCTCCCTGTGCCCGCGGGCCCGCGGCGAGATGTTGGCGGCCCCCGTGTAGCAGGCCCCTTCGCTCTGCTCGGGGTTGTCGTTGACCGCCGTCCCCATGTCGTACTCCTCCCCGTCGGGCGAGCACAACGTCAGGTCCACCGCCGCTCCCGCCGTGTGCGGGGCGACGGACACCGGCGAGACGTAGCGGCTGGCCGCGGCGTAGGCCTCCTCCGCCGACATGGCGGGGAAGTCGGCGACCAACTGGTCGCGGTACTCCTCGAAGTACCGGCGCTGCGTCGCGATCGGCCGGTACCCCTCGACGATCAGCAGCTCGAACCCCGAGGGCAGCGACGCCTTCTCCAGCCTGGCGAGCAACCCCGCGCGCAGGTGCGCGTAGGCACCGTCCGCGTCCGCCAGACGCGAGTCGACCCTCAGCCTCCCCCGCACGTCCTCGAGCGGCTCGCCGCACTCCTGCACGGGAATGGTCGCCACCCGGGGATCGGAGATCAACACGATGTCACGCATAGTCGAAAATTCTCACACAGTGTCAGAGAAGACCTGCTCTCGGGCCTGCTCCAGCGCGGCGACCAGGGCTCCGCGCAGCACCGGGTTGCCGGCCACCGCCGTCGCCGCGACGCGCGGCTGGCTCGGGCACACCTTGGCCACGGCCTGCTCCACCCGTTCGGCCAGCGCCTGCCCGCCCGCCCTGCCGAGGTCGCCGCTCAGGACGATGAGCCCGGGGTCGAGGACCACGGCGACGGCGGCGACCCCGACGGCCAGCCGCGCCGCGACCTCCTTCAGGTAGGCGTCGTTGCCCTGCGCGCTCGCCGTGCGCACCTGGTCGGCGACGCTCATGCCTGCGATGCCGTACGTCTCGGCGAGGCCTTCCAGCGCCTCCTTGCCGACCAGCCGCTGGAACGAGCCCGACTGCGGGTGGGAGACGTCGACGGGCAGCGGCTCGCCTGGCACGGGCAGCCAGCCGATCTCGCCCGCGCCGCCGGTGATGCCCCTGTGCAGCCGCCCGCCGAGCATGACGCCGAGTCCTTGCCCGACGCCGGCCCAGATGACCGCGAAGTCGTCGTGCCCGGCCGCGATGCCGTACCTGTGCTCGGCCAGGGCGACGAGGTTGACGTCGTTCTCGATGGTGACGGAGGCGCCGAGCCGTTCGCGCAGGCTGGCCAGCACGCCGACGTGCCAGGACGGCAGGTCGTAGGAGAAGCGCACGTCGCCGGTGCGCGGGTCGACGACCCCCCTGGTGCCGATGACGAAGGCGCGCAGCCGGGAGAGGCCGATCATGGCCGAGTCGCAGGCCCGCTGGACGGCGTCGTGGACGGTTCGGACCGGGTCGCGGCCGTCGGAGGGATCGACTGTGACCTCGACCACGACTTTACCTGTGATGTCGGCCACACCCACCGTGATGCTCTCGGGCAGCACCTCGAGGCCGGCGACGTACGCGCTGGAGGGAACGACGGTGTAGAGGGCGGCGTGCGGACCCCTGCCTCCCGCACGTTGCCCCGCCACCTCGACCAGGCCTCTCTCCTCCAGGCGGGACAACAGCTGACCTGCGGTCACCTTGGAGAGCCCGGTGCGTTCCCCCAGCTCGGCACGGGTAAGCGGCCCTTCGGACAGAAGGAGCTCCAGTGCCGTGCGGTCGTTCAATCTGCGCAACAACTGCGGGGTTCCCGGGTTCCGCGCCATGGGCGGCCCCTCCTCTCGTCACGATCCGCTAACGCCCGTTTTTTTTAAGAAAGTTTCTTGTTAGTTTAGCAGCAGTCAACCGAGGCCGGCGATCAAGGCTTCGGTGATCTCTACGGCATCGAATGAGCGCAACCCCCGACGCGTTAGCCGGGAAGGGAGAACCCTAGTGAAGATCGCGAAGATCACGGCCGCTACGGCGACCACCGCCGCACTCGCACTGGGCCTGGCAGCCTGTGGCTCGAGCGAGCCCGCACAGACCGCCGCGCCCGCCGCTTCCGGCTCCGCCGCCGCCTCCGAGGCCGGGCCCAAGTACGCGGGCAAGACCCTCAGCGTCTGGCGCCTTGGCGACAGCAACCCCGCCGCCGCCAAGTACATGGAAGAGCTGAACGCCGAGTTCAAGAAGCAGACCGGCGCCGACGTGAAGCTCGAGTGGATCCCGTGGCCGACGGTGAACGACAAGTTCGCCGCCGCCGCCACCGGCACGGGCGGCCCCGATGTCACCGAGATCGGCAACGACCAGGTGCCGCTGTGGCAGAGCCAGGACGCCCTGACCCCGGTGACCGACATCGCGCAGGCGGGCGACCAGGCGGCCATCCCGAAGAACCTGTTCGGCCTCGAGACCATCGACAACGAGGTCTACGGCGTGCCGTGGGGCGCGGGCGCGCGTGCGGTCCTCTACCGCGCCGACTGGTTCAAGGAGCTCAAGATCGAGGTTCCCAAGTCCTGGGACGAGCTCGTGACCGCGGCCAAGAAGATCCAGAAGGAGAAGGGCGCGGACGTCGACGGCTTCGCCTTCAACGGCGGCTCCGACGCCAACCACCTGCTCGGCGCGTTCGCCTGGTCCGAGGGCGGCGAGTACGCCGTCAAGGAGGGCGACAAGTGGGTCGGCAAGCTGACCGACCCGGCCTTCGCCAAGGGGTTCGAGACCTACACCGGCCTGGTGAAGGACGGCCTGTCCGGTAAGTCCCGCCTCACCCAGAACACGGTGGACATCCGCAAGCGCTTCGCCAACGACAAGGTCGGCATGTACCTGACCGCCGGTTGGGACCTGCCCGGCATCGAAGAGGACAGCAAGGGCAAGCTGAAGGGCGACAAGCTCGCCTTCTTCCCGCTGCCTGCCAAGACGGGCGGCGAGGCCCCCTCGTTCTTCGGCGGCAACGACATCGCGCTCTGGGGCAGCACGCAGCAGGCTGACCTGGGCAAGGAGTACATCAAGCTGGCCACCAGCAAGACCTGGGCGGACCGGTACGCCAAGGAGGGCGGCCTGCTGCCGATCTACCCCGACACGCTGGCCGCGCTGAACGAGGACCCGGCCCAGGGCCCGTTCGCCCGCGCGTTCGCCAAGGCCAAGGCCTTCCCCGCCGACCCGAACTGGACCGAGGCCAACGAGACCAAGGCCGTGCTCCAGAACGCGGCCAGGGCGGTCATCGAGGGCAAGAAGGACGCCACGACGGCCCTCGGTGACGCCAACAAGGAACTCGAAGAGATCCTGAACCAGTAGTAATGACGAACACGTCTACGATCGCCCGGGGCGGGGGGAACACCCCCGCCCCGGGGCGGCGCCGCAAGAGCTCCGCCCGCCCCACCCGGGCCAGCGGGCTCCCCGCATGGGCGGTCCCGTACGTCCTGCTCGTGCCCGGACTGCTGGTGATCGCTGGACTCCTGCTCTACCCCATGGTCCAGCTGACCGTCATGGCCTTCCAGAAGGTCGGACTGGCCCAGGTCAGAGGCACCAGGCCGGCGGAGTGGGTCGGCTGGGACAACTTCCAGAGAGTCCTCGACAACGAGATCTTCTGGTCGGCGCTCCGCAACACGGTCATCTTCGCGGTCGTGGCGGTGAGCCTCACCCTGATCGTGGGAACCGCCGTCGGGGTGCTGCTGAACAAGCTGGGCAAGAAGATGTCGCTGTTCGTCGTCATCGGCTGCATGTTCGCCTGGGCCGTGCCGCCCGTCGCGCAGGGCGTGATCTGGCGCTGGCTGTTCGACGCGGACGCGGGCATCATCAACTGGGCACTGAACCTGCTGCCCGACGGCCTGTCCAGCCTCCTGTTCGGCAGGGCCGACTGGACGGGCGAGCCGTGGCTGAACGACGCGTTCACCCTCTATGTGGTGCTGGTCTTCTGCGTGGTGTGGGCCGGCTTCCCGTTCATCGCGGTCTCGGTGCTCGCCGGCCTGAAGGGCATTCCCGCCGAGCTCTACGAGGCGGCCAAGGTGGACGGCTCGGGCCCGTGGCGGACATTCAGGAAGATCACCCTGCCGCTGTTGAAGCCGGTTTTCGCCGTCCTGACGATCCTGTCGATCATCTGGGACTTCAAGGTCTTCAGCCAGCTCTACGTGCTGATGAACGGCCCGACCAACCGTGAGGCGTTCAACCTGTCGATGTACTCGGTGGCGGAGGCGTTCAAGCCGCCGCAGAAGCTCGGCAGCGGCGCCGCCATCTCCGTGATCCTGACGATCATCCTGCTGATCATCACGGTGGTGTACGTCCGGCAAATCGTGAAGCAGGAGGAAATGTCATGACTCCGATCGCCCGTAAGAGGCTCGGCAAGATCCTCCTCAACGGGGCAGGGGTCCTGGTCTTCCTCTACGCGACCTTCCCCGTCTACTGGATGGTCTCGACCGGCTTCAAGGCCAACGACCAGATCTTCACCACGGACTTCATCCTCTTCCCCACGCACTTCACCTTCGACCACTTCGCGCGGGTGCTCACCGAGGGCGTGGCCAACAACTCGATCTGGCTCTACATGCGCAACAGCGCGATCGTCGCGCTCGGCACGGTGCTGATCGGCTCGACGTTCGCGCTGCTGTCGGCCACGGCCATCGCGAGGTTCAGGTTCAGGGGCCGCGCGCCGTTCCTCATCGTGCTGCTGATCGTGCAGATGCTCCCCTCCGAGGGCCTGCTGATCCCGCTGTACATGATGGTCAAGCGCGTCGGCCTCGGCGACCAGCTCCTCGGCCTGATCGTCACGCAGGTGGCCCTCACCCTGCCCTTCGGCATCTGGATGCTGCGGACCTTCGTGGCCGCGGTGCCCAAGACCCTCGAAGAGGCGGCGTGGATCGACGGCGCGAGCCGGTTCACGACCTTCTGGAAGGTCCTGTTCCCCCTGGTCGCGCCCGGCCTGGTGGCGACGAGCATCTTCTCGTTCATCACCGCGTGGAACGACCTGGTCTTCGCGCTCTACCTGATGTCGGGCTCCGAGGGCTACACCATGCCCGTCGCCCTCCAGTTCTTCTTCGGACAGAAGGGCGTCGACTGGGGCGCGATCATGGCCGGGTCGACGCTGATGACGATCCCCGTCGTCATCTTCTTCCTTCTGGTACAGCGCCGCATGGTCTCCGGCCTGGTGGCCGGCGCCGTGAAGGGCTGACCGACACACCCAAGGTGCTCGTACGGCTGTCGCACACCCTCCGCGGCGGCCGTACCTGACCCTGCCCACCAGCAGGGGGTACGGCTCGCGCCCCGGACAGCGGGCGTGCGGGCCGTACCGACTCCCCTGCCCACAGACCACCGCACACTCGCCCCCGCGGGCCCGGTTTCCCTCCACAACGAGATGGGCCGGCCGCAGAGGGGTACGACCGCCACAAAGGGGAGTTTTCAGATGAGCCAGAGTGATCGGGGGCTGCGCCGTCTCGCGGCCGGCACACTGCTCGTCGCCTTCAGGGGCACGACCGCCCCGGACTGGGTCCTTCGCGAGCTGGAGGCCGGCCTGGGCGGCGTCACGCTCTTCGGCTTCAACGTGGCCGACCCCGCCCAGCTGAGCGACCTCACCACGACGTTGAAGGGCGCGGGCGAGCCCGTCATCTCGCTGGACGAGGAGGGCGGCGACGTCACCCGCCTGGCCTACCACGTGGGCAGCCCCTACCCGGGCAACGCCGCTCTCGGCGCCGTGGACGACGTGGAACTGACCCACCGCGTCTACCAGGCGATCGGTTCGGAGCTGGCCGCCTGCGGCGTGAACCTCGACATGGCGCCGGACGCCGACGTCAACACGGCCGACGACAACCCGGTGATCGGCACCCGCTCGTTCGGCAACGACACCGCGCTGGTCGCCAGGCACACCGTCGCCGCCGTCCGCGGCCTGCAGTCGGTGAACGTCGCCGCCTGCGTCAAGCACTTCCCCGGCCACGGCGCCACGAGGGTCGACTCCCACCTGGCCGTTCCGGTCGTCGACGTCTCGCTGGACGTCCTGCGCGAGCGCGAGCTCGTGCCCTTCCACGCCGCGATCAAGGCGGGCGCGAAGTCGGTCATGACCGCGCACGTCGCGGTCCCCGTGATCACCGGGGACCAGCCCGCGACCCTGTCGGCCGCGGCGCTGACCGAGCTCCTCAGGGGTGAGCTCGGCTACGAGGGCGTCGTCATCACCGACGCGCTCGACATGCACGCGATCACCGAGAGCGTGGGCCTGGCCGGCGGCGCGGTACGGACCCTGGCGGCGGGCTCCGATCTGCTGTGCCTCGGCCCCGTGCCGACCTACGACGACGTCCGGCAGATCATCGCGGAGATCGTCGCCGCGGTGGACGACGGACGCGTCCCGCTGTCGCGGCTGGAGGAGGCCGCCGCCCGCGTGGCCGGGCTGCGCGCCTGGTTCGGCTCGGACACGGCCACCGCCGTCGAGAAGGGCATCGGCCTGGACGCCGCCCGCAGGGCGGTCAGCGTCACCGGCTCGACCAACCCGCTGCGCGACCCGCTGGTGATCGAGATCGACACCCCGCCCACCATCGCGGTCGGCGACGTGCCGTGGGGCCTCGACCTGCCCAGGGCGGAGACGGTACGGCTCAAGCCCGCCGACGCCGATCCCGACACCCTGCTGCGCAGGGCCCACGGCCGCTCGCTCGTCGTGGTGGTGAAGGACGCCCACCGCTACACCGACAGCAGGGACCTGGTGACCGCGCTGGTGAGCGCCCGCCCGGACGCCACCGTGATCGAGATGGGCCTGCCGATCTGGCGGCCCGACAGCGCCGCCTACATCGCGACGTACGGCGCGGCGAGGGCGAACGCGCAGGCTGCCGTCGAGCTGCTGACCGCCTGATCAGGACGCGAAGATCTCCTCGCGGGCCTGGTCGAGGGCCGCGAGGACGGCGCCGCGGAGCACGGGGTTGTCCTCCACGGAGCTGGTGACGACCTCGGGCCTGATCGGGCAGATCCTGGCCACGGCCTCCTCCACCCGCGTGGTGAGCGCCGAGCCGCCCGCCTTCCCTACGTCTCCGCCGAGCACGACGAGCCCGGGGTCGAGCACCACGCACACCGACGCCACGCCGAGCGCGAGCCGGTGGGCGATCTCGTCGAGCAGCGGCGCGCCCGGCTCGCCTGCGGCGACCGCCTCGGCGACGCCGTCGAAGCCGTAACTCTGGGCGAGCTCCTGCACCGCGACCGCGCTGACGAGCGACTGCAGACCGCCGGCCAGGGACGGCAGCCTCCCCGGAACGGCCCTGATGTCCTCGGCGAGCGGCACGCCTGGCACAGGCAGGTAGCCGATCTCGCCCGCGCTGCCCGACCTGCCCCTGTGGAGCTTGCCGCCGAGCATCACCGCGAGGCCGAGGCCGCGGCCCGCCCACAGCAGCACGAAGTCGTCGACGCCCTTGGCCGCGCCCGTGGCGCGCTCGGCCAGAGCGGCGAGATTGACGTCGTTCTCGATCGTGACCTCGCGCTTGAGGTCGCCCGCCAGCGCCTCGTGGATACCTTCGTGCCAGCCCGGCAGGTCGAAGGAGAAGCGCACGTCGCCGCTGCGCGGGTCGACCACGCCCGGCGTGCCGATCACGACGCCGCGCAGCTTGGCCAGGCTGACCTTGCCGCTGCGGCAGGCCTTGACCACGGCGCTGTGGACGACGGAGACGGGGTCGTCGCTGCCGTTGGGCGCGACCGTGACCTCGGCGATCGTGCGGCCGTGGATGTCGGCGATCGCGGTGGAGACGAACTCGGGCCCGACGTCGAGGCCCGCGACGTAGGCGCTGGAGGCGACCACGGAGTAGAGGGCCGCGTTGGGACCGCGCCCTCCCGCCTGCTCGCCGACCACCTCGACCAGGCCACGCTCCTCCAGCCTCGCGAGAGTCTGGGAGGCGGTCACCTTCGACAGGCCGGTGTGATCGCCGATCTGGCCGCGGGTCATGGGCCCTGTCGCGAGCAGCAACTCCAATGCGGCCCGGTCGTTGATCTCCCTCAGCAACCTGGGCACACCAGGACGTCGCTCCACGTTCAAAGCTTAGCCCCCTTGTCTGACGGCTCGCATGACGTGAGGATGGCTCATGGTCCTGCTCGCCTTAGGCCTCGCGCTCCTGTGTGAGGTGCTGCGCGTCTTCCTCCCTTCGCTGATCACCCTGTTCGGCCGCGCGGGCGAGACGCCCGCCGAGCTCATGGGCCTGTACGCCGCCGCCTGGTTCGTCCTGCCGTGCCTTGCTCCGCTGCTGCGGCCCCGCTGGTCGCTGCTCGGCGGCGCGGCCGTCCTGGTGGCGGCCCGGCTGGGCCTGCAGGCCTTCGACGGCGGCACGCCGCAGCTCGCGCTCGCCTCGGCCGGCGTCAGCGCGGGCCTGTTCTTCCTGTACGGCTGCGCCCGCACGCTGCCCCGCGCCGCCGTCCCCACCGGCATCGCGGCAGGCCTGGCGCTCGCGATCACCGTCCATCTGCTGCTCGACGACGTGGACCTGGTCTGGCGTGACGGCCTTCTCGCATGGTCGGCCGTCCTCACGCTGTGCGCCGCCTTCCTCGCCCTGGTACGGCAGGCGCCCCCGCCGTCCGGCGACCTCGCGCCGGGCACCGCCTGGTTCCTGCTCGGCCCCTCGCTGCTGCTCGTCGGCATGAGCGCCGGCCTGTCCACGGCCGCGTGGCACGACCGGCCGCTGTGGCTGGCCGCCTTCGCCCTCGGCCTCGCGCTCATGCTGTGGCCTCCTGCCTTCCCCTGGTCGGTGTTCGTCTACGCGGCCCTGCTGTGCGGCGGCACCACCGTGATGCTCACCACCGGCCAGGGCGCGCTCGTTCCCGTGGGCGTCGGCGGCCTGCTCGCGGCGGCGGTCCGCCATGAACGCGCGGCAACGCGTCCCGGCGCGGGGCTGCTCGGCGGCGGGCTGGTGTTCCTGGTGGGCGTGTTCGGCTACTACGCGGCCTACGACATGGACCTCGGCTTCCCCAACTCCGTCGTGGTGGTCCTCGTCGCGCTGGCGGCGGCCGCCGCGGCAGGGGCGGGAGCGACGGTGAAGGAGCCCGTGAGCCTCTCGTGGCGTCCGCTCGTGGCGGCGGTCGTGATCGCGGGGCTCGCTCTCGCGCCGTGGTGGCGGGTCTCGCCTCCCGTACGGGAGAAGCGGGACGCCTCGTTCACGCTCGTCGCCTACAACATCAGGATGGGCTTCGGGCTGGACGGGCGGCTGTCGCTGGACGAGATCGCCGCGTGGGCGGCGGGCGAGCGACCGGACGTGGTGCTGCTCAGCGAGGTCGACAGGGGCTGGCTGCTCAACGGGGGGCACGACGACCTCGACAGGATCGCGCGCGGCCTGGGCATGCGGGCCTACTTCGCGCCCGCGGCCGACCGGGTGTGGGGCGACGCGCTGCTGACGAACCTGCCGGTGAAGCAGCTGGCCTCGCACCCGCTCGGCAGGCACGGCTACCCGACGCTCGCCCAGGCGCAGGCGGCCGTGATCGAGGTGGGCGGCAGGGAGGTCGGCATCGTCAACACCCATCTGCAGTCGCCTCCCGGGCAGGCTCCCGAGGTGGCGGCGCTGGTGCGGAACCTGGCCTCGGGACTGAGCGCCGGCGAGGCGGGGCCGAATGCCGCGGGCCCCATGAGCACGGGAGGCGACGCGAAGGCCGGAGCGCGGCGGCCCGTCGTCCTGGCAGGCGACCTCAACACCAGGCCGGGCGACCCCGAGATGCGCGTGCTGGAGTCGGCTGGACTGTCCGATCCGCTGGCCGCGCTGGGTGATCCCGCCACCTCACCCGCCGAAGCGCCCGTCGACAGGATCGACCACGTGCTGCTCACCGCGGGATTGGCGGCGGAATCGGCCGAGGTACCGCGCCTGCCGTACTCGGATCATCTGCCCGTGAAGGTGACCATGCGCATAACCAGTGTTGACCAGGAGGGATAATCGACAACATGCGCCTTTCCGCTCGTGTCGACTACGCCCTCCGTGCCGCCGCTGAACTCGCCGCAGCAGGGGCGGGCCCGACCACCGTGGGCGAACTCGCCAAAGAGCAGGACATGCCGCCCAAGTACCTGGAGAACATCCTGCTGCAGATGCGCCGTGCCGGGCTCGTCCGCGGCCAGCGCGGACCCGAGGGCGGCTACGTGCTGGCAAGACCCGCGGCGGAGATCTCTCTTGCCGACGTGATCCGCGCGGTCGACGGCCCGCTGGCCAACGTGCGGGGCGAGCGCCCCGAGCACGTCGGCTACCGGGGGCCGGCCGAGTCGCTCCAGCAGGTCTGGATCGCCCTGCGGGCGACCGAGCGGGCCATCCTCGAGGAGGTCACGCTGGATCATGTGGCGACCGGCGCGTTGCCTGAGAGCGTGCGGTCGCTGGCCGCCGACCCCGCCGCCTGGGACTGACGTCCCGCCCACCGGAACAGGGCGAGCGCGACAAGCTCGGGAGGAACGGCATGGCGAGGACCGCGGACCCTCAGCGGCGTTCCGATTTGCCCGACGCGATCGTCGACCACCTGGCCGTCGCCAGGCTGATCCGCGAGATCGAGGGGCCGGCCGCGGGCGGCCGGCCGGGGGTGAGCGCCCATGCCCGAGGGTGATGCCGTCTACCGGACGGCCGAGCGCCTGCGCCACGCACTCGACGGCCGCGTGCTGACCAGGTCCGACTTCCGGGTGCCGCGCCACGCCACCGCCGACCTGACCGGCCGCGCGGTCACACGCACCGAGTCGTACGGCAAGCACCTGCTGACCAGGGTCGAGGGCGGCCTGACCGTGCACACGCACCTGCGGATGGAGGGGAGCTGGGTCGTCATGCCCGAGGGGCGCCGGCTCCCGCAGGGCGACAAGGTGCGGCTCGTGCTGGCCAACGCCGAATGGCAGGCGGTGGGCGTCAGACTCGGGATGGTGGACCTGCTCAGAACCGAGCACGAGGACCGTGTGATCGGCCACCTCGGGCCCGACCTGCTCGGCCAGGACTGGGATCAGGACGAGGCGGTCGCCAGGCTGCGCGGGAATCCGGACACGACGATCGGGGAGGCGCTGCTCGACCAGCGCAATCTCGCGGGGATCGGCACGATCTACCGCGCGGAGACACTCTTTCTCAGGGGGGTGTCACCCTGGCGCCCCGTCGGCGCCGTAGCCGATCTCGACGGCCTGGTCTCGCTCGCCCGGCGGTTGCTGGAGGCGAACAAGGATCACGCGAGCACCATTACCACGGGTGACCGCCGTCGTGGCTTCGAGACGTGGGTTTATGGCAGGGCTGGGAGACCCTGCCGCCGATGCGGATCTCGCATCAGACGCGGGGAGATGGGGGCACAGCCACAGGAACGGCTGATCCTGTGGTGCGACCGCTGCCAACCGGGCTGAGCCCAGCCGTCAGGCGGCCACCATGTCCTTGACTTCGGGGAAGACCGAGTCGCCTATCGACCCGGGAACCGTCTCGGACAGCGGCAGGCGCTCTCGCTCCGGCACATCCGCCAGCACAGGAGCGGCCTGGAGCTCCGCCAGCGCGAACTGGTCGGAAACCTCACGCAACACCTGCGAAAGCGGCACGCCCAGTGCGCCGCAGATCGAGGCCAGCAGTTCGGACGAAGCCTCCTTCTGACCACGCTCCACCTCGGACAGGTAGCCCAGAGACACGCGCGCCAGCGTCGACACCTCACGCAGGGTGCGTCCCTGCCGCACCCTCAGCCGCCTCAGAACGTCTCCAAGAAGCTGACGCAGCAGAATCATCTGTCGCTCCCTCCCCGGCGCGGTGGTCTTCTTCACCGTGCCATGCGCGATCGGATCGTGCCGCCCGTTCTTTCTCTTCGCTTCGTACATACTCCTCGCCGTCATCATCGGGCGCCTGCGCGGATCGTTGGGCCCGCCAGCCTGGCTCGCGGGGCTTGCAGATGGCTCACGGACCTCACTCACAGCTCCACCGTACCTGTATCCACCGACACCGCGTCAGACCGTGGTTCGCATGTTCGCTGGGGACGTAACACGGTAATCACCCGGAATGTTCCCCCATGTTCGTCTCAAGCACACCTGCAAGGAGATCTACGGCCTCGTCCACGGTTCTCTGCCTGATGCGCCCACGCGAGCCGCCCCGCACCAGATCCCGGTGCCAGATTCTCCCCTCAGGGCCGCTCAGCGCCACGTGGACGGTCCCGACGGCCTTTCCGTCCTGCGGGTCGGGTCCGGCCACTCCGGTGACCGCCAGGCCGTACGTGGCGCCGCAGAGCCGGGCGACCCCGCGCGCCATGGCCGCGGCCACCTCGGGGTGCACCGCGCCCTCCCGTTCGAGCAGCTCCCCAGGTACGGCCAGCAGGTCCCGCTTCAGGTCGGTGGCGTAGGAGATCACGCCTCCCCTGAAGGCCGCCGACGACCCGCCCACCGCGGTGAAGGTCGCGCCGAGCAGCCCGCCGGTGAGCGACTCCGCCACCGCGAGCGTCGCGCCCTGCCGGACCAGCAGGTCGATCACCCCGGCGGCGCCCGGCACGTCGGTCCGCATCAGCTCACTCCGCCCTGGCCCGCTTGGCCACCTGCCTCAGCCTGATCGCGCGGATGACGTAGTCGACGCCCGTGACGACCGTCACGACCAGCGCGGCCCCCATGACCACCCAGCGGATCACGTCGGGCACGCCGGGAAAGAGGTAGAGCACGATCGCCGCGATCTGCAGCACGGTCTTGACCTTGCCGCCGTAGCTGGCCGGTATGACGCCGTGCCTGATCACGATGAAGCGCAGCAGCGTGATGCCGACCTCACGGCCGAGGATGACGACCGTGACCCACCAGGGCAGCTCGTTCAGGACCGACAGGCTCACCAGTGCCGCCCCCGTGAGCGCCTTGTCGGCGATCGGGTCGGCGATCTTCCCGAAGTCGGTGATCAGGTGGTAGCGCCTGGCCAGCTCCCCGTCGAGATGGTCGGTGATCGAAGCCACCCCGAACACTCCCAGGGCCGCGTATCTCCAGCCCGTGCCTGGCAGGAAGAGGCAGACGACGAAGAAGGGGACGAGCGCCAACCTGAGCACCGTGAGGACGTTGGCGATGTTCCACGGGCTCACCACCCGACGCTCGTCCCGGGTCATGGACCGGCCTTGATGCGAGCGATCAGATCGACCCCCTCGGCGTCGACCACGATCGCCCTGACGATTTGTCCCGGGACCAGACCGATGCCCTGAACCGTGACGGACCCGTCGACCTCAGGGCCCTGGTGGGCCGCCCTGCCCTCATACCCGCCGTCGCCCAGGTCCTCGTCGATCAGCACGTCGACCTCGGTGCCGATGCGCTCCTCCGCGCGCTGCGAGGTCAGCTCCTCGGCCAGCTCGGTGAGGATGCGCACCCGCTCGTCGACGACCTCCTGCTCGACCTTCGACTCGAACGTCGCCGCCTCGGTGCCGTCCTCGTCGGAGTAGCCGAACACGCCGACGACGTCGAGCCTGGCCTCCTCGAGGAAGCCCACGAGCTCGCCGAACTCCTCGTCGGTCTCGCCGGGGAAGCCGACGATGAAGTTGGAGCGCACGCCCGCCTCGGGAGCCTTGGCCCTGATCTGCTCCAGCAGGCCGAGGAAGCGCTCGGGGTCGCCGAAGCGGCGCATCCTGCGCAGGACGGTGCCGCTGGCGTGCTGGAAGGACAGGTCGAAGTAGGGGGCGACGCCCTCGGTCGCCGCGATGACGTCGAGCAGCCCCGGGCGCAGCTCGGCGGGCTGCAGGTAGCTGACCCGCACCCGCTCGACGCCCTCGACCGCGGCCAGCTGCGGCAGCAGCTTCTCCAGCGCGCGCAGGTCGCCCAGGTCCTTGCCGTAGGAGGTGGAGTTCTCGCTCACCAGGACCAGCTCGCGCACGCCGCGGTGGGCCAGCCAGTCGGCCTCGGCCAGCAGCTCCTCAGGGGCCCGCGAGACATAGGCGCCGCGGAAGGCGGGGATGGCGCAGAACGAGCAGCGGCGGTCGCAGCCGGAGGCCAGCTTCAGCGAGGCGACGGGGCTCTCGTCGAGGCGCTTGCGCAGCACGCGGGGGCCGCTGGCGGGCGCGAGGCCGGCCGGCAGGTCGCCGTGGCCGGGGATGCTCGCCTTGGCCGCGGAGCGCTCCACAGGCGAGATCGGCAGCAGCGTACGGCGGTCGCGCGGCGTGTGCGGCTTGAGCGTCCTGCCGGCGAGCACGTCGTCGAGGCGCTCACCGATCTCGGCGTAGTCGTCGAAGGAGATCACCGCGCTGGCCTCGGGCAGCGCCTCGGCGAGCTCGTTGCCGTAGCGCTCGGCCATGCAGCCCGCGGCCACCACCTTGGCGCCCGAGTCGGCCGCGGCCAGCAGTGTGTCGATGGAGTCCTTCTTCGCCGAGTCGATGAAGCCGCAGGTGTTGACGACGACGACATCGGCGTCGTCGTCGCCCAGCTGCCAACCGGCAGCATCAAGTCGCGCGGCGAGCTCCTCGGAGTCGACCTCGTTGCGCGCGCAGCCCAGAGTGATCAGCGATACGGTTCGGCGGGATGACATGGTGGACACTACGGTATCGGCACTTGGCCACTACCGGCGCACCTCCCCCGCACTAGTCATCGCGGACGGGCCGCCGACACCCCGTAGGTCCTGCTGACCACCTCGCCCCGCGCACCGGGCGAGCCGAGGTCCTTGCCGTTGACCTGGAGTGACACCGCTCCCGCGTCGTGCATGGTCATGTTGACCGTCTTCTTGGCCGTCCACGTCGAGGTCTTGCCCGCCTTCAGCGTGCCCGCGAAGAGCTTGCGCCCCTCCGAGTCGCGCACGTTGAGGTAAGAGGTCCGCTTGGCCTTCACCTTGACGACCACCATGTCGTTCTTCTTCTGCGTGGACAGCGCCGCCGTACGGCGGGCAGGCCCCGACCCCGGCGCCAGGCTCGCGTTCGGCGGCACGCGCGGCACAGAGGAGGCGGGCTGGACGTCCGCCGTGGGCACCTCGCCTGAGCCGCCCATCACCCTGACGACGCCGAAGACCACCACGATGGCCAGGGCGACGCCCAGCGCCATCGTCCAGTTGGGGCCCCTGCGCTCGCGCAGCTTCAGCCCCTTGAAGTTCTGGAAGACGGCCGCCGCCCTGAGTGGCTGCGACACGCCGCCGTGCTGTGCGTCGTAGAGATGCGCCATCGCCTCGGGGTCGGCGCCGACCGCCTTGGCGATCGCCCTGACGTGGCCCCTGGCGTAGAAATCACCCCCGCACATGGAGAAGTCGTCCCGCTCGATGGCGTACAGCAGTGCCTCGCGAATCCGGGTGGTCGCGCTCAGCTGGCCGACCGTCAGCCCCGCCATCTGCCTGGCTTCGGCCAGGATGGCCCCAATGCTCTGTTCGTTCACGACGAACGCCTCCCCGCCCCGACGTTGCGTAGTTACTCCTATTCAATCAGTTATTGTCGGCAACGGTGCGCAGGGGTCACTCTCCCCGCAAGTCGGCCAGCAATCCGGGCAGGTCATCGGGCTTGAGCAGCACCTCTCGGGCCTTGGAACCCTCGCTGGGGCCGACGACGCCACGCGACTCCAGCAGGTCCATCAGACGGCCCGCCTTGGCGAAGCCGACCCTGAGCTTGCGCTGGAGCATGGAGGTCGAGCCGAACTGGGTGGTGACGATCAGCTCGGCGGCCTGGATCAGCACGTCGAGGTCGTCGCCGATCTCCTCGTCGATCTCCTTCTTGACCGCGACGGCGGCCACGTCGTCGCGGTACTCGGCCTGCATCTGCTGCTTGCAGTGGCCGACGATCCCGGCGATCTCCTTCTCGGAGACGAACGCGTTCTGGATGCGGATCGGCTTGCTCGCGCCCATCGGCAGGAACAGCGCGTCACCCTGTCCGACCAGCTTGTCGGCGCCGGGCTGGTCGAGGATGACCCGCGAGTCGGTGAGCGAGGACACCGCGAAGGCCAGGCGGGAGGGGACGTTGGCCTTGATGAGCCCGGTGACGACGTCGACGGAGGGCCGCTGCGTGGCGATCACGAGGTGGATGCCCGCGGCGCGGGCCAGCTGGGTGATACGGACGATGGAGTCCTCGACGTCGCGGGGGGCGACCATCATGAGGTCGGCGAGCTCGTCGACGATCACCAGCAGGTAGGGGTAGGGCTGGTAGACGCGCTCGCTGCCGGGCGGCGGCACCAACTTGCCCGCCCTGACGGCCTTGTTGAACTCGTCGACGTGCCTGAAGCCGCTGGCGGCCAGGTCGTCGTAGCGGCGGTCCATCTCGCCCACCACCCATTCGAGGGCCTCGGCGGCCTTCTTGGGGTTGGTGATGATCGGCGTGATCAGGTGGGGGATGCCCTCGTAGACCGACAGTTCCACGCGCTTGGGGTCGACGAGGACCATGCGGACCTCGTCGGGGGTGGCGCGCATGAGGATCGAGGTGATCAGGCCGTTGACGCAGACGGACTTGCCCGCGCCGGTGGCGCCCGCGATGAGCAGGTGCGGCATCTTGGCCAGGTTCGCGACGATCGTGCGGCCCTCGACGTCCTTGCCGAGACCGACGATCATCGGGTGGTGGTCGGCCTGGGCGACCTGGGCGCGCAGCACGTCGCCGAGCGCGACCAGATCCTTGTCGGCGTTGGGGATCTCGACGCCGATGGCCGACTTGCCGGGGATGGGCGACAGGATCCTGACATCGGCCGACTTCACGGCGTAGGCGATGTTCTTGGCGAGCGCGGTGACCTTCTCCACCTTCACGGCGGGGCCGAGCTCGATCTCGTAGCGCGTGACCGTCGGGCCGCGGGTGAAGCCGATCACCTGCGCGTCGATGGCGAACTGCTCGAGCACGCTGGTCAGCGCGTTGACCACCGTGGTGTTGGCCTTGGTCTGCGGCTTGGGCGCGGTGCCCGGGCTGAGCGACTGCAGGTCGGGCAGGACGTACGGGCCCGCCTGGGGCGACAGTACGAGCTGCTCGACCTTGCGCGGCGCGGGGGTCGGCTCGGGCGGCGCTGTGGGCTGCCGCGGCGGCTCGGGCGCCTCCTGCGGCTCCTCGTCGACCAGGCCGGGGACGATCTCGGGAGAGTGCCTGTCCTTCTCCGCGATCACCGGGGTGTCGTACGGCTTGGCGCCGTCGGGCAGGTCCTGCTTCTTCGTCCTGACCCGCTTCTTGCCCGTCTCGCCCTGCTTGGGCGGCGCGCTCTTGTCGAACAGCATGTGGCGCAGCTCGGCCAGCCGCTCGGGGATCCTGTGCACGGGCGTCGCGGTGATCACCAGCACGCCGAAGCCCGACAGGAGCAGCAACAGGGGGATCGTCACCCACGCGGGCAGGATGCTGGCGGGCGGCGCGGAGACGATGAAGCCGACCATGCCGCCCGCGGCCGACACCTTGTCCATGCCGTCCGTGGTGTCGCCGGCCGGATAGGGCACGTCGTTGACCACGTGGATGACGCCGAGCACGCCGGTCAGCAGCGCGCTCCAGCCGATCACCATGCGCCCCGTGTCGGCGTTCTGGTCGGGGTGGCGCAGGAAGCGCCACGCCAGCAGGCCGAGCAACAGCGGGATCGCCCACGCGAGCGAGCCGAAGACGCCGTGCATGACGGCGCTGACGAACTCGGAGACCGTGCCCTTCGACTGCCGCCACGTCATGGCGGCCAGCACGATCGCGCCCGCCAGCACCGCCAGGCCCGCCCCGTCGCGCCGGTGGACGGGGTCGAGCTCGCGCGCCTGGTTGCCCAGGGCCCTGGCGGCGCTGCCTATGCCGTTGGCCACCAGCATCCACAGGCCGACGATCAGCTTGCCGATCATGGTGAAGACCCAGCTGATCGGGTCCTGGTGAGTGGCGGGGGGTCTGCGGGCCGACGCCGACGTCTTCGCCTTGGGTCGCGAGGATGACTGGGCTGTCGTCCGCTTGGCCGGAGTCGAGCGTGACGAGGTCGGTCGCTTCGCCGGCCCCTTCGATGCGCCTTTCGGCGTACGGGTGGCCATGATGCCAAAGGTACGTCGGAGACCACGGCGATGGCGCGGAGGCTCGCCGATGTCCCCAATGTCTAGATTGCAGCCGTCTCGGCCGATCGGACGCCGCGAGGGCGGTTCACTGCGCGACGCACGAGGATCACGCCGGCCGGGCCCCTCCCTACCGGACGGGCCCAGGACCGGCCGCCGCGAGCCTCCTCAGACAGGCCGGCGGACGACCACCGCGAGCCTCCTCAGACAGGCCGGCGGACGACCACCGCGAGCTGCCTCGGGCTGGGAGGCGGACCGGCCGCCGCGAGGAGCGTCAGGCGGGGAAGCGGTAGACCGTCGTCGAGGTGAAGGTCTCGCCGGGCCGCAGCACCGTGGAGGGGAAGTGCGCCTGGTTGGGCGAGTCGGGGAAGTGCTGCGTCTCCAGGCAGAAACCCGCGTGCCTGCCGTACGGCGTGGCCACCCCGTCGAGCATCCCGCCCGCGTAGAACTGGACGCCCGGCTCGGTGGTGGAGACCTCCATGACCCGCCCGCTGACCGGCTCGACGACCCTGATCCCGCCGTCGAGGACGAAGCAGTGGTCCTCCCAGCCGGCGATCGGGCGGGGCTCGGTGAAGTCGAAGCCGGTGCCCTTCACGGGTGCCGTCTCACCCGTCGGGATCTTCCCGTCGTCCACGGGGAGGTAGTGCTCGGCGTCCATCTGCAGCACGTGCCCCAGCACGTCGCCGCCGCCCGCGAGGTTGAAGTAGGTGTGATTGGTCAGGTTGAGCACGGTCGGCGCGTCGGTGGTGGCCCGGTAGTCGAGGCGTAGCGCCCGGTCGGCGAGGGTGTAGGTGACCGAGGCGGTCAGCGTCCCCGGGTAGCCCTGGTCGCCGTCGGGGCTGACCAGTTCGAGCGTGACGGCCGAACCCGAGGCCGAGGTCACCTGCCAGAGCCGCTTGTCGAAGCCGTCCACGCCGCCGTGGAGGCTGTTGCCGCCGTTGTTGACCGGCAGCTGATGGGTGGTGCCGTCGAGGGTGAAGCGGCCGCCCGCGATGCGGTTGCCGTACCTGCCGACGACGGCGCCG
The DNA here is from genome assembly GCF_042681425.1 of Nonomuraea mangrovi. NCBI lineage: Bacteria > Bacillati > Actinomycetota > Actinomycetes > Streptosporangiales > Streptosporangiaceae > Nonomuraea > Nonomuraea mangrovi. Next base: position 123,335 of record NZ_JBHUFV010000079.1, on the reverse strand, counting down.
AAGTAGCGGCTGCGCGTGCGGTAGTCCTCGGGGTCCTCGAGGCCGAGGACCACGTTCACGCCGTCCACCTCCAGCGATTGCAGGGCCGCGCCGTAGGTCAGGACGGCCGCACGCAGCCCCTCGGTGGACAGTTCGTGACGCTCGATGCTCACCTGCGTGCCTCTCCTGTCGATTCGCGGACGACCAGGCTGGTCTCCAACGTCGTCACCCCCGGCGCGCCTTCGGCGTCGACGGAGTGCAGCAGCAGGTCGACGGCCATACGCCCGGCGGCGGCCGTCGGCATCGCGATCGTGGTCAGCCTGGGACTTCCCAACCTGCCCGTCACGATGTCGTCCACGCCGATCACGCTCAGGTCGCGCGGCACCTCGGTGCCGCGCTCGGCCAGCCCCTCCATCAGCCCGATGGCGACCAGGTCGTTGTAGGCCAGCACGCCGGTCGCACCTGAGGCGAGCACGTCCGTCACCGCCGACAGCCCGCCCAGCGCGGTCGGCGGGTTGGGGCCGAGGAAGACCACGTCCGCCTCGCTCGTCGCGGCGGCGGTCTGCATCTCCTTGCTCGTCCACGACCCGCTCGGACCCGTGACCAGCGCGATCCTGCGGTGCCCGAGCGCGACCAGGTGCTCGAGGGCCAGCCCCGCACCCCTGCCGACGTCCATCAGCACGGTCGGCATGCCCTTCACCCTGCGGTTGACGACCACGAGCGGCACCTCCTCGCCGAGCCGCTCGATCGTCTTGTTGGTCAGGCGGGGGCTGCAGAGCAGCACGCCGTCGACCTGCTTGGCGAAGGCCTGGATCAGCTCCTCCTCCACCTGCGGGTCCTCGTCGGTGTCGGCGACGAACACGTGGTAGTCGCGCAGCCTCGCCTGCGCCTGCGCCGCCTTGATCAGCGACGAGAAGAAGGGGTTGGCGATGTCGGCCACGATCAGCCCGAGATTGTGGGTCTTGCCCGTGGTCAGCGCCCTGGCCGCCCTGTTGGGCCGGTAGCCGAGGTCGTCGGCCACCGCGAGCACTCTCGTGCGCGTCTCGGCGTTCACCAGATGGGGCGCGGAGAAGGTGCGCGACACCGTCGACACGTGCACTCCCGACGCCCGCGCGACGTCCCGGATCGTCACCGTCACACCCGGCCTCCTCCGACCACTCGCCCGCACTCTACTGCAATCGGTTGTATCACTGTCAACCAGCCCTGTCCCTGACCGCTCGCCGCAGCAGCGGCGCGTTATTGCTGCTCGGGCGGGTGGTCACGAACGCTTGACTGGTCAGTGTCATGCCCCAATACTCCAGTGCAACCGGTTGCTAAGCTCGAGCGCTCAGGAGTGATGAAGTCCGATGACACGAACACTGGTGACGGGCAGCGCCGGACGGCTCGGCCGCAGCGTCGTCACCGCGCTGTCGCAGGCGGGCCACGAGGTGATCGGGATCGACACCGTGGCGGGCACTCCCGCTCATGCCGCGGCCACCATGCCCGCGGACCTGGCCGACCTGGGCGAGGCCTACGAGGTGATGACCCGGTTCAGGCCGGACAACGTGGTCCACCTGGCCGCCATCGCCACCCCCTTCAGCAGGACGGAAGGAGTCACGTTCCGCACGAACACGCAGCTCGCCTTCAACGTGTGCGAGGCGGCCGCCGCCACGGGCGTCGGCGGCGTCGTGGTCGCCAGCAGCCCCACCGTGATCGGGTACGGCACGCCCGCCTGGACGCCGCGCTACCTGCCCATCGACGAGGAGCACCCGACCGAGCCGTGGAACGCCTACAGCCTGTCCAAGCAGGTGGCCGAGCAGGTGATGACCACCTTCGCGCGCGCGTCCGCCACCAGGTTCGCGGCCGTGCGACCGTGCTACGTCGTCGCGCCCGAGGAATGGGAGGGCGCCCCCACACAGCAGGGCCACACGATGGCCGAGCGCCTGGACAGACCGGAGCTGGCAGGGGTCTCGCTCTTCAACTACATCGACGCCAGGGACGCCTCCGACCTCGTCGCCGCCCTGCTCGATCGGCTGTCCGTCATCCCGAGCGGCGAGGTGTTCTTCGCCGGAGCGGCCGACGCGCTGGCCCGCGCGCCGCTGGCCGAACTCCTGCCCGAGGTCGTCCCCACCACCGCGGCCGCCGCCCCCGCCCTGACCGGTAATGCACCGGCCTTCACCTCGGCGAAGGCGGAGCGGCTGCTCGGCTGGACGGCCAAGCGCAGCTGGCGCACCGAGCTGGCCGAGGCATGAGCTGCTCGTCCCCCTCGACAGGACTCTGGCCTTCACCCGCGTGCTGGAGGCCGTCAGGGTCGCGCCCGACCCGGTACCGATCGCCGACGTCCGCCAGGAGATCACCGGCGAGGACCGGGTCCTGCCGGGCATGCGCGAGCTGGTCGCCACCTGCGCGGAGCGACTGGCGCTCTACTCGGAGCTCGACACCCCGTGGGCGGTGCAAGCGCTTGCGGCGGCGAGCGACACGTAGGCCTTGACGTCGCCGGCGGAAGCTCCACGCCGCCACCCGGAGGCCAGGACCGACCGAAGCGCGGGTTCCCGACCGGCCGGAGGCGGAGGGAAACCGGTTGCCATCAGGTGCCCGCCCCCATGGATCGGGCGCCCAAGGTTTCCGACCAGTTCGCGCCGGCGGAGCTCCAGGCCGCTCCTGCGCCGGCGGATGTGCCGGAGCGAGAACGCCTGCCGCTGTCCGAGACGGTTCCCGGGTCGACAGGCGACCCGGGAACCGTTTGTGCCCCGGGAGGTCGGGTGCCGCGATCACTGCCTATGGGGTTTCACCAGCGCCCGCCCAGCTCGTGCAGGGTGAACACGCCGCCGACCCTGTCGTGCAGGGGTTCGGTCAGGTCGGGTTCGCCCTGCTCGGCGATGATCGGGGCGGCGTGCCCCTCGGAGTCGTCGCGCGACTCGTAGCCGATCGCCTTCGCCTCGTCCAGGGACCACCACCTGCGCGTGTTGTCGGACACGCCCCACACCACGTGGTACCCCGTCGCCTCCATGGCCGCCTCCAGGAGGCGGGCGCAGTCACCGGGCGAGATCCAGGTGGCGAGGCCCCTGGTGTCGCCCGAACCCTCGTTGCAGGTGCCGAGCCTGACGATCGTCACGTTCATCCCGAACCTGTCGTGGTACAGGCTGCCCAGCGCCTCCATCACGACCTTGCTCACGCCGTACAGCGTGTCGGGCCGGGGGAAGGCGTAGTCGGGCAGTTCGGCGCCGCCGTCGGGGCGGGTGTGGAAGCCGACCGAGTGGTGGCTGCCCATGAGCACGACGTGCCGTACCCCCTCCTGGCGGGCGGCCTCCATCAGCACGTAGGTGCCGTTCATGTTGGCCTCGACGATGTCGGCCCACGGGTGCTCGCGGCTCTGGCCGCCGAGGTGGATGACGGCGTCGACGTCCTTCATGGCGACGGCCATGGCGGCGGCGTCCGCGAGGTCGGCGACGACGACCTCCTCGCCGGGTCCCGCCTCCAGGGGGACCAGGTCGGACAGGCGGAGGATCCGTCCCTCGCGGGCCAGCAGCGGGCGGAGCAGGGTGCCGACTTTCCCGGCCGCGCCGGTGACAAGGATGCGCATGGTGACTGTTGTACACGGCTCTGACCTGAATTCACATACATGGAATATTGACGTGATCTAGGCCACTCGTTACGGTCGCATGAACGAAATACACATCCGCGAAACCCATCCACGTATGTGAACAAGGAGGCGGTCTGATGCCACGTCATCTGCTCGGGGCCGCGATTGTCACGGCGCTCGCCGTCACCCTGTCCGGCTGCGGCTCCGGCGGGGGTTCTGGCGACGACGCCCTGGAGATCTGGATCCGGCAGGCGCCGGACTCCGACTCCGCCAAGACAGCGGTGAAGCTGGCCGACGCGTTCACCAAGGCCAGCGGGGTCAAGACGAAGGTCGTCGCCCTCTTCGACGACTTCGAGACCAAGCTGCAGCAGCAGGCGGCGCAGAAGAACCTGCCTGACATCGTCATCAACGACACCGCACAGCTCGGCAACATGCAGACGCAGGGCTGGCTGCGCGAGGTCGACAAGGCCAAGCTCAAGGGCGGCGACCAGCTCGCCGACCGGGCGTGGCAGGCCGCCCAGGCCGGCAACGGGAAGTACTACGCGGCGCCGTTCTCCGCCCAGGCGTTCGCTCTGATCATCAGGAAGGACTGGAGGGAGAAGGTCGGCCTGCAACCTCCGCAGACCTGGGACGATCTGGCGAAGCTGGCCAAGGCGTTCACCGAGCAGGACCCCGACGGCAACGGCCAGAAGGACACCTACGGCTTCGTCGCCCCTGCGGGCACCAAGCGCGGCTACGCCTCCTGGTACGCCTCCTCCCTCATCTACGCCAACGGCGGCAACTTCCTCACCGACAGCGGCGGCGGCAAGTTCGCCCCCGCGGTCGCCGACCCCAAGACCGTCGAGGCGGTCAAGTGGCTGCAGGACCAGTTCTGCGTCGCCAAGACCGTCAACCCCGGCGCGGTCAGCAACGACACCACCGTCACCCACGAGGTTTTCGAGAAGGGCCAGGGCGGCATCTACCTGGTCGGCCCCTACGTGCTGGCCCGGTTCGTCAAGAGCATCGGCACCGACAAGCTCGAGGTCGTCAAGGTGCCCAAGGGCCCCTCGGGCGGTCCCGGCACCCTCGGCGAGGGCGAGAACGTCTACCTCATGGCCGGCTCGGGCAACGAGGACGGCCAGCAGAAGTTCGCCGAGTTCGCCGTCTCCCCCGAGGGCCAGCGGATCGGCATGAACAAGGACGCGAACGGCGCCATCGTCAGGCTGCCGGTCAACAAGGGCGTCGACATGGCCGCCGAGCGTACCGACCCGCGGTGGAAGGTGTTCCAGGAGGCCTACGCCGACGCCGTCTACAGCTCCCCCGTCCCCAACTGGGCGCCCATCAGGCAGACCTCGGCCGACGCCATCAACGCGGTGTGGGCCGACTGCGGCGCCGACGTGAAGGCGGGCATGGACGGCCTGGCGGCCAAGCTGACCTCGGAACTGCAGGCCCAGAAGGCATCGTGACCACGACGCTCACGCGGCCGGAGCAGCGCACGGCACCGCGTCGCCGCCCCCGACAGGGGCGGTGGCGCGGCACCGCCGTCGCGTGGCTGTTCCTCTCCCCCGCGCTGATCCTGTTCCTGTACTTCAAGTTCATCCCCATGTTCGAGGGCCTGCGGATGAGCTTCTTCAAGGTCCAGCCCTTCCTTGGCGACGAGTGGGTCGGGCTCGACAACTACCGGACGATCATGTCCGACGACGCGTTCGTCAGCGCCGTCTGGCACAGCCTCGTCCTGGCCGTGGGCACGACGATCGGGTCACTGCTCCTCGGTCTGGCGTTCGCCCTGCTCATCGAGGGTCCGGCCCGCTACCTGTGGTTCGTCAGGACCGCGGCGTTCCTGCCGGTGGTCACCACGATGGCGGCGGTGGCCGAGGTGTGGCGGATCATGTACCACCCGGCCGACACCGGCCTGCTCAACAGCATCCTCGGCTGGATCGCCCTCGACCCCCAGCCGTTCCTGGCCAGCGAGCACTCGTCGCTGTGGTCGATCATGGGGATGAGCATCTGGCGGGGCACGCCGTACGACATGATGATCTTCCTGGCCGGGCTGGTCGGGATCGACAGGACCCTGTACGAGGCGGCGGCGGTGGACGGGGCGAGCACCTGGTCCAGGCTGCGCCACATCACGCTGCCCGCATTGCGGCCCGTCTTCTGGATCCTCTTCACGCTGGCGGCCATCCGGGGACTGCGGGTCTTCGTCGAGGTGTACGTGCTCACCAACGGCGGGCCGAACGGCTCGTCCGAGGTGCTCATGACCCTCATCTACAAGCTCGGGTTCCAGCGCAGCGAGCTGGGCATCGCGGCAGCGGGAGGCATCGTGCTGTTCGCGGCCACCCTGGCGCTCACCGTGGTGGTCCAGCTGATGCGCAGGAGGCAGGCGGCATGAGATTCGACAGCGCGCTCGGCCTGGAGTCCCGCAAGGGGCCGCCGGCGACGGCGGGCAAGGTCCTGCTCTACTCGATGATGGTGCTGGTCTTCACCGGCCCGCTGGTCGGCCTGCTCGTCAGCGCGTTCAGCAAGACGCTCGACCCGACCAGCTTCACGCTGTGGCCCGACGAGTTCACGCTGGAGAACTTCACCCAGGCGGCGGAGAAGAACGTCTACCTCTACCTGTTCAACTCCTTCGTGGTCGTCGGGTTCGGGCTGGCGCTGCAGATGGTGGTGAGCGTCTTCGCCGCCTACTCGCTGGCGCGCAAGAGGTTCAGGGGCATGGCGTTCGTCATGCTGATCATGCTGGCCACGATGATGCTGCCCGAGGAGATCATCGCGATCCCGCTCTCGCTGGTGCTGGCCGACATGCCGCTCATCCACGCCAACCTCATCGACTCCTACGCGGGCATGATCCTTCCGGTCGGCGCGTGGGGCTTCTCGATCCTGGTCATGACCGAGTTCATGAAGGAGGTGCCGGTCGAGCTGGAGGAGGCCGCGAAGATCGACGGCGCGGGCGAGCTGCGCACGTTCTTCACCATCATCCTGCCGCTGTGCAAGCCCGCGCTCGGCGTGATCGGCGTCTTCGGGTTCACCATGATCTGGGACCAGTACCTGCTGCCGCTGATCGTGGCCAACGAGTCGGATCACTGGACGCTGCCGATCGCGCTGCGCTCGCTCCGCTCGGACGAGGAGGTCGGCATCGGCATCCTGCTGGCCGCGTCGCTGCTGGCACTGCTGCCGTCGGTGATCGCCTTCCTGGCCTTCCAGCGGCAGTTCATGCGCGGTCTTACCAGCGGCGCTATCAAGGGTTAGATGTCCATGTATATGGATGGCATCCATTATTCTGTCACCCATGGAGCCCTCGATGGTCAAGTCGGCCGAGCGAACGGTCCGCATCCTCGAAACGCTGGCGGCCTCGCCGGAGCGCCTGACGCTGTCGGAGCTCCAGCAGCGCACCGGCTTCCCCCGCAGCAGCCTGCACGCCCTCATGCGCACGCTCGTCGAGCTGAAGTGGATCGAGACGGAGCCCGGCGTATCCTCCTTCGGGATCGGCCCGCACGCGCTGCTGACCGGCACCGCCTACCTGGACAAGGACCCCGCCCTGCCGCTGGCGCACGACGCGCTGGAGGACCTGAGGGAGGAGATCGGGCACACGGTCCACTTCGCCCGCCGCGACGACGCGCATGTCCTCTACCTGGCCACCAGGGAGTCGCGCGACCGGCACGCGATCTCGAGGGTGGGCCGCAGGCTGCCCGCGAGCGTCACCGCGCTCGGCCAGGCGCTGCTGGCGCAGCTGACCGACGACGAGGTGGCCGCGCTGCTGCCCGACCCGCTGCCGGCCCTCACCGGGCACTCGATCACCGACCTGGCCAAGCTCACCGACGAACTCGACCAGGTCCGCGCCCGCGGCTACGCGCTCGAACGCGAGCAGGGCACTCCTGGCGTGGCCTGCGTGGCCGTGGCGGTGGACTACCGCATCCCCGCCACCGACGCCATCAGCTGCTCGATGCCCGCGGGGCTGCCCCACGAGGAGATCGAGCGGATCGCCGAGGCGGTCATCAGGCACACCCGCAGGTTCGCTGCCACTCTGCGCCGGGAGGGCATCCGATAACACATCATCCGGCGCGTTCTCTGGAGGAAAGAAATGCGTCTTGATGGTGTTCTCTTCTTCCCTGTGACGCCCTTCGGTGACGACGGCTCCGTGAACGGCCGCACGCTGGCCGTCCACGTGGCCAAGGGGGTCGCGGCGGGGGCAGGAGGAGTGTTCGCCGCCTGCGGCACAGGCGAGTTCAACGCCTTGGCGCTGGAAGAGTACTCCTCCGTGGTCTCCACCTCCGTGTCAGCCGCCGCGGGGCAGGTGCCCGTGCTCTCCGGCGCGGGCGGGTCGCTGCCGTTCGCCCAGGCGTGCGCGCGAGCCGCCACCGAGGCGGGCGCCGACGGGCTGCTGCTCATGCCGCCCTACCTCGTGAGCGCCCCCGCGACCGGCCTGGTCGGCTACGTGCGCCAGGTCGCGGCCGTCACCGACCTGCCGATCATCGTCTACCAGCGTGGTACGGCCCGCTTCACGCCCTCGGCCGTGGCGGAGTTGACCTCGCTGCCCAGCGTCATCGGGTTCAAGGACGGGCTGGGGGACTTCGACCTGCTGCAGCGGATCATCCTCCGCGTACGGCAAGCGACGGACCGCCCGTTCACGTTCTTCAACGGGCTGCCGACGGCCGAGCTGACCGTGCCCGCCTACCGGGGGCTCGGGGTGCCGCTGTACTCGAGCGCGGTGTTCGCGTTCGCGCCGGAGATCGCGCTGGCCTTCCACAAGGCGGTGACGGGCGGCGACGAGGTGATGGTGCAGCGGCTGCTCACGAGCTTCTACCTGCCATTGGTGGAGCTCAGGGACCTGGTGCCTGGGTACGCGGTGTCGCTGGTGAAGGCGGGGGTGCGGCTGCGGGGGCTGGACGTGGGCGGTGTGCGCGCGCCGCTGGTGGACCCGGCCCCGGAACACGTGGCCGAGCTCGAGCGCATCATTGCGGCGGGGCTGGAGCTCGCGGGTTAGCCCTCCCCTGGCCCGCCCTGCGCGCCGGGTGGCCGCGGGGCCGAGAGCGTTCGCCCGGCCCCGCGACCGCCGGTGTCAGCCGTCGATGCGCTGCGGCACGCCCACCGGGTTGTCGTCGCGCAGTTCCGCCGGGAGCAGCTCCTGCGGCCACCCCTGGTACGCCGTCGGACGCAGCCACCTGCGGATCGCCATCGCGCCCACCGAGGTGTGCTCGGGCGAGGTGCTGGCCGGCCATGGACCGCCGTGGTGCATCGCCCAGCACACCGCCACGCCGGTCGGCCAGCCGTTCCAGATGAGCCGCCCGGCCTTCCCCGCCAGCGCCTCCGCGACCGGGACGGCCTCGGCCGTGTCGGTGGCGTGCACCGTGGCGGTGAGGGAGCCGTCGAGCCGTCCCAGCACCTCGACGAGCTCGGCCACGTCGTTGTAGGTGATCACGATCGACGAGGGGCCGAAGCACTCCTCGGCGACCGAGGGCAGCTGGGCGGCGAAGGCGGCCAGGTCGATGGTGAAGACCTTGGGCGCGACCGCCCACTCCCCGTCGCCCTGTGTGCCCTCGGCCAGCAGGGTGAGCTTGGACAGGCGCTCGAGGCCCTGGAGGTAGCCCTCCCTGATGCGCGAGCTCAGCATCGCCGAGCCGTTGCTGCCCGCGACCGCCGCCCCGAGGGAGGCGACGAGGTCGGCGTCGTCGGGGGCGAAGACCAGGCCAGGGTTGGTGCAGAACTGTCCGGTGCCGAGCGTGAGCGAGGCGGCGAAGCCGTCGGCGAGCCCCTCGCGCGCGGCGGAGGGCAGCACGACGACGGGGTTCACGCTGCCCAGCTCGCCGTAGAACGGGATCGGCTCCTCGCGTTCGTCGATGAGCGCCTGGATGGCCTTGCCGCCGGGAATCGACCCGGTGAAGCCGACCGCGACCACATCGGGGTGCTGGACGAGCCGCTTGCCCGCCGACAGGCCGTGGACCAGGCCGAGGAGCGCGGGGTCGGGCAGCGCCGACCTGATGATCTCGGCCGACAGCTCGGACGTCAGCGGGTGCGCGGGGTGCGCCTTGACGACGACGGGGCATCCGGCGGCGAGCGCCGAGGCGGTGTCGCCGCCCGCCACGGAGAACGCGAACGGGAAGTTCGACGCCGAGAAGACGCCGACGACCCCGTGCAGCGGGCGGTTCATCCGGCGCACGTCCGCCTGCACCGAGATGATCGCCTCCAGGTACCCGCCGTCGCGCAGCACGTCGGCGAAGAGCCTGAACTGGCCGGCCGCGCGGGCGACCTCCCCGCGCAACCTGGTCTCGCCCAGCGCGGTCTCCCTGTCGGCCACGGCCCACAGCCGGTCGACGTTGGCCTCCAGCGCGGCGGCGACGGCCTCGAGCACCTCGGGCCTGCTCGCCGTCCGCCAGGCGACTCCCGCCGCGTCGGCGGCCTCGACGGCCGCGTCGACGCCGGCGTCGGTGGTCTCGGGAATCCCCTCGCCGAAGGTCTCGCCGGTGCGCGGGTCATATGCGTGGATCATCGCTTCACCCCTATGCAATATCACACTTCACTCTAGCGTGCCCTTGACACTCGCTCGGCCCGATTCTTACAGTACCGACAGTCGTCCACAATTCTGGCGGTTGTTCACATATATGAACATTAGAGAGATCACTGTCACCCCGGTCGCCTTCCGCGACCCGCCCCTGCTCAACGCCGCCGGAGTCCACGAACCGTGGGCGCTGCGCACGATCGTCGAGGTCGCTACCGACGAGGGCCTCTCAGGGCTCGGCGAGACCTACGGGGACCTGGGCCACCTGGAAAAGGTGCGCTCCGCGGCCTCTGCCCTCATCGGCCTGGACGTACACGCCCAGAACGAGATCTACTCCCGCGTCTCCGCCCTCGTCGGCGACGTCGTCAGCGACCTGCACGGGCTGACCGGCGCGGCCACCAAGGAGAAGAGCGTCGACAGGGTCTACTCGCCGTTCGAGGTCGCCTGCCTGGACATCCGCGGCAAGGCGACGGGCCGTCCGGTGAGCGACCTGCTCGGCGGCGCCGTACGGCAGGCCGTGCCGTACAGCGCCTACCTCTTCTACAAGTGGGCGGGCCACCCCGGAGAGCCGGACGACAGGTTCGGCGCGGCGCTCGACCCCGAAGGCATCGTGGCGCAGGCCCGTCTGCTGATCGAGGAGTACGGCTTCCGCTCCATCAAGCTCAAGGGCGGCGTGTTCGAGCCCATGCGGGAGGTCGAGGCGATCCGCGCGCTGCGCGAGGCCTTCCCCGACCACCCGCTCCGCCTCGACCCGAACGCGGTCTGGTCGGTCGAGACCTCGATCGAGGTCGCCCGCGCCCTGGACGGGACCCTGGAATACCTGGAAGACCCCACCGCCGGCATCTCCGGCATGGCGGCCGTCGCGAATCAGGCCCCGATGCCCCTGGCGACCAACATGTGCGTGGTGACCTTCGAGCACCTGCCGCCCGCCATCAGGGAGGGGGCGATCGGGGTGCTGCTGTCCGACCACCACTACTGGGGCGGCCTGGCGCGCTCCGTGCAGCTCGCGCGGCTGTGCGAGACCTTCGGGATCTCGCTGTCGATGCACTCCAACAGCCACCTCGGGATCAGCCTGGCCGCGATGACGCACCTGGCCGCCGCCGTCCCGAACGTCGCCACCGCCTGCGACACGCACACACCGTGGCAGGACGGGCAGGACGTCGTGGCGCCGGGCGCGCTCCGGTTCGTCGACGGCGCGGTGCCCGTGCCCACGGGACCCGGGCTCGGGGTCGAGCTGGACAGGGACGCGCTCGCGGTGATGCACGAGCAGTACCTCAAGTGCGGGCTCACCTCGCGCGACGACACCGGCTACATGCGCAGGTTCGACCCCTCGTTCGTCAACAGCCGCCCTCGCTGGTGACGCCCGTGAACATCGCCTACGTCTACCCGTGGGACATCGTCGGCGACCCCGCCGCGCCCGCCAGGCTCGCCGCGCTCGGCGTGGACGCGGTCGCGCTGGCCGCCTCCTACCACTCCACCCGCGCCGCCACCCCCTTCCATCCCGCGCACCGGGTGCTCGACGTGCCCTACTCCGCCTTCTACCTCCCGGTACGGCAGGCGGCATGGGGCCGCCTCGTCCCGCCGAACCCGACGTGGACCACGCCCGACTCCTTCCTCCATGCGCGCGACGCGCTCAGAGCCGCCGGCCTGCCCGTGCACGCGTGGACCGTCCTGACCCACAGCAGCCACCTCGGCGCCGCCCACCCCGACCTGGTCGTGCGCAACGCCTTCGGCGACCCTTACCCCTACGCCCTGTGCCCCTCGCACGAGGACGTCGGCGAGTACTGCGAGCGGCTGGTGCGGGAGATCGTCTCGGTGGGGGCGCCCGACGGGATCATCCTGGAGGCGTGCGGCCCGATGGGATTCGGCCACCAGAGCGTCCACGAGAAGACCGGCGGCGCCGACTGGACGTCCGTGCAGGCGGCGCTGCTCTCGCTCTGCTTCTGTCCGGCCTGCGTCCCCGGCTACGCCGACCCCGACCGGCTGCGAGCGCTGGTCCGCTCCGGCGTCGACGGCCTGCCCGCCTCCCCAGGAGAGGGGCCGGCGCCCGGCCTGCCGGCATCGGCGAAGGCATCAGGGGCGGCGCGACCGGCGGGGTCGGTGGAGGAGACTCTCGGGGACTCGGCCGACGGCGTGCGCGACCGGCGGACGGGGCTGGCGGCCTCGCTGCGGGCCAGGCTCGTCGCGGCGGTGCGGGAGCTGGCACCAGGCCTGCCGATCAGGACCCACGCCAACCCCGACCCGTGGGCGGCGGGCCCGTTCGCCACGCTCCACGCCGGCGATCCCTCGCTCGACGGGCTGGTGGCCATGTGCTGGGGCACCCCCGAAGAAGCCACCTCCAACCTCGAACGGCTGTCGGCGAACCTCGCGGAGGGACAGCGGCTCGGCGCCTACGCGCTGTTCCTGCCGCCCAAGCCCGCCGCCGCCGAGGATCTGGCCGCCTCGTTCGCCGCCTTCACGAAGGCGGGGGCGGACGAGCTGCACCTGTATCACGTGGGCCTCGCCTCCCCCGCGCGCATGAGCGCCCTCTCCGAGGCCCTCCGGCTCGCCCGCTCCTAGCCACCCCGCTCCCCGGATCCTGTGAGCCCGGGGGGCCGTCGCGCCGGGCGCAGGACCGCGGTCAGCGAACCTGGGAGAGATAGGGCAGGTGGGTGGCACCGTCGAACGGGGCGAGGCGGTCGGTGACGGCCTTCGTGAGCGCCGCCGCCGCGCTCTCCGCCTGCGCGATCACCTCGGGCGGGTAGCCCAGCAGCACCTGGTGGTCGGCGAACTCGTCCTCGTCGTCGACGAACACTCGCCCCTCCCGCGTGCGGACCACGTCGAGGTCCAGGTCGACCATCGTCACCTCGCCGTCGTTCCACTCGGGGACCGTGGTGACGTCGACGTAGACGTCCAGCTTGTGGCCCTCGTCGTTGAACAGCGCGACCCACCACTCGTTCCTCGGGAACAGCATCACGAACGCGCGCTCCCACACCACCGGAGGCCCGTCGCCCTTCGCCCCCGTCGTGCCCGCCTCGCATCCCACCCACACACCGTGTACGTCCTCGCCGAGCAGCCTGGCCGGGTGGTGCCAGTGGAGGGAGCCGCCGTACTTGCGGAATACGACCTTCATGTCCCCGACCGTACAACGAGCCCGCTTTCGTACGCGGCGATGACCAGTTGGGCCCTGTCGCGGGCTCCGAGCTTGGTCAGCAGGCGGCCGATGTGCGTCTTGACGGTGGCCATGCTGAGATGCAGGTGTTCGGTGATCTCGGTGTTGGACAGGCCGCGCGCGATCAGCGTCAGAACCTCGCGCTCCCTGCCGGTGATCCCTTCGAGCCCGCGCACCGAGGGGCGCGCGTACTCCTCGATGAGCCTGCGCGTGACCGTGGGCGCCAGCAGCGCCTCCCCCGCGGCGACGACTCTGATCGCCGCCAGCAGGTCGGCGGGCGGGGTGTCCTTGAGCAGGAACCCCGACGCCCCGGCCCGCAGCGCCGCGTAGACGTAGGCGTCGAGGTCGAACATGGTCACGATCAGCACCTTGGCCGTGTCGCCGATCCTGCGGGTGGCCTCGATGCCGTCCATCTCCGGCATCCTGACGTCCATCAGCACCACGTCGGGTCGGGTGGCCATGGCGAGCTCGACCGCCCGCGCGCCCGTGCCGGCCTCGCCGACGACGCCGAGATCGGGCTCGTTGTCCACCAGCACCCTGAAGCTGCCGCGCAGCAGGACCTGGTCGTCGGCGATGAGGACGCGGATCATGCGTAGGGAATCGTCGCGGCCACGCGGAAGCCGCCTTCGGGGCGCGGCCCCGCCGAGAACGCTCCGCCGTACATCATGACCCTCTCTCTCATCCCGACCAGGCCGTGACCCTGGTGATCGCCCTTCTGCGGCAGCACCCCGTGTCCGGGGCCGTCGTCGGTCACCTCGACCCGCGCCCGCGCCCCGTCGGCCGCCACCGTCACCGTGCAGCGGGCGGGGGCGGCGTGCTTGACGACGTTCGTGAGCGCCTCCTGCACGATGCGGTGGACGGCCAGCCTTACGCCGTCAGGAAGCCCTTCCAGCCCCGACGCCGCCAGCTCGACCCGCACGCCCGCGAGCCTGGCGCGCTCGGCCAGCTCGCCGAGCTCAGGCACGGGACGCAGGTCCGGCGGCTCGGTGCGCAGCACGCCCAGCAGGTGACGCATCTCCGTCAGCGCGTCGCGGCTCGCGGTCTCGATCACCTTCAGGGCGTCGTGCGCCTCCTCCGGCCTGGTGCGCATCACATGGTTGGCGACGCCCGCCTTGACCGCGATGAGGCCCATGCTGTGCGCGACGACGTCGTGCAGTTCGCGGGCGATGCGCAACCGCTCCTCGGTGACCAGCCGCTCGGCCGCGCGCGCCGCGTAGATCCGCCGCTCGCGCACCGCCCGCCCCACCGTCCACGACCCGCCCAGCGCCGCGATTCCCAGGACGACGTCCCCCGCCCCGCGCGCCCAGCCCACCGGAGCGCCCGCCACGGCCAGCGCCAGGACGGCCACCACCGTGACGACCGCGATCGCGGTCGTCGGCGCCCTGCCCGAGCGGGACAGCGCCACCATGTAGAGCGCGTACGCGGGCGCGACGTAGGCGCCGCTCACCACGCCGGAGAAGCCGGCCGCCAGCGCCACCGCGAGGACCACGACGAAGACGCCCACCGGCCACAGCCTGCGCACCGCCAGCGGGGCCCCCAGCCCGAGCGCGAAGACCGCCTTGCCCCACAGCGGCACCGGCGCGTCGGCCGCGGACGTCATGGCCACCAGCGCGACCACCCAGCCGGCCGCGCAGTCGAGCGCGATGAGCTGGCCGCGGGTCAGCCGTCTGGTGAAGTCCACGCCCAGCACGCTATCCGGCGGCCCGCCCGTGCCGCGTCATACCCAGGTCCGATGCGCGGGCCGCGGGCCGTACCCGACCGTGAGGAGGTGATCGAAGTGAGAGAACTGACCAAGAAGTACGGCGGGACGCGCGCCGTCGACCGCCTGACCTTCACCGTCGAGCCCGGGCACGTCACCGGGTTCCTCGGCCCGAACGGCGCGGGCAAGTCCACCACGATGCGGGTGCTGCTCGGCCTCGACGCGCCCACCTCCGGCGAGGCCCTCGTCAACGGCCGCCGCTACACGAGCCTGCGCAGGCCGCTGCACGAGGTGGGCGCGCTCCTGGACGCCAACGCCCTGCACCCGGGAAGGAGCGCCTACAACCACCTGCTCGGCCTGGCCCTCACCAACGGGATCGGGCCCACCCGCGTCGCCGAGGTCCTCGAACGCGTCGGGCTCGCGGGCGTGGCCCGCAAGAAGGCGGGCGGGTTCTCACTCGGCATGAAGCAGCGGCTCGGCATCGCCGCCGCGCTGCTCGGCGACCCCGGCGTGCTGATGTTCGACGAGCCGGTCAACGGACTCGACCCCGACGGCGTGCGCTGGATCCGCGACCTGATGCGCTCGCTGGCCGCCGAGGGCAGGACCGTCCTGCTGTCCAGCCACCTCATGAGCGAGATGGCGCTGACCGCCGACAGGATCGTCATCGTCGGCAGGGGCCGCCTGATCGTCGAGTCCGCGATGAAGGACCTCACCGACGCCTACGACTCCCTGGAGTCGGCCTACCTCGCCCTCACCGCGGGCAGCGTCGAGTACGGGGCCACCCGTTGATCGCCTCGGAGTGGCTGAAGCTGCGCTCGGTCGCCTCCACCTACTACGCCGTCGGCGCCGCCGCGCTCATGGTCGTCCTCGGCGCCGCGTGGAGCCTCTACGTCGGCGCGCTCGCCGACGAGCGCGGCTCTGTCAGGGCAGCGGCTCCCGAGGAGGGTTTCCTGCCCCTGGTCCAGATCAGCCTGGCCGTGATCGGCGTGCTGGCCATCACCGTCGAGTACGGCACGGGCACCATCCGTCCCTCGCTCACCGCCGTTCCGCGCCGCAGGGCGCTGCTGCTGGCCAAGGCGGCCGTGGTGACGGCCACGACGGCGGCCACGGGGTTCATCGTGATCTTCACGACCTACGCCGTGAGCCATCTCGTCGCGGGCGATCGCGCGGTCGGCTACAACGCGGGCTCGATCGCGGACGACCTGCCGTCGCTGCTCGGGTCGGTGCTGTCGGTGACGGTGCCGGCGCTGGTCGGGCTCGGCCTCGGCGTGGTCACCCGATCGACCGCCGCGGCCATCGGCTCCGTCGTCGGACTGCTGTTCGTGCTGCCCGGGATCGCTCCCTACCTGCCGCCGCCCTGGAACGTCAGGATCGGCGCGTGGATGCTGCCGAACCTGGTGCCGCAGATCGCCGGGGACCGGATCTCCACCCGACTCGAAGGAGTACTGCCGCCCGCGGTGGCGGTGGCCGTACTCGTCGGATACGCGGCCGTCGCGCTGGCCATCGCCTTCGTCGTCTTCGACAGGAGGGACGCGTGAAGGTGCTCGCCTCGGAGTGGCTCAAGATCCGCTCGATCCGGTCCAGCCACCTGCTCGTGCTCATCGGCCTCGGCGCCATCCTGCTCGCGGTCGCGGTGGCGTTCTCCGCGATCTCCATGTACGACAACGCGTCCCCCGCGATGCGGCGCAGCGCGCGGATCGCGGAACTCGAGGAGGTGGTGCTGATCGTCCCGCAGCTGTGCATGGGGATCATGGGGGTGCTGGCGATCACCTCCGAGTACGCCACAGGACAGATCAGGACCAGCCTCGCGCTCGTGCCGCGGCGCTGGCCCGTGCTGATGGCCAAGTCGGCGGTCGTGGGCGGCCTCGGGCTCGTCGTCGGGCCCGTCGTGGTGTTCGTGACGTACGCGGTGGCCAAGCAGATGCTGGAGGGGCGCTACCCCGTGGCGTCGTTCGCCGAGCGGTTCCCGACGCTCGTGACCTCGTCGCTGACGGTGGCGGTGTTCGCGCTGGTCGGCCTGGGACTCGGCACCGTCCTGCGGTCCGCGGCGGGATCGATCGCGGTGCTCGTGGGACTGGTGTATGTGATCCCGATCGTGGTGGGCAACCTACCCGAACCATGGAGCGAGCGGTTCGGGTCCCTGATGATCGGCGCGCTGCCCCGGGAGATCACGGGGGCCGACCTGACATCATCGGTCTACGGGGCCCTCCTGCCCCCGGTGGCGGCGGGGGTGGTGCTGGCGCTCTACGCGGTCGTCCCCCTGCTGGCGGGTGCGCTGCTCCTCCGCCACCGCGACGCCTGACCGCCACCGGCCGCAGCCCGCCCCCGGACGTGACCCGAAAGGGCCCAACGGGAAACCCCGGCCGCGGTCCATCGCGGACGTGCGCGTGGGCGGGCCGGGGTTTCGCGGAGCGGAGGTCAGACCTCGACGACCACCGGGATGATCATCGGGCGGCGGCGGTAGGTGTCGCTCACCCAACGGCCCACCGTCCTGCGGACCACGCGGCGGATCTGCTGCATGTCGACGACGCCGTCGGCGGCGTGCTGCTCGATCGCCTTCTCGATCACCGGGATGATCTCGTCGAACCGCTCAGGGTCGATGCCCGACCCGCGCGCGTGGATCTCGGGCCCAGCGGTGATCTTGCCGGTGTTGGAGTCGACCACGACCACCACCGACACGAACCCCTCGTCGCCCAGGATGCGCCGGTCCTTCAGCGAGGTGTCGGTGATCTCGCCGACCGAGATGCCGTCCACGTAGACGTATCCGGCCTGCACCGCGCCGGTGATCTTCGCGCGGCCGTCGACCAGGTCGACCACGACGCCGTCCTCGGCGATCACGATGTGGTCGCTGGGCACGCCGGTCAGCTCGGCCAGCGCGGCGTGCGCCCTCAGGTGCCGCCACTCGCCGTGCACGGGCATGAAGTTCGAGGGACGCGTCAGGTTGAGCACGTACAGCAGCTCACCGGCCGCCGCGTGCCCCGAGACGTGCACCTTCGCGTTGCCCTTGTGGACGACGCGGGCGCCCCACCTGGTCAGCCCGTTGATGACCTTGTTCACCGCGGTCTCGTTGCCGGGCACCAGCGAGGACGCCAGCAGCACGGTGTCGCCGGGCGCGATGCGGATGGCGTGGTCGCGGTCGGCCATGCGTGACAGCGCCGCCATCGGCTCGCCCTGCGAACCCGTGCAGATCAGCACGACGTCCTCCGGCGGCCACATCTCGATGTCGCGCGAGTCGACGATCAGGCCAGGCGGTACGCGCAGGTAGCCGAGCTCGCGGGCCACGCCCATGTTGCGCACCATCGACCGGCCGACGAGCGCGACCTTGCGGCCGTGCTTCTCGGCGGCGTCGATCACCTGCTGGACGCGGTGGACGTGGGAGGCGAAGCTCGCCACGATCACCCGCTTGGTCGAGGTGCGGATCACCTCGTCGACGACGGGGGCGATCTCCCGCTCGGACGTGACGAACCCCGGCACCTCGGCGTTGGTCGAGTCGGACATCAGCAGGTCGACGCCTTCGGATCCGAGCCTGGCGAACCCGCCCAGGTCGGTCAGCCGTCCGTCGCTGGGCAGCTGGTCCATCTTGAAGTCGCCGGTGTGCAGGACGATGCCCGCAGGCGTCCTGACGGCGACGGCGAGCGCGTCGGGGATGGAGTGGTTGACCGCGAGGAACTCGCAGTCGAACGGCCCGAACCTGCGCCGCTCACCCTCCGTGACCTGCACCTTTTCCGGCTGGATGCGGTGCTCGGCGAGCTTGGCCTCGATGAAGGCCAGCGTCAGCTTGGACCCGACGAGCGGGATGTCGCGCCGCTCACGCAGAAGGTACGGCACGGCCCCGATGTGGTCCTCGTGGCCGTGGGTCAGGATGAGCGCCTCGATGTCGTCGAGACGGTCCCTGATGTAGTCGAAGTCGGGCAGGATCAGGTCGACGCCCGGCTGCTCGGGATCGGGGAACAGCACCCCGCAGTCGATGATCAGCAGTCGGCCTTCGTACTCGAAGACCGCCATGTTCCGGCCGATCTCACCGAGACCGCCGAGCGCCACGATGCGCAACCCGCCATCGGGTAGCCGCAGCGGGGGGCCGAGTTCCGGATGCGGGTGGCTCATACGCTGCCCCCAGGTCGGTTAAATCGTGAGCTCAATATCTCCGTTCCTCCCCGTTTCCATTAGTCAACCAACTTCACTCCGCCGGCCACGAGACACGCTCGCAGCTCGGCGATCTGCTCTTGGGTGGCCTCCACCAGCGGAGGCCGCATCGGGCCGACAGGGCGGCCCGTCAGGTTGAGCGCCGCCTTGACCATGATCGCGCCCCCGGCGCGGTTCATGACACCGTCGATGACGGGCAGCAGCTGCCGGTGGACGGCGGTCGCCTGCGCGACCTCGCCCGCCCTGTGAAGCTCGATCATCCTGGCCAGCTCGGCGCCCACCACATGGCCCACCACGCTCACGAACCCCGCCGCGCCCACCGACAGCCACGGCAGGTTCAGCGCGTCGTCGCCCGAGTAGAAGACCAGGTCGGTGGCGGTCATCACCATGGAACCCGCGAAGAAGTCGCCCTTGGCGTCCTTCACCGCCACGATCCGCTCGTGCTGCGACAGCCTGATGAGCGTATCGGTATGGATGGGGACGCCGGCGCGGCCGGGGATGTCATAGAGCATCACGGGCAGCGGCGTCACGTCGGCGACGGCCGCGAAGTGCCGGTAGATGCCCTCCTGGGGCGGCTTGTTGTAGTACGGCGTCACGACGAGCAGGCCGTGGGCGCCGGCCTTCGCGGCCTGCCTGGCCAGCTCGATGGTGTGGTGGGTGTCGTTCGTGCCGACACCGGCGACGATGGTCGCCCTGTCTCCGACGGCCTCCAGCACGACCCGCAGCAGACGCTCCTTCTCCGCGTCGCTGGTGGTCGGCGACTCCCCCGTGGTGCCGCTGACGATCAGGCCGTCGTTGCGCTGCTCGTCGACCAGATAGGTGGCCAGTTTGCGCGCGTTGTCGTAGTCGACGGCGCCGTCAGCGGTGAACGGCGTGACCATGGCGGTCAGCATGCGGCCGAAGGGGGCTTCGGAGGTGCGTGAGGGCGATGCCATAGTGCGAACGGTACCCGGATTCCCTCATGTCCCGAACCCCGCCACCCCTATAACGCCATTTCCGAGCCCTTGTCCCGCTCTGCCGCGGCCTGGCGGCTCTCCCGCCCCGGAGCCGCCGGCCCGCCCCCTCCCGCGAGCACCTCACCGGCCGCGCGGAGCCGTCGCCTCGGGCGAAGACCGGATCAGCGCGTGCCTCCGCTCGCCGCGGATCCCCGGCGCGGCCTGTCCGGGCCCGGCCGGTACGGCAGGCACCCGCGAGGCCACCGTGGTCACCGCCGACCGCCTGTCCATCACGCCGCTGCGGCAGGACTCCGGCGGGCCGCCGTCACGTCGTCCGTCGCTCAGCGTGACCGTTTTCCCGTGGGGAACACCTTTCGCCGGGATGACCTCCCCTTGGGACGCCTTCCGTCGGGGCGCCCGGCCACGCGCGCTCGGTGACGCGTATCCCTGGACAGACCTCAGCCACGTGACCAGGGTGGCGGCGGGGGCGCTTGCCGTACGAGATGGGCGTTCTGGGCGGGAAGGGCCGCGCATGGAAGAGGTCGCCGATATGTGCTCGGGGGTACACACATCGACGACCTCTACCGGAGAATCGCCGCACCTTACGCCCGCGTTACAGAGATCTCAGAATTATTTTCCGACCTCCCCAAAGTTGGAACTCCAAGTCCATTCGATGACGGTGGGTTACCTGCCGAATACGGCAACATGGGGCAACGCCTCACAGCAACCCCAGGGATGGACTAGTGGCAAGTTCCGATCCGGTCTACCTGCGCGTCGTCGAAGACATTCGACGGCAGATCAACGACGGCACCCTTCCCCCCGGCGCGCCCATCCCCTCACGGGCGCAGCTGACCCGCAAGTATCAGGTCGGCGAGACCGCCGCCCGCCACGCGCTCCGCGTCCTGGCGAGCGAAGGGCTCATCTTCGGTCGGGTGGGTTCGGGACACTACGTCAGGGAGCGCCCGGACCTCGCTCCCCTGCATCGTTGGCGCTTCCATGATCACCAGGCCCCGTTCGCGGCCGACCTGCAGAGCCAGGGCAGGCGCGTCACGTGGGACTGGCACAGCGAACCCGTGGAGGCCACCCCCGAGATCGCCCAGCGCCTCCGCGTCGACGAGTCGACCACCCTCACCAGGACCCACTACGTGTTCCGCGGCGACGGCAAACCCCTCCAGCTCGCCACCTCCTACGAACCGCTCGAGTTCGCCCCCCACTCGGACGAGGAACGGCGCAGCCTGATCGGCCGGCTCTCCTCCTACGGGATCAAGGTGACCGAGATCATCGAGAGCGTGCACACCCGGGTGCCCCGCCCGGCCGAGATCGACGCCCTCGACCTCTCGGCCGGGGTCCACGTCCTGCATCTCAAACGCACCCACTGGGCGGGCGAACGTCCCGTGGAGACGAGCGACATCGTGGTCCCCGGCGACCGCTTCGAAATCGTCTACAGCATGGCCGTGCACCTGTAGGCCCGTCGTACCCGGGCGACCCCCGGGCGGTGCCTCCCTCGCGCCGCCCGGCCCGGATTTGTCGGTGCCCGTTGATAAACCTGCAGGGTGCCGATCCGGAGGTGTCGATTGCGCGTCAAGGACTTGCCCGTCACCGACCGCCCGCGCGAGCGCCTGCTCGCCAGCGGTGCCGCGGCGCTGGCCGACAGGGAGTTGCTCGCCCTCCTCCTCGGCCACGGCACCAGGGAGAGCGACGCCGTCGACCTCGCCGCCCAGCTCATCGCCCACTGCGGCGATCTCGGCGAGCTGGCCCGCTCCGACGCCCACCGCCTCCTCGCCGTCCGCGGCGTCGGCCCTGCCAAGGCGGCCCGCATCGCCGCCGCCTTCCATCTCGTACGGCGAGCGCAGCAGGGCCCCGCCCGCGCCAGGATCACCTCGTCGGGCGATCTGGCCTCCGAGGCCGCGCCGTTCCTCCGCGGGCATCCCCGCGAGCGCCTCGTGGTCGTGATCTGCGACCCACGCGGCTCCGTCCTGCGCCGCGCCCTCATGACCGAGGGCGGCGCCGACCACACACCCGCCCCCATCCGCGAGATCATCACGACGGTGCTCACGTCGAGCGGCGCCGCGTTCGGCGTGGCCCACAACCATCCGAGTGGCTCCCTCGACCCCAGCGAATCGGACCTGGCCACCACCCGACGCCTCGCGGAGGCGGCCGACACGGTGGGGCTCCGCTTCCTCGACCACGTGATCGTCACCGACACCGCCTGGCGCCGCATCCCCCTACCCCAGCAGCCGGAAGCTCGCTAGAAGGCGGAGCCGCCGGCCGAACGCCCGAGGGGCCTCCGGGGACCTCACCCGAACCCGGAAACCCATCGACCCGTTCGCCCAGCGGACGACCACATCGTGCTCGGGCCTGGTGCACCCGGGTGGTCCCGGGCGATGAGGCGCAGGACCACCCGCCCGGCGCCTCCTGCGGCGGGCCCATGCCGGCGCCCGACCCGCCGGAGCGGCCTCGGCGGGGTGGTGACAGACACCGGTGACGACACCCCCGCCGAGACCGAGCACCTCGGGCAGCGAGCGAACATCCCACCCGAGGCACGATCCGAACCAGCACCCAGGTGGCCCCGCCGTCCAACGACGGGACCACCCTCGCACTGACTCCGGCAGGCCGCGCCTGACCCACCGGAGCCGACCTCCCGCAGAGGCGAGTGAGCAAAGGGGATAACCCCCACGGGAGACCCAGCACCCCCGGCAAGAGCCGCTGACTCCTGCCTGAGGCCGTCCAGGTGGTTCCGCAGCGCAGTACGGGACCACTGCCGGCAGGCAGGAGCCCACCTGCCGGAAATGGCCTGTCGCGAGGACGAGGGATCGCGAAACCCCGCGAGAGGCCGAGCGCCTCGGGCGGACGAGAGGACCACCCGCCCGAGGCACGACTGATGCCCAGAACTCGAGGTGGTCCCGCGCGACCCGGGCGCGGGACCGACCCCTACCGTCTCCGGAGGGCCGGGCCCAGCCCTCCGAAGTGGCCTCTCGCGGAAGCGACGAACATGGGATGACCCCCGCGAGAGGCCGAGCACCTCAGGGCGGCAGGGCACCACGCCTGAGGTACGACCACGATGGCCGCGGGACCCGATTCAGTCCCATCGGCCGCGATGAACGCCGCCCTCGGACAGGCCGAGCATGGGCATCCACCATCCCCACGACTGCGTTCCTGACCGATGGCGTCCGCGCCGGGGTCGCTGTCGCGCGCCCGCCAGGTACGCGCGCCACGCCACCACCCGCCAGAACATGATCACCGCGCCTCCCCACGAAGCAGGCGCTCCCACAACCCCTCCACCTCGGCGCAACGCATCCACGGCGACTCGTGCACCACGGTCACGTCTCCTCCTCGGCTCAGACGCCGGATGAACATCAGCCCCGCCGCCTGGCAAAGCTCGTAGAACACCGGCATGCAGCTACATGTGTAGGACCTCACCCGTACCCGATCGGCTCGCGGGACCTCCAGCGACCAGTCGATGCTCCTGCAGTCCTCGGTCAAAGGTTGAGGATGCAAGGAGTGCCATTCCTCGTCGTCCTCGAGCACGCTTTGACTATAGGTCAGCCGTCTCCTTAGGTCTACTTACTCCTCTCTATAGGTTCACTTAGACGTCTGCTTTGTAGGCTCATGTACCTTTTCGTCTATAGTTCGACTGTGCTTGACCGAGACGGACCCGTACCTATCTACAAGCAGGTCGCCGATCTGATCCGCGCCCGCATCGAAAGCGGCGACCTCAAGCCCGGCGAGCCCGTCCCCAGTGAGGCTCAGCTGGAGGCGGACTACGACATCGCGCGGACGACGGCCAGACGAGTGGCGCGCGAGCTGCGCGAGCAGGGCGTCGTCTACACGGTCCAGGGCGAGGGAACGTTCGTCGGCGAGCCGGGCATCCCACGGGCCCCGCGGAAGACGCCGATGTACCAGAAGATCGCCGAGGAGCTCGCCGACCGGATTCGCCGCGGCCAGATCCCGCCGAACCGCGCCATCCCCAGCGAGAAGGCGTTGATGAAGCAGTACGGCGTCGCCAAGGTCACGGCCCGGCAGGCGGTGGCGCACCTCAGAGAGAAGGGTTGGGCATTCACGGTGCCGTATCGCGGCACATACGTGGCGGCGGAGGAGAACTGGCCGCAAGACGGGGCCCGCTAGTCCTATCACCTGTATATGCTGAGCCCATGCTCGATCCTGATGGTGACACCCATCTCTATCTGCAGATCAGTGAGATCATCCGGTCGCGCATCCTCGGTCGGCTCTCCCCCGGCGACCTCGTCGCCAGCGAGGCGGAGTTGCAGCGGGAGTTCGGCGTCGCCCGCACCACGGCGCGACGCGCCATCCGAGTGCTCCGCGACGAGGGCCTCATCCACACCGCCCGAGGACAGGGCAGCTTCGTCGGGCCTGACCCGGCACCGCGCAACCCGGGAAAGCCGCCGCTGTTCCGGCAGATCGCGGGCGACATCCAGGAGCAGATCAGGTCGGGTGCCCTGCTTCCTCGCCGCCCGATCCCGGCCGAGGCGACGCTGGTCCGGCAGTACGGCGTGGCGCGCGAGACGGTTCGTAAGGCGATGGCGCTGCTCCGCGAACAAGGGTGGATCTACACCGTGCCGGCCCGGGGGAGCTACGTCTCGCCAGAGGACTCCCGGCCACCCTCCGGCACCGGAGGCCAAGCCTCCTGAGCCCTTGTTTCGACTCCCCAGCCATGCGGCCGCACCAAGCGTCGAGGCACCCGCTCGGATGGCGCCGAGGCTCCCCATGCACGTCGGTTCACGATCGGGCCAGGCGTGAAACAGCCCTGACCTCGGCTGGCGCCGAGGTCAGGGCGTCTGTCCGGCGGCTTGGATGCCAGGCCTCCGGTGGTGCGGTCACCGCCGGTCGTCCAGACCTGGACCCGTCCGGCACGGTCACCGCGGGTGTCCTTACTTGGGTGACAGCACGCGTCCGTGGAAGGTCGGGTGGACGGTCTCCCAGTACCTCCAGCCCTCGACCCTGGACGGGACGTTGGCGATACCGGTGGCGACCCTGTTCACCCTGCAGTCCTCGAACTGCCGCCAGGCGGAGAAGCCCACGCGGTAGCCGAAGACGCGGTACCACAGGTTGCCGTACTTGCCCTTGCTGACCTCGTGGGTGTAGTCGTGGCCGGCCTCGACGACGTGCTCCTCGGCAATCAGCGGGTTCACATTGTTTGCCAGAGCGCGCACCAGCTCCTGCCGGTCGAACGTCGTGGTGATGTCGCTGGCCTTGATCCGCTCGATCTCGATCTCGAAGTACACGCGGTGCTGGCGCCTGACGGTGGCCGTCATCGTGCCACCAGGGCCGTCGACGAAGCGGGTGCGAGGGATGAAGAAGTTCCTCGGCCTGAAGTTGTGGAACCTGAAGAAGGCCCTGGGCCGGCACTTCCTATGAGCCTCGCGCCTCAGCGAGGGGCGGTTGTGGGGATTGGGGTCGGACGCCTCGACCTCCGAGGAGTCGAACTGGTCCTCCGTAACCGGGGACGCGAGGGCGGCCGAGCACAGGCTGGCGCCGAGGACCACGGAGACGGATCCCGCCAGAGCCAGGTTCGCCATCCTGCGCAGCGGCCTCTGTCGCGTCGGCAGCGTAGGTGTGACGGTGACATCTGTTCGGGGATATGGCGTGAACATAGAAATACCGTTCCTCTCGGAACGCGGCCCGTGGCCGCGACTAACTCGCTGGCCGGTTTACGGCCGAATGCTCGTTCGCTGAGTGACTCAACGTAACAATAAGGATGCTTACAGTCGTCGAGGGCTGTCTTGTGACGCCACGCCACGCCGGAGTCCCCTAAAAAGGGAAAGTGCCGGTGAAAGGTGTCTACAGCGCTCCGCTGCCGTTCTGGCCAGATATGGCTTGCGCGTGCGCGGAAGTGCCTGTCGCGCCGCCCGCATCGAAGCCGCCGGCCAGGTAAAGAGCGCGTCTGCAGTACCGCCCGGGTAAAGGGCGGTCCACACCGTGACGCTTGTCGGAACATTGCCATCAGAACGTCACGCACGCCCCGAGTCGGTACAGGAGCTCCCCGCGCGGAGGCGTGGCGAAATATCACATTAAGTAGCGCCTATGTCGCTCTATATGGCGAGAGGGTAATCCGATCGGCTGAAGGCTTTGAGTTTCCCTAGGCGACCGCCGAAGCCCTCGTTCATTAGCGTGGGAATCTGGTTCAACGTTGAATCGATGCCAGGCGCGATGCCGGTTCCGCTGCTCTATCAGCCCGCGCATCGCCAGGACGCCACTGATTCACACACCATGGAGTCATCCGTCATGATCAAGATCAGGAACGCTCTCGCGGTCGGGGCGATCGGGGCCTCAGTCCTCGTCGTGCCGGTGACGATGCCGACACAGCTCGCCAGTGCCGTGAGCGTGGCCGGGACGCTCTCGGCCGCGCCCGTTCTCGCCTCCTCGGCCGGTCCCTGCGAATTCGCCAGCAACCCTTCCAAGTGCCGTTCCATGCTGGGCTACAGCCACGGCAACGGCATGGGCAGCGGCGGTCTCGGCGACAGCCTCGACGACAGCATCACCAGTCGCCGAAACGGCAGGGGCAACGACTGACGCTCCGCGTCCTCGGAGGCTGACAGAAAGGCCCTCCCCGGCCCGCCCCGCCTGGACAGCCAGGAGTGGACTCCGCAGGTTCGAGAACCACGGCGGCCTCGCGTGGCCGTTCGACCGCGGCGGCTCGACACCGATACCCGGACCGCACCGCCCGGTCAGCGCCTCGATCCGGAGGCGGACGGCAACCGCACCCAGAGAGGGCCCTACCACCACCTTCGGCAGGCGCGTGGCGTACTCGCACAGCGCCTGCCGAAGCCATGGCACCCGTGACAGTGGAACCATCGATCGGATGCTCGCCTGATCCAGCCCTTGGCATCGGCCCAGGGCATCCTGAAGATCAGCGGCCGGTCCGGTCCCGCGCGCCTTGAGGTGCCTGTCCAACATCCTCGACATACCGGATCGCCCTCGGGCCGCACCCGCGCCACAGCGCGACGCGCGTGGAATCACAAGGGTGCCGTCCGGGGGCCGCATCGCGTCCGGGGACCCCTGACCGGCCTCAGGATCCGGAGGCCACGCCCTCCGAGGCCGGACGACCGTCGCCGTCGATCAGGCGGAAGGACATGCAGACGACTTCGGTGGTGTCGTGGACCTTGTAACCTGCGTCGGTCCAGAAGCGGCGGTGGGCCTCGCCCCAGTGGTCGACCGAACGGTAACCCTCACCCTCCGAGTCGGCGAACTCCCAGGTCACCTCGTTGAACGGGACGACCGTGACCGCCGTGACCTCGACCTCGGCCAGCTGTCCGCCGTTGTCGTCGACGAGGGCCAGACGTTCTCCGACGTGCTCGAGCTCCTCGTTCTCCGCTCGGTAGTCGTACTCCAGCAGGCCCGCCGTGCCGGTCTTGGCTTTGGACATGACCAGGTCGTTCAGCCAGGTGCGCATGTCACCTGGGGTTCCGAGACCCAGAATCCTGAGCCCGTCGATTCGCCCCCACATGATCCGCAGCCTACCCGGGCCCGGCGACCAAGATCCCGATTCCGACACACCGGTCGCGCCGGCCCCTGGACCCCGGATGACCGGGACGACAACCCATCCGCATCGCAGCGACTTGACGGAACATTGCCATCCCGGTCCGGCGTCCGCCCGAGTGGCCACAGGGGCTCCCGACACAAGGCCATGACCACATATCGCTCTAAGTAATGAAATATCGCTCTACGTGGCGAAAGGGTAATATGCCCGACTCAAGGCTTTGAGGTTCCTTTGGCGACCGCCGGAGCCCTCGCTGGCTAGCGTGGACATCGACGCCGAACGCGATGCGGCGCCCCTGTGACCCTGGCCTCGTCCGGGGCGCGGCTGATCCACCCCTGGAGTCGTCAATGACCAAGATCAGAAACGTTCTCGCGGCCGGGGCGATGGGAGCCTCGGTACTCATCGCGCCCGTGACGATGCCGGCCCAGTTCGCCAGTGCCGAAACCGTGACGGGGACGCCCTCGACCACGTCTCTCACGTCCGTGAACGGCCCCTGCGACGACAAGCCGAACCCGGACAAGTGCCGCGCCCGGCTCGGCGACAACCACGGCGACGGAGGCGGCGGCTACTAGGACCAGGAGAGCAGCCCTCCCGGCTCGCGTCCCATGGACAGCCGGGAAGGGCTTTCGCGCGCCGGGGCTCAGAAGACGGGGATGATGTCCTCGGGGTCGATGAAGTCGACGGGGACGCCCTCGATGTCCAGCTCGGGAATCGCGGGGAACTCGATCCCCCACCGTTCCACGATCGCTCGCACCCTTGCCATCGCCACGCGCCAGTTCTCCGCCTGCTCCTCGTACGACAGCACGCCAAGCCCCGCCGTACGCGCGTGGTCCATCAGCACCCGGTGGTTGGCGAGGAAGTACGGCGGCAGGTCCCAGAACCCCTCGGGCGGCTCCCACAGGATCATCGACAGGAAGACGAAGCCCGCCCGTAGCTGCCGGGTGATGAGGGAGCGGACGTCGTCGGTGAGGCCCGGCCACTCGTTCTCCAGGATCGTCATGCAGATCTGCAGATGCCGGGACTCGTCCCTGCCGATGCGCTGGAACATCTCACCGAACACGGGGTGCCGCGTACCCGACGCCATCCCCCTGAACAGCGTCGAGGCCGCCATCTCCCCCATCATGAACGACGTGAACAGCACCGGGAGCGAGTACTTCCCCACCGCCGCGGTGTAGCCGTTCCAGTAGCGCCCGCCGTTGTGGTACAGCCAGCCGATGTTGTTGTGGGCGGCCTTCTCCAGGTCGGTGACGGGGGTCCAGTCGAGGGGGCCGCCGGGCCACAGCTTGGCGATGGTGCGCTGGCAGCACTCCTCGTGGTTCATCTCGTCCCTGGTGATCGAGAAGAAGCACTTGCGGACCGGGTCCTCCTCGTGTTTCTCGAACGCCTGGATGGTCGCGCGGGCGAACACCGCCGGCCCCGAGGCGTCGAAGTTGGCGAGGACGGCGAACCAGTACATGATCCCCAGACGCTGCTCGACGGTGAAGTCGTCAGGGGAGAGCCCGTCCCATGGCAGGTCGGCGGGGTTCCAGACCATGCGCTTGGACTTCTCGTAGATAGCCGCCAGCTTCTCGGTCTCGACCCGCCACTCCATCGGATAGATGTTCGGCTGGGGGATCTCGGGCGCTGGCCAGAATCCGCCTTCGGGGATCGTGAGGTCGGCCATGATTTGTGACACCTCCTGCCCCCATCCTGCGCTGAGGTGTCACGTCTTTCAAGCACTATGTACGGCTCCGCTGCGTAACCGCCACGCAGACCAAGACGGCGAGCGCGCCGAGCACGGTGGCCACGCCGTACCGCTCCCCCATGAGCAGCCACGCCCACACCAGGGTCAGCAGCGGCTGGGTGAGCTGGGTCTGTCCCGCGCGGGCGATGCCGCCCTGGGCGAGACCCGCGTACCAGGGGACGAATCCGAGGAACATCGAGATGATCCCGACGTAGAGGAACCCGCCGACCGACGCGGGAGAGAGCACGATGGGCGTGGCGAGACCCAGCGCGACGGACACGGGCAGCGTCACGGGGAGCGAGATCACCAGGGCGTAGGAGATGACCTGCCATCCGGGCGTGGTGCGGGCCAGCCGGCCGCCCTCGGTGTAGCCCATGGCCGCCGACAGCAGCGCGGCGATCAGCAGGACGTCCGCGAGGGACACGCTTCCGCCGCCCTGGGAGACGGTGAAGACGGTGATCGCGACGGCTCCGGCCGTACAGGCGGCCCAGAACAGCGGGCGCGGGCGCTCGCCCGCGCGCCAGACGGCGAACGCGGCGGTCGCGGCGGGCAGCAGGCCGATCACCACGGCGGAATGGGCGGTGCTGGCGCCCAGGTGGAGCGCCAGGCCGCTGAAGACGGGGAAGCCGAAGACCACGCCCAGAGAGATGATCGCGTAGGAGCCCCACTGGGCGCGCGGCGGCACCAGCGGCAGGCGGGCGGCCTTGAGACAGGCCATCGCGACGAGCCCGGCCAGCAGCGCCCGCCCGATCGCCACCAGCCACGGGTCGAAGCCGCGCATCGCGAACACGGTGGCGGGAAAGGAGCCGGAGAAGGCGAGCACGCCGAGAAAGGCCAGGAGGGTGCCGCGCCGCGCGTGCTGGAGGGGGGCAGGAACCGTTACTCCAGCGGCGACGATAGCGCTATTGTTATCTCTCATGAAAGACGATAGCAGTATCGCCCAGATCGCCGCGATGCTGCGCGAGGAGATCGCGGCGAGGCAGCCGGGAGACCGCCTGCCGTCCAGCCGCGAGCTGATGCGGCGCCACGGGGTCAGTCCCGTGACCGTGTCGAGGGCGATCGGGCAGCTCGCCGCCGAGGGAAGGGTCATCACCAAGCCGGGAAGCGGCGCCTTCGTCGCCCCACGGCCGACGCCGCTGAGGGAGGTCCCCGACCTCTCCTGGCAGACGGTGGCGCTCGGCGACAGGGTGATCGACGACTCGGGCGTCACGGCGCTGCTCACCGCGCCTCCCGAGGACGTGATCCCGCTGACCGGCGGATACCTCAACGCCGCGATGCGCCCCGACAGGCAGCTGTCCGCGGCCGCGTCGCGGGCGGTCAAGCGCCTGGACGCGTGGGCGGCGCCACCACTGACGGGCGTCGCCGAGCTGCGCGGCTGGTTCGCCAGGCAGGCGGGCGGCGAGGTGACCGCGGCCGACGCGCTGATCGTCAGCGGCGGGCAGGCCGCGCTCAGCCACGCCTTCCGCGCGCTGGCCGCCCCCGGCACGACCATGCTGATGGAGACGCCCACCTATCCCGGGGCGATGGCGGCGGCCAAGGCCGCTGGGCTGCGGACGGCGGCGGTGCCGATGGACGCGGACGGGGTCCTGCCCGACCTGCTGGCCGAGGCGTTCGCGGTGACGGGCGCGCGGGTCTTCTACTGCCAGCCGACGCTGCACAATCCGACGGGCGCGACGCTCACGGGCGAGCGCAGAGAGCAGGTGCTCCAGGTCGCCAGGGCGCACAACGCGTTCGTGATCGAGGACGACTACGCCCGCTACCTGACCGATCGCGCCCCCACCCCGATGGTCGCTCTCGACCGCTACGGCACGGTCGTCCACGTCAGCTCGCTCACCAAGATCCTCGCGCCCAGCCTGCGCCTGGCCGCCGTGATCGCCAGAGGGCCCGCCGCCCAGCGGCTGAGGGCCGGACAGCTCGTGGAGTCGTTCTTCGTGGCCAGACCCCTGCAGGAGACGGCGCTGGAGTTCGTCAGCTCGCCCGCGTGGCCCCGCCATCTGGCCGCGGTCCACACCGAGCTGGCCACGCGGCGCGCGGCGCTCCTCGCCGCCCTGGCCGCCCTGCTGCCGGACGCCGAGCCGCACCTGCTGCCGCGCGGCGGCAAGCACGTGTGGGTACGGCTGCCGCCGCACGTCGACGAGGCCGCGCTGGTCGAGGAGGCGCGTAGGAACGGGGTCCAGGTGAGTCCTGGCCGCATCTACTACCCCGCCGAGCCGCCGGGTCCCCGCCTGCGGCTCACCCACAGCGCCGCCGTCCACGTGGCGGAGCTGACCGAGGGAGTACGGCGGCTGGCCGACGCCTACGCCCGGTTGAGCTGATCAAGCGTTTACGATGGTGTCCCGTAACCGGACGAACACCCGCGCTTATCGAGCCAGGCGTCATCGCGAGCCCCGAATCACCGATACGGTGTAACACGTGCCCTCGAGATCCTCCGGTCGCGGGCACAACGGCAGGCGAAGGAGCGGGCCGAGATGGCAGACGTAGGCGTCCGGGCGGCCCGGCGCGAGGATGTGCTCCAGGTTGCGAACACTCAGATCCGCGCCTGGCGCTACGGCTATCGGGACTTCCTGCCCGAGGGACCTCTTGAGCAGATGACGGGTCCCGCGGCCGAGAAGATGTGGCTGCGCCAGTGGGACGAGGCGATCGTCGCGCCGCCCACGCGCATGCACCGCGTCCTCGTGGCCGTGGAGACCATCCTCGACACCGAGGGCTTTCCCGCTCTCGGTCTCGGCGGCGCCAACGCCCCCGCCACCCCGCGCGGCGGCGAGCGGGTGGTCGGCCTGGCCTCCCACGCCCCCGCCGAGGACCCCGACCTCGACCCGACGGTGACGGCCGAGATGCTGACGCTGCTGGTCGACCCGGACTTCGTCCGGCGCGGCCACGGCAGCCGCCTGCTCAACGCGACCGTCGACTACCTCCGCGAGGACGGCTTCCGTCAGATCGTCACCTGGGTGTTCGCCGAGAACTACGCGATGCTCGGCTTCCTGGAGTCGGCGGGCTGGGGCGAGGACATGGCCGAACGCGTGCTGGACATGGGCCGTCCGATCCGGATGGTCAGGCTCACGACGGACATCAGCTGATGGCGACTCTCAACCAGTGGGTGGCGGGCGCACGCCCCCGAACCCTGCCCAACGCGGTCGTGCCCGTCGTGGTCGGCACGGGCGTCGCGATAGGCGAGGGCAGCCCGATCTGGTGGCGCGCCGTCGTGGCGCTGCTGGTGGCGCTGCTCCTGCAGATCGGCGTCAACTACGCCAACGACTACAGCGACGGCATCAGGGGCACCGACGACCAGCGGGTGGGCCCGATGCGCCTGGTCGGCTCCGGCGTGGCGGCGCCACGCCAGGTGCTGGCCGCCGCGCTCGGCTGCTTCGCCGCGGCCGCCGTCGCCGGCCTGACGCTGGTGGTCGCCACGCAGGCCTGGTGGGTGCTGCTGGTCGGCGCGGCGGCGATCGCCGCCGCCTGGTTCTACACCGGCGGCAAGCGCCCTTACGGCTACCGCGCGCTCGGCGAGGCCGCCGTCTTCGTCTTCTTCGGCCCCGTCCCCGTGATGGGCACCGCCTTCGTCCAGACAGGGCACCTGTCGTGGGTGGCGCTGGCCGCCTCCATCCCGATCGGCCTGCTGTCGTGCTCGATGCTCGTCATCAACAACCTGCGCGACGTCGTCACCGACGGCCCCGCGGGCAAGCGCACGCTGGCCGTGGTGCTGGGCGCCGAGCGCACCAGGGTGATGTACACGGTGTGCCTGGTCGCCCCGCTCGTGATCCCGCTGCTGCTGATCCCGTTCACGCCGTTCGCCGCGCTGCCGGTGCTCGCCGCGCCGCTGGCGATCGGCCCGGTCAAGACCGTCCGGTCGGGCGCCACCGGCCCCGCGCTCATCGCCGTCCTGCAGGCCACGGGCAAGCTGCAGATGGCCTACGGCCTGCTGTTCGCCGTCGGCCTGGCGATCACCTTGTAGGCGGATACAAACCGGCGAGCCGATCTCGTATGCGCGCATAAGCGCCCTGGTCAAACCCGCCTGGTTCACTGAATCCGGATATTCAGTGACTCCGGAAGGGACCGTCCATGGAGCAACGCGGGATCGAGCTGGTTCCTGCGGCCGAACGGTACGGCCGTCCTCGCGACCTGCTCTTCCTCTGGGCAGGCACGACGACGACCGTGTTCACCGTGGTCTACGGCACGATCGTGGTCGCGATGGGGCTGAGCTTCTGGCAGGCCGTCGCGGCCATCGTCATCGGCAACCTGCTGGCCTTCCCGCTGGTCGGGTTCAGCAGCATCCAGGGGATGCAGCAGGGCACGTCCACGATGGCGATCTCCCGCGCCGCCTACGGCAACAAGGGCGCCCGCGTGCTCGGCTTCTTCGGCTGGCTGAACATGGTCGGCTTCGAGGCGGGCGGCATGGTGATGATCACCCTGGCCGGGCTGACGCTGCTGGAACAGGCGGGCGTGCAGAGCGACGGCCTCGGGCTGAAGGTGGCCATCGTGCTGGTCGCCGCACTCATCCAGCTCATCCTGCCGCTGATCGGGCACTCCGCCGTCATGAAGGCGCAGAAGTACCTCACCTGGGTGTTCCTGGTCATGTTCGTGATCATGGCGATCCTGGTCGCGCCCAAGGCGAACCTGTCGGCCGCCGGGTCGGCGGACTTCTCGACGTTCACGCTGGCGGTCATGCTGGTGATGTCGGGCGGCGGTCTGTCGTGGGCGCCTCTCGGCGGCGACTACTCCCGCTACCTGCCCGTCGACTCCTCCAGGAAGGCGGTGTTCGGCTACGCGTTCCTGGGCGGCTTCGTGCCGTACCTGCTGCTCATGGTGCTGGGAGCGGCCGTCGCGACGGTCGTGACCAACGCCAGCGACCCGATCTCCGGCCTGCCGGGAGCGCTGCCGTCCTGGTTCGTCGTGCCGTACCTGCTGCTGACGGTCGTCACGCTCTTCGCCGCCAACACCACCGACCTCTACTCCTCGGGACTGAACCTGCAGGCCGCGGGGATCAACGTCAAGCGGTGGCTGGCGGTCGTCCTCGACCTGATCCTGTGCGTGATCATCACCTTCGTCGCGATCACCTCCGACTCGTTCAACACGATGCTGAACGCCTTCCTCGGCCTGCTGGTGATCTGGCTGGCGCCGTGGGCGGGCGTGTACGTCACCGACTGGCTGCGCCGCAGGGGCCGCTACGACGCCGCGTCGCTCTTCGACGAGCACGCGCCCGGCCAGGTCCGCTGGTCCGGCCTCGTCGCCCAGGCCTTCGGCATGGTGGCCGCCGCCCTCTGGCTGAACTCCAGCGTGTTCGTCGGCTGGGTGTCCGGCGCGACCGGCGGCTCCGACTTCAGCATCTTCGCCGGCTTCGTCGTCGCCGGAATCGTCTACGCCGCCCTGGACCGCCGTCCGGTCCCCGTCAAGGAGCTCGCTCATGCATGACCTGCTCGACGTCGCCTACGGCCGCAGGCCCGCCGACACGATCATCACCAACGGCACGCTCGTCAACGTGCTGACCGGCGAGCTCTACCCCGCCGAGATCGGCATCAGCGGCGACAGGATCGCCGCCGTGGGTCCCTCCCTCGAGCGCGGCCCGCTGACCGAGATCATCGACGCGCGCGGCGGCTTCCTCGTGCCCGGCCTCATCGACGGTCACCTGCACATCGAGTGCAGCAAACTGTCCGTGACCAGCTTCGCCAACCTGGTCGTCCCCTTCGGCACCACCAGCGTGGTCTCGGGCCTCGACCAGATCCTCGTGGCCGAGGGCCTCGACGGGGTACGGCAGGCGCTGAACGAGGCGGCCGCCACCAGCATGCGGATCTGGTGGGGCGCCCCCGCCAAGGCCCCCTACACCGTCCCGCAGTCGACCGTCGGCCACATCTTCGGCCCCGCCGAGCACCGCGTCGCCCACGAATGGCCTGAGTGCGTGGGCATCTGGGAGACCGTGCAGGAGATGGTCGAGCACGGCGACCCCGCCGTGATGGAGGCGCTCGAACTCGCCCACAACCGGCGGCTGCCGATCTTCGGCTGCGCGCCGCTGTCGGACGCCCGCCGTATCGCCGGGCTGGCCGCCGCCGGCATCAGGCTCGACCACGAGTCCTACAGCCACGAGGAGATGCTGGAGAAGCTCCGCCAGGGCATCTACGCGATCGTCCGCGAGTCGTCCGTCGCGCACTTCCTGCAGGAGAACATCCAGGTGGTCGCCAAGGTCGGCGCGCGCCGCGTCGCGTTCTGCACCGACGACGTCCACGCGGCCGACGTACTGGCGGGCGGGCACATGGACAAGCTGGTCAGGATGGCGATCAAGGCGGGCGTGGACCCCGTCACCGCGATCCAGATGGCCACGGTCAACTGCGCCGAGATGTACCGCATCGACGACCTGGTCGGCAGCATCGCGCCGGGCCGCTTCGCCGACGTGCTGATCGTGGACTCCCTCGAGGACTTCACGATCAGGGAGGTGGTCGCGGGAGGCCGCCTGGTGGCCAGGGGCGGGGCCATGGTCGTGCCCGCCGTACCGCCTGCCAGGGGTGAGGTGCGGCCCTTCCCCGTGCGCGAGGTCACCGCCGACGACCTGGCGCTGCGCTCGGACGCCGACGAGGTCACCGTGCTCACGCTCGAGTTCACCGAGCAGGTCTTCGTGCGCAGGCGGCGCGACGTCACGCTTCCCGTCGTCGACGGCGTCGTCGAGCCGTCCGTCGAACACGACGCGCTGCTGGTCACCGTCGTCGAGCGGTACGGCAAGACGGGCAACAGGCCCGTCGCCATGGTCAGCGGGATGGGCCTGCGCAAGGGGGCCATCGCCACCAGCGCCGCGCCCGACGACAACAACATCATCTGCGTGGGCGCCTCCCGCTCCGACATGGCGCTGGCGATCAACACCGTCTCGGCGATGGGCGGCGGTCAGGTCGTCGTCGTCGACGGCGCCGTCGTGGAGTCGCTGCCGCTGCCCGTCGCGGGCATCGTGTCCGACCTCCCTGCCGCCGAGATGGCGGTGCTGGAGGAGCGGCTCGACGATGTGGCACGCTCGCTGGGGTGCGCGTTGCCGGCGCCGCTGATGTACCTGTTCTTCCTGTCCATCACCGCAATCCCCGACTACGCGGTCACCGACCTCGGTCTGGTCGACTGCGTCAACCTCGAGATCGTGGAGGTCATCCGTTGAACGACTTCATCGCCGGGCTGCCGAAGTGCGAGCTCCACCTGCACATCGAGGGCACCCTCGAGCCGGAGCTCAAGTTCGAGCTGGCCCGGCGCAACGGCATCGCGCTGCCGTACGCGTCGGTGGAGGAGATGCGCGCGGCCTACGCCTTCGACGACCTGCCGTCCTTCCTCGGCGTCTACTACGAGGGCATGGGCGTGCTCCGCACCGAGCCCGACTTCTACGACCTGGCCATGGCGTACCTGCGCAAGGCCGCCTCGCAGAACGTCCGCTACGCCGAGATCTTCTTCGACCCGCAGGCGCACACCTCTCGCGGCGTCCCGTTCGACGTGGTGATCCGCGGCCTGCGCAGGGCGCTCATGGACGGCCACGCCCAGCTCGGCGTCCGCGCCCAGCTCATCATGTGCTTCCTGCGCGACTTCCAGGCCGAGTACGCCATGGCGACGCTGCTGGAGTCGCTGCCGTACAAGGAGTGGATCGTCGGCGTCGGCCTCGACTCCGACGAGAAGGGCAACCCGCCCGTCAAGTTCGCCGAGGTGTACGCGCGGGCCAGGCAGGAGGGTTACCTGCTGACCATGCACTGCGACGTCGATCAGGAGAACTCCGTCGAGCACATCCGGCAGTGCCTCGATGAGATCGGCGTCGACAGGATCGACCACGGCGTCAACATCCTGGAGGACCCCGAGCTGGTGCAGCGGGTGATCGACAAGGGGATCGGGCTGACGTGCTGCCCGATCTCCAACTCCATCGTCACGGACTCGATGAAGGCCACGGGGATCAGGAAGCTGCTGGATCTGGGGGTGCGGGTCACGATCAACTCCGACGATCCGGCGTACTTCCCCGGATACGTGCAGGAGAACCTGCAGGCTCTGGAGCTGTCGCGGGAGGAGCTGCTGCAGGTGCAGCGGAACGCCTTCGAGATCACGTGGCTGCCCCGGCACGTGAAGGAGGGATACCTCGCCGAGCTCGAGGAGTACGCCGCCCGGTCCTGACGGCGGCTCGCGGGCTCGGCATCGCGCGATGTGATCGACAACCTCGGCGGCCGCGGATAGGTTACGTCGAGTAAGAGGGTTCCTGTCAGGAACCATCGCGGTTGGAGATCACCATGGGCGTCCTCGACCACACTCCGGCGGCGTGCCGGGCTCGCGAGATCCTCGACCGGGTGGGCGGCAAGTGGTCGCTGTCCGTGATCTCCCAGCTCGGCGCGGAGACGAAGCGGTTCACCGAGCTCAGCCGCGGCATCGAAGGCGTCAGCCATCGGATGCTGACCGTCACCCTGCGCGACCTGGAGCGCGACGGCATCGTCTCCAGGAGGGTCTACCCGGTCGTGCCGCCCCGCGTCGAGTACGCGCTCACGCCGCTGGGCCGTACCCTTCTCGACCTCGTCGGCGGGCTCGTCACCTGGGCGGAGGACCACCTCGACGAGATCGACGCGGCCCGAGCCGCCTACGACGCCCGCGCCGAGTGAGTCAGCGGCCCAGGTAGGCGCGGAAGTCGATGATGGACGGGGGCGGCACCGGCTCGCTCTCGGTGCCCGGTGCCGGGCTCCGCTCCAGCAGCCGGGTGCCGACCACGGAGCCCGCGAACACGGCGTGGAGCCGTACCGTCCCGCCTGACGTGTTCCGGAACCCGTGGGAGACGCCCGCCGGCACCAGGATCACCGCCCCCGGCCCCACCGGCTGCCACTCCCCGTCGTAGAACGCCTCGGCCTCGCCCTCGTCGACGATGAGGACCTCCTCGTTCGTGTGCACGTGCACCGGGATGATCTCGTCGGGCGCGAGGAGCTCGAAGTTCAGGACCATGTCCTTGACGTGGCGGCCGTCGGGCCGGGCCGGATCCATCACCAACGAGTGCAGCGAGTTCGGCTTGTAGTTGTGCGGATCTTCGGGAAAGGGCCTGTAGTCCAGGCGAGTGACGATGCTCATGGCAGAAGTCTGAGCCCGGACGCGCTCCGCAGGTAGATCGCACTTTTTCGGAACCTTCTCACACCGGGGTAACCGCCACGGTGCTCCAGTCGTCCTGCCCGTGCCCCTGGGCCACCGCGGCCGAGAACGCCGACAGCACGCTGTCCAGGATCGGGTGCGCGCCGCTCTGACCCATGCGGGCGGCGTAGTCCAGGTCCTTGCGCGCCCACTCGGCCGAGAAGTTGATCGGCTCGGGCGGGGCGATCACGCTCTGCCACGCCATCTCGGTGATGACCCCGCCGGGCCTGTCGACCAGGGCCCTTCCCACCTGCTCACGGTCCAGGCCCACGGCCGTGGCCAGCTTGAGCGCCTCCCCGAAGGCCGCCATGTGGGTCGCTTGAAGGGCGTTGAGCACCAGTTTGAACCTGGTTCCCGCGCCGACGGGTCCGAAGTGCCTGACCTCCTTGGAGATCGCCGCCAGAGCGTCCTCCAGCGTCGCGGGCATGGCGGGGTCGCCACCCGCGAGCATGACCAGGTTTCCGGTCCTGGCACCGGCCGCACCCCCGGTGACCGGCATGTCGTAGAAGGTCAGCTCGCGCTCGGCGCATGCGGCCGCCAGTTCCGCCACCCAGTCCACGGACAGGGTCGCCGAGGAAACGAGCACCGTGCCCGGCCTGGCGCCTGCCAGGATCCCGTCGGCGCCCA
Source organism: Nonomuraea mangrovi (assembly GCF_042681425.1). NCBI lineage: Bacteria > Bacillati > Actinomycetota > Actinomycetes > Streptosporangiales > Streptosporangiaceae > Nonomuraea > Nonomuraea mangrovi. The sequence goes on along the minus strand of NZ_JBHUFV010000079.1, from coordinate 84,441 downwards.
GCCACACCTGCCTGGAGGAGTCGTCGTCCGCGGTGACCTCGAAGACCACCTCGGCGCTCGTGGCCGCCTCGGCGGGGGTGGCGACCTCCGTCAGCCCACCCGCGCGACCCGGAGTCCTGTTCCACACCACGACCTCGTGTCCGTGCGCGACCAGGTTGGCGGCGATGCCGCTGCCCATGATCCCCAGCCCGACCACTGCGACTTTCGTCATCACGTCTCTCCTCGTTCTTCGGTACGGCAACAGTCTGCGCCCCGCCGGCGGGACGAGGCAGACCTGCCGAAGGGGTGCCCTGGCAGGGCACCCCACACAGGACCGGCCGGGCGGCATACTCGACGAGTGAGTGGTTTGGGAGAGTTTCTGCGTTCGCGGCGGGCCAGGGTGTCGCCGCAGGAGGCCGGGCTGCCTGCGACGACGGGCCGCCGCCGTACCGAGGGGCTGCGCAGGGAGGAGGTGGCGATGCTCGCGGGGGTGAGCATCGAGTACTACACCCGGCTGGAGCAGGGCAAGCAGAACAACCCCGGCAGACCGGTGCTGGAGGCCGTCGCAGGGGTGCTGCGTCTGGACGAGGACGAACGGCGGCACCTGTTCGAGCTGGCCCGCCTGCCGGTGGAGGCGACCGCTCCGGCGAGGCCCTCACGCGGGATCCGGGCGGAGGTCCGCCGCCTCCTGGACATCGTCAGGCCGTACCCGGCCTATGTCCTCAGCCGCGCCAACGATCTGCTGGCCGCCAACGAGCAGGGGATGAAGCTGCTGCCCGGCATCGAGCAGTGGCCCGCGGCGGCGAGGAACACCGCCAGGTACACCTTCCTGCACCCCGACGCCAGGCGGGTCTACGGCAACTGGGAGGAGGTCGCGGCGGCGACCGTCGCCCATCTGCGGGCCGCCGCGGGCGCGCACCCCGACGCCGAGGAGCTGACCGGGCTGATCGATGAGTTGTCGGTGAAGAGCGGCGAGTTCGCGGGGCTGTGGGAGCGGTATGACGTGCGGGCCAGGACCAACGGGCGCAAGCGCTTCCAGCATCCAGTCGTCGGGCGGATGACGTTGAGCTACGAGGTGCTGACCGTGGCCCGCAGCGAGGGGCACCGGCTCGTGGTGTACCAGGCCGAACCCGGCACTCCCGACCACGACGCGATGATGCTGCTCGGCCTCGCGACCGCGGCGCCGTCCTGAACCAGCCCGAAGGGGACCGCCCCTGAGGCACGGCCGTCTCGGAGCACGCTCCGCGCACGTCACCTGCCGGGATCGGCCTGGGTGAACGCCTGACGGCCGTGCACGAGCAGTTCGCGGACGGCGGGGCTGTGCCCGCCCTTCCAGACCAGGGCCAGCAGGGCGGGCGCCTCGACGTCGTCGATCGTGAAGGCCGTGAGCCGGTCACGATACCGGGCGGCCATCGAGTCGCTGAGGATCGCGACGCCGAGCCCCCGGGCTGCGAGGTCGGCGATGGCGTCCGCGGCGCTGGCCTGCAACGCGATGGCCGGCTGGAGGCCCTGTGCCGCGCAGGCCTGGTCGAAGACGGTGCGCAGGCCGGTGCCCGGTGGCATGCACACGATCGGGTGGGCGCCCAGATCGCGCAGCGTCACTCGCGGCCGTGCGGCCAGGGGATGCCCGGGCGGGACCGCCACGACGAGCCGCTCGCTGATGATCGTCATCGAGTCGAGCCCGTCGGGGGTGGCGGTCGCCGTCCCGACGAGAGCCAGGTCGAGGGCGCCGGCGCGCACCCCCTCGACGAGCCGGTCGGAGTTGTCCTCCAGCAGCGAGAGCTCCACCCCCGGGTGTGCCCGGTGGAACGCGGCCAGGGCGTCGAACAGCGGCGTGATGGTGCAGCCGATGACCATCCCGATCGTGAGCCTGCCCCGGATCAGGTCGGCCACCTCCCCCACCGACTGCCCGACGGCTCCCGCGGCGGCGAGCGCGGCGCGGGCGTGCTGGAGCGCGGCCTTCCCCGCGACGGTGAGCGTGGCGTTGCGCGCCGACCTGTCGAACAGCTCGGCGCCGAGTTCGCGTTCCAGCCGGCGGATCTGCGCGCTGACGCCGGACTGGCTGATGTGCACCCGCTCGGCCGCCCGGGTGAAGTTCTGCTCCTCGGCGACCGCGACGAAGTACTCCAGCTGCCTCAGCTCCATAACTGTTGATTCTAGTTTCCATCAGAACCAGCTGTTGGACTTCTGGACCAGACGGTGGCGAGACTGGGAGGCGCAAGCCCACCTCAGGAGGAAGTCATGCCGGAGTACGAGAAGGCCATGCGGCCCGAGGACATCACCCGCCTGTTCGTCGAACGGTCCAACGCCGGCGACGCGGAAGGAGTCGCCGCCCTCTACGAGGAGGAGGCGGTGCTGGCCTACCCGCCCGGCAGCCAGACCGTGGGCAGGCAGGCGATCCGCGCGCTGTGGGAGAAGGTGCTGGCCGGCCGTCCCCGCTTCGAGCCTGAACAGCCGCTCCCGACGTTGGTCAGCGGCGACATCGCCCTCACCTCGACCCCGCCCAAGGACGGGGCCGGCGCCCGAGCCCAGGTCGTCAGGCGCCAGCCCGACGGAAGCTGGCTGCGCCTGCTCGACCAGCCCGAATTCGTCCCACCCACCCGTTGACACCCGCCCGCCCCGCCGATCGAGGAGTGTGATCGTGGCGACGTTCGTTCTCGTTCCCGGCATGTGCCATGGCGGCTGGAGTTACGAGCCGCTCACCGAACGGCTACGGCAGCGCGGTCACCGCGTGTACCCGCTGACACTGACCGGACTCAGCGAGCGCGGCCACCTGCTGAACGCGGGAGTGAACCTCGAAACGCACGTCCAGGACGTGGTCGGCGTGCTCCAGGTCGAGAACGTCGAGGACGCGGTGCTGGTCGGCCACAGCTACGGCGGCATGGTGATCACCGGGGCCGCGGACCGTGTCCCCGAGCGGGTCGGCTCCCTGGTCTACCTGGACGCCGTCGTGCCACGGCACGGCGACTCCTGCTGGACCCTCGTCTCCGACCAGGAGCGCGCCTGGTACATGGACGTGACGGACAGCGGCCACGCCGTACGGCCGCTGCCGTTCTTCGACCCGCGGGCCACCCCCCACCCGCTCGCCTCGCTGCTCCAGCCGATCCAGCTCAGCGACGACCTCGGCCGGTTCCGGCGCAGGGACTACGTCTACGCGGCCGGATGGGCGGGCGAGTCGCCGTTCACCCCCATCTACCAGCGGCTGCGCGACGACCCGACGTGGACGACACACGCGCTGGACAGCAGGCACAACCTCATGCGGGACGCGCCCGACGAGCTGCTGAAGATCCTTCTCAACGGCTAGCGCATCCGCAGGGCGAGCAGGAAGTCCACGCGTTCGTCCCACGAGTTCAGGGACCGGCCGGTCAGCTCCTCGATGCGCTTCAACCGGTAGCGCAGCGTGTTGACGTGCACGTGCAACCGGTCGGCCGTCGCCGACCACGATCCCGACTCATCGAGGAACGTCTCCAGCGTCTCCAGCAGGTCCGTCTGGTTGGTCGCGTCGTAGGCCTCCAGCCGCCCCAGCAGCCGGGCCCTGAACGAGCGGCGCAGCGGGTCGGGGATCGCCGCCAGCAGCGTCCGGTGCGAGCTGACGTCGTCGCCGGTGACCACGCTGACCCTGTCCGCGCCGAGCGAGGCGAGGGAGCGGGCGTGCCTGGCCTCCTCGATCAGCCCGCTCAGCCCGGCGGGACCCGTCGTGACGCTGCTGACGCCGAGCGCGATGCGTTCCTCTCCCAGGCCCGCTTCGAGGATCCGCGCGCCCTTCACCAGGTGCTCGGTCAGCTCGGCCGCGCTGTTGCCCGCGAGAGGGACCAGCGCGACGGCCTCCTCCCCCGAGGCGGTCACGATGCCGGGGGCCAGGGGGCGGAGCAGCTCGTCGAGTACGGCGACGCCCGTCTCGGGCCCACCGGCCGTGAGCGCGACGACCAGCAACCCGTGCTCGGTCTCCACGTGGAGGGTGTGGAGGCGGGAGACGACTCCCGGCAGGGAGGCGTCGCCCGACTCCAGCAGCCGCAGGAGCTGGTCCAGGACGCGGCGTTCGATGCGCTGGGCGGCTTCCAGCCGCGAGCGTTCGAGCGCGACGAGGGCGGCCAGCTCGACCAGGACGTCTTCGCTGTCGCCCGGCACGCCCTCCCCTCTGTAGGCGAGGAACCAGTTGGCGATCCGGTGGGGGGCGCCCTTGCTGATCGGGAAGACCGACAGGCGATCGAGCATGCCGGGCAGGAAACGCGCGGTCAGGAACGTGTGAGCGAGGCGGGCGCGCGAGTCCTCGTCGAGCGGCTGCGAGCCGACGATCACGCGTCCGGTCGGCGACATCACCCAGCAGGGCACGTCGAGCTCACCCGCGACGGTGTCGACCAGCTTGGTGAGGCTGCCGCCGTCCACCAGGGTGCTGGCCAGGCGCCTGCGCCCGCCGTACGGCCTGCGGGGAGTAGCGCCGAGCTCGGCGATCAGCGCTCGCAGGACGTGCTCGGTGACCCGGCTGAACGGCACGTCCACCGGCAGCGTCAGCAACGGGAGCCCCGCGGCGGCGCAGGCGTCCAGAAGGTCGGACGGCGGCACCTTCAGCCCCGTGCCGCAGACGAGCGCCGCCACCTCGCCCAGCCTGCGCACGAACGCGGTGGACGAATCGGCGCCGGTGTGCCAGGTCAGCTCCGTCAGCACCAGCTCACCGGGCTTGACGAAGCGCGACGGGTCGGGCAGGTCCGTGGTGGCGACGCCGCGCACCCTGCGGTCGAGCAGGTCGTGCCCGGTCAGCACCTTCAGTGCGAGGTGGTCGTCGCGGACGAGGTCCCTCAGCCGCATGGCCAGCTCTCCTGGCGCCACGCCGCGTCCCAGAACATCCACTCATAACGGGCGGTGGTGACCGCCCGCTCCACCAGCCGTTCGCGCTCGTCCGCGGTCAGGGAGAGGCCGTCGAGCAGGTCGAGCACCCCCGCGACGGTGTCCTGGTAGTCCTCGCCGCCGTAGGTCTCGATCCACCACGCGTAGAGCGGGTCGGGCGAGGAGTCGGCCAGCAGCTTCTCCCCCACGCGGGCATAGATCCAGTAGCAGGGCACGATCGCGCCGAGCGCCTCGGGAAACGTGCCGAGCGAGCACGTCCGCACCAGGTACGAGGCGTAGCCGACGGTGGTCGGCCCGGCGGGCGACTTCAGCGCCTCGGCCACGTCGAGCCCGAACGCGGCCAGCAGCTCGACCACCAGGCTGTGCTCCACCTCGACGGTCCTGGCCGCGTCGGCGGCGAACCTGTGCACGGCGGCCGGCTGCGGCGACCTGGCGGCACAGGCGGCCAGGGCTCTGGCGTAGTCGGGCAGGAAGTGCGCCTCCTGCATGACGTAGTGGCGGAAGGCCTCGCGCGGGAGCGACCCGTCGGTCAGTCCTTCGAGGAAGGGATGCCGCAGGATCTGGCGGTAGATGCCGTCCATCGCCCGCCACAGTTCATCGCGAAACCTCACACTACGGGACGGTACATCACTATCCGTGGTGCGAGTTCGATGCCGAGCTCACGCTCGTGCTCGACGATGGCCCTCAGCTCGGGGCCCGGGTCGTCCATGACCGCGAACCCGTGCCGCTCGTACCACGGCCCGTTCCACGGCACGTCCCTGAACGTCGTCAGCGTCACGCCCGGCGCGCCCACGGCCAGCGCGTGGTCGATCACGGCCGACATCAGCCTGCCGCCGATCCCCTGCCGCATGCTGTCGGGGTGGACGGCGAGCTGGTCCAGGTGCACGTTCCCGTCCACCATGCTGATCATGGCGAAGCCCCTGCCCTCGACGAGCACCCTGCTCGGGTCGTCGCACTCCTCGATCATCGTCGTCCCGGGCGGGAAAACGATTCCGACCTGCGCGAACAGCCCGTCGGCCGCCCTCTCCACGTCGGCCAGGCCCGACAGTTCCCCCTTGTCCGCCCAACGCACCACCGACACGCACGCACCTTTCAGAGGATGCTCGAGTTTGGCATTAGTGTGATGATCGAGCCCGGCCGTGCGGGGCCGGAATCCCCTCCACAGAATGTGCCCATGCCTCGGCATGGGCACATTCTCTTCTCACAGGTCGAGAAGGGGTTCCAGGCCCACGGTGAGGCCGGGCAGTTCGGCGATCCTGCGCACGCCCAGCAGCACGCCGGGGGTGAACGAGGCGCGGTTCATCGTGTCGTGCCGCATGGTCAGGATCTCGCCGTTGCCACCGAGCAGCACCTCCTGGTGGGCGATCAGCCCGGCCAGCCGCACCGCGTGGACGTGGACGCCGTTGACGTCGGCGCCGCGCGCCCCGTCCAGCTCCGAGCTGGTCGCGTCGGGCATCGGCCCCATCCCCGCCTTCGCGCGCGCCTCGGCCACCAGCTCGGCGGTACGGCGGGCGGTGCCCGAGGGGGCGTCGGCCTTGTTCGGGTGATGCAACTCGACGATCTCGACCGAGTCGAAGTACTTGGCCGCCTGCTGGGCGAAGTGCATCATCAGCACGGCCGCGATGCCGAAGTTCGGCGCGATGAGGCAGTTGGTGCCGGGGAAGCGCTCCAGCCAGCCGCGCACGGTGGCCAGCCGCCCCTCGTCGAACCCGGTGGTGCCGACCACCGGGTGGATGCCGTGGGAGATGGCCCACTCCAGGTTGCCCATGACCACGTCGGGATGGGTGAAGTCGACGACCACCTGCGCGCCCTGCAGCGACTCGATCGGATCGTCTCTGTCGATCGCCGCCACGAGCTCCAGGTCACCTGCCGCCTCGACGGCCTTGCACACCTCGACGCCGACCCTGCCGCGCGCCCCGAGCACACCCACTCTAATCACGCCCCCCACCATAGCGGGGTCACGCCCGGTTCATCCTGTACGGCGAGCCGGCCCCGGCGTGACGGCGGGCACCGGAGTCCCGCTGGAGTGGCGTGGAAAGCGGAAGGCCACCGGGTGACCCCGGTGGCCTCGACCCCGCCGTGCCGTACTGACGCGGGCTCCGCGCCCGCCGGCACGGCGGAAGGAACACGCGCGACCGCTACGCGATCGCCGCGGAGAAGTCCTTGTCCGCGTACGGGCCGATGACCGCCAGCGTCAGCGGGCGGCTCAGGACGTCCTTGGCAACTTCCGAGATCTCGTCGGGCGTGACCGACTCGATCCGCGACAGCACCTCGTCCACCGCCATCAGCTCGTCGTAGACCAGCTCGTTCTTACCGATCCGCGACATCCGCGACCCGGTGTCCTCCAGCCCGAGCACCAGCCCGCCGCGCATCTGGCCCTTGCCGCGCAGGATCTCCTCCTCGGTGATCCCGTCGGAGACGACCCTGGCCACCTCGTCCCTGCAGATCTGGAGCACATCGTCGATCTTCGACGGCATGCAGCCGACGTAGATCCCGAACTGGCCCGTGTCGGCGTAGGCCGAGGTGTAGCTGTAGGCGGAGTACGCCAGGCCGCGCTTCTCCCTGATCTCCTGGAAGAGCCTGGACGACATGCCGCCGCCCAGCGCCGCGTTGAGCACGCCCAGCGCGAACCGGCGGTCGTCGGTGCGCGACATGCCGGTCGTGCCCAGCACGAGGTTGGCCTGCTCGGTGGGCCGGTCGAGCACCCGGACCTCGGAGCGGGCCTCCGCTCCTGGACCGCTGGTGCGCGGCGGCGCGCACTCGCGCGGGCCCGCGAGCGCCCCTGCCCGCTCGTACGCCCGCGCCACCAGCTCCACCACGTGCTCGTGCCGGATGTTGCCCGCGACGGAGACGACCGTGCGCGGCGGCTGGTAGTAGGCGCGGTAGTACTCGACGATCCGGTCGCGCCCGAGGGCGTTGATGGACTCGACGGTGCCCAGGATCGGCCGCCCGATCGGCGAGTCGCCGTACAAGGCGGAGGAGAACTGCTCGTGCACCACGTCGGAGGGGTCGTCGTCGTGCATGGCGATCTCTTCGAGGATCACGCCACGCTCGGACTCGACGTCCTCCTCGGTGACCAGCGACGAGGTGACCACGTCGGCCAGCACGTCGACGGCCAGCGGCAGGTCCTCGTCGAGGACCCGCGCGTAGTAGCAGGTGTACTCCTTGGCGGTGAAGGCGTTGATCTCGCCGCCGATGCCCTCGATGGACGCGGAGATCTGCATGGCGTCGCGCGTGGGGGTGCCCTTGAACAGCAGGTGCTCAAGGAAGTGGGTGGCCCCCATGTGCTCGGGGGCCTCGTCACGGGAGCCGATGCCGACCCACATGCCGACCGCGACGGAACGCACGGTCGGCATGGTCTCGGTCACCACACGCAGCCCACCGGGGAGGACGGTGCGCCTGACGACCCCGGCACCGTCCTTGCCGGGATGCAGTGTGGTCGTGGTCACGAGTTCCGGTCTTCTCCGTCGCCGGCGGGCTTGCGGACCCTGGTGCGGGTGCGACGGGGCTTGTCGTCACGCGGCTTGTCCTCGCGCGACTTGTCCTCGGTGACGGGGGCCGACTCGGCGACCGGAGCGGCCTCCTCCTCGACGCCCGAGCCGGCGGCCTCCTTGGCGGCGGCCTCCTTCTCGATCACCTCGACCGGCACCAGCGAGAGCTTGCCGCGGGAGTCGATCTCGGCGATCTCCACCTGGATCTTGGCGCCGACGCTCATGACGTCCTCGACGTTCTCGATGCGCTTGCCGCCGTGCAGCTTGCGGATCTGGGAGACGTGGAGCAGGCCGTCCTTGCCCGGCATGAGCGAGACGAACGCGCCGAAGGCGGCGATCTTCACGACCGTGCCCAGGTAGCGCTCGCCCACCTCGGGCATGTGCGGGTTGGCGATGGCGTTGATCGCGCTGCGCGCGGCCTCGGCCGACGGGCCGTCGGTGGCGCCGATGTAGATCGTGCCGTCGTCCTCGATGGTGATCTCGGCGCCGGACTCGTCCTGGATCTGGTTGATCATCTTGCCCTTGGGGCCGATGACCTCGCCGATCTTGTCGACGGGGACCTTGATCGTGATGATGCGCGGCGCGGTCGGGTTCATCTCCGCCGGGGAGTCGATCGCCTCCTGCATCACGTCGAGGATCGCCAGGCGGGCGCCCTTGGCCTGCTTCAGCGCGGCGGCCAGCACGGAGGCCGGGATGCCGTCGAGCTTGGTGTCGAGCTGAAGGGCGGTGATGACGTCCTTGGTGCCGGCGACCTTGAAGTCCATGTCGCCCATGGCGTCCTCGGCGCCGAGGATGTCGGTCAGGGTGACGTAGGTGTCGCCCTCGCCGATCAGGCCCATGGCGATGCCGGCGACCATCTCCTTGAGCGGGACACCCGCGTCGAGCAGGGCCATCGTGCTGGCGCAGACCGAGCCCATCGAGGTCGAGCCGTTGGAGCCGAGCGCCTCGGAGACCTGCCTGATCGCGTAGGGGAACTCCTCACGCGTCGGCAGGACCGGGATGAGCGCCCGCTCGGCCAGCGCGCCGTGACCGATCTCGCGCCGCTTGGGCGAGCCCACGCGACCGGTCTCGCCCGTGCTGTAGGGCGGGAAGTTGTAGTTGTGCATGTAGCGCTTGGTCCGCTCGGGGTTGAGCGTGTCGACGACCTGCTCCATGCGCAGCATGTTCAGCGTGGTGATGCCCAGGATCTGGGTCTCGCCGCGCTCGAACAGGGCCGAGCCGTGGACCCTCGGGACCACGTGGACCTCGGCGTTGAGCGCGCGGATGTCCTTCGGACCGCGCCCGTCGATGCGGACACCCTCCTTGATGACCCGCTCGCGCATGAGCTTCTTGGTCAGGCTGCGGAAGGCGGCGCTCAGCTCCTTCTCGCGACCCTCGAAGTCCGGCAGCAGCTTCTCGGCCACCAGGCCCTTGACCCTGTCGAGCTCGGTCTCGCGCTCCTGCTTGCCGGCGATCGTCAGCGCCGCGGCGAGCTCGGACTTGACCGCGCCCTCGACGGCCTCGAGCGCGTCCTCCTGGTAGTCGAGGAAGACGGGGAACTCGGCCGTCTCCTTGGCCGCGACCTTGGCGACCTTGGACTGCGCCTCGCACAGCACCTTGATGAACGGCTTGGCCGCCTCGAGGCCCTGCGCGACGGTCTCCTCGGTCGGGGCGACCGCGCCGTCGGCGACGAGCTTGAGCGTCTGCCTGGTGGACTCGGCCTCGACCATCATGATCGCGACGTCGCCGTCCTCGAGGACGCGACCGGCCACGACCATGTCGAACGTGGCCCGCTCCAGCTCCGGATGCGTCGGGAACGCGACCCACTGGCCGTCGATCAGCGCGACGCGGACGCCGCCGATCGGGCCGGAGAAGGGCAGCCCGGCCAGCTGGGTGGACAGCGAGGCGGCGTTGATCGCGACCACGTCGTAGAGGTGGTCGGGGTTCAGCGCCATGACGGTCGCCACGACCTGGACCTCGTTGCGCAGGCCCTTGACGAAGGACGGGCGCAGCGGCCTGTCGATCAGGCGGCAGGTGAGGATGGCGTCCTCGGAGGGACGGCCCTCACGGCGGAAGAACGAGCCGGGAATGCGGCCCGCGGCGTACATGCGCTCCTCGACGTCGACCGTCAGCGGGAAGAAGTCGAGATTGTCCTTGGGGCTCTTGGACGCGGTGGTGGCGGACAGGACCATGGTCTCGCCATCGAGGTAGGCGACGGCCGAGCCGGCCGCCTGCCGCGCGAGCCGACCGGTCTCGAACCGGATCGTGCGCGTGCCGAAGGAGCCGTTGTCTATGACGGCTTCGGCGGTGTGGACACCCTCCACGGGGGACCTCCTAGATGAGTTGGTCTCCCGCGCCCTCTTTCACCGGCACCCTTCGTAAGGTGCAGCGCCGGTCTTCGATCGAAGCGCCCGGTCACGATGACCGGAAGCCACTACCGAGGACCGGCCCGCAGGCGTCGCGGGTCGCATGGTGCTGTAGCGGACGCGGGGGCTTTCAGTGTGTCTCGGATATTCAGTTGTCCGACACTAGGCGCGCCGGGAGCTATATGAGAAGGGAGCGGCGCCTGTGCGCCGCTCCCTTCTTAGTCTATCGGCGCAGGCCGAGCCGCTCGATGAGCGAACGGTAACGCGCGATGTCGTTGTTCTGCAGGTACTTCAGCAGGCGGCGCCGGCGACCGACGAGCAGCAGCAGACCACGACGGCTGTGGTGGTCGTGCTTGTGCGTCTTCAGGTGCTCGGTGAGCTCGCTGATGCGCTTGCTGAGCAGCGCGATCTGCACCTCGGGCGACCCGGTGTCGCCCTCGGCCGTCGCGTACTCGCCGATGATTGCCTTCTTGGCAGCGGTGTCGAGGGACACGGCTCTCCTTCGATCTACGGACACGCGTCGATGAGATGAGATAGCGAACGACCGTGCGTGCCTACAGTCGCCGCGAGAAGGCACTTCAGGGCAGCGCGCAGCGCCACCGTTACAGAGCCGACATGCAAGGTTACCATCGCGGTCCGTCCCCTGACACATCGTTCATGGGCGGCCGGCCATGGCGGAAATCGTCATGATGGTGTCCTTGCCGCCAGACCCCACCTCCGACCAGCCTGAAGATGGGCGAGCCGCCGGGAACCTCCCCGGCGCCGCGACACTTCATCAGGAGGACCACATGCGCATAGGCATCCTGCTCTTCGACGACGTGGAGGAGCTCGACGCGGTCGGCCCCTGGGAGGTGTTCGGGATGTGGTCGAAGCAGCGGCCTGACGAGGCCGACCTCGTCTCCTTCGCCCGAGAACCCGGGCCGGTCCGCGCCTCGAAGGGGCTCGGCCTGCACGCGCAGTACGGCTTCGCCGACGTCGGTCACCTGGACCTGCTGCTGCATCCCGGCGGCCTCGGCACCAGGCCGCTGGTGTCGGACGAGGCGCACCTGGCGTGGGTGCGCGAGATGAGGGCGAAGGTGCCGCTGATGACCAGCGTCTGCACGGGGTCGCTGGTGTTCGCCGCGGCGGGCCTGCTGAAGGGCCGTCCGGCGACCACTCACTGGGGCTCCCTCGACCGGCTCGCCGAGCTGGACCCCAGCATCGAGGTACGGGCGGACGACAGGTTCGTCGACGACGGCGACGTGGTGACGTCCGCCGGGGTGTCGGCGGGGATCGACATGGCCCTCCACCTGGTGGCCAGGCTGGCGGGAGTCGAAAGGGCCGCCCAGGTGCGGCGGTTCATTCAGTACGACCCGATGCCACCGGTCTGACAGGCACTGCCCGCGCCGACCGAGCACCTCCGCCCCTTGGGCGGGGTCTGTCCCGGCTGTCCGGGACAGCGGGTGGAGATCACCGCTGTCGCCAGTGTCCCGGACGAGTGAACGCCGCGGGGATGCGCGTCGCCGCGTCGCCCCTGGCGGCGTCGAGCTGCGACTGGGTCAGGAACAGGCAGCCCCTGAGATCGGCGCCGCCGAGGTCGGCGTTCCTGAAGTCGGCGCCGATGACGTCGGCCTCGCGCAGGTCCGCCCCTCTGAGGTCGGCGCCGATCAGGTAGGCGCCCCGCAGGGTCGCGCGGCGCAGGTCGGCGCCCCTGAGCTTGGCGCCCATGAGGTCCATCTTCATCTTGCGCCCCACCCGGCCACCGTGGTTGCGCACCAGCTCGCCTGCCCTCAGCAGCAACGGGCTGGTCCGCGCGCGCAGCGCTCCCGTGTCGACCTTGGCGACGACGTCGGCGTCACCGCCGATCAGGCCCTCGATCTCGGCGGCGGCACCCGCCAGTTCCCCGTGCACGGGCTCGGCGGCCCGCCAGCCCAGCGCCTCGGTGACGTAGTAGAGCAGCTCGTGCAGGTCCCGCATGACGGGGAACACCTCGACGGCCCTGTCGGCGAGGCCCGACTGGGTGACCTGCTGGCCCGCGCCGAAGCAGTCGTAGACCGTGCACCCGGCGAAGCCCTTCTCCCGCAGCCGGGCGTGGATCCCGCAGCGGTGGTCGGCGCGCAGGTTGGGGCACGCCTTGCCCGCCGGCTTGTCGATCGCGAAGTCGGCCGAGGCCGCGAACGCGGGCACGACGCAGCACAACCCGGCGCAGCGCTCGCAGTCGGCGCGCAGCGTCGCCAGGGCCCGACGGCCGCCGGATCCGTCCACATGACCTCCCATAGGTCCCCAACGATAGTCCCGGCCGCGGAGTGCGAGTCCACGCGGAAGGGCGGGCGGGAGGCACCCGTGGACACCCCTGTCCGACCGGCCTCTAGCTGGTCAGGCGGCGGACCTCGTCGACGTCGGCGTGGATCTGGGCGATGAGCGCCTCGATCGAGTCGAACTTCGTGTTCCCGCGCAGGCGCGCGCCGAAGTCGACGGCCACGTGCATGCCGTACAGGTCGAGGTCGTCCCTGTCGAGCGCGTACGCCTCCACCGTCCGCGGCACGCCCTCGAAGGTGGGGTTCGTACCGACCGAGATGGCCGCGGGCCAGACGCAGCCGTCGTAGCCCGCGGGCAGGTTGCCGACCGCCACGCACCGCAACCAGCCCGCGTAGACGCCGTCCGCGGGAATGGCGGTGTTCGGCGGGGTCTCGACGTTGGCCGTGGGGAAGCCGAGCTGGCGGCCGCGCTGGTAGCCGCGGACGACGACGCCCTCGACCCGGTGCGGGCGGCCGAGGGCCTCGGCGGCGGACTCGACGTCCCCCGCCGCGACGAGCTCGCGGACAAGAGTGGATGAAACACCGGACACCAGGGGGATCTCCTCCACCGTGAAGTCGTACTTGTCGCCCAGCTCGCGCAGGGTCGAGGGGTCACCGGCCGCCCTGTGGCCGAAGGTGAAGTTCGCGCCGACCACGACCACCGCGGCGCGCAGCCGATCGGCCAGCACGCTCTGCGCGAAGTCGGCGGGGCTGAGGCGCGACAGGTCCATCGTGAACGGCAGCACGCACACCTCGTCCACGCCCAGCGCGGTCAGCAGCTCCGCCCTGTGCCTCACCGTGGTCAGCCGGCGCGGCTGGGTACCCGGCCTGACGACCTCGGCGGGATGCGGCTCGAACGTGACGGCCACGCACGGCAGGCCGCGCGATCGGGCGACGGCCACGGCGCGCTCGACCACTCGCCGGTGGCCGCGGTGCACGCCGTCGAACACGCCGATCGTGACGACGGATCTTTCCGACTCCTGCACGCCCGCGCCCCATTCGTCTCGTGGCGGATCAATCACCCTCAAGCGTGCCATGCCCCGCGGGGTGGTTCGCAACGGGGTGAGTACCGTCACCGCGCTCCCGTCGGGAACAGCGCAAACGGCCGCGCGGTACCATCCGCTGCATGTCCCGATACGCGCTGCTGATCCTGCCCGCCTACAACCGGGTCTACGGCGAGAGCTCCATCCGCCTGACCCACGGTGAGCTGGAGGTGTTCGCCGCCGTCTCCGACGTGGAGGAGACGCGGATCGGCGGCGTGCCGTACGTGACGTTCGAGGCCGACGAGCCCGACCTCGCGCTCCTGTCCAACCTGTCCTCCGTCTACGCGATCTTCGGCGTCGAGGGCGACCTGCTGAGGCCCATGGAGATGCGCCCGCTCGACCGGCTCTCCAGCGACCTCATCACCATCCAGAAGTACGCGGGCAAGACCAACGAACACTTCACCAAGCTGCTGCTCAACGTCACCGTGCTCGCCTCCGACTTCCCGCTGGACGGCCACCTGTCGGTCTTCGACCCCATGTGCGGGCGCGGCACGACCCTCAACCAGGCCCTCATGTACGGCTACGACGCCTACGGGATCGACGTCGACGGCAAGGACTTCGACGCCTACAGCGGCTTCCTCAGGACGTGGCTGAAGAACAAGCGGCTCAAGCACACCGCCGAGACCGTGCCCGTCAGGCGGGAGCGAGCGCTGGTCGGGCGGCGGCTCAACGTGAGCTTCGGGCTGTCGAAGGAGGCCTACAAGGCGGGCGAGACGCAGCAGGTGGCCGTGGTCAACGCCGACACCCTGCGCAGCCGCGAGTTCTTCAAGCCGCGCTCGTTCGACGTCATCGTGACCGACGCGCCGTACGGCGTGCAGCACGGCAGCAAGGGCTCCACCGGCCTGTCGCGCAGCCCCCTCGACCTGATCGCCAAGGCGGTGCCGGTGTGGGCCGAGCTACTGCGGCCCGGAGGGGCGATCGGGATCGCGTGGAACACCTACGGCGGCTCACGCGACGACCTGGCGGCGATCCTGACCTCGAACGGACTCGACGTGCGGGACTACCCCGACTTCGCCCATTGGGTGGACCAGGCGATCGTCCGCGACATCATGGTCGCCCGCAAGCCGTGAGCTCCGCCACCGGGCCACGGCTCGCCTGAGAACCTCGGCGGCGACGTCCCGCCCGTGCGGCGAGGAATCAGCCGACGAAGACCGCCAGGGGCTTGGCCAGGCGCCCCTGCTCCTCCACCAGCGCCAGCAACTCGCCCTCGGGCCCGAATACCCCGATCGGCCCCTTGCCGAGCCCCGCCGAAGGCAGCCGCCCCCCGTGCGAGATCACCCGCGCCTCGTCGGCGTTCACGTCCCGCCGGGGGAAGGCCGCGGACACCGCCTCCCCGATCGGCAGCACCACGCACTCCCCTGCCAGCTCGTCGATCGTCTTGGCGAGGGACAGGTCGTAGGGCCCCACCCTGGTCCTGCGCAGGTACGTCAGGTGACCGCCGACCCCGAGGGCCGACCCCAGGTCCCTGGCGAGCGCCCTGATGTAGGTCCCGCTGGAGCACCTGATCGTGGCCCTGACCTCGGGTCCGTCGATGGACGTGACGTCGAAGTCGTACACGGTGACGGGCCGGGCCGCCAGCTCGACGTCCTCGCCGGCCCTGGCCCGCTTGTAGGCGCGCTCGCCGTTCACCTTGATCGCCGAGACCTGCGGAGGCACCTGCATGATGCGCCCGGTGAGCGCCTCGATCTCCTTGCGCACGGCCTCGGTCGTCACGCCGTCGGTCGGCGCGGTGGCCGTGACCTCGCCCTCGGCGTCGTCGGTGTTGGTGGTGACCCCGAGCCTGATCGTCGCCTCGTACACCTTCTCGGTCAGCGCCAGGTGCCCGAGCAACCTGGTCGCCTTCTCCACACCGATCACCAGCACCCCGGTCGCCATGGGGTCGAGGGTGCCGGCGTGCCCGACCCGTCTGGTGCCCGCGATGCGCCGCATCTTGCCGACCACGTCGTGGGAGGTCCAGTCGGCGGGCTTGTCCACGATGATCAGACCGCTCTCGGCCATCTACCTTTTCCTCAGCAGTTCTCGAAACCGGTCCATCGTCACTTCCACGCTGTCGTGCGAGGTGAACCCCGCCGCGTAGGCGTGCCCGCCGCCGCCGAGCGCCGTGCAGATCGCGCCGACGTCCGCGCCGCCCTTGGAGCGGGTGGACACCTGCCACACGCCGTCGTCGTCCTGTTTCAGCACCACCGCGGCATCGGCCTCGTCGGTGCGGCGGATCACGTCGATGATCCCCTCCACCTCGTCGTACGGCAGGCCGTACGCGGCCCTGTCGGTGTGGGTGACGTACGTCCACACCAGGTCGTCCTCCAGCACCACGCGCTCGAGCGCCGCCCCGAGCACCTTCAGGTAGCCGAACGGAGAGCGGTCCCACAGCTCGCGGGCGATCTCGTCGGTGCGCAGCCCCGCCGCCACCAGCCTGGCCGCCATCTCGTGCGCGGCGGGCGTGGTCGAGGAGTGCCTGAACGACCCCGTGTCGGTCACCAGCCCCACGTACAGCAGCGTCGCCATGTCGCGGTCGAGCGGCACCCCGAGGCGGCGGATCAGCTCCTCGGTGAGGACGGCCGTCGCCGCCACACCGGGATCGATGAGGCTGACGGTGCCGAAGCCGTCGTTGGAGGCGTGATGGTCGATGACGATGACCTCGCGCGCCTTCGCGGCGTTGACCGCCAGCAGACCCAGCCTGTCGAGCGTCGAGGAGTCGAAGGTGATCATCACCTCGGGCTCGGAGGGAAAGGCGGAGGGGACCGTGAGCAGGTCCTGGGCCGGAAGGAAGCGCAGCAGCCGCGGCACCGCGAACCTGCGGTCCCCGAAGGAGGCCACGACCCGCTTGCCCATCGCCTTCAGCGCCTTGGCCGCGGCCAGCATCGAGCCGAGCGCGTCTCCGTCGGGCGAGATGTGGCAGGCCAGCGCCACCTCGTCGGCGCCGCGGATCAGGTCGAGCGCCCTGTCCCATGCCGGCTCGGGGATCGCCTTCGCCGCGCCACCGGCAGGGCCGCCACCCGCCTGCGCGCTCACGCCCGCGCGCTCGGGGTCGCGGTCCTGGGACGCGGGGCGCGCCGCACCCCCGCCCGCCGCCCCCTGGGAGGGGCCGGCGGACGGGCGGAGGGTCTCGTCGCGCACGTCCGGCGTCACGTCGCGGAGTATCCCGCGCGGTCGGAGGGCTCGTCCTCTTCCTCGTCGAGCTCCGGCTTCCTGTACGGGTCGGCCTCACCCGCGTAGGAGGCGCCCTCGGCGCGCTTGGCGACCTCCTGGTCACGCTCCTTCGCCGCCGCGAACAGCTCGTCCATCTGGCGAGCGCTGTCGGGCAACGGGTCGTGCTTGAACGTCAGCGTGGGCGTGAAGCGGACGCCCGTCTGCCTGCCCACCTCCGAGCGGATGACGCCCTTCGCGCTCTCCAGCGCCGCGGCGCTGTCGGCCCGCTCGGCCTCGGAGCCGAACACCGTGTAGAAGACCGTCGCCTCCCGCAGGTCAGCGGTGATGCGCGTGTCGGTCACGGTCACGAAGCCCAGCCGCGGGTCCTTGATCCGGCGCTCCAACATCTCGGCGACGACCTGCTGGATGCGGTCGGCGAGCTTGCGCGCTCGTGCGGCGTCCACCATCTTCGATCCCCCTAGTGCTCGGTCAATCTTCGTCGTTGTAGAGCCGCTGCCTGGCCGACAGCAACTCGATATCGGGGCGGTAGGCCACCAACCGCTCGCAGGCGTCCATCACCTCACCGCAGTTGCCCGCGGTGGCGGAGACGACGGCGATGCCGATCTCCGCCCTGCGATGCAGGTCGAGATGGCCGGTCTCGGCTACCGCGACGCTGGGGAAGCGCCGCTGCACCTCGGCGACGATGGGACGCACCACGGATCGTTTCTGTTTCAGCGAGTGAACGTCGCCGAGCAGGATGTCCAGGGTCAGGGCACCGACATACATCGTTGGCAACCACCGCGAGTCCGTTTTCCGGTCGCGTGCGAGGCCGTCCGGACGGGCCGCGGTGGAAGGCCCTACCCGGTTCCTCGCACGCCCCGCACACCCGGGCCGTCCCCCGGTATGCGGTGCGGCGCCGTCCGTGCGCACACGATCGGCACCAGTATCGACAACGCTCCCACACGACCCGTTAGTCCGGTTCGCCTGGGTGAGACTGCACACCCCACCTACCCGTACGGCTCCAGCCGACGCGAGACCCACCCGCTCCGGGGGGACCCCCGCGCACACCGGTCCGCGCCGCCCTGGAGGGATCCAGGAAGGCACGGGTCCCGGCCTGCCCAGGGGGACCAGGGAGAGTGCGGAGCCCGGCGATGCCGGGCAGGCCCTGACCTGTGTCACCGGGACGCGCCGAAGCGCGCTCCGGGACACGGGTGGGAGGTCCGAAGGGACCCGGGCGTGCGAGGGGCGCCCGGCGAACACTCCGCCAGGCGCCCTACCGCGCGTTACACGCGCGGCTTCTCCCGCATCTCGAACGTCTCGATGACGTCGTCGAGCTTGATGTCGTTGTACCCGACACCGATACCGCACTCGAAGCCCTCGCGGACCTCGGTCGCGTCGTCCTTGAAGCGACGCAGCGACGAAACGGTGAGGTTGTCGGCGATGACGACACCGTCCCGGATGATCCGGGCCTTGCTGTTGCGCACGATCGTGCCCGAGCGGACCAGCGAACCGGCGACGTTGCCGATCTTCGGCACCTTGAAGACCTCGCGGACTTCGGCGGTGCCCATCTGGACCTCTTCGAACTCGGGCTTGAGCATGCCCTTGAGCGCCGCTTCGATCTCCTCGATCGCCTGGTAGATGACCGAGTAGTAGCGGATGTCGACGCCCTCGCGCTCGGCCAGGTCGCGGGCCCGGGGTTCGGGCCTGACGTTGAAGCCGATGATGACCGCGTTGTCGTCGGCGACGGCCAGGTTGACGTCGTACTCGGTGATCGCACCGACGGCGCGGTGCAGGACACGGAGCCTGACCTCGTCGCCGACGTCGATCTTGAGCAGGGCGTCTTCCAGCGCCTCGACCGAACCGGACACGTCACCCTTGATGATGAGCTTGAGCTCGTCGACGCGGCCCTTCTCGAGGTCGCTGAACAGCTCCTCGAGGGTGCGGCGACGGCTCGACTTCGCCATGTCGGCGCTGCGCTTGCGCGCCGCGCGCTGCTGGGCGATCTGCCTGGCCATCCGGTCGTCGGAGACGACGATGAAGTTGTCTCCCGCGCTCGGGACGGCGGTCAGACCCATCACCAGGACCGGGAAGGACGGCGTGGCCTCCTCCACCGGGTCGCCGTTGTCGTCGAGCATCGCCCTGACGCGGCCGAAGGCCTCGCCACAGACGATGGAGTCGCCGACGCGCAGCGTGCCGCGCTGGACCAGGACGGTCGCCACGGGGCCGCGGCCCTTGTCCAGGCGCGCCTCGATGGTGATGCCCTGGGCGTCCATCGACGGGTTGGCCCGCAGGTCGAGCTCGGCGTCCGCGGTGAGCAGGATGGCCTCGAGGAGATTCTCGATGCCGGTCCCGTTCTTGGCGGAGATGTCGACGAACAGGGTCGAGCCGCCGTACTCCTCGGCCACCAGGCCGTACTCGGTGAGCTGGGCCCGCACCTTGTTCGGGTCCGCGCCCTCCTTGTCGACCTTGTTGACCGCGACGACGACGGGCACGTCGGCCGCCTGGGCGTGGTTGAGCGCCTCGATGGTCTGCGGCTTCACACCGTCGTCGGCCGCGACCACCAGGACGGCGATGTCCGTGGCCTTGGCACCGCGGGCACGCATGGCGGTGAACGCCTCGTGACCGGGGGTGTCGATGAAGGTGATCTTCCGGTCTTCGCCCTCGTGCTCGGTGGCGACCTGGTAGGCACCGATGTGCTGGGTGATGCCACCGGCCTCGCGCGCCACCACGTTGGTGTTGCGGATGGCGTCGAGCAGCTTCGTCTTACCGTGGTCGACGTGACCCATGACGGTCACGACCGGCGGACGCGCGGCGAGGTCGCCCTCGTCGCCCTCGTCCTCGCCGAACTCGATGTCGAAGGCCTCGAGAAGCTCGCGGTCCTCCTCCTCCGGGCTGACGACCTGGATGTTGTAGTCGAGCTCGGCGCCCAGCAGCTGCAGGGTCTCCTCGTTGACCGACTGCGTGGCGGTCACCATCTCGCCGAGGTGCAGCATGATCTGCACCAGCGAGGCGGGGTTGGCGCCGATGCGGTCGGCGAAGTCGGACAGCGACGCACCACGCGGGAGCCTGATCGTCGCGCCGTTGCCGCGAGGAACCTGCACGCCGCCGATCGCCGGCGCCGACATGTTGTCGAACTCCTGGCGCCTCTGACGCTTGGACTTGCGACCACGCGCGGGACGGCCGCCGGGACGGCCGAACGCGCCTGCCGTACCGCCGCCGCGACCACGACCGCCGCCACCGGGACGACCGGCGAAACCACCGCCGCCGCCACCGGGACCGCCGGTGCCGGTGCGCGGACCCGCGCCGCCGCCACCGCCGGGACGGCCGGCGAAGCCGCCGCCACCGCCACCGCCGGGACGACCGCCGAAGCCGCCGCCACCACCGGGACGACCACCGCCGCCACCGCCGGGACGACCACCGCCGCCACCGCCGGGACGGCCTGCGCCGCCACCGCCGCCGGGGCCGGCAGGACGACCCTGCGGCATCATCATCGGGTTGGGACGCGGCCCGCCGGGACGGGGACCACCCGCACCGGGCCCGGGACGCGGACCGCCCGCGCCAGGTCCGGGACGCGGACCACCGGCGCCGGGACCGCCCTGGCCACGGCCGGCGGGCGGACGCGGCATGGCGCCGTCACGCGGCGCGCCGGCGCCAGGACCACCGGGACGCGGACCACGGTCCTCACGAGGACGGTCCTCACGAGGACCGCCGGGACGCGGCGGACGCTGGCCCATGCCGGTCGCGTTGGACGAGAACGGGTTGTTGCCAGGACGGGGACCCGGACGCGGACCCGGCTTCGGGCCCGGACGCCCACCCTCGCGCTGGCCGCCAGGTCCGCCCTGGCCACCGGGACGCGGTGCGCCGGACTGCTGACCACCGGGGCCGGAGGGACGGCCGCCCTGCTGGGCGGGACCGGGACGCGGACCGGGACGGGCCGCGGGACCCGGACGGGGACCAGGCGTCGGGCGCGGGCCCTCGAACCTGGGAGCCTGCGGGGCCTGCGGGGCCTCGCGAGGAGCCTCCGCGGGCGCGGCCTCCGGCTGCGTCTGGTGAGGCATGGGAACCGGCGGGCGCGGAGTGCCACCGGCGGGACCGGGGCGCGGCCCCGGCTTCGGAATCGGGCCCGGACGCGGGCTCGACGAGACAGGCGCCTCCGCGGCGCCGTTACCGGCCTGGCTGTCAGCCGGCCGGGGCGCAGCCTTCGGCGGCTGCGGCTTGGACGACGAACCGCCGCCCTTCGAGGGCTTGGATACGCCCAAAGCTTCGGTGAGCCTGCGGACTACCGGCGCTTCGATGGTCGAGGACGCCGAACGGACGAACTCTCCCATCTCCTGGAGCTTGGCCATGACGACCTTGCTCTCAACGCCGAACTCCTTAGCGAGCTCGTATACCCGGACCTTCGCCACTGCACTCCCTTACTCGGCCCGGGAGGCTGGCAGTGCCGTCCGGACCGTCGTTACCTTGACGTCTTCATCGCCGCGTGCTCATCAGGCGCTCATAGCAATCTGACTCCGCCCATCAACTCGGCGTCCTACATGACATGTGGTTCTCCCTCTAGGTGCGCTCGCAGTCGCGAGACGTCAAGCGGCCCCGGCACGCGAAAAGCGCGCGGAAACGCTCGGCGACGCTCGGCAAGCTCCAGACAGCTCAGGTCGCGATGCAGCGAGGCACCTCGGCCGGGAAGCCGTCCGTGCAGGTCAGGGACCACGTGGCCCTCGACAAGCACCAGATGGAGCAGCTCGGACTTAGCCGTGCGAACCCTGCAGCCCACGCATGTTCTCAGCGGGGCCGCCTGGCCACCATATTCCAGCTTACCGCTTGGACGCATCTACGGAACCGGCGGGATCATCCGCCTGGGTGTCAGGACGGATGTCGATCCGCCACCCCGTGAGCCTCGCCGCCAGCCGGGCGTTCTGCCCCTCCTTGCCGATGGCCAGGGAGAGCTGGTAGTCGGGCACTGTGACGCGCGCCACACGGCCTTCCAGATCGAGAACCTCGACATGCGAAACACGCGCGGGGGACAGGGCATTCCCGACGAACTCCCCAGGGTCCTCCGACCAGTCGATGATGTCGATCTTCTCGCCGTGGAGTTCGGTCATCACGTTGCGCACGCGCGAGCCCATCGGCCCGATGCAGGCGCCCTTGGCGTTGACGCCCGGCTTGCGGGAGCGAACCGCGATCTTCGTACGGTGCCCCGCCTCGCGCGCGACCGCCGCGATCTCGACGGTGCCGTCGGCGATCTCGGGCACCTCCAGGGCGAAGAGCTTCTTCACCAGCCCAGGGTGGGTGCGCGACAGCGTCACCGACGGGCCCTTGTGGCCCTTCTTCACCTGCACCACGTACGCGCGGATGCGCTCACCGTGCACGTAGTCCTCGCCGGGGACCTGCTCGTTGTGGGGCAGCACGGCCTCGATCTTGCCGAGGTCGACGAGCACCACGCGGGGGTCCTGCCCCTGCTGGATCACGCCGGAGACCAGCTCGCCCTCGCGGCTGGCGAACTCGCCGAAGTTGATCTCGTCCTCGGCGTCGCGCAGCTGCTGCAGGATGACCTGCTTGGCGGTGGTGGCCGCGATGCGGCTGAAGTTGCCGGGGGTGTCGTCGAACTCCCTGACGATGTCACCCTCGTCGTCGAGCTCGGCGGCGTAGATGGTGACGTGCCCGGTGGCGCGGTCGAGCTCCGCCCTGGCCTTGGCCGCGGCGCCCTCCGTGCGGAAGTAGGCGATCAGCAACGCGTCCTCGATCGCCTTCACGACCAGGTCGAAGGAGATGTCCTTCTCCCGTTCAAGGCTGCGCAGGACGCTCATGTCGATGTCCACGAGGCTTCCCCCTTAGCCCTCGTCGCCGTCGTCGAGGTCGTCTTCCTCGTCCTCGAACCGGCGGAATTCCACCTGTACCCGTCCTCGGGTCAGGTCCTGATAGTCGATCCTGCGCAGCGCGCCGTCGACGTCGATCTCCACGCCCTCGTCGTCGGCGCCGCGGATGCGGCCCTCGACCAGGCCGCCGTCGCGCAGATCCGCCTTGACCAGGCGCTTGGCAGCGCGTCGCCAGTGGCGCGGCTCGGTGAGCGGGCGGTCGACGCCCGGCGAGGAGACCTCGAGCGTGTAGGGCGACTGGCCCATGGTGTCGTCGCCGTCGAGCGCGTCGGACACCGCCTGGCTCACCTCGGCGATGTCGTCGAGCGTCACCCCGCCGTCCTTGTCGACGACCACGCGCAGCAGGCTTCGCTTGCCCGCCCGGGTGACCGTGACGTCCTCCAGGTCGAGACCTGCGGTGGCGACGACGGGCTCCAGGAGCTTCATCAGGTGGTCGCGGGATGATGCGCTGCCCATATCGACCTCCCTATTGTGTTGCGATCCATGACCGCCCGTGATGGCGGCCGCTCAGTCGACGACTGCTCAATAACCCTATCGGTACCAAGGCACGGAAAGAGCGCCACTCGACAGGGTCGGGCGGCGGAGACTCGTTGAGAGCGAGACCATATCGCACCACGGCACGGTCGGGCGGAACGCGCCAACGGCACGTGTCAGCCCTTACGATGCTGTGTGCCTTCCTCACCCGACCGGAGGTTCTCCTTGCGTCCCCTGTCCCGGCGTGCCGTGCTCGCGGGCGGCGCGGCGATGGCGGCGCTCTCCGGCTGTACGGCGGGGCCGCCCGAGCCCGCCGCCTCGAAGGCGCCCGACCCCGAACAGCTGCTGCTGCGCGAGCTGATCGCCGAGAAGGAACGCACGATCGGCCTCTACGCCGCCCTGGTGGGCGCGGACGGCGCGAAGCTGGCGCCGTTCAAGGAGCGTCACGAGCAGCACCTGGCCGCGCTGCGCGAGCGGCTTTCCGCCGAGCCGTTGCCACCGGCCCCCGCCACGCCCTCCGTCAAGCCCTCGCCGTCGAAGAAGCCGCCGAAGGTGTCGCTGACCAGGCTGCGCGACACCGAGCGGAAGGCCGCCGCCATGCGCGCCCGCCAGCTCGGCACCGCCTCCCCCTCGCTGGCCCAGCTGATCGCCAGCATCGGGGCCTGCGAGGCCCTGCACGCCGTCGCCCTGCCGAGGTCGCTGTGAGGGCCGCGGCGGCCGACGACCTGGTGGCCATGAACAAGGCGCTGGCCGCCGAGCACGCGG
This sequence comes from Nonomuraea mangrovi, assembly GCF_042681425.1. Classification (NCBI taxonomy): domain Bacteria; kingdom Bacillati; phylum Actinomycetota; class Actinomycetes; order Streptosporangiales; family Streptosporangiaceae; genus Nonomuraea; species Nonomuraea mangrovi. The sequence goes on along the minus strand of NZ_JBHUFV010000079.1, from coordinate 60,221 downwards.
CCGTCTACGCCTACGGCCTGATGGGCGCGCGCACCACCGGCGCGCTGCGGGACAAGGTGACGGCCGCCTTCGACGCCCACAGGGCCAGACGCGACCAGTTGCGCGCGCTCATCTCGTCGGGCGGCGGCAAGCCGGCCGAACCCGAGGCCGCCTACTCGCTGCCCGTGATGCCGGACAACGCGACGGAGGCCGTGCGGCTGGCCGTCCTCGTGGAGGCGGGCGTCACCGCGGCCTACCTGGAGCTGGCCGCCGCCGGCCAGGCCACGACGCGCCGCATGGCGGCGCTCGCCATGCAGGAGTCGGCCGTCAGGTCGTACGGCTTCCGCCCCGCGGTCGCCGTCTTCCCCGGCATGCCCCCGCGCGCACCCCAGCCGCCCTCTCCCACGCCCGGCGGCTGACCCCAGGAGGCGGCTCACCGGAAGGCCCTTGCAGGGAGCTGTGGCGCGGGGCTCCTCTCACCCTGGGGACAGGTTGGAAACGATCGTCACGGGTAGCCGGGGGTGCGTCACCTTTCCCCCGATGGAGGCATTCATGGGCTGGAGCTTCAGGAAGTCCATCAAAATAGGTCCGTTCCGACTCAACCTGTCCCGCGGCGGCGTCGGCCACAGCTGGGGCAACAGGGCCTTCCGCGTGACGAGGACGGCCGACGGGCGGCGGACGCTGTCGGTGAACCTCCCCGGTGGCCTGCACTGGCGCAAGACTCTGGGGAGCGGCTCTCGCCGCTGATCAGGGAACTCATCCGTGGTGCCCTTCGTTTTCAGGGCACCACGGACTTTTCCCCAAGGAGGCTCGATGGGCTGGCACTACCGCAAGTCGATCAAGGTGGGACCGTTCAGGATCCACCTCTCTCGTCACGGGGTCGGCCACAGCTTCGGCAACCGCAGGTTCCACGTCAGCACCACTCCCGACGGCCGCCGCCACCTCACGCTCAGGCTTCCTGGCGGCTTCCACCTCAGCAAGTCCCTCGGCGGGCGCGGACACCGCCACTACCGGTACTAGCCACCGCCCCTACCGGCCTGAGGCGCTACCGGGCGCGAGGCGGGACAGGAAGGCGCGGACGAGGGCGACGATCTCGTCCAGGTCGGTCTCCAGCGCCCAGTGCCCGCCATCCAGCAGGTGCAGCTCGGCGTCCGGCGGGTCGCGCAGGTAGGCGCGAGCGGCGCCCTCGGGCATGTAACCGTCCTGCGGACCCCAGACGACCAGCGTGGGCGGCCGGTGCTCCCTCAGGTAGGCCTGGGTAGCGGGGCAGCCAGTCGAGGTTCTCCTTGAGCCCCTCCATCAGGCCGACGGCGATCTCACGGCGGGTGGGCGTGTCCATCAGCGGCCACGACAGCCGCCACAGGTCGGGGCTGATCCGTTCGACGAGATGGTCGGCGACCTCGCCGACGAACTCGTCCATGAACCCCTCCTGGCTCACCGCCTGCCCCAGGCGAACCGGTCCAGGAACGCGGCGTACCCGTCGAAGGTGTAGGGGAAGTCCGCGGGCGTACGGGGCGATGTAACGGCGGCCCGCCGAAGTCGCGCCGCAGCGGCGTGGTGGACGGGCGGCCACCGGTGACACCGGTGGCCTGGCCCGTGCCCGCCGTAACGGACGGGTCAGCTACGGCAGGCGGCGAGCACGCGCTCGGCCGCCTCCGCGAGCGGGATCTCCTCCTTGGTCCCCGTCGCGCGGTCGCGCAGCTCGACGACGCCCTGCGCCAGACCCCGGCCGATCACCAGGATGGTGGGCAGGCCCAGCAGCTCGGCGTCCTTGAACTTCACGCCGGGCGACACCGAGGGACGGTCGTCGACGAGGACGCGCAGCCCGCGCGACTCGAGCTCCTCCGCGAGCTGGACGGCCACCTCGACCTGGTTGTCCTTGCCCGTGCCGACGATGTGGACGTCGGCGGGGGCGACCTCGCGCGGCCAGACCAGGCCGAGCTCGTCGAACTTCTGCTCGGCGATCACGGCCACGGCGCGCGAGACGCCGATGCCGTAGGAGCCCATGGTGATCCTGATCGGCTTGCCGTCGGGGCCGAGGGCGTCCAGGCCCGCGGCGTCGGCGTACTTGCGGCCGAGCTGGAAGATGTGCCCGATCTCGATGCCGCGGTCGATGGACAGCCCATTGCCGCAGCGGGGACAGGCGTCGCCCTCGCGGACCTCGGCGGCCTCGATGGTGCCGTCGGGGACGAAGTCGCGTCCCGCGACGACGTTGGCGGCGTGCTTGCCCGGCTCGTTGGCGCCGGTCACCCACGAGGTGCCGGTGACCACGCGCGGGTCGACGAGGTAGCGGATGCCGAGGTCCTTGAGCACCTGCGGGCCGATGTAGCCGCGCACCAGGCCGGGGTGCTTGGCGAAGTCCTCGGCCTCGAAGATGGCGGGCTCGCCGGGGGCGAGGGAGGCCTCCAGGCGCTTGAAGTCGACCTCGCGGTCCCCGGGCACACCGATGATCAGCGTCTCGACCTTGTCGGAGCCGGGCGTGGTGACCTTGACGACGACGTTCTTGAGGGTGTCGGCGGCGGTGATGTTCAGGCCGTGCTCGGCGTTGACCAGCGACACGAGCGTCTCGATGGTCGGGGTGTCGGGGGTGTCGAGCACCTGGAGCGCGGGCTGTCCCTCGACCGGCCTGGCGGCGGGCGCGGTGGTGACCACGGCCTCGGCGTTGGCGGCGTAGCCGCAGTGGTGGCAGTTGACGAAGGTGTCCTCGCCGGTGGGCGTGGGCGCCAGGAACTCCTCCGACGCCGAGCCGCCCATGGCGCCCGAGGTGGCGAAGCAGATCTTGTAGTCGAGACCGAGGCGGTCGAAGGTGCGGATGTAGGTCTCGCGGTGCTGCTCGTAGGAGCGCTTGAGACCGTCGTCGTCGAGGTCGAAGGAGTAGGAGTCCTTCATCAGGAACTCGCGGCCGCGCAGGATTCCCGCCCTGGGCCTCGCCTCGTCGCGGTACTTCGTCTGGATCTGGTAGAGCGTGACGGGGTAGTCCTTGTAGGAGGAGTACTCGCCCTTCACCATGTCGGTGAACAGCTCCTCATGGGTGGGGCCGAGCAGGTAGTCGCCGCCCTTGCGGTCCTTGAGGCGGAAGAGCGTGTCGCCGTACTCGGTCCAGCGGCCCGTGGACTCGTAGTACTCGCGGGGCAGCAGCGCGGGGAAGAGCACCTCCTGGCCGCCCATGCGGTTCATCTCCTCGCGGACGACGCGGGTGACGTTCTCCAGGACGATCTTGCCGAGCGGGAGCCAGGAGTAGATGCCAGGGGCCACGCGGCGGACGTATCCGGCGCGGACGAGGAGCTTGTGGCTCGGCACTTCCGCGTCCGCCGGGTCGTCCCGCAGGGTGCGAAGCAACAACGACGACATGCGCAGCAACACGGCTACTCCTAGTTAGGGCCCGGATGTGAAGACCTACAGGCTACCGACTTTCGCCCTTCACAGGGCGAGGAGCGCCGCCGCGACGGCTCCCGCGACCACGCAGGCGATCGTGGCGGCGCGCGCCCTGCCCGCCATCGTGCGCCGCAGGGCGAGGACGCCGACCACGGCCAGAGAGCCGATGGCGATGGCGGGGACGGGCCAGAAGCCGATCTCCCAGTCGACCCCGCCAGGACTGGCGCGGTCGATGACGTCGCCGAGCAGCAGCCCCGAGATGACGCCCGCGGCGAGGTCACCCCACAGGTCGCGCCTGCGGGTGAAGTAGGCGAGCAGCCCGAACACCACCAGCTGGACGAGCAGGAGGTTGACGCCGGCGGCGCTGCCGCCGATGGCCTCGAAGCGCAGGTCGCCGTGCAGCGCGCTGCCCGCCATGGCGGCCACCAGGGTGGAGACCGAGGCGAGGAAGGTGGTCAGCAGCGCCCAGCCGAAGCCCGTCGCCGTCGCGCCGACGACGACCGCCAGCGCGAGGTAGGCGTAGGGGTCGTAGACCCCCAGGCGGAGGCCGGACATGAGCACGCCGAAAGAGCCGACCACCAGTCCCCCGACGAAGGCGGCCAGCACATGGCGCTGGATGCCTCGCTGACGCCGATCATATTCGGCAAAATCAGCGTATTCGATAGCAATCTTCTCCATAGTTCGCTTATCAGACTATGCGGACATACAGGAAAAGTAAATTTAGGTCAACCGATGGTCAGGCTGGAAAATCAAGCAATCGCTTGGTTAAATCAATCGTTGTGAGCCTTCCCGAGCTGCGGGCCGTCGTCAGGTCGTTTCTCGCCGCCCATCCGGACGCGCCGTGGGCGCGTTTCGCCGGCGAACTCGGAATCGCGGGACTCGCCGTTCCCGAGCCTTTCGGCGGAGCGGGATACGGCATGCGAGAACTGGCCGTCGTGTGCGAGGAGATCGGCAGATCACTGTCGCCCCATCCGTTTCTCCAGACCGCCGTGATGGCGGCGGCCGCCACCGACGACCCCGCCCTGCTCAGGGCGATCGCCGAGGGGACGCGCACCGCCACCGTGGTGCTGCCGTCCGAGCACTCGTGCGTCCTGGAGGGCGAGCGGCTGAGCGGAGCCGCCCCCTACGTGCTGGACGCCGAGACCGTGCTCGTCTACGCCGGGGGGCGGCTGGTCGAGGCCGAGCCTTCGGCTCGCGTGCCGTACGAGACCATGGACGCCAGCCGCCCGCTGACCGCGCTGTCCTTCGACCACGTCCGCGTACGGCAGGCCGGCGACGGCGCCGCATGGGAGCGGGTGCGCGACCTGGCGGTCATCGCGCTGGCCGCCGAGCAGGCGGGCGGCGCGGCCAGGTGCCTGGAGGAGGCGACCTCCTACGCCAAGCTGCGCCACCAGTTCGGCCGCCCCATCGGCTCCTTCCAGGCGATCAAGCACAGGCTGGCCGACCTGCTGCTCGTGGTGGAGTCCGCACGGTCGGCGGCGTGGGCGGCGGCGGAGGAGCCGACGAGGGAGAACGCGGCCGTCGCCGGGTCCTACTGCTCGGAGGCCTATCTGAGGGCGGCGGGCGAGAACATCCAGATCCACGGCGGGATCGGCATCACGTGGGAGCACGACGCCCACCGCCATTTCAAGCGCGCCACCTCGGACGCGCAGCTGTTCGGCCCGCCCCGCTCGCACAGGGCGCGGCTGGAGATCGGCTAACCGCCGAGCAGTTCCTCCCACGGCCGCCTGGCGTTGGTGCTGCGGGTGGTGTCGAGCGCCTCGGCCAACCGCCAGAACCCGGGTCGCGCGTCGGCCCTCGACCTGCCGAGCGGGTCGACCGCCTGCAGCTCGAAGCGCACGCCCATCACGTCGAGCACGGCGGAGGAGGGCGTGCCGGGGCCCACCACCGTGACCAGGCTCCCGTCGAAACCGGGATCGCGGACGTGCTCGGCCAGGAGCGTGACCACCTCGGAGGCGTAGGGCCCGTCTCGCCACGAGATGTGCCAGCTGTGGTCGGCGCCGCGCCACCAGGTGAGGTCGCGGCACGACTCGATGAACTCGGCCTCGCTCGCCAGCGCGGCCATCACTCTGCCGAACGCCTCGAACCTGCGGGCGCTGGCCAGTGCGGGCTCGTCGTGAGCCTCTCCGGCGCGACGCAATCTCATGTCTGGGAGCGTGTCATCTTTCGACCGCCCCAGCCCCTGCTTTCGCCGCTTCTCCGCGCTCACGGACACTCACTCTGATCTCCCCGCGCCCTTCCCGCAAGTCCCGGTCTGCTGCTACGCTCAACCAAGCGAGCGCTTGGTTCTCTATCGGGAGGCGTGCATGCGGATCAGCCTGGGATACGAGCTGGAGGTCCGCGGTCGGACCCGCGAGGTCGAACGGCAGGCATTCCAGAACGTGATCGACCAGGTCGTCCTCGGCGACCGTCTGGGGTTCGACACCGCGTGGTTCGTCGAGCACCACTTCACCCGCGGCTTCTCCCACTCCTCCGCGCCCGATCTGGTCCTCGCCGCGATCTCCCAGCGCACCACCCGCATCCACCTCGGACTCGGCGTGGTGCTGCTGCCCTTCCAGTCGCCGATCAGGACCGCGGAGCGCGTGGCCACCCTCGACGTGCTCAGCGGCGGCAGGGTCGAGTTCGGCACCGGACGCGGCGCCTCACCCCTGGAGTACCAGGCCTTCCAGCGGCCGTTCGAGAAGTCGCGCCAGATCTGGGAGGACAGCCTGGAGGCGACGCTGGACATCTGGCGGGCCGACGGCGAGCCGATCAGCAGGTCGAACGAGTTCTTCGAGATCCCCGACGTGGCGGTCTACCCGCGACCCGCCCAGGTGCCCCACCCGCCCGTGTGGGTGGCCTCCACCTCCCTGGAGGGATACCTGGCCGCGGCCAGGCACGGCTACAACCTGCTCGGCATGACGATGCTCAAGGGCGTCGACGACGTGGCCGCCGACATCGCCCGCTACAAGGAGTGCCTCGCCGACAGCGGCTTCGACCCCGCCACCAGGCGGATCGCGCTGATGATCCCGTGGTACGTCGGCGACGCCCGCGACGAGGCCGCCGACGCGGTCCTCTGGTACATCCGCCGCCAGGTCAACCTGGTCACCCCGCCCGACTACTACGACGCCCGCCACGCCACCCACCGGGTGCTCGGCCAGCTCGCCGCGGGCATGCCCCCGGAGGAGGCCATGGCGACCCTCCGCGAGCACCTGATGGTCGTGGTCGACGACGTGGAGGGGTCGCGCAAGGCCGTGGCGCGCATCGCGGAGGCGGGCGCGACCGATCTGATCCTGCAGTGCCAGGTCGGCGGCCTGCGCCACGACCTGGTCTGCGACTCCATGAACGTCTTCATGACCGAGGTGATGCATTGACCTCTCCCCCGCCTGAGGGCGGTGGATCCCGCCGACCGACCGCCACCGACAAGACCAGGAGAGTGAAGTGTCCGTTCGTGCCGCGTTTCCTCCCCGTCCCGAAGGACGGGACCTCCACGCTGTAGGTGATCAGTGAGCCGGTGGCTGACCCGTGACGACCTGGTGCCGGGGAGGGCCATGGGGCTGCTCCACCTGGCGCCCGACGCCTCCTTCGGCTTCCCGCTGCGTCCCGAGTTGACGGCGCAGGCGCTGAGGACGGCGGGCGTGGGCGAGCGGGACAGGGTGGTGGTGGCGCTGGCCGAGCCGGCGGGAGGCCTGTGGGCAGCGGCGGCCGCCGAGGTGGCCGAGGCCGCCGCCTCGGTGGGTCCGCGCGGCAGGATGCGGCTGCACCGGGCGCTCCAGGCGGTCGGGGCCACGACGCTGGTCGCCACTCCCACGGGCGCGATGGACTTCCTGGCCAGGCTGCACCTGGAGTTCCTCCTTGACCCCCTCGATCTCGGGCTGAGAACCGTCGTCCTGACCGGCGAGATCGCCAGCAAGCGGACACTCGGCCACCTGGCGGCCGAGTTCGACGCCAGGGTGAGCGAGGTCTACTCCAGCCCGTTCTCCGGCGGCGCGCTCGCCTGGCGCGCGGCCGAGGACGACCCGCTGACCCCGCTGGCCGACGGCGCGCTGGGGTTCGGCGCGCTGGCCAAGGACTCCATGACCGACGGGGGACTCGCCGAACTGGTCGTCACGCACGGCGAGGCCACCATGCGCACCGGACACGTGACGTCCGACGGCAGGCTCGCGCACACCGTCGGCGACCACGTCCTGGTGCGCGGGGTGTGGGTCTCGCTGCCGAGAATCGAGAAGGCGCTGTCGAAGATCGACGGGGTGTCGGGCTGGGAGCTGGCCGTCAGCAGGCAGGGCACGCTCGACGCCGCCACGCTCACCGTGACCTTCGGCAGGGAGAGCCTCGTCAAGAACCCGATGTGGCGCTCGCGCATCCAGCAGGCCCTCGCCGCGCTCACCCCGATCTCGATCGCCGTGGAGGTCTCGCCCGACGTGGCCGAGAACTCCTCGCCCGGGGTCGTGATCGACCACCGAGGCCACCACCTCGGCAGGGACCGCGCTCTCGTATAGGAGCACGCCATGCAGTGGGAAACGATCCCCCGGATGCTGCGCGACCAGGCGGAACGCCACCCCGACGCCCCCGTCACCCTCGAGTTCGGCATGGCGGCCCTGCGCGAGCGCGCCCAGACGGTGGCGCGCGCGCTCATCGCCCAGGGCGTGCGTCACGGGGACAGGGTGGCGATCTGGGGACCCAACGACCTGTCGTGGGTGGTCAACGCCTTCGGCGTGTGGGACGCGGGCGCGGTGCTCGTGCCGATCTCGGCCCGCGCCAAGCGGCTCGAGGCCGCCGAGCTGACCCAGAAGACGGGAGCGTCGCTGCTGATCAGCGGGGAACGTCTGCCCTCCGTGCGCCGCTTCGAGGAAGCGGGGCGGGCGATGGCGAGCGTGCAGGAGGCGGAGGCCAGGGCACTCGCCGTACGAGGGGAGGACCTGTGCGAGATCATGTCCACGTCGGGCACGACGGGGACGCCCAAGGGCGTCATGCTTGACCACGCGCAGGTCCTGCGCGGCTACTGGGACTGGTCGGAGATCGTCACGCTGCGCGAGGGCGACAGGTATCCGGTGATCGCCCCCTTCGCCCACGGCTTCGGGCTCAACGCCGGGCTGCTGGCGTGCGTGCTGCGCAGGGCGACGATGATGCCGGTCGCGACGTTCAGTCCCGACGCCCTGATGACGCTCATCGAGTCGGGGAAGATCACCGTCCTGGCGGGGCCGCCCACACTCTTCGCCCGGCTCCTGGACGAGCTGGACAGGCGGCCGCACGACGTGTCGTCGCTGAGGGTCGCCATCTGCGGCGCGGCGGCCGTGCCCGCCTCGCTCGTCACCCGCCTGGTCGAGCGCGTCGGGCTCGACCGCATGATCAACGCCTACGGACTCATGGAGGGCACCGTCGTCTCGATGACCAGGCACGACGACCCCGTCGACGTGATCGCGGGCTCGGCGGGCCGGCCGGTGCCGGGCATCGAGGTGAAGATCGTGGACGCGATGGGCAAGGAGGTGCCGCAGGGCGAGCGCGGCGAGATCCTGCAGCGGGGCTACGGCGTGATGCGCGGCTACTGGGACGAGCCCGACAGGACCGCCGAGGTGATCGACGCCGACGGGTGGCTGCACACCGGCGACATCGGCGTGCTCGACCCGGTGGGCAACCTGACGATCGTCGACAGGAAGAAGGAGCTCTACATAGTCAACGGGTTCAATGTCTCGCCCGCGGAGGTCGAGTCGCTCCTGCTCAAAGAGGGGTCGCTGGCGCAGGCGGCGGTGATCGGCGTGCCGGACGACAGGTCGGGCGAGGCCGGCTGGGCCTACGTGGTGCCGAGGGCGGGCGCCGACGTGAGCGAGGAGGGGTTGCGCGCGTGGGCGAAGGCCAACATGGCCGACTACAAGGTGCCCCGGCGGGTCTTCGTCCTCGACGAGCTGCCCGTGAACGTCAACGGCAAGCTGGACAAGATCGCCCTGCGTGAGGCAGCGCGACACGGGTAGGAACTCCAGTGCGCCTTTTCGTCAGGAGCCGCCATGCTGCGCCTGCTGGCCGGGGAGGCCGCGCGCAGGTTCGGGGGGCGCGTAGCGGTCGACTCCGGCACCTCCCGCCTGTCCTTCTCCGAACTTGACCGCCTCTCCGACCAGGTGGCCGCGGGACTCGCCCACCGCGGTACGCGCATCGGCGACGTGGTCGCCCTCGTGCTGCCCGACGGCCCCCAGTTCGCCGTCTGCTACGTGGCCGCCGCCAAGATCGGCGCGGTCGCGGCGGGCGTCGACCCGCGCCATCCCCTGAGGGTGCGCCTGCTCGCCGCGCTCGACCCGATGATCGTCGTCACCATGCCGGGCCTGCTCCCCTCCCTGCCGGGGCTCGACGTCGTGACGCTGCCCGGCAGCGGGTACGGCACGCTGGCGAGGAACGAGGCCCCGCCGCCCCCGCTGCCCCCGGACCCCGGACGGCCCGTCGTGATCACCTACACCTCCGGCAGGACGGGCCCGCCCAAGGCCGCGGTCTTCGGCGAGCGGCAGCTGGAGGCGATCAGGGCGCACGGCGCGGGCGTGAGGTGGGGCAAGGGCGACTCGCGCGTGCTGTGGCATCCGATGGGTCACATGGCGTTCGCGACGCGCCTGCCGGTCTTCCTGCAGACCGGCAGGACCACTCACGTGCTGCCGCGCTGGGACCCCGAGGCGGTGCTGCGCCTGGTGTGCGAGAAGGAGCTGCGGGTGCTCCACGGCACGCCCGCCCAGCTGGCCGCCATCCTGGAGGTCAGCGGCGCGCCGCCGTCGCTGGACCTGGTCCTGTCCAGCGGAGGGCCCGCGGCGCCTGAGCTGATCAGACGGCTGCGGGAGCGGTTCGGGGTGCCCGTGTGCAACCGCTACCTGTGCACGGAGGCCGGCCTCGGCCTCGGCACCCGCCCCGGCGACCCGCCGCAGGACGCAGAGCTCACCGTCGGAAGGCCGCGCACCGGCGTGGACCTGTCCGTCCGCGATCCCGCGGGCCGACCGCTGCCCGTGGGCGCGAAGGGCGACGTGCTGCTGCGCTCCCAGGCGGTCATGAGCGGGTACGTCGGAGACGGCGAGCCTGGAGTGTTCGCCAAGGACGGGTTCGTCAGGACAGGCGACACGGGATTCCTCGACGAGCTTGGCCGCCTGCGTCTGGTAGGTACAGAATCACGGACATAGCGTCGCCACCGAGGAGGCAGCGTGTCGTTGCGCGTGGCAGTCGTCGGATCGGGCCCCGCCGGCATTTACACGGCGGAGGCGCTGGTGAAGCAGTCGGCGGATCCCGTCGATGTGGACGTGCTCGAACGGCTGCCGACGCCGTACGGGCTGGTGCGTTACGGGGTGGCACCCGACCACACCTCGATCAAGTCGATCGCCAACTACCTCAGGAAGGTGCTCGAGCTGCCTCGGGTCCGGTTTCTCGGCGGGGTGACGCTCGGTTCCGAGGTCTCCGTGGAGGACCTGCTCGCCTGCTACGACGCGGTCGTCTACTGCACGGGCGCGATGGTCGACAGGAAGATGGGCATCCCGGGGGAGGACCTGCTGGGCAGCGTCGCCGCGACGGACTTCGTAAACTGGTACTGCGGCCATCCCGACGTCTCGCCCGAGGCGTTCGAGCTCGACAGTCCCGAGGTCGCCGTGATCGGCGTGGGCAACGTGGCCGTGGACGTGGTGCGCGTGCTGGCCAAGACGGCCGAGGATCTGAGGGCCACCGACGTGCCCGACGACGTGCTGGCCAGGCTGGCCGACAGCCAGGTCAAGGCCATCCACATGATCGGGCGGCGCGGCCCCGAGCACGCCAAGTTCACGCTGAAGGAGCTGCGCGAGCTGGGCGAGGTGGCCAACGCGGACGTGTGCGTGCGCCCCGACGAGGCCGTGGTGCTGGGCGGCGACTTCCCGCGCCAGATCAAGGGCAACATCGACGTGCTGCGGTCATGGTCGGAGCGCTCCCCCGTGGGCCGCCCCCGCAGGCTGGACGTGCGCTTCTGGCTGCGCCCCGTGGAGATCCTGGGCACCACCAGGGTGGAGGGCCTGCGCCTGGAGCGGACGAGGCTGTCGGAGGACGGCAGGGTGGTGGGCACGGGCGAGTTCGAGACGCTGCCGGTCGGGATGGTGCTGCGTTCGGTGGGCTACCAGAGCGTGCCGCTGCCCGGTGTGCCGTTCTCCACCGAGACGATGACGGTGCCGAACCTGGCAGGCAGGGTCCGCGACCGCGAGTACGTGGCGGGCTGGCTCAAGCGCGGGCCGACCGGCGTGATCGGGACCAACAAGTCCGATGCCGCCGAGACCGTCCGTACGCTGCTGGCCGACGCTCCTTCGGGCGCCGTCGCCTCGATCGACGAGTTGCTGGCCGCACGTGGCGTCAGGCCCGTCACCTACGAGGACTGGCAGGCCATCGAGGCGGCCGAGGCGGACCTCGCCAGGACGCTCGGCAGGGGTGAGCGGGTCAAGCTGGTCGGGCTCGAGGCGATGCTGGCGGCCTGCGGCCGAATTGCAACATGAGTACCGTTCACCTTTAGCGGACCGGCGGGTTAGGGTCCACCATGCGCCGCTCACTCGCCCTCGTGACCCTCGCCGCTCTCCTCACCGCTCCCCTGCCCGCCGAGGCCTCCCGCACCCCCGGAAAGATCACCGCCGACGGCCGGACCTACCTCACCGACGACGACGGCCGCGTGATCAGGCTGCGCGGCTTCAACGCCGGCAAGTACCCCACCGACAGGGTCACCGAGGACGACGTCAGGGCCATGGCAGGCAAGGGGCTCACGTTCCTCCGGCTGATCGTCCAGTGGCAGTACATCGAGCCGCGGAAGGACGTCTACGACCAGGAGTACCTCGGCTACGTCGACCGCGTCCTCGGCTGGGCCGACAGGTACGGCCTGCACGTCATGATCGACATGCACCAGGACGTCTACGGGCCGAGGTTCGGCGGCCACAACGGCATCCCCGAGTGGGCGACGCGCGACGACGGCCTGCCGTTCGAGCGCAACCCCGGCGACTGGTTCCAGGACTACTTCCAGCCCGCCGTGATGGCCGCCTTCGAGCACCTCTACGAGGACGCCGACCTGCGCGCCGAGCAGGTGGAGATGTGGCAGACGCTGGTCAGGAAGGTCTCCTGGCACCGTTCCCTGCTCGGCTACGACCTCTTCAACGAGCCGTTCGGCAGGTTCCTGGAAGGCGAGGACCTGGTCACGGCCTCGGCCAGGATCGAGCGGACCCAGCTCGCCGACATGTACCGCCGCCTGATCGCGGGCATCAGGGTCCACGACAGGAAGTCATGGATCTTCGTGGAGCCGACGGTGCTGGTCGGCGAGGGCGTTCCGACGCAGCTGCCGAGGTTCGACGACCCGAAGGTGGGCTACGCCCCGCACATGTACTCCACCGGCGTCGAGGCGGGCGGCGACTGGGATCCGTCCAGCGGCTTCATCGAGCGCTACGAGGCGGCCATCGGACTCTACCCCGCCGCCAACCAGATGCCGGTGATCGTCGGCGAGTGGGGGCCGCCCAACAGCCGCCTGCCCGGCAACCGGCGGCTCGTCAGCGGTTCGGTCGCCGCGATGAACCGCTTCTCGACCGGTTGGGCGATGTTCTACTGGTGCAGGTCGGACTCCGGCGGCTACTGCCAGCTCGACGGCGGAGGCCGCACGGCTCCGGGAGCCGAGCCCGCCCTCGGCGCCTACGCGCGCCGCGTCGCGGGGCTGCCGGTCGCCGAGTCCTACGACGCGGCCGCCAGGACGCTCACGCTCACCTACACCACCAGGCGCGGCGTGCACGCGCCGACCGAGATCGCGGTGCCGCGAGAGTTCTTCCCCCGCGGCGTGCGGGTCAAGGTCTCCGGGGTCCGCTCCGCCGTGACGTCGCAGCGCGACGGCCTGCTGAAGGTGGCAGTCGGCGCCCGCCCCGGCACCGCCGTGACCGTGACAGTGAGCCCTCGATAACGTGTGACGATGCGCATCACCGTCGACGGTTTCGAGGACGTCCACCGGGTCCAGCAGGCCCGCTATCCCGTGCTGGAGCCCCGCTGGCAGCCCGTGCACACGATCTACGTTCCCGCCGACCTGTTCTCGTCCTCGACGCCGTCCTCGTGGGGCGGCCAGGCGTTCGATCTGATGAAGGCGCACCTGCCCGACGCCGCGGCCATGGCGGAGGTGTTCGAGCTCCCCGCGGGCCTGGCGGCCGACGTGCACGCGCGCGTGGCCGCCAAGCTCGCCGCCGAGCCCGTCGAGGACCTGCGCGTCGACTTCGAGGACGGGTACGGCGTGCGGCCCGACGCCGAGGACGGCGACGCGGTCGCGGCCGCCTCGGCGCTGGCCCGCCTGCACGCCGAAGGCGGTCTGCCACGCAGGTGGGGGCTCAGGGTCAAGTCGTTCGCCGACGGCGACCCCGGCCGTTCGGTCCGCACGCTGGAGCTGTTCCTCACCGAGGTGGTCACGCGGGCCGGCGCGCTGCCGCCGGGCTTCACGCTCACCTTCCCCAAGGTGCTGATGGAGGAGTACCTGGGACAGTTCTGCGAGGTGCTGGCCGCGCTGGAGAGTCGGCTCGCCCTGCCCTCGCCGGTGCGGTTCGAGATCCAGGTCGAGGCGCCGCAGACCGTCATGTTCCTGCGCGCCGACCTGGCCGAGTCGCTCGGCGGCCGGCTCGCGGCGGCGCACTTCGGCGTGTTCGACTACACCGCGGCGCTCGGCCTGCCGCCGCACGAGCAGCGGCTCGACCATCCCGCCTGCGACCACGCCCGCCACGTCATGCAGACCGCGTTCGCAGGGACGGGCGTCGAGCTGTCGGACGGGTCGCTGGCCGCCTCGCCCGCCTCCGCCTCGACGGAGGACGTGCACGCGCTGTGGCGCAGGCACGCCGCCCTGGTCAGGCACTCGCTGTCGCACGGCTTCTACCAGGGGTGGGACATGCATCCCTCGCACCTGGTGTCGCGCTTCGCCACCGTCTACGCCTTCCATCTGGCGCACTACGACGCCCACGCGGCCAGGGTGCGGGCGTGGGAGGAGCGGAGGGCGGCCGACGGCGGCGTGCTGGACGAGCCGGCCACGATCAAGACGCTCGTGGCCGCGCTGCACAGGGCCGACTCGGCCCTCAGCCCGGCCTCCCCGAAGGCGTAGCGGGTCCCGAAGGCGTAGCGGCTAGATGTCGCGGTCGATCAGCGCGCGCCACTGGGCGACGAGATGGGGGTCCACGGGGGCGGTCCACGCCGAGCGGACGGCGCTGCCCACGTGGAAGGCGCGCACGCCGTAGTCGAGCAGCGTCGGGATGTGGCGCAGCTTGAGCCCGCCGCCGGCGAGGATCAGTCCGGCGTCGCCCGCCTCGGCGCGCGCCCGCAGCACGGGGAGTCCCTCGGTGACGCCCGCGGGCGAGCCCGAGGTCAGCACCGTCGCCAGGTTGGGCAGCAGCCGGACCGCCCGCCACGAGGCCTGCACGTCCGCGGCGTGGTCGACGGCCCGGTGGAACGTCCACGGCAACGGCGAGACCGCGTGGATGAGCGTCTGCGTCGCCTCCAGGTCCACGACGCCCTCGGAGGTGAGGAAGCCGAACACGAACCCCGCCGCGCCCGCCTCTGCCAGCTCCTTCACCGCGGAGACCAGCTTGTCGAGCGACTCGGGGGTGAAGTTCGCGTCGGCGCGCAGCATGACCATCTGCGGTAGCGCGCACTCTCGCGCGATCGAGGCGACCGTCTCCGTCGCAGGGGTGAGGCCGTCGGCGGCCATGTCGGCGACGACCTCGACACGGTCGGCGCCGCCCTCTTCCGCGGCCACGGCGTCACGCGCGTCGAGCGCGATCACCTCAAGCAAGGATCCGGTCATGAAAAAGAGGTTATCGCCTAATCTGCCCTCCTCTCGGCATGGAGGAGGGCAGTGGTCATTTCTGACAATTCATGTCAGGCCAGGTCAGACGTCGACAAGATCGAGCGTGCGGAACAGACCCTCCGCGACGCAGGTGCGCACCTCGGCGGGGCGCTGGAACAGCGCGCCTGAGGCCCGGTGCGGCAGGTCGACCGTGCGGAGATGGCGGAATCCGCGGCGCCGGTAGTACTGCTGGAGCCGCGGGTTGTCTTTCGAGCAGTCGAGCCGCAGCCAGTCGAGACCCGAGGCGGCGACGGCGCCACCCGCCCAGTCGAGCAGCGCGTCTCCGAGGCCCGTGCCCGCGGCCGCGCGGGAGACGGCCAGCTTGTGGACGTAGAGGGCCGAGGCGGGCTCGTCGGCCTGCGCCCAGAACTCGGCGTCGGCGTGACCGTCGAGCGCGATGGTCGCGACGGTCTCACCGAAGTGGCCTTCGAGCAGGTAGAGGACCTGTTCCTCGATCAGCGGCACGATCCGCTCGGGGCCGAAGCCGCCGCGCGGCCACTGCCGGACGCCTTGGAGATGGAGCCACTCGGCGGTGTCGGCGAGGAGGGTGAGGACGCCGGGGAGGTCGTCGGGTATGGCCCGCCGGAGGGTCAGCGGGGGAAGGAGGATGTTGGAGTGCATGTTTCTGCCCTTCGTTCCGATGGGTGACGGAGTGAACACGGAACGTGTCCACTCGGTGGCACACGGCTTTCATGGCGATATTTCAGGGAAAAATGCAATTTGGGGGAGTATGCACAACTCCACCGTGCCCAGCGCGGAAGAGTGACCCGCGCCGCACGGACGGGATCACCCCCAAGCGAGCCTGGTCTAGCGGAGACCCAGCTCGTATCGGATCAAGTGCTTGTCCGCCGGGAGCACCGACACCGCCACACGCACGGGCGTGTCGGCGCGGTCGTAGCCCACCCTGATGTAGACGACGACCGGGGTCCCCAGCTCCAGCTGGAGGCGCTCGGCCTCCTCCTGGTTCGGCATCCGCGCCATGATGTCGTCGACCACCCTCACCTGTCCGTGGCCGAGCTCTTCGAGCACCCTGTTCGCCCCGCGGGCGATGTCCCCGGGCCTGGCGATCTCCGAGGTCTGCACCAGGGCCAGCGGGAAGTAGGAGTCGTTGGTGTTGTACGGCTGGCCGTCGACGAACCGCAGCCTGCGCCTGACGACCGCCAGGTCGGTGTCGCCCAGCTCCAGACGGCTGGCGATCTCCTCGACCGGACTGACGATCTGCACCTCGATCGTCTGGCTCGGCTCGCGACCCTCCTGTGAGACGGCGTACGCGAATGCCTCCCGCACCTCACCGCGCGGCTGCGGAGCGAGCTCTCGCTGCGGATACATCAGCAACGGCCGGCGATCCCGCACGACCGTGCCGCGCCGGGGGGCACGCGTGACCAGACCCTCGTTCACCAGCTCGCCGAGGGCCAACCTGACGGTATTGCGGCTTACTCCGTATTTGTCCTGAAGATGGGCTTCTGTGGGCAATTGCGCCCCGGGGCCGAGGTCGCCGGAGTAGATGGCCCTTCGCAGATCCGAAGCCACCTGCTGGTACAGCGACGACCGAGCCACTTTCACCCCTTTTGTTCCAACAATTTAGACGATCTGGTTCTAGCTAGCTACAACCCCTTGACCGGAGCGCCTTGACAGCCGCATCATCCATTCGTTGGTACAAATCCATCGAAAGGTCGGGCGAGGGGGGTGACGGCCGGTGTTACCGGTCCGCGCGGGTACGCCGTACCTGCCCTGGCACGACCCCCGCGAGGCAACACGTTTACTGCGTTACGCGTTGCATCGCCAGGGGTTCACCCACACCTACCAGAGCAATGGGAACGGCATGTCGGTGTTATCCGTACTGACCGAGTTGACCGTGTGGTGCAGGGACGGCTCGTTCGAATGGAACGAGGAGGGAGAGACCGTCACCCACCCGATCGACGACCCGGTAGGAGCGGCACTCCGCATCGCCGAGCACTACCGCCACCCAACTTCAGACGGTCACTCCCCCACCCGCTCCGTGCGCGAGCACTCGGCGTAGGACCCCATCCCTCGCCGGGGTCCTGGGTCGACGCGCACGGTACGGAGACGCGTCCTGGCGGGTCCCCCACGCCCGCCAGGGCGCGTTCTCTTTGCCGACCATCCCGCCGCCTGGTCAGGCGGTCCACTCGATCAGCGGCTCGCCGGTGAGGAGCGCCCGCACCCGCTGTCCCCGCCGCGGCTCGCCCTCGCCCCGCCAGGTGCCGTACAGCACGCAACCCGGCGCCTCGGCCAGCCGCACCCGCACCACCGTGTAGGGCGCCGGCGCCCGCCAGTGGCTGACGATCCAGCTCTCCACCAGCCCTTCGGGCACGACGGGCGCCCACGACCACCCCTCGGTACGGCAGCCCGCGCAGAACGCCCTGGCGGGAAACCTGAGCAGCCCGCACGAGGAGCACCGCTGGACCGCGAGCACCCCCTTGGCCACCAGCTGCCACCACTCGGCCGAGTCCCTGTCCACCCGCTCACCCCTTCCGCAGGATCAGCGCCGAGGTGGCCGGCAGGATGTGGCCTGGCTGGGCCGTGGACAGCGCCACCTCGGCCCCGCGCACCTGCCGCTCGCCCGCGTCACCCCGCAGCTGGGAGACGGCCTCGGCGATGTGGTTGAGCCCGTGCACGTATCCCTCGGACAGGAATCCGCCGTGGGTGTTGACCGGCGGCCCCTCTCCCGAGGCGGCGTAGGGGCCGCCCTCGCCTTTGGCGCAGAATCCGTAGTCCTCCAGCTGGACGATCACCGAGTAGGTGAAGCAGTCGTAGAGCTCGGCCACGTCGACGTCGCCCGGGCCCACGCCTGCCATGCCGTACAGGCGGGGGGCCAGGGCGGCGGCGGCGGTCACGGTCGGTTCGCCGGGGGCGAGGAAGGAGTCGCCGCCTCCCCATGCGGCGCCGGAGATCAGCACCGGCCGCCTGCGCAGGTCGCGGGCGCGCTCGGCGGTGGTGACGACCACCGCGCACGCGCCGTCGGTCTCCAGGCAGCAGTCCAGCAGGCGCAGCGGCTCGGCGATCGGGCGGCTGGCGAGGTAGTCGTCGAGGGTGATGGGGGTGCGCATCAGCGCGCGGGGGTTGGCCACGGCGTGGGCTCGCTGCCTGACCGCCACGTGCCCGAAGTGCTCGGGCCTGGTGCCGTACTCGAGCATGTGGGCGCGGGCGTACATCGCGAACTGCTGCACGGGCGCGCCGTAGCCGTAAGGGGCGAGGTACTGCGTCTCGGGGCTGGGGTTCGGCGCCGTCCCCATGCGGAACTCGGACCTGGCGTTGATCGCCCGGTAGCAGACCACCGTCTCCGCGATGCCCGCCGCCACCGCCAGCGCCGCCTGGCCGACGACGGCGTGCGAGACGCTGCCGCCGCCGAAGTGGTCGAGGTGCCAGGTGGGCGCGGTGATCCCGAGCGCGGGGCCGACCACGGAGGGCGCGGCGGAGTCGCCCACCCTGTGGGTGGCCAGGCCGTCCACGTCGCCGGCGGTGAGGCCCGCGTCCTCGAGCGCGGCGAGCACGGCCCTGCAGGCCAGGGTCAGCGTGCTGACGCCCGAGTCCTTGGAGAACGGCGTGTACCCGACTCCCGCGATCGCGGCCGCATCTCTGAAATCAAGCAAGCGCTTGGCCACGTGTTCGACGCTATGCCGCGCACGAAACGGCTGTCAACGCGTTGACAGGCTTTCGGGGAGACGCCTACCGTCCAAGCAAGCGCTTGGTAAGATACAGTGGTGGACGAGGAGGCGCCCATGAGCACACACGCTGCCCGGCTGATCGCGCCGGACGGCTGTGACGGCAGGCCGCATGGCGCGCCGTACCAGCACGGCACCACCAACGGGAACACCCCCATCGCAAGCACCTCCGCGGGAGGGCCCAACGGGGCCGCCAAGCACTTCAGGTCGGTGCTGAGCAGGTTCGCCACCGGCGTCGTCGCCATCACCGCCCTCGATCCCGAGAGCGGCAGGCCGAGCGGCCTCGCGGCCAACTCCTTCACCTCCGTCTCACTCGACCCGCCGCTGGTCGCCTTCTGCGTGGCGCACACCAGCACCAGTTGGCCCAGGCTCCGCGCGGCCAGGACGCTGACCGTCAACGTGCTCGCCGAGCACCAGCAGCCGGTGTGCGCGCAGCTCGCGACCAAGGGCGGCGACAAGTTCGCGGGCCTCTCCTGGACCCGCTCCCCCGGCGGCAACCCCTTACTCGAAGGCGCGCTGGCCTGGCTGGAGTGCTCGGTCGAGGCCGAGCACCCCGCGGGTGACCACGTGATCGTCGTGGCCAGGGTCCACCAGCTCGACACCCACGCCGACGGAGGCCCGCTGCTGTTCTTCCGCGGCGGCTACGGGCGATTCGCCTCATGACGCTCAGGCAGGAGGCCAGGGACTGGCTGGAGTCGGCGCTCTCGGCCGAGTTCGCCCACGCCCGAGGGCTCGGCGGTCCGGGCCGCGAGCACGAGGGCCACGACGTACGGCACGCGTGGGAACGCCACCTCGGCAGGGCGGGCTGGACGTGCCTGGCCTGGCCCAAGGAGTACGGCGGGCGCGAAGCCTCCCTCGAGGACCAGATCGCCTTCCACGAGGAGTACGCCAGGGCCGACGCCCCCGCCAGGGTCGGCCACATCGGCGAGGGGCTGATCGGCCCCACGATCCTCGACTTCGGGTCGCGGGAGCAGAAGGACCGCTTCCTGCCCCCGATCCAGCGCGGCGACGAGCTGTGGTGCCAGGGCTACTCCGAGCCCGAGGCGGGCTCCGACCTGGCCAACGTCCAGACGAGGGCGGTGCTCGACGGCGGCGAGTGGGTCGTCACGGGTCAGAAGGTCTGGACGTCGCTCGCGCACGTGGCCGACTGGTGCTTCGTGCTGTGCCGTACCGAGCAGGGCTCCGCGCGGCACCACGGGCTGTCGTACCTGCTGGTCCCGATGCGGCAGGACGGGGTCGAGGTGCGCCCGATCAGGCAGCTCACCGGCACCGCCGAGTTCAACGAGGTCTTCTTCGACGGCGCCAGGACCGCGAAGGGCAACATCCTGGGCGCGCCGGGTGAGGGCTGGCGGGTGGCGATGGCCACGCTCGGCTACGAGCGCGGCGTCTCCACCCTCGGCCAGCAGATCGGCTTCCAGCGTGAGCTGGCCAAGGTCGTCGAGGCGGCGCGGCGGACCGGCGCGCTGGACGATCCGCTGATCAGGGACGAGCTCGCCCGGTCGTGGCTGGAGTTGCGGATCATGCGCTTCAACGCGCTGCGCCCCGACGCCGAGCCGTCGATCGCCAAGCTCTACTGGTCGCAGTGGCACCAGCGCCTGGGTGAGCTGGCCCAGGCGGTGCTGGGCAAGGAGGGCCTGGTGGGCGAGCTCGGCGACCTGCAGCGCCTCTACCTGTTCAGCCGCGCCGACACCATCTACGCGGGGTCGAGCGAGATCCAGCGCACCATCATCGCCGAACGCACCCTGGGGCTGCCCAAGTGAAGTCACACGGCCTGCTCGAAGGAAAGGTCACGCTGGTCACCGCCGCGGCGGGCACCGGCATCGGGTACGCCACCGCCAGGCGCTGCGCGGAGGAGGGGGCGATCGTCGTCATCTCCGACCGGCACGAGCGGCGGCTGCGGGAGGCGGCCGAGGCGCTGACCGAGCACGCGGGCGCCGAGCCGCTGGCCGTACCGTGCGATGTCACCTCGGAGGCGCAGGTGCGCGCGCTGTTCGAGGCGACGGTGGAGGCTCACGGGCGGCTGGACGTGCTCGTCAACAACGCGGGGCTCGGCGGCACCGCCGAGCTGGCCGTGATGACCGACGAGCAGTGGCACGCGGTGCTCGACGTGACGCTGACGGGCACGATGCGCTGCACGCGCGCGGCGCTGCGGCACATGATGCCGCAGGGCTTCGGCGTGGTCGTCAACAACGCCTCGGTGGTGGGCTGGAGGGCGCAACGCGGCCAGTCGCACTACGCCGCGGCCAAGGCGGGAGTGATGGCGCTGACCAGGTGCGCGGCCGTGGAGGCCGCCGAGCACGGGATCAGGGTCAACGCGGTCGCGCCCTCACTGGCCATGCATCCGTTCCTGAGCAGGGTCACCACGGAGGAGGTGCTGGCCGAGCTGGTGGACAGGGAGGCGTTCGGCAGGGCGGCGGAACCGTGGGAGGTGGCCAACGTGATCGTCTTCCTCGCGAGCGAGTACTCCGGCTACATGACGGGAGAGGTGGTCTCGGTTTCGAGCCAGCGCGCCTGATATCTTGCCTCGCATGTTATCGTGAAGGCATGAATATGACAGAGCCCATGTTCCTGGCTCTGACGGCGCTTCTCGACGAGCCCCGCCACGGCTACGGCATCGTGCAGGAAGTGGAACGGCTGTCCGAAGGCAAGGTGCAGCTCAAGATCGGCACTCTGTACGGCGTGCTCGACAGGCTCGCCTCCGACGGCCTCGTCGAGCTCGATCACGAAGAGGTCCAGTCGGGGCGGCTGCGCCGCTACTACCGCCTCACCGACGCGGGCGAGGACGCGCTCCAGGCGGAGGTCGCCAGGCTGACCGGCACCCTCCAGGCCGCCACCGAACGGCTCAGCGCCCGCGGGCGCTCCTTCACCGCCCGCCCCTCGATCGCCGGAGGTTCCGCATGACCCTGCTGGAGCAGCGCTACCGCTTCGTGCTCAGGATGCTGCCCGCGTCCTACCGGGCCAAGCGCGAAGAGGAGATGGTCGACGCCTTCCTCGACAGCACCGGGCAGGTCCGCGACGAGGACAACGCCCGGCCGACGTGGCGCGAGGTCGCCTCCGTGGCCGCGCTGGCGATCCGGGTGAGGGCGGGCGGGCCCGGCGCCGCCCCCCGCTACCGGGAGATGGGAGACGCGGTCAGGCTGGTCGCCCTGCTCGGCCTGGGCTACCACGCCGTCCTGGGCTGGGAGGGCCTCATCAGCACGCTGTTCTCCTTCGGCATCGTGGGCGACCTCGACCCCGAGTACGTGATCACCGATCCGGCCGGGCAGGCGTGGGGGCTCGTGTCCGCGGCCGCGGATCTGGTGGGGGTCGCGGCCTTCGCCTCGCTCGCACTGGGCCGGGTGCACGCGGCCAGGATCCTCACCTGGCTGAGCCTGCTGTATATCGCGGTCATGACCGGGATGGGTCTGTTCATGTGGGAGCGGACGATCACCGAGCAGGTGCTCTACCTGCTGGTCATGGCGACGCCCGGCGTGGCGCTGCTGATCGGCTACCACAACGACGCGCCGGTGCGCCGCTCGCCGCTGCTCGCGGTGCTTCCGCTGGGATTGACTGCCCTGCACGTCGCTGTCGGTTTCGCCACCACTCAGCGCCTGGCCTTCTACAACGGCGACGATCTGACCTG
Source organism: Nonomuraea mangrovi (assembly GCF_042681425.1). Taxonomy (NCBI): domain Bacteria; kingdom Bacillati; phylum Actinomycetota; class Actinomycetes; order Streptosporangiales; family Streptosporangiaceae; genus Nonomuraea; species Nonomuraea mangrovi. Next base: position 37,765 of record NZ_JBHUFV010000079.1, on the reverse strand, counting down.
GATAGCCGCGTGGACCGACCTGTCCGGTCTGAGCGCGATCGCGATCGGGGTGGCCGGCGTGCACTGCCTCGTCCGGCGGGCCTCACCGCCTGCCTGGGGTCTGGCCCTGGCCGTGGTCGCGATGCTGCAGGGCGTGATGCGGGCGCCCTCGCTGCCCCTGGACGCCGAGAGCTTCGCCACGCAGCCGCTGGGGACCACGATGATCGCCCAGTTCGCGGCACTGCTGGTGCTGGCCGCCGCGCTCGCCGTCGTGAGCGTCAGGTCGCTGCCGCGCCCCACCTAGCCTGAGGGGGCGCGCGGGCCTACTGTGAGCTATGGCGACACAGAGCCGCGCGTCACACCTCCTCGAGGTCCTGACCACCGAGTTCGGCCCCTCCATCGAACGTGACCCCGCCGCGTTCCTGCGCAAGTTCAGGAAGATGGCGGGGTCGGCGTTCGCGTTCTACCGCGGCAGCGCGGCCGTCTTCTACGCCGACATGACGGGCGGCTTCGCCGACGACTCCTACCTCGACGGGCCGACAGGCCGGGTGTGGATCCACGGCGACCTGCACGCGGAGAACTTCGGCACCTACATGAACGCCTCGGGCGTCCTCGTCTTCAACGTCAACGACTTCGACGAGGCCTACGTCGGGCCCTACACCTGGGACCTGAAGCGCTTCGCGGCCAGCGTCGCCCTCATCGGGTACGGCAAGGCCCTGTCCGACGAGGCGATCTCCCGCCTGGTCAGCGACTTCGGCGCCGCCTACCTGACCGAGCTGACCGCCATCGCCAAGGGCGGCGACGACGCGATCGGCTCGCTGACGCTGAACACCACCAAGGGCGTGCTCCACCGGGTGCTGCTGTCGGCGCGGCTGCGCACCCGCGTGGCCATGCTCGAGGTCGAGACCGTGATCGACGACTACGACCGGCGTTTCGCGCTGATCGAAGGGCGCGAAGCGGTCTCGGAGCAGACCAGGGCGGCGGTGCTGGCCGCCTTCGCCGACTACCTCGCCACGCTGCCCGGCCACACCAACCCCGTCGAGCACGTGATCAAGGACGTGGCGCTGCGCAAGGGCGTGGGCATCGGCTCGGCGGGACTGCCCTCCTACAACCTGCTGCTGGAGGGCCACACGCAGGCACTGGAGAACGACGTCATCCTCTACATGAAGCAGGCCCAGGTGCCGGCCGTGGCCAGGCACATCCACGACGAGAAGGTCTCGGCCTACTTCCGGCACCAGGGGCACAGGACCGCCGAGTCGCAGCGGGCCCTGCAGGCCTACGCCGATCCGTGGCTTGGCTACACCACGCTCGACGGGATCGGGCAACTGGTGGCCGAGGTCTCGCCGTACTCGGCCGATCTCGACTGGGACGACGTCAACGAGCCCCGCGAGCTGCTCTCGATCGTGGGCGACCTCGGGCGCGCGGTGGCGCGGATGCACTCGGTCGCCGACGACGAGTCCGCGCACGACCTGGTCGACTTCTCGACCGAGGAGGCGATCGTGGCCGTCATCGACGGGGACTCGGCCGGGTTCCTCAGGATGCTGGTGGACTTCGCCCACGCCTATGGCGCGCAGGCACGCCAGGACCACCAGACCTTCGTCGACCTGTTCAGGAACGGCAGGATCCCAGGGCTCTAGGAACCGACCGGTTGGTATGGCATGCTTCCAGAACATGACTCTGTTCTCGGTGGAAGGCAAGAAGGTCGTCGTCACCGGCGGCTCCAGAGGCATCGGACGGATGATCGCGGCAGGGTTCGTCGCGGCAGGGGCCACGGTTCACATCTCCGCGCGCAAGACGGCCGAGGTCGAGAAGGCCGCCGCCGAGCTGGGCTGCGCAGCCGTGCCCGCCGACCTGTCGACCCCCGAGGGCGTCGCCGCACTGGCCGAAGCGGTCGACGGTCCGCTGCACGTACTGGTCAACAACGCGGGCGCGACCTGGGGTGCGCCGCTCGAGGAGTATCCGGAGCACGCCTTCGACAAGCTGTGGGGCATCAACGTGAAGGGCGTCTTCTACCTGACGCAGCGCCTCCTTCCCCACCTGCGGGCCGCGGCGAGCGCCGACGACCCGGCCAGAGTGATCAACATCGGCTCCGTCGACGGCATCAGGGTGCCCGCGATGGAGAACTACGCCTACTCCGCGGCGAAGGCGGGCGTCCACATGCTGACCAGGCACCTGGCCAGGCAACTGGCGCCCGAGCACATCACGGTCAACGCGATCGCGCCGGGCCCGTTCGAGTCGAAGATGATGGCCTTCGCCCTGGACGATCCCGCCACCCGCGAGATGGTCGCCGCCGGTGTGCCGCTGGGCAGGATCGGCCGCCCCGACGACATGGCCGGAGCGGCGATCTTCCTGTCCTCGCGGGCGGGCGCCTACCTGACCGGCACGGTGATCCCGGTGGACGGCGGGATCACCGCCTGAGCCTAGAGACGGGCGAACCAGTCGAGAGGGAAGGGCGGCTGGGCGAGCGGGGCGACGGCCAGACGCATCAGCGTGAGCGGGTTGTCGTCACCCGCGATGCGGTTGGCGTCCAGCTCGCCGCAGAAGGTGCAGCGATGGATGATCTGCCATTCGCCGCCCTGTCTCACGTGGATGGCGATGGGCGCCATCCCCGCCGCGCAGTCGGCGGCGCGGTCGCCCGGGGTCCTGTCGACATGACGGGACCACAGGCAGGTGGGGCAGTGGTTGCGGTGGCGGGTGCCGGGGGCGTCCATGGGGACGTCGAGCCGGCAGTTGACGCAGCGGAACGAACTCTTACGAGGCAACGGAGTAGCGCTTTCGTGACGTTGAGGACGGGACATCTGTGCCGTCGCTCACCGCCATGCGGAGTCAGCCCCGCCGGCCGCTCCGGCGAGAAGGTGAGTCCGCTCGAGGGCGCGCGACGGCGACCTCGGTGCCCGCGGGCATCAACATCCCCCCTCGCGTCCGCTCGTGTGCCTGCTCGTCATCGGCAGTCAACCAATCCGCCGCCGCACCTCGCAACGGGTTTTCCGCGCGTCAGAGCAGCTCGGTGAGCGCCCTCGCAAGGTTGGCCGCCGCCCCTTCGGCGTAGCGCAGGAACAGGTAGGGCTCGGTGAGCTCCAGCTCCATGAGCGCGGGGCTGCCGTCGGGGAGCCTGATGAGGTCGACCCTGGCGTAGAGGAGCTCGCCCTGCACCGCCGCGAGCACCTTCTCGGCGAGCTCGACCTGGTCGTCGGCAGGCGTGCGCGGCTCGGCACGGGAGTTGTCGGCGAGGCTCTGCCCGCCGGCGAGCATCGCGTTGCGCCGGACGGCGTGGCTGAAGGTCCTGTTGAAGTAGAGCAGTGACGTCTCGCCCTCGGCCTCGACCATGTCGAGGTACGGCTGGACCATCGGCGTGCGCCCCGAGGCCTCCAGCGCCTGCGCGTGCGCCTGCGCGACCGCCCTGTCGGTGGTCCTGATCGTGTCGCGCGCCCCCGCCGAGACCGTCGGCTTGACGACGTACTCGCTCCACTGCGGCATGCCGTCCGCCGACCAGTGCGTCGGCACGGTCGGCACGCCCAGCTCACGCAGGTAGGTCTTGTCGGTATTGGTCTCCAGGACCGCAGCCGGGTTGAGCAACCTGGTCACACCCGCCGTCGCCCTGGCCCATGCCAGGAACTCCTCGCGCCTGTCCAGGTAGTCCCACACCGAGCGCACGACGGCCGCGTCGAACGCGCTCCAGTCGGCCTCGGGATCGTCCCAGCGCACGGCCTGCCCGTCGATGCCCGCGGCACGCCACGCGGCGATGACGAGGTCACGCTCGTCGTCCCGGGAGTCGTCATCACCAAATGTCACATATGCACAGATAGTCACCCGAGGGATAGTACGCGGTAGGAAAACCGGCGCGAGCCGGGCCGTCGCCGACCCGGCTCGCACGCTTTCGGGGCCGGCTAGTCGACCCAGACCCTGATGCCCACACCGCTGCCGTTGGTGGCGGTGGCGGCGTTGCCGTTGATGTTGTTGACGTTGGTCGCGCGACGCGTGCCGATGTTGCCCGCATACACGTTGCCGAAGTTGTTGCCCGACTGCGACGCCTCGTGGTTGTGACTGCCGTTGCGGATGTAGGTGTCGGCGCTGGCAGGAGCACTCATGAGGGTGGCGCCGGCGGCCGCGACGACGATCCCGGTGACGCAGAGCTTCTTGAGCATGTCGACTTCCTTCCAGTTCAGGGGATGATGGAACGTTCCATTAGGCATGAGGAAGACGTGCCGCCTAGTAGAAGATGTATGTCACCGTGATGCTGCCGTCGGTGGCGGTGTTGGCGATACCGTTGATGTTGTTGACGTTGGTGGAATCGCTGCCGCCGTGATTGAAGGCCGCGACGTTCCCGAAGTTGTTGCCGGACTGCCAGGAGTCGCTGTTGCGGCTCCAGTTGCTGGTCCAGGTATCGGCGTGTGCGGGGGCCGCCAGCAGCGTGACGCCCGTGGCCGCTGCCAGAACGGCACCGGTTGCGCACAGCTTCTTGATCACTTCAGCTCCTTCGCCAGTGGGGGTCGTGGACCGATGCGCACCTTGGGCCCATGGTGCGCGACTGTCCGTTTGACTCCGCTTGACCGGGTGAGGTCAAAGCCAAAGCGATCATATAGCTGAGTGCATTCGATGTGTAGCTCTTAGTAATCAGAAGATTATTCTGTGGCAGACTCCTCGCCGCTCAGGCTTCTCCACCGGACGGCGGCCTCACGATCCGTAGACCGGCTCGGGCTCGGGTGCCCGCTCGAGCAGGGCGGTGACCGCCTCGCCCACCTCGGCGGGATCCCAGCGGCGACCTCCGTCCACGGCGGGTCCATGGCGCCAGCCGGTGGCCAGCCCGATCCTCCCGCCCTCCACCTCGAAGACCCGCCCCGTGACATGCCCGGAGCCGACGGAGCCGAGCCAGGTCACCAGCGGCGCGACGTTCGCCGGGTCCATGGGGTCGAAGCCCGCCTCCGGCCTCGTCATGGTGGCGGCGAACACCTCCTCGGTCATCCTCGTCCTGGCCGCGGGGGCGATGGCGTTGACGGTCACCCCGTAACGGCCGAGTTCCGCCGCGGCGACCTGGGTGAGCGTCGCGATGCCGCCCTTGGCCGCGGCGTAGTTGCCCTGCCCGACGCTGCCGAGCAGGCCCGCGCCCGACGAGGTGTTGACGACGCGGCCTTCCACCCGCTCGCCCGCCTTCGCCCGCTCCCTCCAGTGCGCGGCGGCGTGCCGCAAGGGGAGGAAGTGGCCCTTCAGGTGGACCCTGATCACCTCGTCCCACTCGTGCTCGGTCATCGAGACGAGCATGCGGTCACGCAGGAAGCCCGCGTTGCTGACCAGGACGTCCAGCCGGCCGTACGCGCTGACCGCCATCTTGACGAGCCTGGCGGCGCCGTCCCAGTCGGCCACGTCGTCGCAGTTGGCCACCGCCTGGCCGCCCGACTCGCGGATCTCCTCCACCACGTCGAGGGCGGGCGCGCCCGACCTGCCGCCGCCGTCGCGCCCGGTGCCCAGGTCGTTGACGACGACCTTGGCACCCTGCCTGGCGAACTCCAGCGCGTGCTCCCTGCCGATGCCGCGCCCCGCGCCCGTCACGATGACGACCCGGTCTTCACAGATCCTCGCCACACGCCCTCCTTGGTTATCGGGAGATTTCATCAGATGCGAGCCATTTCCAGGCAGGGGTCTCGCCGCCTCCGTGCACGAGAACCTGCGCGCCCGTGACGTACCGGGAGGCCGCCAGCCACAGGCAGACCTCGCCGACGTCGTCCGGCTCGGCCATCCGTCCCGCGGGGATGGTCGCGTTGATGACGTCGATCCTGTCGTTGTAGTGCTCGGCGGCGTTCTCCGTCTTTGCCAGGCCGACCACGACCGTGTTCACCCTGACGTCGGGGGCCCACTCGGCGGCCAGGCACGCGGCGAGGTGGTGCAGGCCCGCCTTGGCCGCGCCATAAGCGGAGGTGCCGGGGGACGGGCGGGTGCCGCTGGTGCTACCGATCATGAGCACCGCTCCGCCCGCGGCGGCGAGCAGAGGGTGCGCGCGCTGGGCGACCAGGAGCGGCGCCGTCAGGTTCAGCTCGATGACGCGTGCGTGCAGGCGGGACGAGGTGCCCGCGACCATCGCGTACGGCGCGCCGCCCGCGTTGTTGACCACCACGTCGAGCCGGTCGAGCCCGCCGAACAGCCGCTCCAGGTCGCCGGGCTCTCGCACGTCCGCCTGGACGAACCGGGCGCCAGGCCCGAGATCCGGCGCTCCCGCGGGAGGGGTCCTGGCGCAGACGATCACGTCGGCTCCCGCGGCGGCGAAGGCGCGGGCGATCCCCAGCCCGAGGCCCTTGGTTCCGCCGGTCACCAGGACCACCTTGCCGGTGTAGTCGTAGGAGATCACGGATGCTACGGTACCAAGCAAGCGTTAGGTAACGACAGGAGCGTCATGGGAATCACGCTGCGGGCGGGACCGATCGCCGAGGTGGTCGTCGACGTCCCCCCTGTCAACGCGCTGCGGGTGCGGGACTGGCACGACCTCGCGCAGGCCGTCCAGGCCGCGGGGCAGGACCCCGGGACCAGGGTCGTGGTGCTGAGAGCGGAGGGCCGCGGGTTCAACGCGGGCGTGGACATCAAGGAGATGCAGGAAGACGAAGGTCACGCCGCGCTCGTGGGCGCCAACCGGGGGTGCTACCGGGCGTTCGCGGCCGTCTACGACTGCGAGGTGCCGGTGATCGCGGCCGTGCACGGCTTCTGCCTGGGCGGCGGCGTCGGCCTGGCGGGCAACGCCGACATCGTGCTCGCCAGCGAGGACGCCTACTTCGGACTGCCCGAGGTGGACAGGGGCGCGCTCGGCGCGGCCACCCACCTGGCCAGGCTCGTGCCGCAGCACCTCATGCGCGCGATGGTCTACACGTGCAGGAACGTCACCGCGCACGAGCTGCACGCGTTCGGCTCGGTGCTGCACGTGACGCCGCGCGACGAACTGCGCGCCACGGCCATGGAGGTGGCAGGACGGATCGCCGACAAGGACCCCTACGTGATCCGCCGCGCCAAGGAGTCGCTCAACGGCATCGACCCGGTCGACGTCAAGCGCAGCTACCGCTTCGAGCAGGGTCTCACCTTCGAGCTGAACCTGATGGGCGCGGGCGACGAGCACAGAGAGAGGTTCCTGCGGTGAGCAAGGTGATGACGGCCGACGAGGTCGCGGCCAGGATCGAGAGCGGCATGACCGTGGGCGTCGGCGGATGGGGGTCGCGCCGCAAGCCGATGGCGCTCGTCCACGCCCTGCTCCGCTCCCCCGCCACCGACCTGACGATCATCTCGTACGGCGGCGCCGACGTCGGCATGCTGTGCGCGGCGGGCAAGGTGCGCAGGGTCGTGGCCCCCTTCGTCACGCTCGACACCATCCCCCTCGAACCGCACTTCAGGACCGCCAGGCAGCGGGGCGCGATCGAGTTCACCGAGTACGACGAGGGCATGTTCATGTTCGGCCTGCTGGCCGCCGCGCACCGGCTGCCCTTCCTGCCGACGCGGGCGGGGCTCGGGTCCGACGTCATGCGGGTCAACCCCGAGCTGAGGACGGTGCGCTCGCCGTACACGGAGGAGGACCTGGTGGCGGTGCCCGCGCTGACCATGGACGTCGCGCTGGTGCACCTCAACAGGGCCGACAGGCGCGGCAACGCGCAGTACCTCGGCCCCGACCCCTACTTCGACGACCTCTACGCCAAGGCGGCCACGAGCTGCTACGTCTCATGCGAGCGGCTCGTCGACAGCGCCGACCTGCTGAAGGAGGGGCCGGTGCAGTCCCTGCTGATCAGCAGGTCGTTCGTGGCGGGCGTGGTCGAGGCCCCTGGGGGCGCGGGCTTCACCTCGTGCGAGCCCGACTACGGCAGGAACGAGGCGGAGCAGCGCAGGTACGCCACGACGCCGTGGCAGGAGTATGCGGCAGGAGCATCGCGATGAGCAGGGCTGATGTGTGCGTGGTCGCCTGTGCCGAGGCGTTCAGGGGCGACGGCGAGATCGTGGCGGCCGGGATCGGCGGGCCGATCACGTTGCTGGCCGCGCGCCTGGCCAGGATGACGTTCGAGCCCGACCTGATCACGACCGACGGCGTGTGCCTGCTGACCGGCGACGCGCCCGGCGTGGTGGAGGGCTGGCTGCCCTTCCGCGAGCACCTGTGGCTGGTGCTGAACGGCAGGCGGCACGTGTTCCTCGGCGCCTCGCAGATCGACAGGTTCGGCAACACCAACATCTCCTGCATCGGCCCGTGGGAGCGGCCCAAGGCCCAGCTCCTCGGCGTGCGGGGGGCGCCGGGCAACACCGTCTGCTGCCCGACGAGCTACTGGATCCCCAAGCACAGCCCTCGCGTGTTCGTCGAGCAGGTCGACATGGTCTCCGGCGTGGGCGGCCCGATGATCCGCAGGGTGGTGACGAACCTCGCGGTGCTCGACCTCCGCACTCCGGACGGGTCGATGCGGCTGGTGTCGGTCCACCCCGGTGTCGACGTCGCCGAGGTGGTCCAGGCGACCGGCTTCGACCTGGTCGTCCCGCCCGACGTGCCCACCACGCGGCTGCCGACCGACGACGAGCGCCGCGTCCTGGAGACGCTCGACCCCGGCAACCTGCGCGAGGCGCTATGAGAACCGCGCTCACCGACCTGGTCGGCTGCCGTTACCCGATCGTGCAGACCGGCATGGGCTACGTGGCGGGGGCCAGGCTCGCCGCCGCCACGTCGGGCGCGGGGGGCCTCGGCGTCATCGCCGCCTCCACCATGTCCGTGGCGGAGATGACGACGGCGATCCGCGAGGTGAAGGAGCGCACCGGCGCGCCCTTCGGCGTCAACATCCGCTCCGACGCCGGCGACGCCGCCGAACGGGTTGAGATCATGATCCGTGAGGGGGTCAGAGTGGCCTCCTTCGCCCTGGCGCCGCGCAGGGAGCTCATCGACAGGCTCAAGGAGGCGGGCGTCGTCACGATCCCCTCCGTCGGCGCGCGCCGCCACGCCGAGAAGGTCGCCGCGTGGGGAGTGGACGCGGTGATCGTCCAGGGCGGCGAGGGCGGCGGCCACACCGGTCCCGTCCCAACCACGCTGCTCCTGCCCCAGGTCGTCGACTCCGTCGACATCCCCGTGATCGCCGCCGGCGGCTTCTTCGACGGCCGCGGCCTGGTGGCGGCCATGGCGTACGGCGCGGCCGGCATCGCCATGGGCACCCGGTTCCTGCTCACCAAGGACTCCCCCGTGCCCGACCAGGTGAAGCGGCTCTACCTGGAGGCCACCGACACGATCGTGACCCGCAAGGTGGACGGGGTGCCGCACCGGGTGCTCGCCACGCCGTTCGTCACCTCGCTCGAACGCACCCGCCTGCTGCGCGCGCTCGTCAACGCGGCGCGCTTCAGACGGCTGTCGGGCCTCGGCTGGGGACAGCTGGTCGGCGAGGGCCGCAGGATGCGGGCGGGCAGGGACCTGAGCTGGGCCCAGGTGCTGCAGGCGGCCAACACCCCGATGATGCTCAGGGCGGCCATGGTCGAGGGCCGCACCGATCTCGGGGTGATGGCCGCCGGCCAGGTGGTGGGCGTGCTCGACGACCTGCCCTCGTGCGAGGAGCTGGTCGAGCGGATCATGGCCGAGGCCGGCCAGGTGCTCGGGCGGCTCACACCACCGTGAGCCCGCGGGCACCGAGGATCGCGTTGGCCTGCGCCTGGTTGATGATCGCGCCGGACAGGGCGCGCAGCTTGGCGTCGTCGGGTTCGCCGAGGTCGGCTCCCCGCAGGTCGGCCTTGGCGAAGACCGTCTTCAGCACCTTCGTGCCGATCAGGCGGCAGTCGCTGAAGACGGCCTCGGTGAAGTCGCAGCCCGACAGGTCGGCGTCGTCGAACCTGATGCCCTCGAGCGTCTGACCGCGCAGTGAGCAGCCGCCCAGGTTGGCCATCGTCAGGTTCGAGCGCGCGAGAGTGAATCCCGTGCCCCTCGATCCGGTGAGCGACGCGCCGATCATGCGGCAGCCGCTGAAGGCGGCGTCGGTCAGCAGCGCACCGCCGAAGTGCGCGGAGGACAGGTCGACGTCGGTGAAGCCGGCGTCGAGCAGGTCGGCGTCGGCGAACCTGGCCCGCAGGCCTCCCCCGCCGGTGAACACTGCGCCGTCGAGGTCGGCCTTGCGGAAGTCGGTCTGCTCGAGCACGCACGACTCGAACCTGGCCCCGGCCAGCGACGCGCCCCAGAAGTCGGTCTCGGTGAGGTCGCAGTCGCGGAAGAGGTGCGTCTCGTCCGCCGTGAGACGGTCGGCCATAGAGAGGTGGGAGAGGTCCTCGCCGTCGAAGTTCACGACGTCACAGGCTACCCGTGATCACCTCGGCCGCGGCCTGCCCGCAGACGCGGGCCGAGCCGTATGTGGCGATGTGGACCGCGCCGAGGTCGGAGCGCTCGGGCAGGCCCATCTCCACCACCACGGCGTCGGCGCGGGCGCTGAGCAGGTGGCTGATCGCCTCGGACTGCCACGGGTAGCGGTGGGCGTCGCGGGCGACGATCACCAGCGGGCGGTCGGCGGCGGATCTGAGCAGGTTCTCCAGGACGGCGGCGCGCGACTCCTCGGCGGTGAGCCTGTTGACGGTGGTGCCGGGCAGGAGCTTGCTCAACGGCTCGCCCACGCCCCACGGCGTGCCCTTGTCGATGGCCAGGTTCATCTCGGGGGCGAACTCGACGACCTGTGGCGCGACGGTCAGCGGGAGGATGGGCGCGGAGGTCCTGCGGGTGACCCTGACGGCGCGGCGGGCGGCGATGAGGCCGATCTCGCCCTCGACCGCGTGGCCGTCGTCGTTCGCCCCGCCCTGGCCGTTCTGCGCGGCCCTGGTGGCCGCCGACCACGCCCCGAGTCCCGTGACCCTGCGCGCGGCATCGGCCAGGCGCTCCTCCGGCAGCCTGCCTTCCAGCACCGCGTGGGCGATCGCGTCACGCACCTCGACGGCCGTCGCCTCGTCCGAGCGCTCGCCGCCTACGCAGATCGCGTCGGCGCCCGCGGCGATCGCCATGGCCGACGCCCCGCCCACGCCGTGGGCGCCGGAGACGGCCGCCATCTCGATCCCGTCAGTGATGATCATTCCGTCGAAGCCGAGTTCCTCGCGGAGCAGGGCGGTCAGCACGTGCGGGCTGAGCGTGGCGGGCCGCAGGTCGTCGTAGCGGGGCACGAGCAGGTGCCCCGTCATGATCGCTCGCACGCCTTCCTCGACGGCCGCGCGAAAGGGGAGCAGGTGCTCTTCGATGTCGCCCGCCACCACCGGCACGCTGTGGTGGGAGTCGACCGCGGTGTCGCCGTGTCCTGGGAAGTGCTTGGCGCAGGCCGCCACTCCCGTCGCCTGGAGTCCGCGGACGAAGGCCCTGGTGTGCCTGGCCACGAGCGCGGGGTCGGCGCCGAAGGCGCGCAGGCCGATGACGGGGTTGCCGGGGTTGGAGTTCACGTCCGCGGAGGGCGCGAAGTCGATCGTGATCCCCGCGGCGGCCAGGTCGCGGCCGAGGTCGCGGGCGAGCTCCTCGGTGAGCGCGACGTCGTCCACCACGCCGAGCGCGTAGTTGCCGGGCCTGCTGCTTCCCTTGGCGACCTCGAGCCTGGTCACCTCGCCCGACTCCTCGTCCACTCCGACCAGCGCAGCGGGGTTGTCCGCGTGCAGCGCCGCCGTCAGCTCGGCCACCTGGGCGGGGCCGGCGATGTTGCGGGAGAAGAGCACCACGCCCGCCAGGCCTTCGGACAGGCGGTGGCGGAGCCAGTCGGGGGGCGTCGTCCCGACGAATCCCGGGAGGACGACGGAGTCGGCAAGGCGAAGCAAGTCGCGGCCAGGCTTGGGCATGACCGAAATCTAATAGGAAAGTTTCCTATTTTCTAGAGGCATCTTCAGACGTCAACGCGTCTGATTCCACGGCCCTCCGTGACGAACTCGGCAAGTGTACGGACAGGGGCGTCCTTCCTGTCGACGAAGTCCACCCCTTTGAACGCGACGCGGAACTCGGCCTGGCTCACCGCCCCCGACAGGTAGCCGCGATGAGCGTCGAAATAGCGCAGGTGCGGGTTGGCGGCCAGCACGCCGGGACCGTCAGTGACCGGGGGGTTGCTGCTGATCGCGGAGCCGACGAACTCCGCCCCGACCGTCTGCCCCGCGGCGTCGACGACGTCACCGGCCCACGCGTTGTGCACGTCGCCGCTGAGCACCACCAGGTTCCGCGAGACGGCGGCGAGCAGGCGGGCGCGCTGCTCGGGGCGGCCGTCCCAGGCGTCCTTGCGCAGGTTCGGCGGCGGCCCGGGGACGAACCTGCGGGTGAAGAACAGCGGCTGCACCAGGACCCGCCACCTGACGGGAGTGGAGGTCAGCCTGGACAGCAGCCACGACTCCTGGGCGGCGCCCAGCATGGTGCCCGCGTCGCGGAACTGGCGCACGTCCAGGACCATGAAGTCGGCGACCAGGCCGTAGGTGCGCCTGCGGTACATCTGCAGCGCCCCCTCGCGCGGGCGCACGCGCAGCGGCATGTGCTCGTAGTAGGCCTGGTAGGCGGCGGCCCTACGTCTGAGGAAGCGGTCGGAGCCGTCGCCGCGCCCCTGATAGTTGTCCATCACCTCGTGGTCGTCCCAGGTCGGCACCCACGGGGCGGCGGCGTGGGCGGCCTGGAGGTCGGGATCGCGCTTGTAGGCGGCATAGCGGGCGCGGTACCCGGCGAGGGTGGTGGTCTCCTCGGGGGGATCGACACGGCGCACGCCCTGTGCCGGCCTGCCGTACTCGTAGATGTAGTCGCCGAGGTGGAAGACCACGTCCGGGCGCTCGGCCGCGAGGTGGCGGTAGGCGGTGAACCAGCCGTGCTCGAAGCGCTGGCAGTTGGCGGCCGCGAAGCGGACCTGCTGGGTGGAGGCGGCGTCGGGCGCGGTCCTGGTACGGCCCGCAGGACTCAGCTCCGATCCGGACCTGAACCGGTAGAAGTAGTCGGTCGCGGGACGTAATCCCTCGACCCTGACGTGGACGCTGTGGGCCCACGCGGGCAGGGCCTGCACGGTGCCCTGCTGGACGACTCTGGCGAACCGGTCGTCCTCCGCGAGCTGCCATCGCACCTCGACTGGATGGGACAGGCCGGTCAGCCTGGTCCAGAGGATCACACCGTCCGGTAACGGCTCACCCGACGCGACGCCCAGAGTGAACGGGTTGGGCATAGCCCGATGGTACGCACAGCGCTCAGGCCGCGACGGCCGCCTTGCGACGCTGCCACAGGCGGTCGGCCGCCAGCGCGCCGCCGCCGGTGAACGCCAGCGCGAGGCAGGCCGCGCCGAGGACGAGCGGGAGCTCGATGCCGCCCTTCTCGGCCAGGAACCCGTTGGGCAGGTGCACGAAGACGATCGCGCCCACCATGTCCAGCGCCAGCAGGACGCCGAACACCGGCAGCGCGGCGCCGACGATGAGCGCGATGCCGCCGACGACCTCCAGCACGGCCACGGCGGGAGCGGCGAGACCGGGCAGCGGAACGCCGATCTGCTCGAAGAACGCGGTGACGCCCGAGACGCCCATGGTGGTGAACTTCACCCAACCGTGGATCAGAAAGGTGACGCCGATGGCCAGCCTGGCGAGCAGCAGGGTGAGCGATTGAGCCATGGTTTACTCCGTCATTGTTGTTCGGATTTGAACAATCCCACTCTAGATGGTCGTTCAAATCTGAACAACTCATAGACTGGCGAACGTGACCGAGACACGATGGCTGGATGAGAGGGAGATGGCCGCGTGGCAAGCGTTCCTGATCGCCTCACACCTGCTGGAGAGGCGGATCGAGGAGCAGCTGAAGGGCGCGGCGGGCCTGACTCATCCGCAGTTCGAGGTGCTGACCCTGCTGTCGGCGGCCCCCGGGCGGAGGATGCGGATGACCGAGCTGGCCCGTGGCGTGGTCGTGTCCAAGAGCGGGCTCACCTACCAGATCTCCCAGCTGGAGAAGCGCGGCCTGGTACAGCGCACGAGCTCGCCGGGAGACGAGCGCGGGGTGCTCGCGGTGCTCACGGAGGAGGGCGCGCGGCAGCTCGCCGAGATCGCCCCAGGGCACGTCGAGGTGGTGCGCAGGTTCCTGATCGACCTGCTCACCCCCGAGGAGCTGGAGACGATGACCGCGGCCATGAGCAGGGCACGGCAGGCCATGCGGCCATCGACCTAGCCGTCACAGGCGTTCGTGGACGGTGCCGTCACAGACGTTCGAGGATGGTCACGTTCGCCTGTCCGCCGCCTTCGCACATCGTCTGCAGGCCGTAGCGTCCGCCGACCCGCTCCAGCTCGTGCAGCAGCTTGACCGCCAGCACCGCACCCGTCGCGCCCAGCGGGTGGCCGAGGGCGATGGCGCCGCCGTTGGGGTTGACGATCGCGGGGTCGGCGCCTGTCGCCTTGAGCCAGGCCAGCACCACGGAGGCGAACGCCTCGTTGATCTCGACGGCGGCGAGGTCGGTGATGGACATCCCCGCCCTGGCCAGCGCGTGCTCGGTGGCGGGAATGGGCGCGTCGAGCATGACGATGGGGTTCGCGCCGCGCACCGACAGGTGGTGGACGCGGGCACGCGGCGTGAGCCCGTGATCGCGTACGGCCCGCTCCGAGGCGACGAGCAGCGCCGCGGCCCCGTCGGAGATCTGCGAGGACAGCGCGGCCGTCAGCGACCCGTCGGGCAGCAGCGGGCGCAGCGCCGCCATCTTCTCCAGCGACGTGTCCCTGCGCGGTCCCTCATCCACCTCGACGCCCTCGTAGGGGGCGATCTGCCGGGCGAACCTGCCCGTGTCGACGGCGTGCAGGGCCCGCTCGTGCGAGGTGAGCGCGAAGGCCTCCATCTCCTGGCGGGAGATGCCCCACGAGGCGGCGATCCGTTCGGCGCCCGCGAACTGCGAGACCTCCTGCGAGCCGTACCGCGCCGCCCAGCCCTTGGAGCCGGAGAACGGCGTGTCGAAGCCGGGGAAGGGCATGGCCGAGGAGATCGGGACCATGCTCATGTTCTGCACCCCGCCCGCCACGACCAGGTCCGCCGTGCCCGAGAGCACCGCTTGCGCCGCGAAGTGCAGCGCCTGCTGGGAGGAGCCGCACTGCCTGTCGACGGTCACGCCGGGCACCTCCTCCGGCAGTCCCGCGGCCAGCCAGCAGGTGCGGGCGATGTCGCCGGCCTGGGGGCCGACCGTGTCGACGCAGCCGAAGATCACGTCGTCGACCGCGGAAGGGTCGATGCCGGAGACCACCGCGCCGATGACGTGGGCGCCCAGGTCAGCGGGGTGCGCCCCGGCCAGGCCGCCGTTCCTGCGACCCACGGGGGTCCTGACCGCGCCGACGATGTAGGCCTCGCTCATGCCCGAATCCTAGCAAGCGCTTGGTTCGGTTCGGAAGTGCCGGTGAGCTGCGGGTGTTCTGTGAACAAGCGATTGCGCAAAGGCCCATAATGGAGGCGTGACAACACGAAAGAACCCGACCGCCGCGCCGCCGAAGACCAAGCGCGCCGCCGCGTCGGGATCGGCCTCGGAGCGCCGTGACCACCTCGTGAAGCTCGCCGCCGAGATCTTCGCACGCAAGGGCTTCCAGGCGACGACCGTTCGCGAGATCGCCAACGAGGCCGGCATCCTCTCAGGAAGTCTCTACCACCACTTCGACTCCAAGGAGACGATCGTCGACGAGGTGCTGTCCACCTTCCTCGACGACCTGATCGCCCGCTACCGGGCGGCCCTGGAGAGCGGCGGCGACCCGCGCACCGTGCTGTCGGAGATGGTGCGCATCGGGTTCGGCACGCTGGAGCCGCATCGCGCCGCGATCACCGTGATGCAGAACGACTGGAACTATCTGCGCCAGTTCCCCCGCTTCAACTACCTCGTCAAGGCCGAGGACGACGTGGAGCAGATGTGGGTGCGGCAGATCAAGGCGGGCCAGGCGGCCGGGCAGTTCCGCGCCGACGTCGACCCGAAGCTGACCTACCGCATGATCCGCGACACGATCTGGGTGGCGGTGCGCTGGTTCCGCCCCGGCGGCAGGCTCAACACCGCGGGCCTGGCCGAGCACTACATCACCGTGCTCTTCGACGGCCTGGCCACCGGCGAGCGGACCACCCAGCCGCAGGCATGAGCCTCCCGAAGGTGGTACGGCTGGCACTGCTGGAGGTCGCCGAGCCCGACAAGGCCCCGGCGATGCAGGCCTACATGAAGTCGCAGATGCCCTTCCTCGGCGTGCAGTCGGGGCCGCGGCGGGCCGCGCTGAAGAAGGTGTTCGCCGAGCACCGCATCGAGTCCGCGCCCGAGTGGCGGCGCTCGGTGCTGGAGCTGTGGCGGGAGGCCGAGTTCCGGGAGGAGCGCTACGCCGCGATCGAGCTGTCGGGTTTCCGCTTCTACAGGGACTTCCAGACGCTCTACACCGTCCCGATGTACGAGGAGATGGTCGTCTCGGGCGCGTGGTGGGATCTGGTCGACGAGATCGCCACGCACCGGGTGGGCGGGCTGCTGGCCGCCTACCCCGACGCCATGCGGCCGCTCCTGCTGGAGTGGGCGCACGCGGAGAACCTGTGGAAGCGACGCACCGCGATCCTGGCCCAGAACAGGTTCAAGGAGCGCACCGACACCGCGCTGCTCTACGCGTGCATCGAGCCGAGCCTGTCCGACATCGACTTCTTCGCCCGCAAGGCGATCGGCTGGGCGCTGCGCGAGTACGCCAAGACCAATCCGCGCGAGGTCGTCCGCTACGTCGAGGCCAAGGGCATCAGCGGCCTGAGCAGGCGCGAGGCGCTGAAGAACGTCACCGTGTCCACAGCGCCTGCTGCACCGCCTGGACCAGCGCCATCAGCTCGGGCGTGACCGCCTCCCCCTGCCATGCCAGCGTGTAGGTGAGGCGCAGGTCGGCGGCCTCCAGCGGGACGAACCTGATGTCGTCGCGGCGCACGGTCCTGGCGACCAGCTGCGGGATCGGCAGCAGCCCCACGCCCGCGGCGACCAGGTCGAGCGCCGCGCCGAAGTCGTCGTCGGCCACCTGCCGGTGCCTGCCGGGCAGGCCGGCCCACCGGCCGCCGGGGATCAGCACGTCACGGCCGCCGAGCTCGGCGGCCGTGACCCTGGACCGCCAGGCGTGGTCCACCGGTACGGCGAGCCTGTCCACGGTCACATGGAATCTGGCCCCCGTGACGAACCTGGGCGGCGCGGGCACGGCCACGATCGCCGCCGAGGCCTCCCCCTCGTCCAGCGCCCTGGCCGCCGCGCCCCGCCCCGCGGTGACGAGTTCGACGGCGATCCCCCGCCCCGCGAGCCTTCTGGCGACGCGGGCGACGAGCGGCCCCGCCAGCGGTGGATAAGCCAGATGAATGACCGGCCTGGCCAGTCGCGCCCCCTCGAGGCCGAAGGCGGTCACGCTGTCGAGCACCTGGTGCGCGTGGCCGAGCAGGGCCTTGCCCTCGGGAGTCAGCCGCACCGCGCGGGCGGACCTGTCGAAGAGCCGGAGACCCAGGGCCTTCTCCAGCCGGGTGACGGCCTGGCTGACCGCGGGCTGCGACATGCCGAGCTCGGCGGCCGCCCGGGAGAAGCTGAGCAGCGCGGCGACGCGCTCGAAGCACTGGATCTCCCTGAGCATAAGCAGCATCAATAGATGATGCACCGGAAGCGGCCGCGCGTGTTCGGTTGGCGCATGACTTCTTTTCCTTCGTCCACCGTGCTGGGTTACCCGCGGATCGGTCCCGACCGCGAGCTGAAGCGAGCCCTCGAGTCGTACTGGGACGGGCGCGCCACCCGCGCGGAGCTGGAGCGGGTGGGCGCTGAGCTGCGCGAGCAGACGTGGCGGCGGCTGGCCGAGCTCGGGCTCGAAGGGCTGCCGTCCAACACCTTCTCGCTCTACGACCAGGTGCTCGACACGGCGGTGATGGTCGGCGCGGTGCCGGAGCGCTACAGGGACGCCGAGGACCCCTACTTCGCGATGGCGCGCGGCACCCAGGGCCTGCCCCCGCTGCGGATGACCAAGTGGTTCGACACCAACTACCACTACATCGTTCCGGAGATCGGCCCCGGCACCGTCTTCAAGCTGGACGCCGCCAAGCCGCTCGGCGAGGTGCGGCAGGCGAGGGCGCTCGGGTTCGAGACGCGGCCCGTGGTGATCGGCCCCGTGACCTTCCTCCTGCTCTCGAACGCGCTCGACCGGCTCGACGACGTGCTCGGCTGCTACGAGGAGCTGCTGTCGGCACTGGCCGCGGAGGGGGTGGCGTGGGCGCAGTTCGACGAGCCCGCGCTGGTCGGGGATCGGACGCCGGCCGAGCTGGCGGCGGTGCGGTCCGCCTACGACCGCCTGGGCTCGACGGCGGCCAGGCCCTCGCTGCTGGTGGCGAGCTACTTCGGCGACCTCGGCGAGGCGCTGCCTGTGCTGGCGGCGACGCCGGTCGAGGCGATCGGCGTGGACCTGGTGCGGGGCCAGGCGCCCGCGCTGCCGGGCAAGACGGTGGTGGCGGGCGTGGTGTCGGGACGGGACGTCTGGCGCACCTCGCAGGCCAGGGCGCTGGCGGCGCTGCGGGCCGTACAGGCGGACGACGTGGTGGTGAGCACCTCGTGCTCGCTGCAGCACGTGCCGTACACGGTGGCGGTGGAGGACGAGCTGGAGCCGGGCCTGCGCGAGCGGCTGGCGTTCGCGGAGGAGAAGGTGGCCGAGGTGGTCACGCTCGCCCGCCTGTTCGCCGAGGGCGCGGCGCCCGGCCTGGAGGAGACGGTGACGCGGGCCCGCAGGGACGGCGTCGCGCCCGCCCGCCGCAGTCCCTATCCCGTGCGGGCCAGGGCCCAGGCCGGGCACCTCGACCTTCCGCTCCTGCCCGTCACCACGATCGGCTCCTTCCCGCAGACGAGCGAGCTGCGGGCGGCCCGCGCCGACAGGTCGCTGCCGGTGGCCGACTACGAGGCGCTGGTGGAGAAGGAGATCGAGCGCGCGATCAGGGTGCAGGAACGGCTCGGCCTCGACGTGCTCGTCCACGGTGAGCCCGAGCGCAACGACATGGTGCAGTACTTCGCCGAGCACCTCGACGGGTTCGCGGTGACCAGGCACGGCTGGGTCCAGTCGTACGGCTCGCGCTGCACCAGGCCGCCGCTGCTGCACGGCGACGTCAGCCGCCCTGCCCCCATCACCGTGCGATGGGCGACGTACGCGAGCTCGCTGACGGCCAAGCCGGTCAAGGGCATGCTGACCGGCCCCGTCACGATCGTCGCCTGGTCGTTCGTCCGCGACGACCTGCCGTTGCGCGAGGTGACGTTCCAGGTCGCCGACGCCATCGCGGAGGAGGTGCGCGACCTGGAGGCGGCGGGCATCTCGATCATCCAGGTGGACGAGCCGGCGCTGCGCGAGCTGCTCCCCCTGCGGGCCGGCGCCCAGGAGGACTACCTGGAGTGGGCGGTGGCCGCCTACCGCAGGGCGACCTCGGTGGCCGCCGACCGCACCCAGATCCACACGCACCTCTGCTACTCCGACGCCGACCAGATCCTGGCGGCCATCGACGGCCTCGACGCCGACGTGACCACGATCGAGTCGGCCAGGTCGGGGGCGCGGATCCTGAAGAACGTCGGCGGCTACTCCCGCGGCCTCGGCCCCGGCGTGTACGACATCCACTCCCCTCGCGTGCCGGCGGAGGCCGAGGTGGAGGCGCTGCTGAAGGAGGCGCTCGGCGTGCTGCCCGCCGATCGGCTCTGGGTCAACCCTGACTGCGGCCTGAAGACCCGCACCTACGAGCAGGTCGAGGCGTCGCTGGCCAACCTGGTCAGCGCGGCCCGCTCGCTCCGCGGGTCCGTGTGAGCGGCAGCGGGCCCACCACGTCGAGCCGCGAGACCGCCCTGGTGAGCGCCACGTAGAGGCGGTTCATGCCGCGCGGCTCGGCGGCGACGATGGCCTCGGGGTCGACGACCACCACATGGTCGTACTCCAGCCCCTTGGCCATGCTCGCCGGCACCGCGGTCACCCTCGCGCCGGGCTCGTCCACCGGCGCGAGGTCCACGCCCGCGGCCCGCAGCCGCGCCACCAGTCCGGGCAGCTCGTGGTCGGCCGCGATCACGCCGACCGAGCCCTCGAAGGCCATGGCCTCGGTGACGGCCGCCGCCGCCTCGCCGTCGGCCCGCATCAGCAGCCGTCCCTCCGACCGGAACGAGCGGGTGCGCGGCACGTTGGCGCCCAGGTCGTCGAGCAGCCCGTTGGCCAGCTCGACGACCGCGGCGGGCACCCTGAACCCGGTCGTCAGCGCGATCACGGTGGCGTCCGGCTTGCCCAGGCTCTTCAGCTGGTCGGCCCAGTCGGCCGCCGCCCACGGGGTGGTGCCCTGGGCCAGGTCGCCGAGCACCGTCAGCGAGCCGTACTCGCTCCTGCGGGCGATGGCCCTGCACTGCATCGGCGACAGGTCCTGCGCCTCGTCCACGATCACGTGCCCGTAGCCCTTCGGGTGGTCGAGCAGCCCCTCCAACTCGTCGATCAGCACGTTGTCCGCCGCCGTCCACGTCTTGCGCGCGCGGGTGATCGCCCGCCGTTCCTCGGGGGCGAGGATCCCCTCGGCGGGCCCGGTCGGGTCGGCGAGCAGCTCGGTCAGTACTTCCTCCGCCTTCACGTTCGGCCAGACGGCGTCGATCGCGGGCGTCGCTCCTCTGGTCATCGCGCGCATCCACGCCGCGGTCGCGGTGCGGCCGCGCAGCTCGGCCTGGCGTCTGATCAGTGCGACGGTCTGCGAAAGCACCCGCTCCCTCCCGATCCGGTACGGCAGCGCCGCCCGTCTCGCGTCGTCGACGATGCGCCGCAGGTCCTCCTGCTGGACCCGCCACACGAAGGCCCCGTCGCGCACGGCCACCGGCTCGGCCGGCTTGGCGATCCTCCCGTACAGCGCTTTTCTGAGCACCGCGGCCATGCGCTCGTCGTGTTTGACGACCGCGGCCTCGGCGGAGTCGGTGCCCTTCACCTGGACCCGCCGGAGCAGATCGTCCACGGTCGTCTGCTCGACGTCGACCTCGCCCAGCGCGGGCAGGACGGCGCCGATGTAGCCGAGGAAGGCGCGGTTGGGGCCGAGGATGAGCACGCCGTGCCGGTCGAGCCGCTGCCGGTGGGCGTAGAGCAGGTAGGCCGCCCTGTGCAGGCCGACGGCGGTCTTGCCGGTGCCGGGCGCGCCCTGCACGCAGATCGACTCCTCCAGCTCGGCCCTGACCAGCTCGTCCTGCTCGGGCTGGATGGTGGCGACGATGTCGCGCATGGGGCCGACCCTGGGCCGCTCGATCTCGGCGGCGAGGATCCTGCTGGCGACCTGCGCGCCGCCGTCGAGGTGCTCGTCCTCGAAGCCGGTGAGGGTCAGGTCGGCCCAGCCGTACCTGCGGCGCATGAGGATCCCGCGTCTGTCGCCCGCGTGGGCGCGGTAGAAGGCGGTCGAGACCGGGGCCCGCCAGTCGATCACGACGGGCGGGTGCCCGGTCTCTCCGGAGATGTGCCGGCGGCCGATGTAGTAGCGGTGGCCCTCCTCGACGTCGAGGCGGCCGAAGAACGGCGGTCCCTCCGGGGCCTCGCTGAGCTCCTTGGCCAGGCTCTTGAGGTGGCGGCCGAGACGTTCGGCGCTGTAGCGGTCGCCCGCGACGGCCTCTCCCACGATGACGTTCTCGCGGGCTCCGTCGAGCATCCGCTGGAGCCCTTTTCTGCACTCGGTGACGTAGGCGCGCTCGCTCTCGAGTTCGGTCATGGAGATAGTGTAACCCGGTTAAGTTTTTAACCGGGTTACATCGGGAGGTGGCCGCCGCCCTGCGGGAGGGAGAGCAGCATGAAGGCCTGCGTGCTGGACAGCCCGAACGTGCGGAAGAAGCGGAGGAACATGCCACAAGGCTCCCGCCGAACCGGACATTGCGTCCAACACCATAACTTTCTGGATTAACGCTCTTTTGTTGTTAATCTCGGGAGGTGGACATCAACCCCCGGCTCCTGCGGGTGTTCGTCGCCGTGGCAGAGGAACTCCACTTCGGCCGGGCGGCCGCCCGGCTCTACCTGGCCCAGCAGGCGCTGAGCCGCGACATCCGCCGCCTGGAGGAGCAGCTCGGCGTCGTGCTGTTCAGGCGGTCCACGCGCCAGGTCGAACTGACCGAGGCAGGCGTCAGGCTGGTGCCCGCGGCCAGGCGGCTGCTCGCCGTCCACGACGAGCTGGTCGCCGAGACGCGAGGCGCCGCGGGGCCGCTGCTCGTCGACCTCAACAGCCCCGGCACGCGGCTGCCCCGCCACCTGGTCAGGGCACGCGAGCTGGCGCCCGAAGCGGAGATCGTCGCGCGCTTCCACGGCGGGCTCTCGGCGGGTGCCGCGGCGATCGTGGCCGGAGACGTGGACGTGTCCTTCGGCCGCTTCGCAGGGCTGGCCGCCGAGACGCGGGCGCGCCTGGCACAGGTTCCCGTCAGGCTGCACCCGATGGCGGTGATCCTCCCCGAGGAGCACCCGCTGGCCCGGCTGAAGGAGGTGCCGCTCAGCGCGCTGGCCGGCTTCCGCCTCGACGTCATGGGCGGCAACCCCAACACCACCGAGTGGACCGATCTCGGAAGGCTGCTGGCCGAGGAGTTCGGACTCACGCTCGCCGACCCGCACGCGTGCCCGATCGGGCTGGAGGAACTGCGTGTCTACGTGCGGCGGCACGGCGAGCCCGTGCTGTCCAGCGTCGGCTGGGGCGAGACGCGGGGGGTCGTCGTGCGTCCGCTGGTGGATCCCGTGCCGCTGTCGCTCGTCAGCCTGGTTCACCGGCCCGGGCTGCGGCATCCGGGACTGACCGCGCTCTTCCAGGCGGTGGCCGAGGAGGAGGACTGGATGGACCGCCCCGCCGGCTCCTGGCTGCCCGCCGCGGACGAGGCGCTGCTCGGTCCGTGAACGCTCGCCGGGAACCGGCGGAATGGATCACACTGGAGACCGGCTCCCGATCAGGGGACCTTCCGGCCACAGGAGAGCGACCGATCATGGAATTCAGGCTCGAGCTGATCCCCGTCCCCGTCTCCGACGTCGACCGCGCCAAGAAGTTCTACGTCGAGAAGGCCGGGTTCACCTGCGACCTCGACTTCTCACCCGGAGAGGAGTTCCGGGTCGTGCAGCTCACCCCGCCCGGCTCGGCCTGCTCCATCGCGATCGGCATCGGCGTCGTCGACACCGCGCCGGGCTCGGTGCGCGGCCTGCACCTGGTGGTCCCCGACATCCACGAGGCCAGGGCCGCGCTGGTGGAGAGGGGAATGGAGATCGGCGAGGTCGAGGACATGAGCGCGCCGGGCAAGCCGACCATCTCCTACGCGTGGTTCAGCGACCCCGACGGCAACACCTGGACGCTGCAGCAGCTCCCCTCCTGAATCCACGGCGGCGATATGGGTGTTTCGCCGGACTCCTGGGTAGCTGGCCGAGCATGAGTGAGACACCTGATGCCAGGTACACGGGGGAAGAAGCGGCCGAGCGCGTCGACAGGGCACTGAACGACGACGGGGCGCCGGACGAGGTGGACCAGCGCGACGCCCATGTGGTCGCGGAGGCGGAGGCGGCGCCGCTGCGCCAAGGACGTCCCGAGCAGGACGACGACGGGGACCCCGAGGAGGCCGCGCGCCGGGAGGCACTGTGGAAGGGATCCCCGTCGGAGCCCGGCGGGGGCGAGGTGCCCGAACCGCCGGACTGAGCGAGGCTACTTGAGCGCGCCGGCGGTCAGGCCCGTCTGGATCTGCCGTTGGAAGACGGTGTAGACGACGAGCATCGGCAGGATGGCGAGGGTCAGCGCGGCGAACAGCGCCGACCAGTCCTGGTCGTAGCCCGCGGCCGTGGAGATGTCGGCGATGCCCTGGGTGAGCACCCACTTGTCGCGCTCCTGCAGCAGGACCAGCGGGAGCTGGTACTGGTTCCACTGGCCGAGCACGTTGAAGATCGTGATGCTCACGATGCCAGGCCTGGCCATCGGCAGCATGATCTGGAAGAAGACGCGTGTGTGCGAGGCGCCGTCCACCAGGGCCGCCTCCGCCACCGCGGTCGGCAGGGTGCGGAA
Organism: Nonomuraea mangrovi; assembly: GCF_042681425.1. NCBI lineage: Bacteria > Bacillati > Actinomycetota > Actinomycetes > Streptosporangiales > Streptosporangiaceae > Nonomuraea > Nonomuraea mangrovi. Next base: position 13,860 of record NZ_JBHUFV010000079.1, on the reverse strand, counting down.
GAAGGCGGCGAGGAAGAACACCGTGAAGGGCAGGGAGTAGGCGATGTACACCAGCACCAGACCCGCGTGGGTGTTCAGGCCGATGAAGGGGATGACCCGCCCCATGTTCTGCACCACGAAGAACAGCGGGGTCAGCGCCAGGTAGACGGGGAAGGCCAGGCCGGAGACGAACAGCAGGTAGAAGCCGCGGTTGCCGCGGAAGGGATAGCGTGCCAGCACGTACGCCGCCATGGAGCCCAGCAGCATCGTGCCGAGCGTGCTGAACGACACGACGATGACGCTGTTGAGCATGTACTGGCCGATGTGGGCCTGCTCCCACGCCCTGGCGAAGTTGTCCCACCGGATCGAGGCGGGAAGCGACCACGCGTCACCGAAGATCTCGTCCTCGCTCTTGACCGACGCGAGGAAGGTCCACAGGATCGGGACGACCACGAGGACGGTCCAGACCAGCAGCGCCACGTGCGTGAGCGCCGACAGCGGCCCGAGTCGCCGCCGCCGTTCCACCTGGAGGCGCTTGCGCGATAGGTACATCAGTACTCGATTCGTTCCCGACGCGAGAGGCGCAGGGCCAGGATCGCGAAGCCGATGGTGAAGAAGAACATGACGACGCCGAGGGCGGAGGCGTAGCCGAAGCGGAAGTACTGGAAGGCGTTGCGGTAGATCTCGGCGGCCATGACGGTGGTGGAGAAGTCGGGACCGCCGTGCTGGTCGGTCATCACCCACACGATCGCGAAGACGTCGAGGGCGAGGATGCCGAGGTAGACCCAGGCGACCTGGACGGTGTCCCAGAGCAGCGGGAGCGTGATGCGGAAGAACAGCGAGAAGCGTCCCGCCCCGTCGATCTGCGCGGCCTCGAACATGTCTCCGGGGATCGAGGCGAGGCCGGCTGAGAAGAGCACGACGTAGAAGCCGACGGCCTGCCAGATCATCACGCCCAGCACGGACCAGAACGCGATCGACGGATCGGACAGGAAGCCGACCGGCGACAGGCCGAGCGACATGAGCGGGCCGTTGAGCATGCCGCTGCCGTCAGGCCTGAAGACCTGCTGGAACAGCACGGCGACCACGGCCACGGCAAGCACCTGAGGGAAGAAGAACACCACCCGGTAGAACTTCGAGCCCGCCACGCCCGCGATGCCGTTGCCCCCCACGTTCAGCAGGAACGCGAAGAACAGCGCGACGACGATGGTGATCAGGGGCAGCAGCACCAGCAGCAGCCCGTTGTGCCACACCGCCTTCCAGAAGATCCCGTCGTCGAACAGGCGCCGGAAGTTGTCGAAGCCGACGAACCGCGGCGCGGCGGAGACGCCGCGCCAGTCGGTCATCGCGATGTAGAACGCCTGCAGATACGGCGCGATCACGTAGACGAGGTAGAGCGTGACCGGCGCCGCGAGAAAGGAGGCGATGAAGAGACGGCGTCGCAGCATGTCAGCGCGTGTACTTCTTGATCGAGGAATCCTTCTTGATCTCGTCGGCCTTCTTCTGGATGCGCTCCAGGTACTTGTCAGGGGTCAGCCCGCCGCTCATCAGCTGTCCCGTGGCGGCGATCGCCTCGTCCTTGAGCTGGGCGTACCAGGTCTGCCAGCGGTAGTAGACAGTGTTCGCGCCGGCGGCGGCCACGGCGTCGGACGCGCTCTTGGCGCCGGGCGACAGCGCCCTGCCGTCACCCGCGCCCTTGACCACCGAGACGGTCCTGACCAGCTCGCTGAAGTCGCCCGACGCCTTCTTCGACAGCATGGCCCGCAGGTACTCCAGGCCCGCCTGCGGGTTGGCGCCCTTGGCGGGCACGATGAAGTTCTCGCCGGGGGAGGTGTGCAGCGTGCCGTACGGCAGCTTGTCGGAGCCCGTGACGTCGGGGACGACGAACATCTGGTACGCGAAGTCGGCGGGGGTGGTGTCCTTCTGCTCGTTCTCCAGCCAGGAGCCCGAAGGCAGCATGGCGACCTCGTACTTGTTCTGAGCCGTCTGCGTCTGCACGTGGTCGAGGCCGGCGGTGCCCTGCATCAGGTACTTCGAGCCGACCTCGGCCCACCGGGTGGCGGACTGCTTCATGGCGTCGGTGGTCCAGGCGCCGTCCTCGAGGTTGTCGATGTTGACCAGCACCTCGTTCCCGCCGATCTTGGCGGCCATGGTCAGCAGGACCTCGTACAGGTACTGGGGGAACTTGCCCGCGTAGGTGAAGGGGGCCATCTTGCCGGACTTCTTGATGGCCTCGCACAGCGCGATGAACTCCTCCCACGTCTTGGGGGCCTGCCAGCCGTTCTCGTCGAAGGCCTTCTTGGAGTACCAGATGCCGAAGATGTAGTTCACATAGCCGAGCACGCTGAACTTGCCGTCATAGGTGCCGATGTCGATCACGGCGGGGTCGATGGCGTCCCTCACCTTGATCGCGGGGTCGTCCCAGGTGGGCGCGTCGAGCAGAGGAGTCAGGTCGAGGAGCTGGCCGTCCTGGGCGAGGGCGCCGAAGTCCATGGCGTTCGCGCCCGAGTTGTCGATGACGTCGGGCGGGTTGCCGCCGGCGAAGCGCGGCTGCAGGACCTTGGTGATCTCCTTGGTGGTGTTGTGCTTGATCTCCACCTTCGGGTACTTCGAGGCGAAGAGCGGCTGGTGGATGTCCTTGGCGTACGCGTTGCCGAAGCCGCCGTCGAAGATCCAGATCTCCAGCGGTTTGTCGGCGGCCACCCCGAAGGGGTTGGCCGCGCTGGTCGGCGCCGCCGCGGCAGGGGCCGAGGTGGCGGGTGGGGCGGCCGGCGTGGCACAGGCCGCGAGCGCGCCCGCCGCGGGAACGAGGACGGCGCTGCGGAGAAGCTGACGTCGGGTGATCTGGGGGGTGTTCGGCATGGCTACTCCAGTCGATGACTCTCCACGGCCTTGATCGTCAGTTCGAAGGCCTGATTGGTGCGTTCGTAGGTCTGCTGGGCGACCGCCACGTAGACGGCGTCCAGCACGAACAACTGCGAGTGCACGGCGGCTAGGCCGCCGAGACGGAACGTGGTCTCCCTGCTGGCCGTGGTGAGCACCAGGTCGGCCAGCTCGGCCAGCGGCGAGCGGGCGAAGGAGGTGACGGCGACGCAGATCGCGCCGTGGGTGCGGGCCTCGGCCAGCGCCTCCATGACCTCGCGGGTGCGGCCCCTGTGCGAGATGCCGATCGCGACGTCGCCCCGCGCGAGCAGCGCCGCGTCCGACAGGGACACGTGCGCGTCGCCCGAGCTCCAGCACGGCACGCCGATCCGGCGCAGCCGCCCTTCGAACATCGTGGCCACCGCGCCGCTGGTGGACACGCCCACCAGCAGCACCCTGCGGGCCGAGACGATCGCGTCGGCGACCCGGCTGACGGCGGCGAGGTCGAGCTGCGCGGCGGTGTCCTGGATCAGCCGGGCGTCGGCGGCGGCCATGACCTCGACGGCGGCGTCCAGCGGGTCGTCAGGGCCGATGTCCTGGCCCACTCCCGCGCCCCAACCGGCCTGTGCCGCCCTTCCGGTCTCCGTCGCCAGCGCCACGCGGAGCTCGGCGTAACCGGAGAAGCCGAACGCGCGGCAGAACCTCGTCACGGTGGCGGGCGAGCTGCCCGCCCGCTCGGCCAGCGCGATGATCGTGGAACGGGCGGCCTCCGCAGGATCGCCCAGAATCACCTCACCCACCCTGCGGAGAGCTTCCGGCAGACCGGGGAGTTCGGTTTCGACGCGGCCGAGGGCACCAGATGGCACGAATATTCCTTCCGAATATCGGACCTTGCGGCGAAAATTATTCTTGCAATCGGGTCGAGTCAAGACCCAGGATGTGACACGTGCATAACGGCTTCTTTTTGCGAAGTCATGGCCGGTACGGTGGCCTCCACCAAGGGTGGGCGAGAGCGAGTAGGTGGGTGACCCCGTGAAACGCGCAGACGTGGTGGTCGGTGTCGACGCCGGCGCGACCTCCTCCAGAGTCGCCGTGCACGCCCTCGACGGCACCAGGCTCGGTTACGGCAAGGCCGGCGGCGGCAACCCCAGCGCCCACGGTGTCGAGGCGGCGGCCTCCGCGATCGGCGAGGCGCTCGGCCATGCCCTCGAGGGAGTCGACCCCTCGCGGGTGTCGCGCTCGGTGGCGGGCGTGGCGGGCAACACCGTCGACTTCGGCGTCGCCCTCGACAAGCTGTGGGCGGACCACGGCATCGCCTCGGGCCCCCGCCTGACGAACGACGTGCCGATCGCCTACGCGGCCGGCTCCGCGGCGCCGTCCGGCACGCTTCTGCTGTCCGGCACCGGGGCGGTCGCCGCGCGCGTCACCGAGCACGAGCTCGCCCTGCTGTCCGACGGGCTCGGCTGGCTGCTGGGCGACGCGGGCTCCGGCTTCTGGATCGGCAGGCAGGCCGCCAAGGCCGTCGTCCACGCCCTCGACCGCGGCGAGCGGGGAGGGCTCCTGTCCGACCTGGTCGTGACCCGCTTCCTCGGCGACGACCGCGGCCCCACCCCCCGCAGGGAGGCCGAGCGCATCGTCAGGCTCGCCCAGGCCGACCGCACCACGCTCGGCCCGCTGTCGGCCCTGGTCAGCCAGGCCGCGGCCGCGGGCGACCCGATGGCCGCCGAGATCGCCGAGCGCGCCGCCGCCCACCTGGCCGACACCGTGGCCAGGGTCTACGACGGCGGGCCCATCGTGCTGGCCGGCTCCGTGCTGACCAACGAAGGCCCGGTACGGCAGGCCGTACGGGCGCTGCTGGAGCGGCGATGGGAGGCCGAGGTCAGCACCGCGCGCGACGGGGCGGGGGCGGCGGCGTGGCTGGCCGCCCTGGCCCTGCTGCCGGACGGCGAGGCCGAGCGGTTGCACGCCGCCTTCACCGGCTGATCAGCCTTTCACCGCGCCCGCCATCATGCCCGTGCCCACCCGGCGCTGCAGGAACAGGAAGACGACCAGCACCGGCAGCGCGAACAGCGTGGCGGCGGCCATGGTGGCGCCCCAGTCGGTGCCGTAGACGTCGCGGAAGGTCGACAGCCAGACCGGCAGCGTCCGCTTGTCCTGGTCCTTGATGATGAGCACGTTGACGAAGGAGAACTCGTTCCAGGCGGTGATGAACCCGAACAGCGAGGTGGCCATCAGACCCGGCGCCAGCAGCGGGAAGATCACCCGCCGGAAGGCGGTGAACCTGCTCGCCCCGTCGACCAGCGCCGCCTCCTCCACCTCCGCCGGCACCGCGTCGAGGAAGCCGCGCAGGGTGACGATCGTGAACGGCAGCGTCACCATGAAGTAGACACCGGACAGCATCGCCAGCGAGTCGAGCAGATCGCTGTCGCGGGCGATGATGAACATCGGCACGAGCAGCGCCTCCCACGGCGCCATCTGCGCGGCGAAGACCGCCACGACGAACACGCCCCTGCCCCTCCAGCGCAGCCGCGCGACCGCGAACGCGGACAACAGCGACACCACCAGGGCCAGCAGGACGGCCGCGCCGGTCACCACCAGGCTGTTGCGCCAGTAGGACCAGAAGCCTTCGGCGCTCATGGCGGTGGTGAAGTGGTCGAGCGTCGGGTGGAGCGGCAGCAGCGAGGGCGACTCGGCCTGGATGTCCCTGGTCGGTTTGAACGCGGTGACGACCATCCAGTAGACGGGGAAGACGGTCAGCGCGAGCGTGACGAGCGCCGCGCCGTTCAGCAGTGCCCTGCGCATCACGACTCCTGCCTGAGCATCCGCCGCAGGTTCGTGACCAGTGCGACAGCGAGGATGACGACGGTGACGACCGCCACGGCCGAACCCAGGTCGTACCTGTGCAGGACCCTGGCGACCTTGAAGGCGTAGACGGGGAGCGTGGTCGTCGCACCGTCGGGCCCGCCCTGGCTGAGCACCCAGATCTGCGGGAAGCACTTGAAGACCCAGATCACCTCCAGCGACGTGACCAGCGCGAACATCGGGCGCAGGATCGGGAAGACCACCTTGGCGAAGATCTGCCTGCCGGTGCCGCCGTCGATCCGCGCCGACTCGAACAGCTCGACGGGGATCGTGGTCAGCCCGGCGTACAGGGTGAGCGCGGCGAACGGCACCGACTGCCAGACGACGAGGACCACCAGGATGGCGAACATGGCGGTGCCGTTGGCGAACCAGGAGTAGCCGCGCATGTCCAGCAACCAGTTGACGATGCCGAGCTCCGACTGGAACAACCACTGGAAGACGGTCGTGGCGGCGATGATCGGCGTGGCCCAGGCGAGGGCCAGCGCGCTCATCAGCGCCACCCGCATGCGGCGGCCCAGGCGCAGCAGCATGACGGCGACGCCGGTGGACAGGCCGACGATGAGGACGACGTTGACGGCCGTCCACCCCGCGGTCCTGAGCAGGACGGTCCAGAACTCGTGGCCGGCGAGCAGCTCGCCGTAGTTGTCGAGACCGACGAACGTGGCGCCGCCCCTGATGAGCTCGCCCATCCTGAAGTGCTGGAAGGAGATCACACCTGCTCGGAACAGCGGGTACAGCAGGAGCAGGACCCCGCTCACGACCGCGGGGGCGATCAGCAGGTACGGCCAGGCGCTTCCGCGGCGGCGGCCGCTGCCGCGCGGTGGCCGCGGCACGCGGGTGAGTGGCGGAGCCGGCGCTCGGGTGGCGGCGGGCATGCGCTCCCTCCTGGGGCGAGGATCGTGGACAGGTGGACGGCGGCGCGGTCATGGGCGTGTCCCTGGGATGACGGCGCTCGCCGGAAGACCGTCACCCCCGGGGCGGCGGCGCGGCCATGGCCGCGTCCCCGGGGGACGGCCCGGTCGGGGGCAGCTCCGGCGGACCGGCCTAGGTCAGGAGCCGCTGTTGAGGGTCGTGGTGATGGACTCCGACGCCTTACGGGCCTCGGCCGCCGCGTCCTTCCCCGTCAGCACCGCGGTCATGTACTGCTTGATGACCGACGTCGCCTCCACCGCCGCCCAGTTGGGCGTGTTCGGGGTGGCCTTGCCGTACGCCGCCCCCACCGCCATCGCGGCCGTGCCCTCGTCCCCGCTCAGCACTCCCGCCAGCGAGGCCCTGTTCGGCACGAAGCTCATCGCCTTGGCCAGCTCGGTCTGGAACTTCTCTCCCGCCAGCGCCTTGACCACCTCGTAGGCGGCCTCCTGGTTCTTCGACGCCTCAGGGATGATCAGGTCAGAGCCGCCGGTGAACACCGCGCCCGGCTTTCCGGCGGTCTTCCCCGGGATGGGGAAGAACCCCATCTTGTCCTTCATCCCTGGCTCGACCTCCAGCACGCGGGCGGCGATGCCGGGAACGGCGATGATCTGGCCGACCCTGCCCTGCGCGAACACCTCGTGCTGCGGCGGGTTGGCCTCATCGGCGTCCTTGGGCCCCTTGCCGAGGGCCTGCAGCCGCCGGTAGAAGTCCATGCCCGCCAGGGCCTGCGGGCTGTCGAGCGCGCCCTTCCACCTGTCGCCGTCCTTGACCGCCAGGTCGCCGCCCTCGTCCCAGATGAACCCGGCCAGGGCGTACCACGTCTGGCCTGTGAGGTAGATGCCCTGGTTGCCGCGCTTGCCCAGCTTGGCGGTGACCTCCAGCCACTCCTCCCGCGTCCTGGGCGGCGCCGTGATGCCCGCCGCCGCCCACAGGTCCTTGTTGTAGACGACGACGCGGTTGGCGGCGTACCAGGGCACGCCGTACTGCTTGCCGTCGATCCTGCCCGGCTCGGCCAGGCCGGGGATCCAGTCCTCGCCCTTCAGGTCGGCCACCTTGGCGGTGAGGTCGACGACGCCGCCGCTGGCGGAGTACTGCGCGACCTGGGTGTTGCCCACTTCGATCACGTCGGGGGCGTCGGTGCTGGCCAGCGCGGCGGTGACGCGCTCGCCGATGCCGTCCCACGCCTGGATCTGGATGTCGAGGTCGACGTTGGCGTGCACGGCCTCGTAGTCGGTCTCGAACTGCTTGAGCAGTTCCTTCGTGACGCTGCCGTCCATGATCCAGACGGTCAGCTTGGCGGGGCCCGCGCTCGCGGCGGGCTCGGGGTCCGCGGAACCGCACGCGGTCACCGCGAACAGGGCGGCGAGGGCCAGAAGGCGGTACTTCATGGGGGGTCACCTTCGGGTGAGGAGAGGTTGGCCGGACGGATGTCAGGAGACGGTGTCCTGGAAGGCCGTCCCCGCGGTGCGCAGGGCGGCGACCCTGCCCAGTACGTCGGCGGGCGAGACGACCTCGTTCTTGGTGTAGTAGACCCAGTCGACCTGCTGCTGGTAGGCCCGCCTGGAGGAGCCTGCCTGCAGGTCGATGAACCACTGGTTGAACATGATCCACATCGGCGTCTCGGGGTAGTGGATGCCGCCGTGGTCGGCGAACAGGCGTCCGTCGAGGTAGTACCTGATGTGCCCGCCCGAGACCTGGATGACCAGGTCGTGCCAGCCGGCGAAGCTCGCGCGCTCCTCCGTGTGGGTGTTGACCGCCTGCCACGGGTCGGCCTGGTAGGTCTCCCAGCTGGTGGTGTAGAGGATGTTGCCTGGCTCGCCCCAGCCGCCGTTGGGCAGGTACTCGAAGTCGAGCTCGCCGTAGTCGGGGTCCATGTTCTGGAGCAGCGGGGTGATGGTGAAGAACGTCTGCACCACGTGCTCGCCGTCGGGCCCCGTCACGGGGGCGTCGCTGAAGCGCACGCGTGCGGCGTAGGTGCCCTCGAAGAACTTGCGCCCGGCCGTCGAGAGCTCGGTCTGGACGGTGCCGCCGCCGGTGCCGTCGGTGGAGGACTCCAGCTGCAGCACGCCGTTCGGGAAGGTGACCGCCGCGGGCGACCAGGTCGCCCCGGGAACACCTGGGCCACCCGAGCTGGACCTGACGGTCCAGCCGCGCTGGGCCAGGCGGGGGTCGCTCGAGCCCGTGTAGGAGAAGTCGTCGAACAGGACGCCGGCCGAGCCCGTCGGGGGGACCGTCGGGGTCGGGGTCGGGGTCGGCGTCGGCTCGCCCCCGCCCGGCGGCCTGCCCCAGGCCAGCAGGCCGTCCAGGTAGACGGCGGCCCTGTCCCAGTCGGCGTAGCTCGTCTGGGCGCCGAAGGAGTAGTCGTCGGACTGGTCGAAGCTCTGCCAGTCGGCACGGTAGAAGCGCAGTTGCAGGTCACGGGTGCTGCCGCCGGGCGGCAACGTCCCCGAGGTGAAGCCCACCTCCAGGTAGCCGGGCCCGAACGTGCCCGTCACGGTCGAACACCCCACCACCGCCCATGAGCAGGCGAATCTGTAGGTCTCCGTGCCGGTGAGGTAGTAGCGGATCTTCACCTGGTTCAGAGGTACGGCGGCCGGCCCGTCGTTCAGCAGCTGGAACCACGGCTCGGCCTGCGCGGTGGTGGGGGTGGTCGAGGAGTTCTTGTACTGCAGGCGCAGTCCCTGCGCGGCGTTCGCGGGGGCTGCCAGCAGTGCGGCGAGGATGGCGAAGGGAAGGGCTAAAGCGAGGAGGATCTTCACGGCTGGATCTCCTTGGTGTCAGCCGCCTCTTCTGATGCGGCCTTCGTAACGGGCCTCGAGTGCCAGGTTGTGCGCGTCGCCCTCGGGAACGTTCGCCGACAGGTACACCGGCGGCGTCCGCCCCGCCTCCACCAGTTCCCTGACCGCCTCCGCGACGACGAGCTGGACCAGCAGCGCCGAGGTGATCGAGGAGACGGCGCCGACCGCGCCGCCTCCTGGCATGGGGAGGAAGGCGTCGCCGCGCGGCGCCCTGTTGTCGAGGACCACGTCGGCGAGTTCGAGCAGCTTGCGCCCTGACGGGTGCCTGGACGGCACGCTGGAGCTGTGGGCGAGGGAGGTGATGGCGATCAGGTCGTGACCGCGCTCCTTGACCAGGGTGGCCAGCTCGACGACGACGCCGTTGACGCCCGAGTTGGAGATGATCACGAAGAGGTCCTCGTCCCTGACGGGCGCGAGGTCGAGGATGCGCCGGGCGAGGCCGGGGTCGCGTTCCAGGTCATAGCGTTCGAGCTCGGCAGGGTCGGCGCCGCCGTACAGGACGATGTCCCTGAGCGCGAGCCTGTTGGTGGCCACCAGGCCTCCCGCGCGGCCCGAGATCTCCATCGCGGTGGCCTCGGAGTGCCCCGAGCCGAACGCCTGGATCACCCCGTCCCTGTCGAGTGTCCGGACGACGAGGGCGGCGGCCTTGCCGATCTCGGGATCCTGCGGGATGACGGCGACGAGGTCGGCGATGTGCCTGGCGTAGTCGGCCGGGTTCACGATTCTCCTTCTGGTAGGCGGTGGCCTTCGACGGCCCTGACGGTCAGGTCGAACGCCTCGCGGGTGCGTTCGTAGGTGCGCTGCGCGACCGAGACGTAGACCACGTCGAGGACGAGCAGCTGGGAGTGGATGGCGGCGAAGCCGTGGGCGCGGAAGGTGGTCTCGCGGCTGGCCGTCGTGAGCACCAGCTCGGCCACCTCGGCGAGAGGCGAGCCGGGGTGGGAGGTGACAGCGACGGTGATGGCGCCGTGGCTGCCCGCCTCCGCCAGCACCTCGATGACCTCGCGGGTCCTGCCGCTGTGCGAGATGCCCACCGCCACGTCGCCGTGGCCGAGGAGTGCGGCGTCGCTGAGGGCGGAGTGCGCGTCGGACCTGCTCCAGGTGGGGATGCGGATCCGCTGCAGGCGGTGCTCCATCTCGCTGGAGACGGCCGCGCTGCTCGAGACGCCGAACAGCAGCACCCTGCCCGCGTGGGCGATCGCCTCCGCGACCTTCTCGACCATGGCCAGGTCGAGCTGGGCCGCCGTCTCCTGGATGAGCCTGGTGTCGTTGCCCGAGACCACGCCGAGCACCCTGTCCAGCCCGTCGGTGGGGAGGATCTCCTGCCCGATGTCGGTCTCCCAGCGCTGCCTGGCCGTCCTGCCGGTCTCGGTGGCGATGGCCACGCGCAGCTCGGCGTAGCCGCCGAAGCCGAGCGCGCGGCAGAACCTGGTGATCGTGGCGGTCGAGGTGCCGCTGCGCTCGGCCAGGTCGACGATCGTCGATCGGGCCGCGTCGGCGGGGTTGGCGAGGATCACCTCGGCGACCTTGCGCAACGCCTCCGGCTGGTCGGCCTGTTCGGCTCTGATGCGGCTCAGCAGTTCCACGCGATGAAAATTATGCTCAGCTACTGGCCTCGTCAAGGGTTCGGGAGAATAATTTTTGACATGACGATGGTGTTAGGCGTGGACGCGGGCGGGACCTCGACCCGCGCCGTGGTGATGTCCCTCGACGGAAAGCTCGTGGGCAGGGGACTCGCGGGATGCGGCAACCCGATGGCAGCAGGCACCGCGACGGCCTTCGGGAACATGAGACAAGCCGTCGAGTCGGCCCTGAGCTCGACGGATCCCGCTTCGATCAAAGGCGGAGTCGTGGGGTTCGCGGGCTCGGGCATCCTGCGCGAACCATCAGCGTCCGCGGCCTTCGCCGACGTGTTCGCCGGCCTGCCCGCGCCGCCCATCCCGGTGGGAGACGTGGTCGTGACGTTCGCGGCGGGCACCCCCGCCGCCGACGGCACCGTCCTCGTGTCAGGTACCGGGGCCATCGCGGCAAAAATTATTGACCGCTGCCAGGACAGGGTGGCCGACGGGTTCGGCTGGCTGCTGGGCGACGAGGGGTCGGGGTTCTGGCTCGGCAGGGCCGCCGCCAGGGTGGCGGTACGCGAGCTCACCGCGGGAACGGCGGGCCCGCTCACCCTGCTCGTCCTCGACGCGCTCGCGCCTCAGGCCGAACGCGCTGAAGGGCCGCATCCCATGGGCGAGCGGGCCGGCACTCCGCCGGATCTCACGGTCGCGTGGGCCGACCCTCGGCCGGATCTCACGGTCGGGTGGGCGGGCGGTTCAGGGCCGGCGGCCGGGAAGGCGGAAGGTGCCGGGCGGCCGGGTTCCGGGGGCAGGGCCGGGCTCGGAGGGGAGCTGGTGGACATGATCGCGGCCACCGTGCAGTCCCGGCCGCCGCTCGCGCTGGCCGAACTGGCGCCGCTGGTCAGCCTGGCCGCCGCCGAAGGCGACCCCGCCGCGCTGTCCATCGTCGAGGCCGCCGCCACCAGGCTCGCCCGCACCGCCGCCGAGGTGCGCGAGCCTGGCGACGGCTCCCCGATCGTGCTGGCCGGGAGCGTGCTGACCTCCGCGGGTCCCGTCCGGCGTGCCGTACGGGCCCTGCTCGAACAGCGATGGGCGGCGGCCCCCGTCACGGTGGCGGCGGACGGAGCGGGAGCGGCGGCGTGGCTGGCCGCGCTGGACCTGCTCGGGACCGCGAGGGCCGCGCCGCTCCACTCCCGCTTCGTCGGCTATTCGGTGTCCGGCGGCTTGGGGCCGTCGTAGACCGGGTTCTTGGCCAGCCGCTTCTCCGTCACCAGCAGCTTGACGGTGTCGGCCGACAGCACCTCGGCGTCCCACACGATCCAGTCGTCGCCGACGTCGTCCGGCTGCCGCTTCGGGTTGTAGCCGAATCCGCCGCCTTCGGAGGGCTCGATCACCCAGACCTCGGTCTTGACGCCGCGCTCGGCGGCCGCCTTCCTGACCTCGCCGACCGTGCGCTCGTCCACCTCGAGGCCGTGCAGCGGCTCACCCTTCCTGGTGGCCGACGCCGCGTTCCCGTACCGCTCCCCCGGCTTGGCGGGCCGTCCGAGAGAGACCACCCCCGTACCGGTGAAACCCACCGACACGGTGACCGCCAGCGCGCAGCCGGGAGAGCCCATCTCGCAGCCCTCCGGCTCGAAACCACCGCCGATGCCCTTGTTGGGAGAGGTGTTCCCGCTGAAGCCCATCCTCACGACCTTCCCGACCCCGCTCGGCGAGGCCGGCAGCAGGTTGAGGCTGACGTCCAGGCCCACCGCCCTGAACGCCTCCGCATACCTTGCGTGGTCGGCGTACGGGTCCTTGACCCTGGCCACCCACTGGTCCCCGCGCCGCTCGATCTCGATGGCGGCGTTGGCGTAGGAGGTGGGCACCCCCTTCCCGCCCTCGATCAGCCCCGGACCGATCACCACGGCGGCGGCAAGCGCCGACACCGCCATCGCGGCCACCGCCAACCTGCGCGCGGGGCGTGGCCCGCGCCGCCGTACGGCAGGCTCGTGCGCCCCATCGGCAGCCGTGATCGACTCCAGCAGCGTCCGCGCCCCCGCGCCGGACCCCTGCCCCCTGAGATCCTCGTCCCGGACCCTGGCCAGGCCGCCGACCTGCTCCTCGATGCTCTTCACAGTTCCCTCCCCGCGAGAACGACACGGTCGACCGAGATGCCCGCCGCCTGCAGGGCGCGGGCCAGACGCTTGCGCGCACGATGAAGCCTGATCCGTACGGCGTTGCGCGAACAGCCGAGCACGGCCGCTATCTCGCTCCGTTCCAGCCCCTCCCACGCGACCAGGCCGAGCAGCTCGCGGTCGTCGTCCCCCAAGCTCCGGAAGGCCCTGCCGATGGCGCCGAGCTCGAGCGTGGTGTCGGGAGCGGCGGCGTAGAGGTCGGCCAGGTCGGCGTCGAGCTCGACCGTGCGGGCGTGATGCCTGGCGGTACTCCTTCGATGGTTGGCCAGCACGTTGCGGGCCACGCCGTACAGCCACAGCCGGGCTTCCGCGCCGGGCGGCAGCTCGTCGATCTTTCGCCACGCGATGGCGAAGGTCTCCGCGACCACGTCTGCGGCGTCGTCAGGCGAGGGGCATCGGCGGACGACGTAGCCGACGATCTGTTCGTAGGTTCCGGCGTAGACGGCCTCGAACCTGGCCCTCCTGTGGTCAGCCACGGGCGGTTCCCATGGTCGGCCTCCTTGGTCGGGAATGTCTGACACCCTCTCCATGTCGGAAGGCGCCCCTGCATTTCAAACCCGCATGACGAGCCCAGGAACCCGGAAAGCCCAGGGTTCCGGGAAGGCCGAGAAGTCCGGGAGGGCGCGAACCCAGGGCATCCGCCAACGTGATCGACCTCACTGATCGGGGTGTCACATACCGGACGGATCCGGAGTCCTTTGTTCAGAG